>NZ_JALPRJ010000009.1 GCF_030464885.1 Caballeronia sp. SEWSISQ10-4 2 | reverse complement strand
CAACCTGAGCTCGCGGTATTCTGCAAGCTCCGCCCTTCAGGGCGGGGTAGTTGACTCACCCGTCATCAATTCATGATCTACACCATTCTAACGACAATTCGCCGTCGAGCCTGAGGCTTAGCGTACCAAGACACCGCGGACGCAACCCGAGGCAACCCGGAGGTGTTACGGACGCGGCTCACGGTTCTTTTCGACACTCACCTATGGTGTAATGCCGGCATGGAAATTGGTACCCAATTCAAGACTGTCGCGCTCGTGGGGCGCAACAATACGCCCGGCATCAAGGAGCCGCTGACGGCGCTCGCCGCTTGTATCGCGAAACGCGGCTTTGACGTCGTGTTCGAAGCGGAAACGGCGCAGGACGTCGGCGTGACCGACTACCCGGCGTTGACCGCGCCCGAAATCGGCGCGCGCGCGGACGCGGCGGTCGTGCTCGGCGGCGACGGCACCATGCTCGGTATTGCCCGGCAACTCGCGCCGTATCGCACGCCGCTGATCGGTGTAAACCACGGGCGGCTCGGTTTCATCACGGACATCACGCTGGCGGAAATGCAAGAACTCGTGCCGCAGATGCTGGCCGGCAGTTTCGAGCGCGAAGAGCGGACCTTGCTCGAGGCTCGCATTGTCCGGGACGGTGTGCCGATCTATCACGCGCTTGCGTTCAACGACGTCGTGGTGAATCGCAGCGGCTTTTCGGGCATGGCGGAACTGCGCGTCTCGGTAGATGGGCGCTTTATGTACAACCAGCGCTCGGACGGCCTGATCGTCGCCACGCCAACGGGTTCGACCGCGTACGCACTGTCCTCCTCCGGGCCGATCCTGCATCCGCAATTGCAGGGTTTCGTACTTGTGCCCATCGCGCCGCATTCGCTGTCCAACCGACCGATCGTTCTGCCCGACGACTCGCAAGTCGATATTCAAATTATTGGCGGGCGCGACGTAAACGTGAATTTCGACATGCAGTCTTTTACCGCTGTCGAACTGAACGACACCATTGAAGTACGGCGTTCGCGCCATACCGTGCCGGTGCTGCATCCGGTCGGTTATAGCCATTACGCCACGCTGCGCAAAAAGCTGCATTGGAACGAATATCCCTCGCACGAAGACGCCACGAAACTCTAAGACGCCCATGCTCCGCCATCTCTCGATTCGCGACTTCGTCATTGTCGCCGCGCTAGACCTCGAGTTCGAGCGCGGCTTCACCGTATTTTCGGGCGAAACCGGCGCCGGCAAGTCGATTCTCATCGACGCCCTCGCGCTCACGCTCGGCGCCCGGGCAGACGCGAGCATCGTGCGCACCGGCGAGGCGCGCGCGGATATCACGGCCGAGTTTTCGACTCACGCGCAGGTATCGCGCTGGCTGGACGAGCACGCGCTCGCCGTCGGCGACGCCGATACCGTGATGCTGCGGCGCGTGGTCGATTCGAGCGGGCGTTCGCGTGCGTTTATCAACGGCACACCGGCCACGCTCGTGCAGTTACGCGAATTGAGCGAAATGCTCGTCGATATCCACGGCCAGCACGCGCATCAATTGTTGATGCGTCCGGACGCCCAGCGCGAACTCTTCGATACCCACGCGGGCCTCCTCGACAGCGCGCAAAAAGTAGCGCGAGCGCATCGGGTATGGCGCGACGCGACGCATGCGGTGGAGCTGGCGCAGAACCGCGATCGCGAGTTACAGCTGGAGCGGGAGCGTCTCGCGTGGCAATTGAGCGAACTCGACAAGCTCGCGCCACAGCCGGGCGAGTGGGAAGAAGTGAGCGCCGAGCATCATCGGCTGTCGCATTCGGCTAGTTTGATCGATGGTGTGCAGGGTGCGTTGAACGCGCTGTCCGAGTCGGACGAAGCGATGATCACGCAGCTTTCCGCGATCGTGTCGAAGCTACGGAGTCTGGTCGATATCGATCCCGCGCTCGCCGACGTGCTCGCCTCGCTCGAACCTGCCGAAATTCAATTGCAGGAAGCGTCGTATTCGCTCTCGCATTACGCCCAGCGGCTCGAACTCGATCCGAACCGACTGGCGCAGGTCGAGCATCGGATGGAGCAATTGCATTCGGCGGCGCGCAAGTTCCGCATGCAGCCCGAAGCCTTGCCCGAGGAACATGCCGAGCGGCGCAAGCAATTAGCCGCGCTCGATGCCGCCGCCGATCTCGATGCATTGCGCGCCGCGGTGGCCAAGGCGAAAGAGGCTTATCTGGCGGAGGCAACGGTGTTGTCGAAGGCGCGCGGGAAAGCCGCGAAGTCGCTTGGCAAGGCCGTCACCCAGGGTATGCAGGAATTATCGATGGTCGGCGGGAGTTTTGAAGTCGCACTCGTGCCGCTCGCGGAGGGTGGCGCGAACGGGCTCGAACAGATCGAATTCCGGGTGGCCGGTCATGCAGGCGTGACGTTGCGGCCGCTGGCCAAGGTCGCGTCGGGCGGCGAACTCGCTCGGATCAGTCTCGCGCTGGCGGTGATTGCAAGCACGGCGAGCCCTACTCCGACGTTGATCTTCGACGAAGTGGATACGGGAATTGGCGGCGGCGTCGCGGAAGTTGTAGGACGTTTGCTGCATCAACTCGGCCGCGACCGGCAAGTGCTGTGCGTCACGCATTTGCCGCAAGTCGCGGCACGTGGCGATCATCACTTCCAGGTGGCGAAAACCGGAGACTCTACGGGCGGGACGGTCAGCACCGTCACGCCACTGGATAAATCGAAGCGCGTGGAGGAAGTCGCACGGATGCTCGGCGGGCTGGAGATCACGGCCACCACGCGCAAGCATGCGAAGGAAATGCTGGCTGCATAGGCTCGCACCGGTGGCGCAGGGAGGTTCCCTCGTCACCGACCAACGGAAGCTCGCCCGTCCGGCCGCGAGCAAAAACACCTACCCAAACACTCGCGTCCAAAGCCCCATCACTGCTTCCCTCTCCGCGGCAACCACGTCCGGTTCCACGCGCGCCTTCTCCATGCCGTCGAGCCTCAACGTGTGCTGCAACTTCCGATACCGCCTATACGCAGCCGCCACCGTTTCGGCCTCATCGGCGCTAATCAACCCAAACTCCGCGGCCCTCCCTAACAGCGAAATATTGCCCATATTACGCACGAATTCGGCGTCTTCCCGCGCGTGCAGCAACACCCAAAACTGCACGATGAACTCGATATCCACCATCCCGCCGCGATCGTGCTTCAAGTCGAATAACCTGCTCCGGTTCGGATGCCCGGCGTCCACCCGTTCGCGCATCGCGACGATCTCTTGCGCGAGCGCGGCAGCATCTCGCGGCATCGTGAGAACCTGAGCGCGAATCTCCTCGAAACGCGCGCCAATCTCGGCATCGCCGGCGCAATAACGCGCACGCGACAACGCCTGATGCTCCCAGACCCACGCCGTATTCGCGGCATCGCCTTCACGAATCTGATAACGCCGGAACGATTCCAGACTCGTCACCAGCAAACCCGATTCGCCATTTGGACGCAGCCGCAAATCGACGTCGAACAAGGTGCCCGCGCCCGTAGCCGTGGTAAGCCACGTGACGAGGCGGCGCGCGAACATCGCGTAGATATCGGCGGCGGCTTCTTCGGGGTCGTCGTGGAGAAAGATCAGGTCCAGGTCCGAAGCGTAGCCAAGCTCCTTCCCGCCCAGCTTCCCGTAAGCGATCACAGAAAAACGCGGCACCTCGCGATGGCGCTTGGGAAACTGCGACCACACCGTTTCGATAGTGACATCGAGCACCGCATCAGCCAGCGCCGACAACAAATCGCTCACATGTTCGACGGTGAGCTTGCCGCCCAGATCGATCAGCAGAATGCGAAACACCTCGGCCTGATGCGCGTGCCGCAGCAAGTTCATCTGCTGCTCGGCGCCATCGGCGGCGGCAATCTGCGCACGCAAGGTCTCGCGGAACTGCGACCAGTCGAACGGGCTCGCGATCACCTCGTCGTCGAGCAATTCGTCGAGAAGCTGCGGATGGCGAATCAAATAACCCGCCGCCCAACGCGATGCACCAAGCACCGACAATACCCGCTCGAGCGCCGTCGGATATTCGGTCAGCAAGGCAAGATAAGCGCCGCGCCGGCTGACCGCTTCGAGCAGGTCGAACAGCCGGGCGATGGTGTCGCCGCGCCGTTCGGGCGGCTGGGCACGCTGTGCGGCTTCGAGCGCGCGCTGCGCGACGATATCGAAACGTTCACGGCTGCGCTCGGGCAAACCTTCATACCGCGTCGATGTCCACACGCTGCGCAAACGTGCCAGCACGGCGGGGGCATCGGTGAAACCGAGTTCCGTCACGCGTTCGAGTAACTGCTCTTCGGCGCTGTCGTCGGCAAGCGCGCTGCTCCAGACCCACGACGCCGCCGAATCTTCCGCGACCGCGCAACCGCCATCGCCCTTCACCTTGTCGGCGAAAATCTGGTCGAACTGATGTTCCACGCGCGCCCGATGCGCCTCCAGCGCTTCCGTGAGCGCGGGGTAATCGGCGAAACCCATCGTTTTGGCGAGCACCGCGCGGTCCTCCGGCGCGACCGGCATCGCGTGCGTCTGGGCATCGCTTCGATACTGCAAGCGATGCTCGAGCTTGCGCAGAAACAAATAGGCCTCGCTGAGTTCGCTGCACACAGTCGCCGATATCAACCCGTGCGCCGCCGCGCGATTCAGCACGGACAAGGTCGGACGAATCCGCAGGTCGGCAATCTGGCCGCCACGAATCAATTGAAACACCTGGGCGCTGAACTCGATCTCCCGAATGCCGCCGCGGCCGAGCTTGATGTCGTCGGCTTTGTCGGGACGCATCGACGCACGCCGCTGCGCTTCCTGACGGATCTGCAGATGCAGCGCACGAATCGCGCTGATCACGCCATAGTCGAGATAACGCCGATAGATAAACGGCTTGGCGAGCCCGTCGAGTTGCGTCGCGAGCCGCTGCGCCGCTTCGCTCTCGCTCTCCGACACCAGCCGCCCCTTGATCCACGCATATCGCTCCCACTCGCGGCCCTGCACATAGAAATACTCTTCGAGCATGCCGAGCCCGCACGCGAGCGGACCGGCGTCGCCGTTCGGACGCAGACGCATATCGACGCGAAAGACATAACCGTCTTCCGTCACCTCGGCCAATGCACCTATCAGCTTGCGGCCGAGCCGCGTGAAATATTCCTGCGTCGATATCGCCGCGCGCTCGCCGCCAGTCGTCTCACCGTCTTCTTCATAAACGAAGATCAAATCGATATCCGACGACACGTTCAACTCACGCCCGCCGAGTTTTCCCATTCCCACGACACCCAGCGTCAGGCGCTGTCCATCCGGTCCCCGCGGCTCGCCGAACATGACCTCCAGATCCGCCGACAACACGGCAAGCGCGCGCTGGATGGTCAGCTCGGCGAGATCGGTCATTGCGCCCGTGACTTCGGCAACAGGCGCAAGGCCGGCGAGATCGCGTTCCATCACCGTGCAGAAGACCTCGATGCGCAGCCGCCGAAGCGCGGTCTTGAGCGCGGCTTCATCAAGCCGGCCGCTGCCTGAAGACGCCCCTGAAGACTCCCCTGAAGACGACGCCGAACATTCGTCGCACAACGCATTCAGCCGCGCTTCGATCCACGCGCGGCGAATGGGCGCTTTCGACCATTCGGCCAATGCCGCCGGCAAGTCGGGACGCGCTGCGTACATGCGCGCGGCGTAGTGGGAAGTGCTGGAACTCAGCAAAACGGCGTCGGTCATGAAAGGTCGGGCTCACTCATTGCTCACGTATTGCTCACATACCAGTCCGGCAGCATGCCGGGGCTTTTGCGCAAACACGCGCGAGATGCGCAAAACGCCATCTGGCGCGGCTTAGCGGCCGCATCGTAGCGTCTTCCCGCAGTTTTTTGCGATGCGCGCTGTGTTACATTTCAACGTCAAATCTCGAAAACCTACCATATCGCCGACCCGCCGCAGCATGTCCGACCGAAAGGAATTCGCCGACCCACCCGAAGCTGTACCTGTGAAGCTAGGTGGTCGCGCCGAGCTCGCACTATCGCGGGCGCTGAAAGTCCTTCTGGTGCTGGTCGCCGTAGTGTATTTCGCGGTCGCCGGCATCTACCTCGCGCTGCGTTATGCCGTGCTTCCCCAGATCGATGCGTTCAGGCCGCGCATCGAGCAGATGGTGTCGTCGAAAATCCATGCACAGTTGCATATAGGACGCCTCACCTCGAAGTGGTCCGGCATCCAGCCTTCGTTCGATATCGACAATCTCAGGATCGACGCCGCTGACGGCACGCCGGGTCTCGCCGTGCCGCACGCCAGCGCCACGGTCGCGTGGCGCTCGCTGCTGGGTCCCATCCCTGTCCTCTCGAATCTCACCGTCGATGGCCCCGATGTCGTCATCTCCCGCGCCGCCGACGGAGCGTTCAGCGTGGCCGGCGTGCCGATCCAGGCGAAACACACGGGCAACGACGCGTTCATGACCTGGCTGCTGAGGCAGCAAGCCATTGTGCTGCGCGACGGCACGCTGCGCTGGCACGACGGCGAGCGCAGCGCACCGGAACTCGCGCTCAAGCGCATTAAGCTCGCCATTCTGAACGACGGCTCGCATCACCGGGTTGCCTTGCAGGCGTCCCCCGACGGCGACCTGCTGCACGGACCGCTCGATTTTCGCGCGGACTTCCGGACGCCGCACTTCAGCGTGCCCGGCCGGCCGGCGAACTGGACGGGCCAAGCGTATCTGTCGACGGGTCCTGTCGATCTGCCCATGCTCTCGCGCTACGTGACGATGCCGTTCGCCACCTACGGCGGCCGTTTCGACAACCGCATCTGGCTCGACTTCGCGAGCGGCAAGCTGCAAACGGCGGGCGGCAACCTGACCGGAACTGACATCGCGTTGCGCGTGCGTCCGACGCAGCCGCGCCTCGACGTGCCGATCGCGGACTTCAACTGGAATCTCGCGCTGCAGGACGACGAATACACGCTGCAGCTCGCGAACCTGCACGCGGAACTCGGCCAGCCACCGCTGGCCGACGGCACGCCAGTGTCGCGCCTCCTCGCCCTGCACACGCTGACCGGCCGATACCGCGCGGCGAGCCTGAAGCGCGGGCAGATGTTCGGCGTGGCCGGCGATGTCGTCGATCTCGGCATTCTCGGAGAATTCTTGCGCGCACTGCCTTTGCCGGCGAAGTTGCAGAATGATCTGATCCGCTTCAACCCGCGTGGCCAGATCGCGAATTACACACTGGAAACCGAGCGCCCCAGGCCCACAACCGACGCACAAGCGCGAGCTCAGCGCCAGACAGGCGCAGAACCGCCGATGCGCTACACGCTAAAGGGCGACTTGCACGGCGTGAGTATGCAGGCCCAGGAGCCGCCGCCGGGATTGACGATCAACAACCATCCTCGGGCCGGGATTCCGGGTGTGGAGAACCTGTGGGGCAGTATTGATGCCGACCAGGATCACGGCAGCGCGATCATCGATACGAAGAACACCGCGATCACCGTGCCCGGCGTCTTCGATAACCCGCGTCTCGTGCTCGATCAGGCCGACGGCCGCGTGACCTGGACCCTCACCAACGCACCCGGCAAGCCACACAAGGCGATTGCCGCGCACGTGGAGACGCTGCACGTCAGGAACGCGGATACCGAGGCGAGCGCGACGGCGGAATATCGGAACGAGGGTGAAGGCCGCGGTTCCCTCGATCTCAAGGCAAAGGCGGCGCGCCTGAACGTGACGAGCCTTGTGCACTATCTGCCGACCAGCATCAGCGAAAAATTGCGCCTGTATCTGGGCCACGCCTTGCAAGCCGGCATCTCGCGCAACGCCACTATCGAGATTCACGGCGACCTCACGAAATTCCCCTACTCAAAGTTCCCCGATGCCGGCCAGTTTCGCATCGTCGCACCGTTCACCGGCGGCAAGTTCGAGCCGACGCCCTATCCGCCCAAGACCATGGCGAACGGGACGCCGAATGTGTGGCCGGCGTTCGATGGTATCGACGGGACGTTTCATCTCGCCGAAAACAAGCTGGGCTTCGACATTTCACGCGGCCGTTATCTCGGCGTGAGCGTGGTCAAGACAACGGGGCGTATTGAGGACCTGGGCAATCGTGAATCGAAGCTGGTGATCGACGCCGACGCGCGCGGTCCGGTCACCGACATGCTGCGTTATGTGGAAGACAGTTCGCTCGGCTCGCTCTCGCACCACGTGGCAACGAAGATTCAGGCAACCGGCAACGCCGCGCTGGCGCTGCAACTGCTGATTCCGCGTGTCGCGCCGCCGCCGGGCATGCGGCAGCACGTAGGCTATAAAGGCGCGCTCACGTTTAATGGTAACGACTTCGCATACGGCGCATTTCCGCCGCTATCCGATCTCAAAGGGCGAGCGAGGTTCGGCGAAAAGACCGTGTCGCTCGATGGCCTCACCGCGAAATTGCTGGGCGGCGACGTGCGTGGCACAGGCAACGTGAAACCCGACGGCAGTTACGCCTTCGACGTAAGCGGCCGCATAGGCGCCGATGCTGCCAAGGGCCTGAACGCGCGCGATCAGGCGCAGGCTGCACAAATTCTCAAGCACATCAGCGGCACCGCGCCGTACGACCTGCATCTGCGCGGCATGAAAAACGCGTTGCCGCGCGTCGAGGCCAGTTCCGATCTGACCGGCCTCGGGCTGGACTTCCCCGCACCCTTCAACAAGAGCGAAGGCACGCCAATGCCGTTCGCCTTCACGTTCGTGCCGGTCGCCGGATCATCGCTGGAGCACGACGCGAAACTCACGCTCGGGCCGGTGAATGCGCACTATGTGCTCAAGCGGGTTGGCAAGGAGGCGCCGACCGTTGAGCGTGGTGCTATCGGCGTGAACAAGCCGGCCGATCTGCCGGCGCAAGGCGTGACGGTCGCGGTGGATATCGACGAACTCGATGCCGATGCGTGGCGCAAATTCATCGCCGAACTAGGGCCGATGCCGCAACCCGACCCGAAGACTCAATCCCAGATCGTGAAGCAGTTCGTGCCCAATCGCTTCGCGCTGCATTTCACCACGGTCAAGCTGCTCAACCGGCGCTGGAAAGATGTATCGATCGGAGCCAATCGTGGCGATGACCGCAAGTGGCAGGCGAACATTGCGTCGGATCAGGTGACGGGAAATGCCGAGTGGATGCCCGGTGCAACGAAGGAAAGTCCGGGCGCGTTGCAGGCGCGATTCAGCAAAGTCGTGATTCCCGGTAAAGAGGAAACCGATCTGGTCGGACAGATGATCCGCAAGCCGCCGAAAAACATGCCGTCAATCGACCTGATCGTGAACGAACTCGTGGTGCGCGGACGCACGCTCGGGCGTCTGGAAGTCGACGCGCGCAACGACGTGGAGGACAAGGTGCCGGTCTGGTATCTGGACAAGCTGGACCTGACCAACCCGGACGCGAAGCTCTCCGCCACGGCCAACTGGCGCACGATCAGCGGTCCCGTGGGTTATCCGCCCGACGCCGACGACAACGCCCCCCGCCGCACCGCGCTCGATTTCAAGCTGGACATCATGGATGCCGGTGCGCTGGTCGAACGGCTGGGCCTGCCGCGCACCGTGAAGAACGGCAAAGGCACGGTATCGGGCCAGCTCGGCTGGGACGGCAGCCCGGCCGCCGTGGATCTGTCCACGCTCAACGGCAAGGTGGACGTCGACTTGCATCACGGCCAGATTCTCAAGGTCAATCCGGGCGCGGCCAAATTGCTCGGCGTGCTCAGCCTGCAAAGTCTGGCGCACTTTCTCACGCTGCATTTCCAGGACGTGGTTGGCAAGGGGCTGCCGTTCGACAAGATCACTGGCTCGGGCGTGGTTCAGAACGGCATCGGCCGCACCAACGATTTCACGATGATCACGGCGCCCGCGCGCGTCGAACTGAAGGGACTGGTCAATCTGCCGAAGGAAACGCAGGACCTGCACGCCAAGATCATCCCGACGGTCAGCGCGGGCGCCGTGGCGCTGGGCGCAGCGGTGATCAATCCTTTGCTCGGGCTCGGCACGCTGGTGGCCGATCTGCTGCTGTCGAAGTCGATTGGAAAAGCGTTCACCATCGACTATTCCATTACAGGCTCGTGGTCGAAACCGGTCATTCAGCGGGTGAAAGGCGATCAGGGTAAGATCGAAACTCCCGCTGAAGCCGTGCCCAACTGAGCGGTTTAAAGGTTGGCGGCAGGCGATTTCGATCATCATCGCGCCCCCTTTTTAGCAGGCTGACATGAGCGAAAGTTCAAGCGAAAGCACCCTCGGCACGTTCCATGTTGCCGCGCTGCAAATGGTGAGCGCGCCGGATCGTGAGCGCAATATTGCGGAAGCCGGGAGGCTGATTGCCGAAGCCGCGCGCGACGGCGCGCAGCTTGTGCTGCTGCCGGAATACTTCTGCTACATGGGTTTCAAGGACACGGACAAACTGGCAATCCGCGAAACGCCCGGCCACGGCCCGATCCAGCAGTTCCTGGCGGACGCGGCGCGCGAACATCGCGTATGGGTGATCGGTGGGACCTTGCCGCTGGAGTCGTCTGAAGCATCCCGTGTGCTCAATACCACGCTGGTCTTCGATCCCGCCGGCAAGCAGGTCGCCCGCTACGACAAGATTCATCTGTTCAACTTCGAGAAAGGCACGGAATCCTTTGACGAAGCCCGCACGATCTGTCCAGGCAATGAAGTGCAGACCTTCGAGGCGCCATTCGGGCGCGTCGGGTTGTCGGTGTGCTACGACCTGCGTTTTCCCGAGCTTTACAGAAAAATGGGCGATTGCGCGTTGATGGTCGTGCCGTCCGCGTTCACCTACACGACCGGCGAAGCCCACTGGGAAACGCTGCTCAAGGCGCGTGCGGTCGAAAACCAATGCTACGTGCTCGCCGCCGCGCAAGGCGGAAAACACGAAAACGGCCGCCGGACCTGGGGCCACAGCATGCTGATCGACCCGTGGGGCGAAATCGTGGCCGTGCTGGCGGAAGGCGCGGGCGTGGTAGCCGGAACGATTGATGCGGCACGTATCGCGTCGGTCCGGCAAAGCCTGCCGGCTTATCGCCATCGCGTGCTGGGTTAGCTTGTTTTACGGAGGACCCCCTCCATTTTGTCAGGATGTCGCACGAACACCCGAACGTTAGAATGCTTTTAATCCCCACAGACTTCGCCACAGGCAACGAATGAACATCATCGAACCCGGCATCCGAAATCTCGCCACCGCGAAAGAGATTCTTCTGACGCCCTACGGCCTCGACGAATCCACGATTACGCGCACGCTGGCCGAGATCTTCACGCACCGCGTGGATTACGCGGATCTCTATTTCCAGTCCACGCGCAGCGAAGCGTGGAGCCTGGAAGAAGGCATCGTCAAATCGGGCAGCTTCAGCATCGATCAGGGTGTCGGCGTGCGCGCCGTGTCGGGTGACCGGACGGCGTTCGCGTATTCGGACGACCTGTCGCCGGACTCCATCCGTCAGGCGGCTATCGCCACGCGCGCCATTGCGAAGGCTGGCGGCGGCAAACACAAGATCAAGTCGGCAAGCTCGCTGACGGGCGTGTTCGGCCGCGATCTATACCTGCCGTCCGATCCGCTTACTTCTCTCGACGCCACCGCGAAGGTGAAATTGCTCGAACGCGTGGAGCAGATGGCGCGCGGCCGCGATCCGCGCATCGTCCAGGTCATGGCCGGTCTCGCGGGTGAATACGACGTTGTGCTGGTCGCCCGCAGCGACGGTGCGCTGGCCGCTGACATCCGGCCGCTCGTGCGTGTCTCCGTGACGGTGATCGCCGAAAAGGACGGACGTCGCGAGATGGGCAGCGGCGGTGGCGGCGGGCGTTACGACTACGCTTATTTCACTGACGAAATCCTCTCCAGCTACGTGGATCAGGCGGTACACGCGGCACTCGTCAATCTCGATGCGCGCCCGGCTCCTGCCGGCGCAATGACCGTTGTGCTCGGACCGGGCTGGCCGGGCGTGTTGCTGCACGAAGCAATCGGCCACGGGTTGGAGGGTGACTTCAACCGCAAGGGATCGTCGGCGTTTGCGGGGCGTATCGGTGAGCGGGTGGCGGCGAAGGGCGTAACGGTCGTCGACGACGGCACGCTGCCGAACCGGCGCGGTTCGCTGAATATCGACGACGAAGGCAATCCTACGCAATGCACGACCTTGATCGAGGACGGCATTCTCAAGGGTTACATCCAGGATTCGCTGAACGCTCGTCTCATGAAGATGCCGGTGACAGGCAACGCGCGGCGTGAGTCGTATGCCGCCCTGCCCATGCCGCGCATGACCAACACGTACATGCTCAACGGCGACAAAGACCCCGCTGAAATCCTGGCATCGGTGAAAAACGGCTTGTATGCGGTGAATTTCGGCGGCGGTCAGGTCGACATCACCAACGGCAAGTTCGTGTTCTCCGCGTCCGAGGCGTACATGATCGAGAACGGCAAGATCACCTATCCGGTGAAGGGCGCAACGCTGATCGGCAGCGGCCCGGAATCGCTCAAGTACGTGACCATGATCGGCAACGACATGGCGCTCGACGGCGGTGTGGGCGTGTGCGGCAAGGAAGGCCAGAGCGTGCCGGTGGGCGTCGGTCAGCCAACCTTGCGCATCGAAAAGATGACGGTAGGTGGCACGGTTTGAGCGTGTAACCGCTGATTTTCCCGCGCCGCGCCTCATGAGATATATGAGCGCGTCGCGCGGGAAAACCGCATGAATTGCTCACATTTCCTGTGAAATAGTGCTCGACCACGCGGATTGTCCGCATTTTAAAGACTGACAACTTGCCAACTGCGCGTGTTTAAGGTTATAAAGCCAGACGCTTAACCAATCCCAAACGACCGAAACCATCATGTCCGCCAAGTTTTATTTTTACTTTTTTTGGCATCTCAAGCCGCTGGCGGATCGAGAGGGGTGAGTCGTTTTTGTAGAACCCAAGTTTCCCGAAAAACCGCCAGCGCAGCCTGGCGGTTTTTTTATGCCCACTTTTTTGACGACTTTTGCACTGTCCCTGATCTGTCGGACGTAACGACCAACGAACACAGCACCAAAAACGAGTTTCTGGAGAACCAGCATGCCCCCGCACAACACCGACGATGTCCGAATCCGCGAATTGAAAGAACTGACGCCCCCCGCTCACCTGATCCGCGAGTTCGCCTGCGCTGAGCCGGTTTCCACCCTGATCTACAACTCGCGCCAGTCGATGCACCGCATCCTCCACGGCATGGAAGACCGTCTGATCGTGATCGTCGGGCCGTGTTCCATCCACGACACCAAGGCTGCTCGGGAATACGCGGGCCGTCTCGTCGAGCAGCGCCAGCGTTTTGCCGGTGAGCTTGAAATCGTGATGCGGGTGTATTTCGAAAAGCCGCGGACCACGGTCGGCTGGAAGGGTTTGATCAACGACCCGTACATGGACAACAGCTTTAAGATCAACGACGGTCTGCGGACCGCACGCGAATTGCTGCTGCGAATCAACGAACTGGGTCTGCCGGCCGGCACCGAATACCTCGACATGATCAGCCCGCAGTACATCGCCGACCTGATTTCGTGGGGCGCGATCGGTGCGCGGACGACGGAATCGCAAGTGCATCGGGAGTTGGCGTCGGGGTTGTCGTGCCCGGTCGGCTTCAAGAACGGCACCGACGGCAACGTGAAGATTGCTGTCGACGCCATCAAGGCCGCGTCGCAACCTCACCATTTCCTCTCGGTGACGAAGGGCGGCCATTCGGCCATCGTGTCGACCGCCGGCAACGAGGACTGCCACATCATCCTGCGCGGCGGCAAGACGCCGAATTACGACGCGGAAAGCGTGAACGCCGCATGCAACGACATCAGCAAGGCCGGACTGGCCGCGCGCCTGATGATCGATGCGAGCCACGCGAACAGTTCGAAGAAGCATGAGAACCAGATCCCGGTTTGCGCCGATATCGGCCGGCAGATCGCAGGCGGCGATGAGCGGATCATCGGCGTGATGGTGGAATCGAATCTGGTTGCCGGACGGCAGGATCTGAAAGAAGGCTGCGAGTTGACCTACGGGCAGAGTGTTACCGACGCGTGCATCGGCTGGGAAGACAGCTTGAACGTGCTGGAAGGGCTGTCGGACGCCGTGAAGCAGCGGCGTGTGGCGCGCGGCAACGGGAACTGATTGAGTGTGACCGACATGAAGGCTGCGGATTCTCGCAGCCTTCATGTCGGTCATGGCCGCCCTAAACCTTCCGTTCGTGGTTCCACAACACGTCCGAGCCACCATCGGCGCGATTCAACACCCGCGCCAGCACAAACAGCAAATCGGATAGCCGGTTCACGTACTGCCGCGGCGCCGCGTTGATCTTGTCCACGCGCCCGAGCGCAACAATCGACCGCTCTGCGCGCCGGCACACCGTCCTGCCGACATGTGCAAGGGAAGCTGCCCGCGATCCGCCGGGCAGAATGAATTCCTTCAGCGGCGGCAGAGTTGCGTTGTATTCGGCGATCCGTTCATCGATACGAGCAAGATGCGATTTCTCGATCATCGAATGGCCGGGAATGCAAAGCTCGCCGCCGAGATCGAAGAGATCGTGCTGGATCGCGACCAACGCCGCTCGCACGTCGTCGGGGAGCGGCTCGCACAGCAGCACGCCGAGCTGCGAATTGAGTTCATCGACATCACCGATCGCGGTTACTCGCGCGTCGTCCTTTTGCACGCGGCTGCCATCGCCTAGGCCGGTCGTGCCGTCGTCGCCGGTGCGCGTCGATATCTTGCTCAGGCGATTGCCCATGATGTTCTCCAAGTGACACAGAGCGCCGGTCAGCGTCCGCGCTCATTATAGGCAACGTCCGGGCGCGGGCTCGATGCGGGCTATCAGCGTAAAATAAGCTCATAAAACGCATGAATCCCGCATTTCGATGCGAGTTTTCGTGCATCCCAACATGCCATTGCACCGATGTCCGGAGACATGCCGTGAATCATCCCGTCCCGCCGCTCGCTGTCCGCCGCACCTTCCCCACTGCCCTGCTCGACGCGCTGAAAGCTGCGTTCGGCGAGCGTGTCTCGACCACCGCTGCGGTCCGCGAGCATCACGGCCGCGACGAATCGCCGTTCGATCCGCAACTGCCTGACGCTGTCGTGTTCGTGACCAGTACGGAAGACGTCCAGACCGTGGTCCGGCTCTGTGCCGAACACGATGTCCCGGTCATTCCGTACGGCAACGGTTCGTCGCTGGAAGGTCATTTGCTGGCGGTTCAGGGAGGCGTATCCATCGATATGTCCGGGTTGAACCAGGTATTGTCGATAGACGCCGAAGACCTGACGGTCACCGTCCAGCCGGGGATTTCGCGTAAGCAGTTGAACGAAGCGTTGAAGGACACCGGGCTGTTTTTCCCCATCGATCCGGGCGCGGACGCGAGCATCGGCGGAATGTCGGCCACGCGTGCGTCGGGCACGAACGCCGTGCGCTACGGCACGATGCGCGAGAACGTGCTGGGCCTCACCGTCGTACTCGCCGATGGCCGCGTTATCAAGACCGGCACCCGCGCGCGCAAATCGTCGGCGGGATATGACCTCACGCGTTTGTTCGTCGGCTCGGAAGGCACGCTCGGTGTGATCGTCGAAATCACCGTGCGGCTTTATCCGCAACCGGAAGCGGTATCGGCGGCAGTGTGTGCGTTTCCGTCGATGGGTGATGCCGTGCGCGCGACCATCGAAACCATCCAGATGGGTGTGCCGGTGGCGCGTGTCGAGTTCCTGGATTCGCTCGCGGTGCGCGCCATCAACCGCCATTCGAATCTCACGTTCCGCGAATCGCCGATGCTGTTCTTCGAGTTCCACGGCACGGAAAGCAGCGTGAAGGAGCAAGCGGAAACGGTGCAGGAAATCGTCGCGCAAAACAACGGCACCGATTTCGAATGGGCGACTCGGCCGGAAGACCGCAGCCGTCTCTGGAACGCGCGTCACAATGCCTATTTCGCGATGCTGCAACTGAAGCCCGGCAGCCGCGCCGTGACCACGGACGTCTGCGTGCCGATCTCGCGGCTGGCCGAATGCGTGATCGAAACGGAGCAGGACTTGAAGGCAAGCACGCTGCCGTGCCCGATCGTCGGCCACGTCGGCGATGGCAATTTTCACGTCGCCATGCTGCTCGATCCCGCCAAGCCCGAAGAGTTCGAAGAAGCCGAGCGGATCAATCACCGCATTGTGCAGCGCGCGTTGCGTATGGGCGGAACGTGTACTGGCGAGCACGGCGTCGGGCTGCACAAGATGGGTTTCATGATCGAGGAGCACGGCGCGGACGCAATCAGCGTGATGCGCTCGATCAAACACGCGCTCGATCCAAAAAACCTGATGAACCCGGGCAAGATCTTTTCGTACGACGCTTGATCGTTTGCTGCAGGTGTCCGGTGCACAAACGCGCTGGACCGAAAAGATGCTCCGTCCCCGTAATTAGCCCAATCGACGGCAGAGACGCGCAGGTGCAAGATCAACGATCTGCTTTTTGGAAATACTCCAGAGCACAAACCGCCGGGAGGAGACATGAACGCACCCGCCGAGCTTTCGCCGGAAGTGCTGGCGCAACGTCAGCGCGAAGTGGTCCAGGCGTTGATGGCCGTGCTGCCGACGCATTGTCTGCTGTATCGCGAAGAAGACACGACCGCGTATGAATGTGATGGGCTCGCGGCGTACAGGCGGTTGCCGCTTGCTGTTGCGCTGCCCGAAACCGAAGCCCAGGTTCAGCGCGTCGTACAAATCTGCGCACGGCTCGACGTGCCTATCGTCCCGCGTGGCGCGGGCACGGGCTTGTCGGGCGGAGCCATGCCGATCCGGCATGGAATCGTGCTATCGCTCGCGCGCTTTCGCAAGATCGTGGAAGTCGACCCGTACGCGCGTACCGCAACGGTACAGCCGGGCGTGCGCAATCTCTCCATATCCGAGGCCGCCGCGCCTTATGGGCTCTATTACGCGCCCGATCCGTCATCGCAGATTGCCTGCACTATCGGCGGCAATGTCAGTGAGAATTCCGGCGGCGTCCACTGTCTCAAATACGGTCTGACGTGTCACAACGTGATGCGCGTGCGGGCTGTATCGATGGAAGGCGAGATCCTCGAATTCGGTTCGCTCGGACTCGATGCGCCGGGGCTCGATCTGCTGGCCGTGCTGATCGGCAGCGAGGGCATGTTTGCCATCGTCACCGAGATCACCGTCAAGCTGATTCCCAAGCCGCAAACGGCTCAGGTGATCATGGCAAGTTTCGACGACGTCGTGAAGGGCGGCAACGCCGTCGCAGCGATCATCGCGGCGGGCATCATTCCCGCCGGGCTTGAAATGATGGACAAACCTGCCACACGCGCCGTGGAAGAGTTCGTGAAAGCGGGCTACGACCTCGACGCCAAGGCAATCCTGCTGTGCGAATCGGATGGCACGCACGACGAAGTCATGGAGGAAATCGTGCGGATGACGGCGGTGCTGCGCGAATTCGGCGCGAATCGCATCCAGATTTCGCGCTCCGAGGCCGAACGGCTGAAATTCTGGTCAGGACGCAAGAACGCATTTCCGGCCGCCGGACGTATATCCCCTGACTATTACTGTATGGACGGCACCGTGCCGCGCCGCCAGATCGGGCCGCTGCTCGCGCGCATCGAAGAGATGGAGGTCAAATACGCACTGCGTTGCATGAACGTGTTCCACGCCGGCGACGGCAACATGCATCCGCTGATCCTGTTCAACGGCAACAATATGGACGAATGGCACCGGGCCGAAGCATTCGGCTGCGACATCCTGGAAACCTGCGTGGAACTGGGCGGTACGGTGACGGGCGAGCATGGTGTGGGAATCGAGAAGATCAACTCGATGTGCGTCCAGTTTTCGCCGGAAGAACGCGACACGTTCCACGCGATCAAGCGCGCCTTCGATCCCCCCGGCCTGCTCAATCCCGACAAAGGCATCCCGACACGCGCGCGTTGCGCCGAGTACGGGAAAATGCATATCCGCGGCGGCTTGCTGCCGCATCCCGAGATTCCACGCTTTTAAGCGGCATGTTTAGGCGGCGCTCCTAAACGTTGCGCGGTAGTAAACGTCCCTTTCAGGTATCGGCGGTTGTTTCCAGGCGTTCGACCTGGACACGTATCCACGTTTATACGAGTGGCCGTGCAGGAACGCGCCGATACACTGACCCAAGAGCCATAAAACGCGGGACATCATGACAGAGGAAGACATTGTCGCGAGCTGGTCCGAGCGTGTACGCGCCGCGACGGCGAGCAACACCCCGCTACGGATTCGCGGCGGCGGCACGAAGGACTGGTACGGGCAGGCGCTGCAAGGCGAGATAGTCGATACGCGGGCGCATCGCGGAATTATCGAATATGACCCGGCCGAACTCGTGATCACCGCGAAGGCCGGTACGCCGCTCAGCGAGATCGAAGCGGAACTGGACGAATGTGGCCAGATGCTGCCCTTCGAGCCCCCGCACTTCGGGCATAACGCCACGCTTGGCGGCTGCATTGCAGCCGGACTCGCCGGCCCGCGACGCGCCGCGGCCGGGGCGCCGCGCGACTTCGTGCTGGGCGCGGTGGTGATGAACGGCCAGGGCCACGTACTGCATTTCGGCGGCCAGGTGGTGAAGAACGTCGCGGGCTACGACGTCTCGCGGCTGCTCGCAGGTTCGCTCGGCACGCTTGGGCTGATCCTGGAGGTGTCGGTGAAAGTCCTGCCGAAACCCGTTGCCGAAGCCACGCTCAAGTTCGAGATGAACGACACCGACGCCGTGCGCAAGCTCAACGAATGGAGCGGCCATCCGTTGCCGCTGACCGGCAGCGCCTGGCGCGACCACACGCTGGCCCTGCGGCTGGGCGGTGCGGAAGCGGCGGTAAAAGCGGCGCGCACATCGTTGGGCGGCGAAGTGGTGGACGCCGTGGAAGCCGAGCGTTTCTGGCACGGTTTGCGTGAGCAATCCGACCCGTTCTTCGCCGTGCTGCCGCCGAAGTGCGCGTTGTGGCGGCTCTCCCTGCCATCGATTGCCGAACCGATGCACCTTCCCGGTCCACATCTGATGGAATGGGGCGGCGCGCAACGCTGGTGGATCACCGACGCCGATCCGCAAACCGTGCGCATCAGCGCCAAGCAGGCCGGCGGGCACGCGACCATCTTCCGCTTGGGCTCGGCGTATGACCGCAACGCCGGCGTCTTCACGCCCTTGCCCGCCCCG
Organism: Caballeronia sp. SEWSISQ10-4 2; assembly: GCF_030464885.1. Classification (GTDB taxonomy): domain Bacteria; phylum Pseudomonadota; class Gammaproteobacteria; order Burkholderiales; family Burkholderiaceae; genus Caballeronia. Next base: position 153,644 of record NZ_JALPRJ010000009.1, on the reverse strand, counting down.
CTGATGAAGATTCATCGCGGTCTGAAAGCCGCATTCGATCCCGCGAGCATTTTCAATCGCGGCCGCCTCTACCCCGACTTCTGAACTGAAGACACACGCAATGCAAACCAACCTCGCCGACTTCATGCGCAACACCGCCGATGGCGAAGAAGCCGAGGCCATCCTGCGCAAGTGCGTGCATTGCGGATTCTGCACGGCGACGTGCCCGACATACCAGATCCTCGGCGATGAACTCGATGGCCCGCGCGGGCGCATCTATCTGATCAAGCAGATGATGGAAGGCGCGCCGGTCACGCGCAGCACGCAACTGCATCTGGACCGCTGCCTCACGTGCCGCAATTGCGAGACCACGTGCCCATCGGGCGTGCAATACGGACGGCTGGTGGAGATTGGCCGGAAGGTGGTGGAAGAAAAAGTGGAGCGGCCGTTCGGCCAGCGCATGCAGCGCAAGCTGCTCGCCAACTTCCTGCCGAACAGCAAGCTGTTCACGCCCGCGATGAAGATCGGCCAGCAATTCCGGCCGCTGTTGCCCAAAGCCTTGCGAACGAAGATTCCAGTCGCGCAACGGCCCCTCGTGCCGCCCGCCAGTACGCACGAACGCAAGATGCTGATGCTCGCCGGCTGCGTGCAGCCCGCGATGATGCCGAACGTGAACATCGCGACCGCGCGGGTGTTCGACGCGTTGGGGATCCAGATAATGACCGCGCCGGACGCGGGCTGTTGTGGCGCGATCCGCCTGCATCTTGGCTACAACGACGAAGCGCTGGACGATGTGCGCAACAACATCGACGCATGGTGGCCGTACGTGGAAAACAGCGTGGAGGCGATCGTCATGAACGCCTCGGGCTGCGGCGCGACGGTGAAGGAATATGCGCACCTGCTGCGCAATGACCCGGACTATGCGGAGAAGGCCGCGCGGATTGTGGACCTGACGCGCGACCTCGCCGAAATCCTGCCGCTCTACGAGGACGAACTCACGACGATGGTCAGGCGGCGCGCCGTGCACACCGTCGCGTTTCACCCGCCGTGCACACTGCAGCATGGTCAGCAGATTCGCGGCCACGTGGAGAATTTGCTGACGGCGTTGGGCATAGAAGTGCATCTTCCCGCCGATAGCCATCTGTGCTGCGGCTCGGCTGGCACGTATTCGGTGCTCCAGCCGAAGCTCTCGTATGCATTGCGCGACCAGAAACTCGACAAGCTCGAGAAGCTGGAACCGCAGATGATCGTATCGGCGAACGTGGGCTGTATCGCTCACTTGCAGAGCGGCACGTCCACGCCCGTCGTGCACTGGATTCAACTGCTCGAACATCTGATGTATGGCTAACGCCGGCCGGCCCCTGCTGTTCCGGGGCGCCGCGTCCGTATAATCGGGGCTCTGCTTACTCGATATGCGGCGTCCGATTCCATGTCCTCCTCTCCTGTAGCCCGTCACCTGGACGAAGTCCGTCAGCGCATCGCGAAAGCGGCGGCTGACGCTTCGCGCGAGGCGTCTTTGGTCGCGTTGCTCGCGGTATCGAAGACCTTTCCTGCAGAAGATGTCCGCGCCGCCTTCGACGCCGGGCAACGCGCGTTCGGCGAAAACTACGTGCAGGAAGCGGTGGCAAAGATTGCGGAACTCGCGGATCTGCGCAGCGAGATCGAGTGGCATTTCATCGGACCGTTGCAGTCGAACAAGACGAAGGTGGTCGCAGAGAATTTCGATTGGGTGCATTCCGTCGATCGCCTCAAGATCGCTCAGCGTCTCAGTGAGCAGCGGCCCGACGGCATGGCGCCGCTCAACGTGTGTCTGCAGGTCAACGTGAGCGGCGAGGAATCAAAAAGCGGCGTTGCGCCGGAAGAGGCTCTGGCGCTCGCACGCCAGATAGTAGCGCTTCCTTTTTTGCGGTTACGCGGGTTGATGGCCATTCCCGAACCCGCCGGCACGCTTGACGAACAACGCGTGCCGCATCGGCGTCTGCGTGAAATCATGGACACCTTGCGCGCAGACGGACTTGAACTCGATACGCTTTCCATGGGCATGTCGGCGGATATTGAAGCCGCAATTCTCGAAGGCGCGACGATGGTTCGCATCGGCACAGCTATCTTCGGCGCACGCGATTATTCCAACTGAACCTTTGATCTGAACTCACTATGAAAATTGCATTTATCGGTGGCGGCAACATGGCGTCGGCGCTCATCGGCGGTTTGATCAAGCGCGGCGTTGCGGCGGCGGATCTTTATGTCGTCGACTCTGGCGAAGAAGCACGGCAGCGCACGGAAAAGCAGTTTGGCGTGGCGACGGGCGCATCGATCGATTCGAAACTTTCCGGCTACGATGCGATCCTTCTCGCCGTCAAACCGCAAGTGCTGAAGGACGTGGCCACGGCGTTGCAACCGGTGTTGTCGAAGCAATTGGTGATCAGTATCGCGGCCGGGATTCGCGCCGCCGATCTGTCGCGCTGGCTCGGCGGCTATACGCAGATTGTCCGCACGATGCCGAACACGCCTGCGCTCATCGGCATGGGCGTGACAGGTTTGGCTGCGCTGCCCGGTGTTGACGATGCGGGAAAAGCGCTGGCATCGAAGGTATTGGAAGCAGTCGGCGAGACCGTCTGGTTCGACGACGAAGCGAAGATCGACGCCGTCACAGCCATTTCGGGCAGCGGTCCGGCGTACGTGTTTTATTTCATCGAGGCCATGCAGGAAGCGGCGCGCCAGCTTGGGATGGACGAGGACCAAGGCCGTGCGTTGGCAGTGGCTACGTTTACCGGCGCGGCGCAACTGGCCGCGCAATCGGGTGAACCGGCGAGCGTATTGCGGGAACGGGTGACGTCGAAGGGCGGTACGACTGCCGCCGCTTTGGCTTCCTTTGATGCCCACGGCGTGAAGGAAGCTATCGTCCGTGGCGCTTTAGCTGCCGATGCAAGGGCGAAGGAGATGGGCGCGGAGTTGGGCAAGGCGTGAAGCCTTCTCTTTCAGTGAAAAAAGCCACTAGGATTCGTGGCTTTTTCTTACCAGGTATGTAGCTATTTGACACGCCTGCGTGAGCGTCCTTTAGCCGATCTGATCCGCCCGGCTCTGCTCCAAGAAGGCTTGGCGTGGCTCCCTTACGGGGATTTAAAGTACATCAGGCGCTCGTCGAGTTGAATCTCGCTCAACGCATAAAGGCGTAATGCGCCGCAATCCCCGCGAACAGCACGCCGCCGAGCCAGTTGTTATGTTTGAACGCGGCAAAGCACGGCATGCGCTCGCGGTTCTTGATCAGCGTGTAGTGATAGATCGCACACGCCACGGCTCCTGCCCAGCCGATCCAGTACAGCGCGCCGAACGCCAACGCCGCGCCGATCCACACGTAGATCCCGAGCGTTATCGCGTAGCACAGCATGATAGCGAGCACGTCGAAACGGCCAAACGTCAGCGCCGACGTGCGGATGCCGATCTTGATGTCGTCGTCGCGATCGACCATCGCGTATTCGGTGTCGTAGGCGACTGACCAGAATACGTTAGCGGCGAGCATGATCCACGCGAGCGGCGGTACGTGGTCCTGCACGGCGGCGAAGGCCATCGGAATGCCGAAGCCAAACGCGATGCCCAGATACGCCTGCGGAATCGCGAAAAACCGCTTGGTGAACGGATAGCTTCCCGCGACAAACAACGCGAACACCGAGAGTTCTTTCGTCAGCGTGTTGAGTGGCAGGATCAGCAGGAACGCAATCAGCGATAACGCCGCCGCCAGCGCCACGGCTTCCCACGCAGCAATCTTGCCGGACGTGATCGGGCGGTTTTCAGTGCGCTTCACGTGTTTATCGAAGTCGCGGTCGGCGTAGTCGTTGATCGCGCATCCCGCCGAGCGCATAAGCAGCGTGCCGAGCACGAAGATCACAAGGAGCATCGGCGATGGGTGACCACTCGATGCGATCCACAACGCGTTGAGCGTCGGCCACAGCAACAGCAAGCTGCCGATGGGCTTGTCCATGCGGACGAGGCGGAGGTAAAGGGGAAGGCGAGCGAGCATGGCAATGGACGACGGCAAATGGCGGTAACGCTATTTTAAGGCAGCAGCGATTTGCGGTTCTTTTTCGGTTTGCCGGTGCGGGCGGCCGGACGCAATGCTGGCGTCCGGCTTGTTGACAGCCGGGCAGCCATTGGCAGCGTCTCGCCTCGAGCCGTTGCTCGGCGGCTGATCACGCACAAACATGCGGCGCGATAAACATCCCTCACAACGACGTCCCACAAAAACAAAAGCCCCTCGTTCGACCGCACGCGGGGCTTCCTCTATTCAATTCGCCACGCTCAATCCCTGGCGATCAACTCCAAAATCTCACTGCCCCAGCATCGCGCGCAACATCCACGCAGTCTTTTCATGAATCTGCATGCGCTGCGTCAGCAGATCAGCCGTCGGTTCGTCATTAGCGCTATCGGTCAGCGGGAAAATCTCGCGTGCCGTGCGCACAACCGCTTCCTGCCCTTCCACCAGTTGGCGAATCATCTCTTCAGCAACCGGAATGCCATCCGCTTCCGGGATGGACGACAGCTTCGCGAACTCACGATAGCTGCCCGGTGCGTACACGCCCAGCGCGCGAATACGTTCAGCGATCGAATCAACCGCCAGCGCCAGTTCCGTGTACTGCCCTTCGAACATCAGGTGGAGCGTGTTGAACATCGGCCCCGTGACATTCCAGTGGAAATTATGGGTCTTCAGATACAGCGTGTACGTATCGGCCAATAGATGCGACAAACCGTCGGCGATCTTCTTGCGGTCTTTGTCGCTGATACCGATGTTCACAGCCGGTGATGCGATTTTCTTCGCCATAGTGACTCCGTGAGAGTGATACGAACAATGCGCACGACCCGGCTGAAGCTGCTGCCGAGGCCGCCAAGCGTTCGTCAGTTTATCTTAGAAACGCGGCGCGACCAGCCATAGAGGCGGGCCGCAAGGGTTATCGGGCGCGTCATGACGACGCGTCTTCAGGACAGTCCGGCGAAACTCAGACCGTGCAATCCTTCGATAATCACCGCCGCGTAACTCGCCGCGACGATACCAAAGCCGATCGCGAGCCGTACGCCGCGCGACGCGTTCAGGCTCTTCGCCTCAATGCCATTCACCGCCCGTCCGAGTGTCATGATCGCTTGTGTCATCGTCGCTCTCCTTGAGCCCTGCGTTTTCAATCGACCGGGACACACCTTGACGTGCCCCGCCCTGCTTACTTCACTGCGGCTTCAATATCCGCGTCAGCCGTTTCTACTTTCTGGCCCAGTTCCGCCAACGCAGCCACGACACCCGCCGCATACGCCGGATCGGCGCGACGGAAATGCTCGATCTGCACCTTGACGATCTCGTTCGGCACACCGTGAATGTGTCGCGCGATGTTGCCGAAGAAACGCTGCTTCTGCGCGTCGTCGAAAAGACGGAAGAGCGCGCCCGGCTGGCTGTAGTAATCCTCGTCTTCACGATGGTCATAACGCTCGACCGCGCCCGCCGCCAACGCCGGCTCGTTCACGCTCGCGTCCTGCGCGAAGTCGCCGAAGCGGTTCGGCTCGTAGTTCACGCGGCCGCCGCTGTTGCCGTCGGTGCGCATGGCGCCATCGCGATGAAACGAGTTCTGCACGGCGGCCTTCGGCGCGTTCACCGGAATCTGATGGTGATTGATACCAAGACGATACCGATGCGCGTCGCCATACGAGAACAAGCGCCCTTGCAGCAAGCGATCCGGCGAGAAGCCGATACCCGGCACCACGTTCGCCGGCGTAAAAGCCGACTGCTCCACGTCAGCAAAATAGTTGCCCGCGTTGCGATTCAACTCGAGCGTACCCACGTCGATCAGCGGGAAATCCTTGTGCGGCCACACTTTGGTGATGTCGAACGGATTCATCCGATACGTCGCCGCTTGCGCCTCCGTCATCACCTGGATGCGGAAATTCCACTTCGGGAAGTTGCCGCGATCGATGTTGTCCACCAGATCGCGCTGCGCGCTTTCCCGATCGCCGCCCACGACCGCTGCGGCTTCGGCATCGGTGAAATTCTCGAGCGGCTGTTGCGACTTGAAGTGGAACTTCACATAGAAGCGCTCGTTGTTCGCGTTGATGAACGAATACGTGTGCGAGCCGAAACCATGCATCTGCCGATAGCTCTTCGGAATCCCGCGATCGCTCATCAGGATGGTGACCTGATGCAACGACTCAGGATGCCGCGACCAGAAGTCCCACGCCGCCACGTTGCTGCGCATGTTGGTGTACGGATCGCGCTTTTGCGTGTGGATGAAGTCAGGGAACTTCAACGGATCGCGGATGAAAAACACCGGCGTGTTATTGCCGACCACATCCCAATTGCCTTCTTGCGTATAGAACTTGATCGAGAAACCACGCACGTCGCGCTCGGCGTCAGCCGCGCCGCGCTCACCCGCAACCGTCGAAAAGCGCATGAACAATGGCGTTTGCTTGCCGACTTCCGCGAACACTTTCGCTTTCGTGAAGCGGGAAATATCGTGCGTAACGGTGAGCGTGCCGAACGCGCCCGATCCTTTGGCGTGCACACGGCGCTCAGGAATCACTTCACGGTCGAAATGCGCGAGCTTTTCGATCAGCCAGAAATCCTGCAGCGCGATCGGGCCGCGCGGGCCGGCGGTCATCGAGTTCTGGTTATCGCCGACAGGCGCGCCTGCTGCTGTGGTGAGGATGCGATTGGTCATCGGATTGGTCATCGATTACTCCGTGAAATTTGTCGGGGACGAAACGTTATGTCGGGGAAGTTTCAGCAGGTGCCGGCGAAACTGGCTAGCACGTCCACTACAACGGTTCTTGCTTCGCGATATCTCGCGGTAAGTTGCGTGGCCTGGCGGGCAATCAGCGTCATGGCTTCCTCCGGTTTGTTCTGGTGGATCGGAGCCGACCCATGGAGGCAAGAATAGCAAAAACTATCTTGATATCGAATTCAATTAATTTAATCTATCCGATAGGCCAAGCAAATTTCAAGTGCGCTTGATTTTGAGGAGAAGGGGAAATGGGGCCGGAATCCGCGCCCGTCAAGGGCGCGGTGCAAGCTGGAAACGGCTTTGAGGCGGTTAACTGACGGCGGCGGGCAACTCGAGCCGCGTGACGCCCGGAATATTGCAGGCAGCAACGGCGTCGCAGATAGCCTCGATAGCCGGCATCCGCGTGAAACTCTTGCGCCAGGCCAGCACGACGCGCCGGTCTGGAATCGGGTCCTCGAAGGGAACGTAGCTCAGCAAACCGGCATCCACTCCGCCCGCATGCGGTTTTACTTCCATCACCGACATCCGCGGCAGCACCGTAATCCCGACGCCGCTAGCGACCATGTGCCGGATGGTTTCGAGCGACGACCCCTCGAACGTCTTCTGAATCCCGTCGGCATTCTGCGAAAAGCGCATCAGTTCGGGGCAGACGCCGAGCACGTGATCGCGGAAACAATGGCCGCTACCCAGCAGCAGCATGGTTTCCAGCTTCAGGTCGTCGGCATTGATCTTGGCGCGGTTTTCCCACGGATGGCCGGCCGGCATGGCGACCACGAAAGGTTCGTCGAACAGCGGGCGCACCATCAGACCCGTTTCGGGAAACGGCAGCGCCATGATGGCGACATCGATTTCGCCCTGCTTCAGCAACTCAATCAACTTGAGCGTGTAATTTTCCTGCAGCATCAGCGGCATCTGCGGAACGCGCTTGATCATCTGCTTGACGAGCGTGGGAAGGAGATACGGCCCGATCGTGTAGATCACGCCGAGGCGCAGCGGCCCGACCAGCGGGTCCTTGCCCTGCTTGGCGATTTCCTTGATGGCGAGGGTTTGTTCCAGAACGCGCTGCGCTTGCGTGACGATCTGCTCGCCGATCGGCGTGACACTGACTTCGCTCGTGCCGCGCTCGAAAATCTGCACGTTCAGCTCGTCTTCCAGCTTCTTGATTGCCACGGACAAGGTCGGCTGACTCACGAAACACGCCTCGGCCGCACGGCCAAAATGCCGCTCGCGCGCCACCGCAACGATGTACTTCAATTCGGTTAGGGTCATTAGGGGCCAATCAGAGTCATTGAATCGATAGGATTTGACTTATACACCCGCCAAGGCAATTAGCCAACCCGGGGCACGCCGCGCCTGAACGCCGTGGCTCACAGACCGGCAAAACGGCTCCAAGTTCAAGCTTTCAGATATTGCTCGCGCGCTCCGAGCCAGCGCGCGAGGTGATTGGTGACCGCCTCGGGGAACTGCGCGAGCATCTGATCGGCTGCAGCCCGCGCCGGTTCGATCAGCCAGCCGTCGTTTTCCAGGCTCGCGAAGCGCAGCATCGCCGCACCGGATTGACGCGCACCGAGGAATTCGCCGGGGCCACGTATCTCGAGGTCACGGCGGGCGATTTCGAAGCCATCGGTGGTTTCGCGCATGGTCTGCAAACGCGCGCGCGCGGTTTGGGACAGCGGCCCGGCGTACATCAGCACGCACACGGAAGCCGCGCTGCCCCGCCCCACGCGGCCGCGCAACTGGTGAAGCTGCGCGAGACCAAAACGCTCGGCGTGCTCGATCACCATCAGCGAGGCATTCGGCACATCCACGCCCACCTCGATGACGGTCGTTGCCACCAATAGCTGCACTTCGGCGCGCGTGAAGGCCTCCATGACGGCGGCTTTTTCTGCTGGCGGCAAACGCCCATGCACAAGTCCAATGCGCAACTCCGGAAGCGCCGCGACGAGCGTTTCGTAGGTTTCCACGGCCGTCTGCAACTGCAGCGTCTCGCTTTCCTCGATCAGCGGGCACACCCAATACACTTGCCGCCCGGTCAGCGCCGCTTCCCGAACGCGGGCGATGACCTCTTCCCGGCGGTTATCGGCGACGAGTTTTGTCAGGATCGGCGTTCGCCCAGGCGGCAATTCGTCGATGGTCGAAACGTCCAGATCCGCGTAATACGTCATGGCGAGCGTGCGCGGAATCGGCGTGGCCGACATCATCAGTTGATGCGGCTGGAAGTTGTGCACGCCGTCGGCCGCCTTGTGCGCCTTGGCGCGCAGCGCGAGCCGCTGAGCGACGCCAAAACGATGCTGTTCATCGACGATCACAAACCCGAGGCGAGCGAACTCCACCGCGTCCTGAATGATCGCGTGCGTGCCGATCACAAGTTGCGCCGCGCCCGATGCCGCCGCTTCAAGCGCCGCGCGTTTTTCCTTCGCTTTCAGGCTGCCGGCGAGCCACGCGACCGTCACGCCGAGCGGCTCGAGCCAGCCGCGCAGCTTGCGTGCGTGCTGTTCGGCGAGAATTTCGGTTGGCGCCATCAACGCAGCCTGAAAACCGGCATCGATGGCTTGCGCGGCAGCGAGCGCGGCCACGATGGTCTTGCCGCTGCCCACGTCGCCCTGCAACAGGCGCTGCATCGGATGCGGCAACATGAGTTCGCCTGAGATCTCGGCGCACACGCGTTCCTGCGCGCCGGTCAGCTTGAATGGCAACGTCTGCAGGAAGCGCGCGACCAGCGATTCGGGCACGTTCGACAAACGCGGCATCACCGGGGCGGCACGGCTGCGGCGCTCTTCATGTGCGCGTTTGAGCGACAACTGCTGCGCCAGCAATTCCTCGAACTTGATGCGCGTCCACGCCGGATGCGTACCGTCGATCAACGCGTGTTCATCGGAATCGGCGTGCGGGTGATGCAGCGTTTTTACAGCGTCGAGCAAGGCGGGCACGTTCAGCGGCTGAAGATGCGCGCGGGCGATTTTCTCCGGCAGCAACTCCGGCAGATGAACCCGCGACAACGCGCTGTCGATGGCCTTGCGCAAATACGCCTGCGACACCCCCGCCGTGCTCGGATACACGGGCGTCAGCGCTTGCGGCAGCGGCGTGTCTTCATCGACGGGACGCACCGCCGGATGCACCATCTCCATGCCGAAAAAGCCACCGCGCACATCGCCGCGAACCCGCAGACGCACGCCGATCGCCATCTGCTTGACCTGCGAGCCGTAGAAATTCAGAAAACGCAGCGTGAGTTCATCGCCGGCGTCGTCGTGGATCTTGACGAGCAGCTGGCGGCGCGGCCGGTACGCAATCTCGTTGTCGAAAACGACGCCTTCGGTCTGCGTGTTGTCGCCAGGAATCAGATGGCCGATGGGCGTAATGCTGGTTTCGTCCTCGTAACGCATTGGCAGATGCAGAACGAGATCGATATCGGATTTGAGGCCGAGCTTGGCGAGTTTATCGACGGGTTTGGGCGGCGCGGCGGCGGGTTTCAACGGCTGGACCTTGTCCGCGGCGATCTCCAGATCCGCGAGCTTTTTCGCGCCACCCGCCCGTGCACGCTTGCGCTTTTGCATAGGCGCGTCCGGTTCTCCGGCTGCTTCGGGAGCATTTTCGGCGTCGGGAGCAACGAGCAAGCGGCGGTCGGACAAGGGCATCTAATCTCTTCAAAGTACAATATCGGCTTCGTTCGACTCGGCGGCGCCCATAACAGCAGCACGCCGCACGCCATGTGCGGGCTCGTTACAGCGCCCGGAAACGCGGCGAGCGACGACACTGCATACGCTCAAGAACGAAGCGCACACCCGCGCTGCCTGGCCAAGCGCTTTTGCCAAAATCACGCGCGCATCATTGCGCATCGACCTGCTTTCCCCATGTTCACGCTTTCCGACTTCGATTTTAATCTGCCGCCCGAGCTGATCGCGCAAACGGCGCTCACCGAGCGCAGCGCGAGCCGTTTGCTCGACGTGAATAATCGCGCCGCGACGGCCTCTTTTACCGATCGCCATTTCACCGAGTTGCCCAGCCTGCTCGAACCCGGCGACCTGCTCGTATTCAACGATACCAAAGTCCTGAAGGCGCGGTTCCTCGGCCAGAAGGCCAGCGGTGGCCGCATCGAGGTGTTGATCGAGCGTTTGACCGGCGCGACGACCGCGCTCGCGCAGATCCGGGCGAGCAAAAGCCCGTTGCCGGGCACGAAGCTCGTTCTCGCCGATGCCTTCGAAGTCACCGTCGGCGAGCGAGTCGAGCCGTTCTACACGCTGCATTTCCCGGCGGATTGCCTGACGCTGATCGAGCAATATGGCCGCTTGCCGCTGCCGCCGTATATCGAACACGATCCTGACGCCTTCGATGAAACCCGCTACCAGACGGTCTATGCAGCCAACCCCGGCGCGGTCGCGGCGCCCACGGCAGGCCTGCACTTCGACCCGGCGCTCTTCGCCGCTCTCGACGCCCGCGGCGTGGAGCGCGCGACGCTGACGCTGCATGTTGGCGCGGGCACGTTCCAGCCGGTGCGCGTGGAGAATCTCGCGGAGCATCGGATGCATAGCGAATGGTATCGGCTGCCGCAGGCCCTCGCCGACAAGATCACGGCGACAAAAGCGCGGGGCAATCGTGTCATCGCCGTCGGGACAACGTCGCTGCGAGCACTCGAAGCGGCTGCCCGCGATGCGGCTGAAGCCGGCCGGCCGCTATCCGAAACCAGCGCCGAAACGGACATTTTCATCACGCCGGGCTACGAATTTCGCGTCGTCGACCGACTCGTGACGAATTTCCATTTGCCTAAGTCGACGCTGATGATGCTGGTCTCGGCGTTCGCCGGCATGGACGCGATCCGTGCGGCGTACGCGCACGCGATTGAAGAGCGGTATCGATTTTTCAGTTACGGCGACGCGATGCTGCTTACGCGGCAAGCGGCGGCTTGAGACAGTGAAAATGACGACGCTGGAAGAAACGATTGGCACGCGATCCGGCGCGGTTGAGCGCAAAGCGCCGCGTTCGGCCTGCCGAGGCGAATCGTTCACCCGGCAAGATCCCCCTGCCCCACGCCCGCGACCGATCAGGGCACTGAATAATGCAGTGCCCCAACAACATTTCCCCATTTGCGCCGGACTGTTTTCCGGTGGCACAGGAGCTTTTGAATGACCGAAGTAAGCAACGCAGCCGATACGATCGATGCAACGGCCCAACCCGCGAACGGCCTCAAGTTCGAGCTGATCACCACCGACGGCAAAGCCCGCCGCGGCCGCGTCACGTTGAACCACGGCGTGGTCGAAACACCGATCTTCATGCCCGTCGGCACGTACGGCACGGTGAAAGCCGTCGCGCCGCGCGAGCTCGAGGAAATGAACGCGCAGATCATCCTCGGCAACACCTTTCACCTCTGGCTGCGCCCCGGGCTGGAAACCATCGCCGCGCATGGCGGGTTGCATCGGTTCATGAACTGGCAGCGTCCAATCCTCACCGATTCCGGCGGTTTTCAGGTTTTTTCCCTCGGCGATCTGCGCAAGATCACCGAAGATGGCGTCACGTTCGCGTCACCTATCAACGGCGACAAGCTGTTTTTATCGCCGGAAATCTCGATGCAGATCCAGAAGGTGCTGAACTCGGACATCGTGATGCAGTTCGACGAATGCACGCCGTACGCGACCAACGGCGTGCCCACGCCGCATCAGGACGCGGCCGATTCCATGCGCATGTCGATGCGCTGGGCCAAGCGTTCCGTCGATGAATTCGCCAAAGGTGAAAATCCGAACGCACTGTTCGGCATCGTCCAGGGCGGCATGTTCGAGGATCTGCGCGACGAATCGCTGGCCGGTCTCGCCGACATCGGTTTCCACGGCTTCGCGATTGGCGGTTTGTCCGTCGGCGAACCGAAGGAGGACATGATGCGCGTGCTGGAACGTATCGTCCCGAAGCTTCCGGCCGATAAACCGCATTACCTGATGGGCGTTGGCACGCCCGAAGACCTGGTGGCAGGCGTGGCGTCGGGCGTCGACATGTTCGACTGCGTGATGCCCACCCGCAACGCGCGCAACGGCTGGCTGTTCACGCGTTTCGGCGACGTCAAGATCCGCAACGCCGCGCACAAGAACTCGCTCAAGCCGCTCGATGAAACCTGCGGCTGCTACACCTGCCGCAATTTCACGCGCGGTTATCTGCACCACTTGCATCGGGTGGGCGAAATTCTCGGCTCGCAACTGAACACAATTCACAACCTGCACTACTACTTGCAGCTCATGCAGGAAATCCGCGATTCGATTGAAAATCACACCTTCGACACATTCGTGAAGCAGTTTCAAGAGAATCGGGCACGGGGAATTGACTGACCGGATGGCTAACGTTCGGCCATTGAATCTGCAATCGGCGCGATAAACATTACAATTGCTTTACGTCGCGCTTTAACAGCTTGATCACAAAGCGCATTCCGCGCTTGCGCGGCGTGGCCCGGTGGTAGAATAGCGGGCTAATTTTCTGATCGTTATAACGGAGAGACCAACGTGGAGTTTATTTCAAAAGCCTTCGGCGGCGGTGCTGATGGCGCCCAGTCGAGCATCATGAGTTTTTTGCCGCTCATTTTGATGTTTGCGGTGCTGTACTTCATCATGATTCGCCCGCAAATGAAGCGTCAGAAGGAACATCGCAACATGCTGTCTGCCATGGCGAAGGGCGATGAAGTGGTAACGAACGGCGGTATCGTCGGTAAGGTGACGAAGGTGACGGACGCGTACGTTGGCGTCGAAATTTCGGAAGGCACGGAAATCACCATCCAGAAGGCTGCTGTCACGACTATCCTCCCGAAAGGCACGATCAAGTCGCTCTAAGGCCAACTTTTCTCGCGTCCGGCGCGGCCTCCGCGGCCAGTTGCCCGCTCATCGCCGGACGCATCGCTTACCCTTCCTCGCCAACTCTCCTGTTCGGCCATCCCCATGAATCGCTACCCACTTTGGAAATATGCCGTGATGCTGGTGGCGCTCGTCATCGGCCTCGTCTATACACTGCCCAATTTTTTCGGCGAAGCGCCGGCGGTGCAGGTATCGAGCGGCAAGGCAACGGTCAAGCTGGACTCATCAACGCTTGCCAACGTCGAAAACGCGCTGGCCGCCGACAAGGTGACGCCAGATGAAGTGACGTTCGACAATTCGTCGCTCAACGCCAACATTCGCGTGCGCCTGAAAGATACGGACACGCAATTGCGCGTGAAGGACCTGTTGCAGAAGACGCTCAACAGCGACCCGAGCGATCCGCAATACATCGTCGCGCTGAATCTGCAAGCGGCCTCGCCGCGCTGGCTGACCGCGTTGCATGCCTTGCCAATGTACCTCGGCCTCGACTTGCGCGGCGGCGTCCACTTCCTGTTGCAAGTGGACATGGCGGGTGCGCTGAACAAGAAGCTCGATTCGAACGCCGCCGACGCCCGTGCGCTTTTACGCGATAAAAACATCCGCGATGGCGGTGTGAATCGCGTGAATCAGTCGGTCGTGGTCAATTTCGCCGACCAGGCCGCAGCCGATGCCGCGCGCACGACGCTGTCGACCGGTTTGAGCGAACTGCAATGGGCGACGCGTCAGGGCGGTGACGGTTACCAAGTGGTCGGCACGTTCACGCCGGCGGCCCAGAAGCTGGCAGAAGACAGCGCGCTCAAGCAGAACATCGTTACGCTGCATAACCGCGTGAACGAACTCGGCGTGGCTGAACCGGTGATCCAGCAGCAAGGCTCCGACCGGATCGTGGTCGAATTGCCGGGCGTGCAGGACACCGCAAAGGCGAAGGACATCATCGGCCGGACGGCGACGCTTGAAGCCCGTCTCGCCGATCCGACCAACACCCATCCCGGTGCGAACGACCCGGTTCCTCCCGGCGACGAACTCTTCACGCAGGGCAATACCGGTCCGACGCTCGTGAGAAAGCAGGTGATTTTCACGGGTGACCGGATCATCGACGCATCGGCGGGATTCGACGAACACCAGCGTCCGTCGGTGAATATTCGCCTGGACGCAGCCGGCGGCCGCGCGGTGAGCAGCGTGTCGCGCGACAACATCGGCAAGCCGATGGCCATGATCCTGTTCGAAAAGGGCAAGGGCGAAGTGCTGACGGTCGCGACCATCCAGTCCGAACTCGGCGATCGCTTCCAGATCACCGGCCAGCCTTCGCCGCAAGCCGCCGCCGACCTGGCGCTGCTGCTGCGCGCAGGTTCGCTCGCGGCTCCCATGGACATCATCGAAGAACGCACGATCGGCCCGAGCCTTGGCGCCGACAACATCAAGAAGGGCTTCGATTCCGTCCAGTACGGTTTCGCGGCAATCGCCGTCTTCATGATCGCGTACTACATGCTGTTCGGCCTGATCTCCATGTTGTCGCTGTCGGTGAACCTGTTGCTGCTGATCGCCATCCTGTCGATGCTGCAGGCCACGCTGACGCTGCCGGGTATTGCAGCTATTGCACTGGCGCTCGGTATGGCCATCGACGCCAACGTGCTGATCAACGAACGCATTCGCGAGGAACTGCGTCACGGCGCGCCGCCGCAGCTTGCTATCCAGAACGGTTTCGCGCATGCGTGGGCCACGATTGTCGACTCGAACGTGACCACGCTGATCGCAGGTCTGGCGCTGCTCGCATTCGGCTCCGGTCCGGTTCGCGGCTTCGCGGTCGTGCACTGTATCGGCATCCTGACGTCGATGTTCTCGGCCGTGTTTTTCTCGCGCGGCCTCGTGAACCTCTGGTACGGCGGCAAGAAGAAGTTGCAGTCGCTCGCAATCGGTCAAGTCTGGCGTCCTGCAGGCAGCGACACGGCTGCGGCCACCGCCGCGTACCTCGCCAATCAGCGCGGCGACGACTCCCCCGTCGATGAAATCGTCCAGCCCGCCGCACGCGCCAAAGCACCGGTTCCCGCGCGTTCGCAAAAGCAGGCCGCGCCGGCGGTTCGCACCGGCAAGCCGGTTGCGCGTCGTCGCTCGGGTCCTGGCATCGAACCGAAAAAACCCGGCTCGTCCAACTGAGTCCCGGAGAATAAATCATGGAATTCTTTCGTATTCACCGCGACTTGCCGTTGATGCAGCGCGCGTTGATTTTCAACGCAATCTCGCTCATCACGTTCCTCGCGGCTGTGTTTTTCCTCGTGCATCGTGGGCTGCATCTGTCGGTGGAATTCACTGGCGGCACCGTGGTGGAAGTGCAATATCCGCAAGCGGTGCCGCTTGAACCGGTGCGCAGCACGATGAGCAAGCTCGGTTATCCCGACGCTCAGGTGCAGAACTTCGGTACGTCACGCGACGTGCTGATCCGCTTGCCGTTGAAGCAGGGTTTGACGTCGGCGCAACAGAGCGATCAGGTGATGGCCGCGCTGAAGAGCCAGGACGCGCAAGCGCAGTTGCAGCGTGTCGAGTTCGTCGGTCCGCAGGTCGGTAAGGAACTCGTGACCAACGGCTTGCTTGCCCTGGCGTGCGTGGTGATCGGCATTGTGATCTACCTGTCGTTCCGCTTCGAGTGGAAATATGCGGTGGCGGGCGTGATCGCCAACTTGCACGACGTGGTGATCATTCTCGGTTTCTTCGCGTTCTTCCAGTGGGAGTTTTCGCTCTCCGTGCTGGCGGCCATTCTTGCGGTGCTGGGCTATTCGGTGAACGAGTCGGTCGTTATCTTCGACCGGATTCGCGAAACCTTCCGCAAGCAACGCAAGATGACGGTGATCGAAGTAATCAACCACGCGATCACCAGCACGATGTCGCGAACCATCATCACCCACGGTTGTACGGAAATGATGGTGCTGTCCATGTTCCTGTTCGGCGGTGCGACGCTGCATTACTTCGCGCTGGCGCTGACGGTCGGGATCTTGTTCGGTATCTACTCGTCGGTGTTCGTGGCTGCCGCGCTGGCCATGTGGCTGGGCGTGAAGCGCGAAGATCTGGTGAAGGACAAGAAGGCAAAGTTCGATCCCGCCGATCCGAACGCAGGCGCCGAGGTTTGATCGCAAGCTTGCAGATGTGAGATTCAGGGTTTGAAAGTGTGAAAGGCCGATTCGAGAGAGTCGGCCTTTTTTGCTTTTGATCCAGCGATTGCAACATTTCGTGGATGACGTCAGCACGGCCGCACGGCGTGGAGGCCGCGAAATAATTTCTAAACTCGTACATTGTATGTACAATCGTAAATACAGGCGGCGCGATGCAATTCGAATGGGACGAAGTAAAGAATCGAAGCAACATCCACAAGCGCGGCATCGATTTCACCGACGCAGTCGAAATTTTCAAGCATACGGTGCTGACTGCGGCAGACGGCAGGGAGAACTTCGGAGAAGATCGCTGGATCGCGCTCGGATGGACAAAACTAATCGTAGCCGTGGTCATGTACGTCGAGCGCAGCGGCGACACCATCCGGATCATTTCTGCACGCCAAGCCACGCGGCCCGAAATAAAGCGTTACGGACACGCGCTCGTACATTGAACCGCTTTACCGGCGCCTCGCGGAATCAGGGGTGGGAGCACAGGCCATGAGCAAAACAACGAAGACCGACTGGAAGCGCCTGGAAGCCATGCCGGATTCCAGCATCGACACAAGCGAGATGCCCGAACTCGGCGACGACTTCTTTCAACGCGCCGAGTTGCATACACCACCGAAACAGGCCGTGACCATGCGACTGGACGCCGACGTGCTGACGTGGTTCAAGGAACAAGGCCAGGGTTATCAAACGCGGATCAACAAGCTTCTGCGCGCCTACATGCAGGCGCAGCAGAAGCGGCACTCATAAGGCGACGGTTGCACGAACCATCATCGGAATCCCAGTCGCTTGCGCGCCGCCATCAACGCTACCAAACTCACCACCGCGGCAAAAATCAGGTAGAAGCTAGGCGCGGCTTTCGATCCCGTCGATGCAATCAGCCACGTGATGATGAACGGCCCGAATCCGCCGAACACCGTGACCGCAATGTTATAGGCCAGCGACATACCGGTCGTGCGCGTGGCCACCGGAAACATCTCCGATAACAACCCGGGCAACGCCGCGAAATATCCTGTCATCAACACGCCGAGTACGGCTTGAACGACCAGCAGTGTGCCGAATGTCGGATGGCCGACGAGCCACGTGAACAGCGGATAGATCAGCACAAGCAGCAGCACCGCCGAGACCAGCATGATGCGCGTGCGGCCGTGGGTATCGGAGAGATGCCCTACGAAGGGCGAGAGCACCATCTGGATTGCGCCCGTGAGCAGGATCGCGGTGAACGCCACCGACGGCGCGAGTCCCAGTTGCCGGATCGCATACGTCGGCATGAAGAGCACGAGGTAAGTCGCTACCGTGCCCAGCACCACCGTCCCAATCGCGATCAGCAAACGCTCTTTGTTCGACGCGAAGGTGTCGCGCAAGGGCGTTGTCGTAGTGACGGCGGCGAGGAATTCCGGTGTTTCGTCAAGGCGCGTGCGGATGTAGTACGCCACCGGCCCGATCAGCAAGCCGAAGATGAACGGCACTCGCCAGCCCCATGAACTCATCTGTTCCGGTGAGAGATTGCCGGTCAGCACCACGCCAAAGATTGCCGCCAGGAGCGTGGTCAGCCCCTGGCTCGCGACCTGCCAGCTCGCGAACAAACCGCGCCGGCCGGGAACGTGCTCGGCAAGAAACGCCGTCGCGCTGCCGAACTCACCGCCGGCCGAAAAACCCTGCATCAGGCGCGCGAGCACCAGCACCAACGGTGCGGCAACTCCAATGGACGAGTAAGTGGGCAACAAGGCGATGATCAGCGTACCCATCATCATCAATAGAATGGACAACGTGAGCGCGGCCTTGCGCCCCGCCCGGTCGGCATATGCGCCGAGCACGATGGCCCCAAGCGGCCGCATGAAAAACGACACGCCGAACGTGCCGAGTGTCAGCAGGATAGACACTGAATCATTGCCCGAAGGGAAGAACAACTTCGAGATGACGACCGCGAAGAACCCGTAGACCACGAGGTCGAACCATTCGAGCGCATTACCTATTGACGCAGCCACCACGGCGCGCCACGCGGCCGGACGGATGATTGGTACTGCTGCGGGTGTACTGCTCATGCACTTCTCCTATTGATATCGGTATGACAGGCTGTTGGTCAAAGTGCAAACGCTGCCGACTGTGCCACGCCGAAATCCGGATCGAAATGCTCGCAAAACCCGGGGGCGAAAAAAACCGCTTCGGTTCGAAGCGGTTTTCTTACCCAGCGAGAAAAGACGTCTGGCTTACTGCTTCACGCCTTCGGCTTGAATGTGCAGCGTGGTCTTCATCTTGAAGCCGTAGGCCTTGCCGTAATCCACACCGAAGTCGCCGCGATCGAACGTTGCCGTCGATTCCGTGCCGCACACTTCTTTCTTCAGCATCGGATGCATGATGCATTTGAACGAGTCGATCTTCAGGTTCACCGGCTTCGTCACGCCATGGAACGTCAGCTCGCCGATCACCTCCACCGGCACGTCGCCCTTGAACTTCATCGACGTACCCTTGTAAGTCGCGGTCGGGAATTTCTCGGTATCGAAGAATTGTGCGCTCTTCAGTTCGCCATTCAGTTTCTCATTGCCGATATCGACCGTCGTCATATCGATGGTCGCGTCCAGCGTGCCGCTCTTCGCCGCGCGATCGAGCGTCACCGTACCGCTGCCCTTGGTGAACTTGCCGCGCCAGACCGAGAGGCCGCCAAAGTGGTCGGCTTCGAAACTCGGGGACGTGTGGCTGGGGTCGAGCTGATACGTAGCTTCTTCAGCCATGACGCTAAACGATGCCACCGCGACCAGCGCACCTGCTGCTGCAATCAGAAGATTCTTTTTCATGTGTTTTCCTGGATAAATTTGAGGGTCGATGACCGCTTACTTCTTGGCGGCGACGAGGTGAAACTTGATGACGACTTCATCGGCGACGACTGAGGTGTCTTTCCACTCACCCGAGCCGACATCGAACTGCGTGCGTTTGATGGGCAATGAACCGTCGAAGGTTTGTGTCGCGCCCTGGCTCGTGACGGTGACCGGCACGGTGACGTTCTGCGACTTGCCCTTGATGGTCAACTTGCCGCTGACGTTGAACTTGGTCCCGCCGGCGGGTGCGATGGCCGTTGAAACAAAGGTAGCCGTCGGGAAATGCGCCGTATCGAACCAGTCCTTGTCCGTGGCTTGCTTGTTGTAGCTTTCATCGCCGAGATCGTAGCTTCCCGCATCGATACTGAGATTCGCGCTGCCTGCGGTGGGTTTAGCCGGATCGAAGTCGAGTTGCGCGGTGAACTTCTTGAACTTGCCTTCAACCGGCACGTTCATTTGTTTCGATGTCGCGGTAACCGTGCTTTTGGCCGTATCGACCTGGGCTTGGGCAAACGCGGGAAGCACCGCGGCCAGCGATACGGCGGAAACGCCGGCAAGCAACCAACGGGAAAATATCGCGTGTTTCATGTATGTCCTAAGGCCACCGGGAAAACCGGTTGAGCCGCTATTGAAAAGTCAAACGCAATCCGGCGCAACCCGCGCGGAGGAAACTGGCTATCAACAACAAGGAATCAATTACACTTCAAATCCGTTGAATGCGAACCCGGGTTGCACTTATCGAAGGAACGGAATCATGCGGGCGAGCAAACCGTCACGATCGACGAAATGATGCTTCAACGCCGCCAGGACATGCATGACAACCAGCACGAGCAGCGTGTAATTCAAATAAATGTGCACCATCTTCAGCGTGACCTTCAGCGCGGCATCCGGTCCGATGATCGTCGGCAGCGGCACCAGCCCGAGATACACGACCTGGATGCCGGCCGCCGAGCTATAGAGATATCCCGAGGCCGGAATCACCAGCATCAGCGCATAGAGCAGAAAGTGCGTGATGTGGGCAACACCCTTCTGCCAGGCGGGAATGCGCCGCGGCATGGCCGGCGCCTTGTGCGTTGTGCGCCAGAGCACGCGCACAACGGCGAGCGCGAAAACCGTCACGCCGATCCATTTGTGCCACGAGAAGTATTTGAGCTTGGTTGGCGTGAAACCGGGAATATCGGTCATGATCCAGCCGAGATAGAAGCCGCATACAATCAGCAGCGCGATCAGCCAGTGAAGGCCGATCGCGGTCCGGCTGTAGCGCTCCGAGTTGGCGAAATTCGGGCTGCGTTCCATACGTGGTCCACCAGAAAGAGTGCGGAATTGATGACTTGACCCAACCGGTTTATCGCGCAACAACAGCAATAACCCGACGACAAGGGTCTCAAGGCCGCCATCCTACCCGAACAAGTAAAAACCGGCTTTTTCATAAAGAAATAGTTGCCGATCCATCTGCGTCCGCGCTACAAATCTGATATCAGTTGCCTGGCTCTTAAAGGCTAAACGAGTCAGGCACGCGAACCATTCCGTCGGTGCAAAGGTCCGATCACAACCTGCATCGCACGCCATCGGGCCCTTTTCGTGATACGGCCCGCGAGGTCGGTCACAACGTGACTTGCGCGTGATAGCCACGCCGTTTGTTACCATGCCCGCTGGCCCGAGCCTTGCTCTTTTAAGCCGCCGCCCCAGAATCACGACGTTTCAAGACACTAAAAGAACACGCCAGTACGAGCCCGGCATCTGCCTATGGAAGAAGACGATCTAATCGCATGCCACGAGTGCGATACGCTGTTTCATAAGCGCGCACTGCCTTCCCGCAGTTCGGCGAAATGCACGCGCTGTGGCGCCACGCTCTATCAGAGCGTGGCGTCAAATCTGGACAAGCTTTGCTCCATCACGCTCGCTGCGCTGATCACGTTTTTGATCGCGCAGGCGTTTCCTATTGTGGAACTCGAAACGAACGGCATTACGTCCCAAACGACCCTGATTGGTGCAATCGTCGCGTTGTGGGGCGAAAACATGGAAATCATCGCCGTGATGGTCTTTTTGGCGACCGTCCTCTTTCCGCTCACTGAACTCATCGCCATGTTGTATTTGCTCGTGCCGTTGCGCGCGGGGTTTATTCCGGCGGGATTCAGCCAGGTGCTGCGCGCGATCCAGTTCGTACGGCCGTGGGGAATGATCGAAGTGTTCATGCTCGGCGTGCTGGTGACGCTGGTGAAAATGGTGAGCATCGCACGCGTGATTCCGGAGGCGGCGCTGTTCGCATTCGGCGCGCTGACCCTCCTGTTCGCCGTCATCCTGACCTTCGATCCACGCGCGCTGTGGGACATCGCCGAGCGGCTGGCGGGTCGCGGACCACTGCGGTATTCGCCCTTCGGCGGCCTGCGCTCGGGCCCGGTGTCGGCTCACTCAGCCGACCTGCATGCCAGTCCCCCCTCCGACCCGCTGCGTCCGTTCGTGCCAACGCCCGGAACGCCACCCGACGCTGCCGCGCAACAGACAAAGTCATGAACGACCAGCCCGATACCGCCAGCGCACCCGCCCCATCCGAGACTCCCGAGCCGGTCTACACCACGGCCAGGGAAGCGGGTCTGATCGCCTGTCACGCCTGCAACCGCGTGCAAAAGCGCGTGCTGACGGTCGAACGCCAGCGTTGCACGCGCTGCGGCGAGACCCTGCACAGGCGCAATCCCGACTCGGTCGCGCGCACTTGGGCGTTGCTGTTGTCCGCCGCGATCCTCTACATTCCGGCGAATCTTTACCCGGTGCTGCATACATCGTCGATCGTCGGTTCAGAAGACGACACGATCATGAGCGGTGTGGCCATGTTCTGGAACGACGGCGACTATCCGCTTGCCGCGATCATCTTCATCGCCAGTATTCTCGTGCCGATGCTCAAGCTCGGCACGCTCGCGTTTCTCACCTGGGCCACCCAATCGGGCTCTAAATGGCGTCCCCGCCAGCGCACGACGCTGTACCGGATCGTCGAAAAAATCGGCCGATGGTCAATGCTCGATGTCTTTGTCGTCACCCTCACCGTGGCGCTCGTGCGCTTCGGTTCACTCGCCGTCATCACGCCGGGACCGGGCGCGCTCGCGTTCGGCTGCGTGGTGGTGCTCACCATGCTGGCCTCCATGCAATTCGACCCGCGACTAATGTGGGATCACATCGAACCTTCAGGAAAGAAACATGACTAGCCCGCAAGGTCCTTCGAACAACACCGTCAAGGGCCCGAACGAGCCTTCGCGAAATGCGGGCGGCGGCGGTGGCTTGCCGCCCAATCTTCCGGATCCGGTGATCGAGCCGCGCAGCCGCTGGATCCCGTCACTCGTCTGGGTGATTCCGCTGATCGCCGCCCTGATCGGCATTGCGCTGGTGGTGAAATCGGTGTCGGGACGCGGACCGACGATCACCATCAGCTTCGTGAGCGCCGAAGGCCTGGAAACCGGCAAGACCAAGCTGAAATACAAGGACGTCGATGTCGGCACGGTCAAGAACATCACGTTGTCGAAAGATCATGCGCGGGTGCTCGTGGAGGTTCAGTTGACCAAGGTCGCCGAGGACTTCGCGGTGAAAGACACGCGCTTCTGGGTCGTGCGCCCGCGCGTGGCGGCGAGCGGCGTGACCGGGCTCGGCACGTTGTTGTCCGGTGCGTATATCGGCGTGGATGCCGGGAAATCCAAAGAGGACGAGACCCATTTTGTGGGGCTCGAAACGCCGCCAGCCGTGACCGGCGATCAAAAAGGGCGGCAGTTCACCCTGCGCGGCGAGTCGCTCGGTTCCATCGATATCGGTTCGCCTATCTATTACCGGCGCGTGCAGGTCGGCCAGGTAGTCGGTTTTTCGCTCGACAAGGACGGCACCGGCGTCACCATGCAGGTGTTCGTCAACGCACCGTACGATCAGTATGTCGGCACGAATTCACGCTGGTGGCACGCAAGCGGCGTCGATCTCCGGCTGGATGCGAGCGGCTTCAAGCTGAACACGCAGTCGCTCGCGACCGTCGTGCTGGGTGGTATCGCGTTCCAGACGCCGCCGAACCAGGAACCCGGACAGCAGGCGCCGGACAACATGACTTTCCGCCTCGGTTCGGACGAATCGGACGCCATGCGCGATCCGGACGGCCAGCCAATACGCGTAGTCATGAATTTCAACCAGTCGCTGCGCGGATTGTCGGTGGGCGCGCCGATCGATTTCCGCGGCATCCTGCTGGGCAATGTGACGGGCATCGGGATCGAATACGACCCGAAATCGCGCAGCTTCCAGATGCCGGTGACCATGAATGTCTATCCGGACCGGCTGGGCAAGCGCTTCCGGGATTCCGCGCCGCCCGCGAACACCGCGGCCGGACAGGAACTGCTCCAGAAGCTGGTCGCGAATGGTTTGCGTGGACAGTTGCGTACCGGCAACCTGCTGACCGGACAGCTTTATGTGGCGCTCGACGTCTTCCCGAAGGCGGCGAAGGTCACGGTGAATGTCACCGCCGATCCGGTCGAGTTGCCAACCGTGCCCAATACGCTCGACGAACTGCAACTGCAGGTGGCGGATATCGCGAAGAAGCTGGACAAGATTCCCTTCGACGACATCGGCAACAATCTGAACAGCGCGCTGAAGAACGCGAACAGCCTCTTCAAGCAGCTCGATACGCAGGTTGCACCGGAAGCGCGCGACACGCTCGTCGCCGCGAAGAAAACCTTCGGCGAGGCGCAGAACACGCTGCAACAGGATTCGCCGCTGCAGTCGGATGTTCATCAGGCGCTGCAGGAACTCACGCGGACGCTGCAATCGCTCAATGCGCTCGCCGATTATCTGGAACGTCATCCGGAATCGCTTGTGCGCGGGAAACCAGGAGATAAGCCATGAGCTTGGCGAGAGTATTGAGGACCGTCGGCGGGGTGTCGGCAGTGGGTCTGGTCGCCGCGCTCGCCGCGTGCAGCAGTTCGCCGGTCAGCCGCTTTTATACGCTCGGCGGCAACGACGCCGCGGCAAGAACGGCTGCGCCCGCTTCGTTTTATCTGGAAGTGTCGCAGGTGGACATGCCGCCGCAAGTCGCCAAGAACCAGATGGTCGTGCAGGATGGCTCGGCGCAAGTCCGTGTGCTCGAGGACGAGCGCTGGGCCTCGCTTCCCGCCGATGAAGTCCGGCGCGCGCTGTCGGCGGATCTGTCGCAGCGGCTGGGTGCTATCGATGTCTACGGCACGCCGCACCCCGAGGGCGTACCGGTGTATCGCGTGAAGGTGAACGTGCAGCGCTTCGAATCGTCGCCGGGCCGACGGGCGTTGATCGAGGCCGTATGGAGCGTGCGCGGCGTGAGCAATCAAGCGGTTTTGACGTGCCGGACACGGGCAGAACAATCCGTCGATGCCGGTTATGACGCGCTTGTGGCAGGGCATCGGAGAGCTGTCGATCAACTCGCCAGCGAGATTTCCACGGGCGTGCGCACGGTGAGTTCCGTGCCCGTGCCGGCAACCACGTCAGCCGCAGCGGGCAAGGCGGCGAAGCTTCCGACTCCCGCGCCAGCCGTGCTTCCTTGTCCCGCGGCCGCTATGTCCGCGACCGCCGCGCCGACACAGTGAACGTGGCTGAGAGGCTTGCGCTCCGTATCTCGGGAGCACCTGAAGCGTAATCCGAAGCACCTGTCTCAGACATGACTTCGCGCCGCTGCACAGCAACCCGGTTGCACCGAAAGGTGCGCCGTTTTTTTTGTCGCCCGACCACAACGCCACCATCTTGAATTTAGAGTCGGCGCGCGTCGGGGCGGTTAAGATCCATCTCCGTGACTACTCTTTTGCAGAAACGACAACACAGATGATGAAACTGATCGGTTCGCTCAACAGCCCGTACGTTCGCAAGACGCGGATTGTGATGGCAGAAAAGAAAATCGACTGCGAACTGGTGCTCGAAAACGTCTGGGCATCCGATTCGAAAATCCATAGTTTCAATCCGCTCGGCAAAGTGCCGTGCCTGATCCTGGACGATGGTGAAGCCGTTTTCGATTCGCGCGTGATTTGTGAATATGTCGACACGCTCACCCCGGTCGGCAAGCTGCTGCCGCAGGAGCGCCGCGAGCGCACGGAGGTGCGATGCTGGGAAGCGCTCGCCGACGGCATGCTCGACGCGGCGGTGCTGATTCGCCTCGAATCCACGCAACGCGAGGAAGGGCAACGCAACGACGCGTGGGTCGCACGTCAGCAGCGCAAGATCGACGATGGCCTCAAGGCCATGTCCAAAGGGCTCGCCGCCAAGAACTGGTGCTCGGCGAATCACTTCACCCTCGCCGATATCGCCTGCGGCTGCGCGCTCGGTTATCTCGATTTCCGGATGCCCGAGGTGAACTGGCGCGACGAGTATCCCAATCTGGACAAACACCTTCAGCGTTTGTCGCAGCGCCAGTCTTTCATCGATACCTTGCCAACCTGAAGGTTTTCGAACTTTTTTCGCAGCAGTTACGATGATTCAAAAGCCCCGCGCGCCTTCGGGCGCGCGGGGCTTTTTCGCGGCGGTGAAATCCGCTTACTTCGCCAGCGCCTTTTTCAGCGCGGCGTTCGCCTGTTCGATCGCAGCGCGCGTTGCCGGGGTTTTAGCCAGCGCGTTCAGCATCACAAAGTCGTGGATCGTGCCTTCGTAGCGCACCGCCGTCACCCGGACGCCTGCCTGTGAAAGCTTGCGGGCATACGCTTCGCCTTCGTCACGCAGCACGTCGTTTTCATCGGTGATGACGAGCGCCGGGGGCAAATCCTTCAACTGCTCAAGCGACGCGCGCAGCGGCGACGCCGTGATCTTTTCCCGATCGGCCGCGTTCGGGGCGTACGCGTCCCAGAACCACTTCATCGCGTTTTTGGTGAGCCACGGGCCGTCGGCGAACTCGTTATACGAGCCGTCGTCGAAATTCGCATCGGTGACCGGATAGAACAGCAACTGATAACGCAGCGCCGGGCCGCCCTGCTCCTTCGCCATCAACGTGACGGCCGCGGCCATGTTGCCGCCGACACTGTCACCCGCCACCGCCATGCGCGTGGCATCGACATGGAACTGTTTTGCATGCTCAGCCACGTAGCGCGTGGCGGCGTAGGCCTGTTCCGTCGGCACCGGGAATTTCGTTTCGGGCGAGCGATCGTAATCCACGAAAACCACCGCTGCCTGCGTGCCATTCGCGATCTCGCGAATCAGGCGATCGTGCGTGTTCTTGTCGCCGAGCACCCAGCCGCCGCCGTGGAAATACATGATGACGGGCAGCACGCCCGACGCGTGCGCGGGGCGCACGATGCGGATCGCGATCTTGCCGGTCGGACCAGCCTTGATCACCCGGTCTTCGATCTGCGCCGCTTCCTTCGACACCGGCTGCGACTGGGCGCCGGCGAGTACGTTGCGGGCATCGGCCGGAGACAAGGTGTAGATCGGCGGGCCTTTTTGCGCCGTGAGCGCGTCGATGAATTGCTGCGTAGTGGGTTCGAGCACCGGCGCAGCTTGTGCGGCGGCGCTTGCACCGACCATTGCAGCGACGGCGGAGACAACGGCGAAGGACTTGAGCTTGTACATGTTTCACTCCTGTTAGTGAGGGGACGGCGGGTTAGGGTCCGGTTTAGGGACCGGGTCATTGCGACTGCGGTAAGGCGGGTAAAACCGAGCTACTCAAATTCACTCAAATTTCCGTAAACTCATAGTTAGTGAATCTACTTGTAGATAGACAATGGGATAAGTTTCACTAACCTCTTTGTCCGTTATTGTTGGTTATGGTTTTCGTTAGTTATTACAAGAACAAGGAAACGGACTTGAGCCACCACATTTCAGACTCCGGCAAGCATCTGATCACTTAATCCCGTCAGTTCCAATACGGTGCAAGCCGGCTTGATTGCCTGATCTGCTAAAAAGCGGCGATCCCAATCCTTCATTCACTCACTGCGCCGCAAGTCACCAAATATCGGTATAGACGCCTGTTCGATCGCGATAAAAAATCATGCTGATCAGTAAAAAATATCTTCCCTATGAAGAAAATCACAGGAAAATCACTTAAAAATCGGTAATCAAAATCTACCTATCTGAAGATAGATAATCCAATACCAGCTATTTTTGACACAAACTTATCCATTTTTAACAATATTCCCTACAGTGACGCCGGCGTAACAATAAGTCCGTTCTTTCCGACGCTCTACGCTTGCATTGGCCGTGGCTATTCAGACACTGCCGAGCTGCAACTCGATTCAATGAAGCAGTTCCCAGATAACCCGCACAAAAACATCGACGTTTTGATCCACATCGTGAATTAGCGTTTCACAGTTTGAGTTACCTCATCCAAACGAACCTTGGTGTGAAATAATCGGCATGCCAGCAAACTCCCTTGATATGCCGCGAACAGCGCGCGCGCCGTCACGTCCGGCTTTCCGTTCACACGCAAGGTTTCCTGCTTCTCGCCTTCGGCCAACACCTTTGCCAACCAGGTTTCGTTGGCCTTGAAAAAAGCCTGCACTGCATGACGGACATCTTCAGGAAGCGATTCAATATCCGCAGCGAGCATTCCGCAAAGACAAACCTGATCGCCCTCTCCCACGATTTTTCCGAACAACTTCACATACCGGTCGAGTTTTTTCTCGGCGGAAGCGGAGCTGTCGATGGCGTAAATAGACGACATGACGTCCGCGCTGTACGTATTCACCGCTTCGAGCACCAAATCCTCCTTCGACGGGAAGTAATAGTGAATGCTCGATGTCTTCACGCCGACCAGCGCCGACAGATCCCGATAACTGAAGCCGTTGTAGCCGCGAGTCATGAGCAACACCTGTGCATGATCGAGCAATTGCTCGCGCACAGTATTTTTGTCGGGTGTTTTGTCGGTGTTCATTTCAGTTTTGGCTCGCTGCTTCCACAGTATTGTTGCGCTGGTGTTGCCTCGTGTTGCGTTGTTGCTATCAATCGGGTTCAAATCCGTTCGCTTCAACCTTAAATCGCTCACGCCCATGTGTTCATCACGAGTGTGTCAGGGGTCTAATTTATCTACTAGAAGATAGATAGTCAAGGGGTTTGTACAACATTTTTTGCACAACATTCCCACTACCCGGGCCATATTTTTCCCTCTGGGCAGCCCACAGCACGCACAAACCCCATCGGGTATGTACCGATTTTTTGTGAATTACTGATTTGTGTGCGTTTCCCCGCGAACTCGGCAATAGACAAAAGCGGGCCGCAGCCCGCTCTCAACCACCGCGATGGTCCGAGGACCCGTCTACCTCGCCGCAGTAAGCAACGCCGCTCCCGCGTCGCGGCGCATGGGCTGCGCGGTTGCCGCCGATTCGATGATCCCGCCGCCCAGGCAAACATCGCCCTGATAAAGCACCGCCGATTGTCCCGGCGTGACGGCCCATTGGTCATCGTTGAAACGGAGGCCGAAGTGACCATCCGCCGATTCCGACGCCCCCATCACACAAGGCGCATCCGACTGCCGATACCGCGTCTTCGCTGCGCAAACGGTGCCTTCGACCGGCGCGGCGCCCGCCACCCAGCTCGTATTTCCTGCCACGAGCGAACGTGACAGCAGCCAGGGATGATCGTGGCCCTGCACCACGTACAGCGTGTTCGACGCCATATCCTTGCCCGCGACGAACCACGGATCGCCGCTACCGTCCTTGCTGCCGCCGAGCCCAATGCCCTTGCGCTGCCCGAACGTATAGAACGCCAGCCCGACGTGCTCGCCGATAACCTTCCCATCGGGCGTTTTCATCGGGCCGGGCTGCGTTGGCAGATAGCGGTTCAGGAACTCGCGAAACGGCCGTTCGCCGATAAAACAAATTCCCGTTGAATCCTTCTTCGCCGCGTTCGGCAGGCCGATCTGCGCGGCGATTTCACGCACCTTCGTCTTCGGCATTTCACCGAGAGGAAACAGCGTCTTCGACAACTGCGCCTGATTCAGCCGATGCAGGAAATACGACTGATCCTTGGTCGAATCGGTGGCTTTCAGCAGCTCGAACAACCCGTCGCGCTCACGCACGCGGGCGTAATGCCCCGTCGCGATGGTTTCGCCGCCAAGCGACATCGCGTGGTCGAGGAAGGCTTTGAACTTGATTTCGGCGTTGCACAGGACATCCGGATTCGGCGTGCGGCCAGCCGAATATTCCCGCAGGAACTCCGCGAACACGCGATCCTTGTACTCGGCCGCGAAGTTGACCGCGTCCACGTCGATGCCGATCAGATCGGCCACCGACACCACGTCGATCCAGTCCTGCCGCGTCGAGCAGTATTCGCTGTCGTCGTCATCTTCCCAGTTCTTCATGAACAGGCCGATCACGTCGTAGCCCTGCTCCTTGAGCAGCCACGCGGTCACCGACGAATCCACGCCGCCCGACATGCCCACCACGACTTTCTGTTTTCCGGCCTTGCTCATTTTGCTCTCTGCGTTACTTGCCTGAATTACTTGCCTGAAGCTGAATTCAAATCCTGAACCCGCACCGGCGCGACCGAATGCGTATGAATGAAGTCGAGCGGCACGCGCCGCCCGGCGAGGTAGTGATCGAGACATTCCAGCACCGCCGGCGACCGGTGCCGCTCCGCGCATGCGCGCAGTTCGTCGGCGGTGAGCCACATGGCACGCACGATACCCGAATCGAGTTGCATGCCCGGCACCTCGCCCGAGGTTGTGCCGCAGAACGTAAACCGCAGGTACGTGACCGACCTTCCCGGTCGCTCGAAGTGCGTCAGATACGTGCCGACAAGCGCCTCCGGCTCAAAATGGTGCGCCGTTTCCTC
This sequence comes from Caballeronia sp. SEWSISQ10-4 2, assembly GCF_030464885.1. Classification (GTDB taxonomy): domain Bacteria; phylum Pseudomonadota; class Gammaproteobacteria; order Burkholderiales; family Burkholderiaceae; genus Caballeronia. The sequence continues at coordinate 123,381 of NZ_JALPRJ010000009.1, read as the reverse complement.
GAGCGTCTCGCGCTTCACGGCATCGACGAGCGTTTCCCCCGCTTCCAGATGCCCGGCCGGCTGATTAATCCTGAGCCCGTCCGACGTTTGCTCCTCGATGACGAGAAAGCGCCCGTCCCGCTCCACAATCGCCGCGACGGTCACGCGCGGAGTCCAACGATCTGGTTTCATAGGACGGTATTTTACCGTTTTGTGCGTTTTTCCGTCGCCCGCGGACATAACGCGCGATGTTGCTGGAACGAGTCATTTTTCAGGAATGTTTCGGTTACAGTGACGATCAGCCGCAAATAACAGCTTAAACAACCGCTTAATCATGTGCACAGGCGTCTCCCAGGCAACAGCGCGAGCGACTGAACACGGCCATATCAAAACTAGAACGTGAGGAGGATGAAGATGCATATCGGAGTGCCTGCCGAAACGCGGGCGAACGAGGCGCGAGTCGCCGCCACGCCGGAGACGGTCAAGAAGCTTGTGTCGCAAGGTCACCGGGTCACGGTGCAGCGCGGCGCGGGCGTGCCAGCGAGTTATATCGACGACGCGTATACCGCGGCCGGCGCCGAGCTCGTCGATGTGAACACCGCGTTCGCCGCCGAGCTCGTCTTGAAGGTTCATTCGCCGAATGACGCCGAGTTGCCGCTACTGAAATCCGGTGCGGTCTTAGCCGGGATGCTCGATCCGTTCAACGCCGAGAACAATGCGCGCCTGGCTGCGGCCGGAATTGTCGCGTTTGCTCTGGAAGCTGCCCCGCGTACCACGCGTGCGCAGAGTCTGGACGTGTTGTCGTCGCAGGCGAATATCGCCGGGTATAAGGCCGTGCTGGTCGCGAGCAATATCTATCAGCGCTTCATGCCGATGCTCATGACCGCGGCCGGCACCGTGAAAGCGGCACGCGTGCTCGTGCTGGGAGCGGGCGTGGCGGGCTTGCAGGCAATTGCCACGGCCAAGCGGCTCGGCGCGGTGATCGAAGCATCCGATGTACGTCCGGCGGTGAAGGAACAGATCGAATCACTGGGTGCGAAATTCCTCGAAGTCCCCTACGAAACCGATGAAGAACGCGAAGCCGCTGTCGGCGTCGGTGGTTACGCTCGTCCCATGCCGCCAAGCTGGCTCGCGCGGCAATCCGTGCTGGTGGCCGAACGTGCAAAACAAGCCGATATCGTCATTGCGACCGCGCTGATTCCCGGCCGTCCCGCACCTACGTTGATTGCAGCGGAAACCGTGCAGGCGATGAAACCGGGCTCGGTTATCGTCGATCTGGCGGCGGGACGCGGTCCTGAATTCGAAGGCCGGCGCGGCGGCAATTGTCCGCTCACCGAAGTCGATCAGGTCGTGATGAAACACGGCGTGCATCTGGTCGGCTACACCAATCTCGCTTCGATGGTCGCCACCGATGCCTCCGCCCTCTATGCCCGCAATCTGCTCGATTTCATCAAGTTGATTGTGACGAAGGAAGGGACGCTGAACATCGATATGGCCGACGACATCGTCGCCGCAACGCTCCTGTGCCGCGATGGCCAGGTGACGCGCGGGATCAAAGGAGACTGATATGGAACTGGTAAATCACACGGTCATCAACCTGATCATCTTCGTGCTGGCGATCTATGTCGGCTATCACGTGGTGTGGAACGTCACGCCCGCGTTGCACACGCCATTGATGGCGGTGACGAACGCGATTTCGGCGATCGTGATTGTCGGCGCGATGCTCGCGGCTGGCTTGACGATTGGCGATGCAGGCAAGTTCTTCGGCACGCTTGCGGTTTTATTGGCAGCCGTCAATGTGTTCGGTGGCTTCTTAGTGACGCGGCGCATGCTCGAGATGTTCAAGAAGAAAGCGCCCAAGCAGATCACTGATTCTTCGAAGAAGGGGGTCGCGTAATGAGCATGAGCGTCGTTACCCTCCTGTATCTCATCGCCTCGGTGTGTTTCATCCAGGCGCTCAAAGGACTGTCGAACCCGAAGACGGCGCGTATCGGCAATACGTTCGGCATGGTTGGCATGGCGATCGCGATTCTGACGACCATCGCGTTGATCGTGAAGCAGGCTTCAGCGCTCGGGTCGGATCTGTCGCTGGGCTTGGGCCTGCTGTTCGGGGCGCTCGTGGTCGGCGGCGCGGTAGGTGCGTATGTCGCGGCGAAAGTCGAGATGACGAAGATGCCCGAACTCGTCGCCGCGATGCACTCGCTGATCGGTTTGGCGGCGGTGTGTATTGCGTATGCAGTTGTTTCGGAACCCTCAGCGTTCGGGCTTGCTGCGCTGGGTGAACCGATTCCCGTGGGCAATCGCGTGGAGTTGTTTATCGGCACGTTTGTCGGTGCGATCACGTTCTCCGGTTCGGTGATTGCGTTCGGGAAGCTCTCGGGCAAGTATCAGTTCCGCTTGTTCAAGGGTGCGCCGGTCGTGTATCGCGGCCAGCACATGATCAACTTGCTGCTCGCACTCGCGATGCTCGGGTTTGGCATTATCTTCATGCTGACGCAAGCATGGCTGCCGTTCGTGATCATGACGGCGATCGCGTTCGCGCTCGGCGTGCTGATCATTATTCCGATCGGCGGCGCCGATATGCCGGTGGTCGTGTCCATGCTGAATTCGTATTCGGGCTGGGCGGCGGCGGGTATCGGCTTCTCGTTGAATAACCCGATGCTGATTATTGCGGGATCGTTGGTCGGGTCATCGGGTGCGATCCTCTCGTACATCATGTGCCGCGCGATGAACCGCTCGTTCTTCAACGTGCTGCTGGGTGGGTTTGGTAACGAAGGCGGCGCGGCTGCAACGGGTGGTGCACAAGAGCAGCGCCCGGTGAAATCCGGTTCCGCCGATGACGCCGCGTTCATGCTTGGCAACGCTGAAACGGTGGTGATCGTACCGGGGTATGGCTTGGCCGTGGCGCGCGCTCAACACGCGTTGAAGGAGCTCACCGATAAGCTGATCGAGAAAGGCATCGACGTGAAGTACGCGATTCACCCGGTGGCAGGTCGTATGCCGGGGCATATGAACGTGTTGCTGGCTGAAGCCGAAGTGGACTATGAGCTGGTCCACGAGATGGAAGACATCAACGGCGAGTTCCAGCAAACGGACGTGGTGCTGGTGCTGGGGGCCAATGACGTGGTGAACCCGGCAGCGAAAACCGATCCGAAATCGGTGATTGCGGGAATGCCGATTCTGGAGGCTTATCGGGCGAAGACGATTATCGTGAATAAACGGTCCATGGCGGCGGGTTATGCCGGGCTGGATAACGAGTTGTTCTACATGGACAAGACGATGATGGTTTTCGGGGACGCCAAGAAGGTGATCGAGGATATGGTGAAGGCGGTGGAGTGAGGGTGCTTGTGGTTTGAGTCATGAACGCCGGTGTGCTCTCGCGAGGCACCGGCGTTTTTTGTTGATCCGTTGCGCCAGACTGCGTATAGCCCGGTCACTTCTCATCCCCCGCGTACAATATCGCCTTCGATCTCCCCTACAAGCACCGCCCCATGGCCACTACTTTCCTTTTCGACTGGTTTGTCCCCTGCCCGCGCGGTCTCGAGGCCCCGCTTGCGGCCGAACTCGGCGAAATCGGAGCGAAGCATGTGGATGGCTCGCAGTTCCGGACCGGCAAGGAAGTCCCCGGCGGCGTGCATTTCCGCGGCTCCTGGGCGGCCGGCATGGCAGCGAACCTGCATTCGCGTATCGCGAGCCGTGTGTTGCTGAAGCTTGCTCAAGGCCCCTATCGCAGCGAACACGACATTTACGAGCTCGCGTATCAGCAGCAATGGGAGAAGTGGTTTTCGCCGAATGAAACCATTCGCGTCGATATCACCGCCATCAAATCGCCTTTACGCAGCCTCGAATTCGCGACCTTGCGCGTAAAAGACGCCGTCTGCGACCGCTTGCGTGAATTGACGGGCAATCGTCCCAGCGTCGACACCGCGCAACCCGACGTCCGCGTCTTCGCGTTCCTCACGCTGAACGAATGTACGCTTTACATCGATACTTCCGGCGATCCGCTCTTCAAACGCGGCTGGCGGCTTGACAAGGGCGCAGCGCCTTTGCGTGAAAATCTCGCGGCGGGAATTTTGCGTCTGACCGGCTGGACGCCCGGCACACCTCTTTTCGATCCGATGTGCGGCAGCGGCACCTTCCTCGCCGAAGCAGCGCAAGTTGCGCTGAACATTGCCCCCGGCGTCGAACGCCGTTTCGGCTTCGAAAAGTTGAAGCAATACGACGTGCACGCGTGGCAAAAGCTGAAAGGCGCAGCCGTCGACGCCAAACGCGCCGCGCGGTCATCGCGTGCGGATCTCCAGATCTATGGCAGCGACATTTCCGGCGACATGCTCGACAAGGCGTATTCGAATCTCGAACGCGCGGGTTTGCCGGAACTATCGCTGAAACAAGTCGATGCGCGCCATATGACGCCGCCGTCCGACACCTCCGGGATCCTGGTCGCGAATCCACCGTACGGTGAACGGATCGAAGTACGCGGGCGTGGTCCGCGCGGCGAGCTTCGCGAACCGAAAAATCGTGGCCGCGATGAAGATGAAGAAGCGTTCCACCGCGCTCAACCCGATCCGGCCGATCAGGAATTCTTCATCTCGTTTGGCAACGCACTCAAGCAGCGCTTTCCGGGTTGGCGCGCATACGTGCTGACATCGGATCGAAAATTGCCGGGCATGTTGCGACTGCGGGAGTCGACGAAAACGCCGCTCTTCAACGGCGCGCTCGAATGCCGCCTGTTCCGCTTCGATCTGATTGCCGGCAGCGTGCGGAATCGACCGGCCCCAGCCGCCGATCAGGCGCCCGAAGCGACGGAGTGAAGCATCGCAAACGCGGCGCTACAATCGCTGCATGAACTCATCGACTGAAGCCCAATCCTTAGCCATCGACGTCTATCGCAGCCGCCGTGACCGCGTCCTCACGGCGCTGCGTGAATCGGGCGGCGGCATCGCCATCGTGCCGACTGCGCGCGAGGTGATGCGCAATCGCGACGCCGACTATCCGTTCCGTCACGACAGCTACTTCTATTACCTGACGGGCTTCACCGAACCCGAAGCGACTTTGGTGCTCGACGCCAGCGCCGAAGCCGATGAACCCGCCGCCATCCTGTTCTGCCGCGAGAAAAACGCCGAGCGGGAAACCTGGGACGGTTTCCGGTACGGCCCCGAAGGCGCGCGTCTCGCGCTGGGTTTCGAGGCGGCGTTCCCCATCGATCAGCTCGACGCAGAAATGCCGCGCCTGCTCGCCGATAAAACTGCGCTGTATTACGCGCTCGGCCGCTCCGCCGAACTCGACGCGCAAGTGCGCGGCTGGCTCGCGGCGGTTCGGGCGCAAAGCCGGATTGGTGTGAAAACGCCACTGAGAGCAAACGACCTGCTGCCTTTGCTCGACGAAATGCGCCTGATCAAAGACGCGCACGAACTCGCGATCATGCGGCGCGCCGGAAAGATTTCCGCCGAAGCACACCGGCGCGCGATGCAAACCTGCCGCCCCGGCATGCACGAATACGAACTCGAAGCCGAGTTGCTCTACACGTTCCGCCGACGCGGCGCGCAATCGCCCGCGTACGGCACGATCGTCGCGGCCGGCGCAAATGCCTGCACGCTGCATTACCCGGCGGGCAACGCGATCGTGTGCGAAGGCGACCTGATCCTGATCGACGCCGCGTGCGAGCTCGACGGCTACGCGTCCGACATCACGCGCACGTTTCCGGCGAGCGGGCGGTTCACATCGGCGCAACGGGAAATCTACGACATCGTGCTGGCCGCGCAATACGCCGCCGTCGACGCGACCCGCGCGGGCGTCAGTTTCGATGCGCCGCACGAAGCTGCGGTGCGTGTGTTGGCGCAAGGTTTGCTGGACACTGGCATTGTCGATAAGAACACGTTCGCCACCGTCGACGATGTCATCGCCGAGCGCGCTTATCAGCGTTTCTACATGCATCGGACGGGACATTGGCTCGGCATGGACGTGCACGATGCCGGTGATTACCGCGACGCCCACGCACACCTCGACGACCAGGGCGCACGTGCATGGCGCACGTTGAAGGCGGGCATGACGCTGACCATCGAGCCGGGCCTGTACATTCGCGCGGCCGTTGACGTGCCCGAACGTTATGCGGACATCGGCATCCGGATCGAGGACGACGCCATCGTCACCGAAAACGGCTGCGAGTTGATGACGCGCGAAGTCCCCGTCGACGCCGACGAAATCGAAGCCTTGATGCGCGACGCGCAAACGCAAGATGCAAATTGAAACTGCGGAAACTATCGGCCATGCACCGCCTGCCGATTATCACTTCGATATAGCAATCGTCGGCGCGGGACCCGTCGGGCTCGCGCTTGCCGGCTGGCTGGTGAAACGGAGCGCGACATCGCGGTTATCGGTGGCGTTGATCGACGCGCGCGAACCTGACGCGGCATTAGCTGATCCACGTGCCATCGCCGTTTCGCATGGCAGCCGCGCGATGCTCGAATCGTCGCTCGGTTTTCCCGCTGATGCCACGCCGATCAAACGCATTCACGTTTCTCAACGCGGTCAATTCGGCCGCACGCTGATCGATCACGATGAACACGGTCTGCCCGCGCTCGGCTATGTCGTGCGTTATGGCTCGCTTGTTACGACGCTGGCGCAGGCCGTGAGCAAAACCGGCGTGCATTGGTTCACGGAAACCACCGCGTCGACGCCCCTGCACGATCACGACGGCGTCACGCTGCCGATCCATTCGGCAACCGGCGACCGCACGATTCGCGCGCGCATTCTGGTGAACGCGGAAGGCGGGTTGTATAAGGATAAGGAAACGGACGCCTCTTCCGCTCTTTCAGCCGACGTCAAAAACACGCGCGACTATGGCCAGACGGCTATCGTCGGAACGGTGAGCGTGTCGTCGCCCCAACCTGGCGTCGCATGGGAACGCTTCACGCCCGAGGGTCCGATCGCATTGCTGCCGTGCGGCGGCGCGCGTCAGGCGGACTACGCGCTGGTCTGGTGCTGCGATCCCGAAGAGGCGGCCCGCCGATCGCAACTCCCCGATGACGCGTTCCTCGCCGAACTCGGCGCGGCATTCGGCGAGCGCTTGGGCCGCTTCACGCGAATTGCGGGACGAGCCATGTTCCCGCTCGGACTAAACGCGCTGAATGCACTCGTCGACAGGCGCACGGTCGCTATCGGCAACGCGGCGCAAACGCTGCATCCAGTCGCCGGACAAGGACTCAATCTCGGTCTCCGCGATGCCCACGCGCTTTGCGACGCGTTATCGACGAATGGCCCGACAACGGTTGCCCTGAGTCTTTTTGCTCAACGACGCGCGCTGGACCGGCGCATGACGATCGGCGCCACCGACACCCTTGCGCGTCTTTTCACTATCGACTTCCCACCGCTCGCCGCGCTGCGCGGACTGGCATTGAGCGCGCTGGAATTTGTCCCGCCGGTTAAGACCGTGCTGGCACGGCAGATGATGTTCGGGCAGCGACGCTGATTCTTCGCGAGTCGGGCGCGTAAGTTGCGAGCTTGCGGTGACTGATCACATGCCTTACCCGATACGGCATTCATCTACCCAAAGTCGTGCTTTTACTCTATGACGTTCGCAAGTTTCATAGAGGATTTAACAACTTGCCCGTCGATTGGACTTAATTGACCCAGCGTGTTCGCGTTAAAATACGCGTTTCCTTAAGCGCTTTTGCGTCCCTCCGATCCGGGACGCCGCGAGTTTCATGCCCATTTCCACACCGGCCATCGGCCCCCATATTTTGCGTAACAACTTGTTCGTCGCCCCCATGGCGGGTGTGACGGACCGGCCGTTCCGGCAGTTGTGCAAGCGCATGGGCGCGGGTTACGCGGTGTCCGAAATGGTTGCATCGAATGCGCAATTGTGGAAAAGCGAGAAAACGCTGCGTCGCGCGAATCACACGGGCGAAGTGGAGCCTGTCTCGGTTCAGATCGCCGGCGCCGATCCGAAAATGCTCGCCGAAGCCGCGCGTCACAATGTCGCGAACGGCGCGCAGATTATCGACATCAACATGGGCTGCCCAGCCAAAAAAGTCTGCAATGTGGCGGCTGGGTCGGCATTGCTGCAAAACGAAACATTGGTCGCGCAGATCGTGCAGGCCGTGGTGAACGCGGTCGGCGTCGGTCCTGATGCCGTGCCCGTCACGCTGAAAATCCGCACGGGCTGGAATCGCGAGAACAAAAACGCGCTGAACATTGCGCACATCGCGCAGGACGCAGGCATTTCGATGCTGACCGTACATGGCCGCACGCGCGCTGATCTGTACAAAGGCGACGCGGAATACGAGACCATCGCGGCCGTCAAAGCTTCCGTGCGCATTCCAGTGGTAGCGAACGGCGACATCGCCACGCCTGAAAAAGCGCGTCACGTGCTGACCATCACCGGCGCGGATGCAATCATGATCGGCCGCGCCGCACAGGGCCGTCCGTGGCTCTTTCGCGAGATCGAACACTTTCTGGCAACGGGCAAACATTTGCCGGCGCCGCGTATCGACGAGATCCAGTTACTGATGAATGAGCATCTCGAAGATCACTATGATTTCTATGGCGAATTCACGGGCGTTCGTACAGCGCGCAAACACATCGGCTGGTACACTCGCGGCCTTTCCGGCGCCAACACGTTCAGACATCGGATGAACACGCTGGATTCCACACGAGAACAATTGCTTGCCGTGAACGAATTCTTCGACGCCCAAAAGGCGTTGTCCGACCGTCTCGTCTATGTCGAAGAACTCGGCGCGAACGCCGATTGCGGCGGCAACGACGAAGCAGAAGAATCGTGCGACGGGCAGAACCACACAGACCGACTAGCCGCATGAGTAGACATCACATAGAACAATGCGTCCGCCAGAGCCTGGACAATTATTTCCAGGATCTGGACGGCTCGAAGCCGCACGACGTCTACGAGATGGTGATTTCGTGCGTCGAAAAACCGATGCTGGAAGTCGTGCTGAAGCAAGCCGAGGGCAACCAGTCGCTCGCGGCGGAGTTTCTCGGTATCAACCGCAACACGCTGCGCAAGAAGCTGCAACAGCACGGCCTGATTTGACGTATCTGTTTTACCCGGACCGTCGCGGCGTACGGCGGTCGACTCGAATTTCCTGATTCCCTCGACTCCCCTACCGGCTTCCGCCGTTCCCATCATGATCAAGCAAGCGCTCCTTTCCGTTTCCGACAAGTCTGGCATCGTCGAATTTGCGAAATCGCTGTCGGAGCTAGGCGTCAGCCTGCTGTCGACCGGCGGCACCGCAAAACTGCTCGCCGATGCCGGCCTGCCCGTCACCGAAGTCGCCGACTACACCGGTTTCCCGGAGATGCTCGACGGCCGCGTAAAAACGCTGCATCCGAAGGTTCACGGCGGCATCCTGGCGCGTCGCGACTTGCCAGAACACATGGCCGCGCTCGAGCAACACAGCATTCCGACCATCGACTTGCTGGTGGTGAACCTGTATCCGTTCGTGCAGACGGTATCGAAGGAAGAATGCTCGCTGGAAGATGCGATTGAAAACATCGATATCGGCGGCCCGACCATGCTGCGCTCGGCCGCGAAGAATCATCGCGATGTGACCGTGATTGTCGATCCTTCGGATTACGCGACGGTCCTCGACGAAATGCGTTCGGCTAAAAACACCGTCAGCTACGCGACGAACTTCAAGCTCGCGACCAAAGTCTTCGCGCACACCGCGCAATACGACGGCGCGATCACGAACTACCTGACGAGCCTGACCGACGAGTTGCAGCACAAAAGCCGCAACACCTACCCGTCGACGTTCAACCTCGCGTTCACCAAGGTGCAGGATCTGCGTTACGGCGAGAACCCGCATCAAAGCGCAGCGTTTTATCGTGATCTCACGACGCCGGCGGGCGCGCTGGCGAACTACGAGCAGTTGCAGGGCAAGGAGCTCTCGTACAACAACATCGCGGATTCCGACGCCGCGTGGGAATGCGTGAAGACCTTCGACGTGCCGGCCTGCGTGATCATCAAGCACGCGAATCCGTGCGGCGTGGCGATCGGCGCGAACGCGCACGAAGCGTATTCGAAGGCGTTCCAGACCGATCCGACATCGGCGTTCGGCGGCATCATCGCGTTCAATCGCGAAGTGGATGAAGCGGCGGCGCAGGCTGTTGCGAAGCAGTTCGTGGAAGTGCTGATGGCGCCCTCGTTCAGCGAAGCCGCAAAGCAGATTTTCGCGGCGAAGCAGAACGTGCGTCTGTTGCAGATCGATCTCGGCGATGGTCACAACGCGTTCGATCTGAAGCGCGTGGGCGGCGGCTTGCTCGTCCAATCGCTGGATTCGAAGAACGTGCAGCCGCACGAGTTGCGCGTGGTCACTAAGCGTCATCCGACACCGAAGGAAATGGACGATCTGTTGTTCGCGTGGCGCGTCGCCAAGTACGTGAAGTCGAACGCTATCGTGTTCTGCGGTGGCGGTATGACGCTCGGCGTGGGCGCCGGGCAAATGAGCCGCGTGGATTCGGCGCGCATTGCCAGCATCAAGGCGCAGAACGCGGGGTTGTCCCTGGCGGGATCGGCTGTGGCATCGGACGCGTTTTTCCCGTTCCGCGATGGCCTCGACGTCGTCGTAAATGCGGGTGCGACCTGCGCGATTCAGCCAGGCGGCTCCATGCGCGATGACGAAGTAATCGCCGCTGCCGACGAGCACAACATCGCGATGGTGCTCACCGGAACGCGTCACTTCCGTCACTGAGCACGCTTCAGCTTCGGAAAGCCCGGTGGCCGGCAGGCATACCGGGCTTTTTACTTTCTGCGCCGCGCTGTTAGTATCGCAAGCACTACGTTCCAACGGCACTCCATGAGAATTCTCGGTATTGACCCGGGCCTGCGCGTGACCGGTTTTGGCGTCATCGATAAGACCGGCCAAACGCTGACCTATGTGACCAGCGGCGTCATCAAAACCGCCGACGCCGATTTGCCGTCGCGTCTCAATACGATCTTCGAAGGTATTTCGACGCTCGTCCGGCAGCATGCACCCGATCAGTCCGCGATCGAGAAGGTGTTCGTGAACGTCAACCCGCAATCGACACTGCTGCTCGGCCAGGCCCGCGGCGCGGCCATTTGCGGCCTGGTTGCGAACGGCGTGCCAGTGGCCGAATACACCGCGTTGCAGTTGAAGCAAGCCGTGGTGGGCTATGGCCGCGCAACGAAAGAACAAATGCAGCAGATGGTAGTGCGCTTGCTTGCGCTCACCGGCGTGCCCGGCACCGATGCCGCCGATGCGCTCGGCATGGCCATCTGTCACGCGCATGCCGGTGGCGCGATGACGGCACTCGGCGGCATTGCGCCCTCGCTGGCTAAAAAGGGCCTGCGCGTACGGCGCGGCCGTCTTGTCGGCTAACTCCATTACAAGTCCCTCACCATGATTGGTCGTATCGCAGGCGTTTTACTGGAAAAAAACCCGCCGTATTTGCTGGTTGATTGCGGGGGCGTCGGTTATGAAATCGCCGTGCCGATGAGCACCTTCTACAACCTGCCGAACAGCGGCGAAAAGGTCGTGCTGCTGACTCAGTTGATCGTTCGTGAAGACGCGCATTTGTTGTACGGCTTCGGCACGCAGCAGGAACGCACGACCTTCCGCGAACTGCTCAAGATCAGCGGGATCGGTGCGCGCATGGCGCTGGCAGTGCTCTCCGGCATGAGCGTTCAGGAACTGGCGCAAGCAGTGACAATGCAAGACGCCGCGCGCCTGACGCGTACACCTGGCATTGGCAAGAAAACAGCCGAACGCCTCTTGCTCGAACTGAAGGGCAAGCTTGGTGCGGACCTGGGCACGGCGGCGGGCACGGTGGCCGGTCCGGATCACGCGAGCGATATCCTGAATGCATTGCTGGCATTGGGTTACTCCGATAAAGAAGCGCTTATGGCGGTCAAGAATGTTCCGGCCGGCACGGGCGTCTCCGAGGGCATCAAACTGGCCCTGAAGGCGCTGTCGTTTCAACCCACGCGCTGATGATTGGCGAGCGAGACTCAATCCGAACGCAAACCTGGTACGGATTCAGTCTCCCACGCGGCTGATCCGGCCAACAGTCGGCCGATCGGCCAGCTTTCGGCGTTTTAGCGACGCGGTACAATCGACGCATGATAGAAACCGACAAACTCGCCGCCGAACGCATCATTTCGGCTACTCCGGTCTCGCCGAACGAGGAAGTGTTCGAGCGCGCGCTGCGGCCGCGTCAGCTCGAGGAATACGTCGGGCAGGAGAAGATCCGGGATCAGTTGCAGATCTTTATCGAGGCCGCACGGCGGCGCTCTGAAGCGCTCGATCACGTTCTGTTATTCGGACCGCCGGGTCTGGGCAAGACCACGCTCGCGCACATCATCGCGCGGGAAATGGGCGTTAATCTGCGGCAAACGTCGGGGCCGGTACTGGAACGCGCCGGCGATCTCGCCGCGCTGCTGACCAACCTCGAAAAGAACGACGTGCTTTTCATCGACGAAATCCACCGGCTGTCACCGGTCGTCGAGGAGATCCTGTATCCGGCGCTCGAGGATTATCAGATCGACATCATGATTGGCGAAGGTCCGGCGGCGCGTAGCGTGAAGCTGGATTTGCAGCCGTTCACGCTGGTTGGCGCGACCACGCGTGCTGGCATGCTGACCAATCCGTTGCGCGATCGCTTCGGCATTGTGTCGCGGCTGGAGTTCTACACCGCGAGCGAACTGGCGCGGATCGTTACGCGCTCAGCGTCGTTGCTCAAGGCGGATATTGTGCCGGAAGGAGCGCTGGAGATTGCAAAGCGGGCGCGTGGCACTCCGCGGATTGCGAACCGGCTGCTTCGCCGCGTGCGCGATTATGCCGAGGTCCGAGCGGACGGCAACATCACGGCTGACGTCGCCGATGCCGCGTTGAAAATGCTCGACGTCGATGCGGTCGGCTTCGACCTGATGGACCGGAAACTGCTGGAAGCCATCCTGCATAAGTTCGATGGCGGTCCGGTCGGGGTCGACAATCTGGCTGCGGCAATCGGTGAAGAGCGCGACACCATTGAAGACGTACTCGAGCCCTATTTGATCCAGCAGGGGTACTTGCAGCGCACGCCACGCGGACGCGTCGCCACGTTGTTGACGTATCGCCACTTCGGTCTCGCCGCCCCGGACGCGGGTCCCGTTCGCGATCTGTGGGACGCAAATCAGGATACGTAAGCCGCAATGGCGCTGAGCTCAAGCCGATTCAAGCCGATGTCCGATCAAGCTAGCGCGGCACCTCCTTGAGGTCGTCGTCGCTACTGGGTGACGAAAGATGCACGACGTCGCCCCACGACACGACCTTCGCCTGACCATTCTCGAAGTCCACCACGTTGATGCTCGAATTCAGCAGCGGCCAGTCGCGCGGCGCGTCGAGCGGAATTTCACGCACGAACCGATAGATGCAATCCAGCACGCCGCCATGCGCGACACACGCGATACGTCCATCCGGATGCGCAGCCACGATCGGCTCGACAGTGCGTAACACGCGTTGTGAGAATGCTCTTTGCGACTCACCGCCGGGTGGAGCGAAATCCGGATCGTGGCTCTGCCAGACAGCATATTCAGCGGGATACTTCGCGCGGATTTCTTCACTGTCGTGACCTTGAAAGTCACCGTACCAACGTTCGCGCAGACCTTCATTCAGGTTCAGCGACAAACCGAGTGCGTCCGCAAACGGTTTTGCCGTTTGCTGGGCGCGCAGCAGATCGCTGCAATACACCGCGTCTAGCCGTGCGCCGTCCTTCGACTCTCGCAAAAGACGCTGGGCAAGCTGTCCTGCCTGCGCGATGCCGGTTGTGGCCAGCGGAATATCAATATGCCCCTGAATACGCTTGATGCGATTCCAGTCAGTTTCGCCGTGCCTGATGAAGAGGACTTGCGTAGTCATGGGGATTCCAGAGAACGCGCCTGGTCAGCCGGCGCAGTGACAAAACATCAGGGACGTACTTGCAACCAGAAAGTGACCGGTCCGTCATTGACCAGCGACACTTGCATGTCCGCGCCGAACTGGCCCGTCTCGACTATCGGATGCGTAGAGCGCGCCTGCGCAACGAAGTATTCGAAGAGCCTGCGGCCTTCCTCAGGCGGCGCTGCGGGCGTGAAGCTTGGACGCAGGCCGCTTGAGGTATCCGCAGCGAGCGTGAATTGCGACACCAGCAACACGCCGCCGGCACGCCCCATACCGTCAATATCCCTCACCGGCAGATTCATCTTGCCAGCGGCGTCGCTGAAGACGCGATACGCCAGCATCTTTGCCAGCAACTTGTCAGCGATCGCCGGCGTGTCGCCACGCTCCGCGCACACAAGCGCCAGCAGGCCCGCATCGATCGCACCTGTCACGCGGTTGCCCACGCGCACGTCGGCCCGCAAAACGCGCTGAATGAGTGCGATCACGCGCTTACGCCGCCAGCGTGACGCGCGCGAAGCGGCGTTTGCCGACCTGCACGACAAACTCGCCCGCCTCGATCTTCAAGCCCTTGTCGGACACCGTCGTGCCATCGATCTTCACGCCACCTTGCTCGATATTGCGCAGCGCCTCGCTAGTCGAAGGCACCAGCCCGGCTTGCTTCAGCAGTTGCCCGATAGCGAGCGGTGCGCCGCTAAGCGTCACGGATGGAATCTCGTCCGGCACACCGCCCTTCGCACGATGATTGAAGTCTTCCAACGCCCGTTCGGCGTCAACCGGCGAATGGAAACGCGAGACGATTTCCTGCCCCAGCAGCACCTTGAAATCGCGCGGGTTGCGCCCGCCTTCGGCTTCGCTCTTGAACCGCGCAATCTCTTCGATACTTCTAAAAGACAACAGCTCGAAATAGCGCCACATGAGCGTGTCGGAGATGCTCATCAGCTTGCCGAACATGTCCGTGGGCTTCTCACTGATGCCGATGTAGTTGTGCTTCGACTTCGACATCTTTTCGACGCCGTCGAGCCCTTCCAGCAACGGCATGGTCAAGATACATTGCTGCTCTTGGCCATATTGCTTTTGCAACTCGCGGCCCACGAGCAAATTGAACTTCTGGTCAGTGCCACCGAGTTCGAGATCGGCGTTCAGCGCCACCGAGTCGTAACCCTGCATGAGCGGGTACAGCAACTCATGGATCGAAATTGGCACGCCACCCTGATAGCGCTTCGTGAAATCCTCGCGTTCAAGAATTCGCGCAACCGTATAGCGCGACGCGAGCTTGATCATGCCGTCGGCGCCAAGCGGCATCGACCATTCGCTGTTGTAACGAATCTCGGTCTTCTCACGATCCAGCACGAGCGCAGCCTGTTCGAAATAGGTCTTCGCGTTCGACTCGATCTGCTCGCGCGTAAGCGGCGGGCGCGTGGCGTTACGCCCTGACGGATCGCCAATCAGGGAAGTAAAGTCGCCGATCAGGAAGATCACCGTGTGGCCGAGATCCTGCAACTGACGCATCTTGTTCAGGACGACCGTATGGCCAATATGGATGTCAGGCGCGGTCGGATCGAGGCCAAGCTTGATGCGCAGCGGCTTGCCGCTCACGGCGCTGCGAGCGAGCTTTTGCGCGAACTCGGCTTCGATCAGCAACTCGTCACAGCCCCGTTTCGCGATAGCAAGCGCGGCCTGCACTTCGTCGGTGAGGGGCAAGGTTTTCGCAGCCGAAGCCGGAGCCGGAGAGTCGTTCGGTTCAGTGGTCATGCTTGCAACTTTTTCGGGTGATTTATTCGGGGCGCCAACGAGCGCGTATCGGGCAAAAGCCGCCGCTTCCGGGCACGTTCACAGTCGCGTTCGAACGCGGAAAATCGTGCGGCATTCGCTTGTTCAGGCAACGGATTTTACGTGATGTCGTCCGCCTTCGCCCCGTTTTCCCCACGCGTTGGCTGTTCGGCCATGTTTCGGACGTTGGGGCTCGGGATACCCGACGCCAAACATCGCTCAATGGCCAGCGGCTTAACGAGTCGCATCGATGCGTGGATAATCGGTCCATCGCGGCCGTTTTGGCCGAATGAATTTCTACGGCAGCGGCCCGATCAGTGGTCGAGCACAGACCCGCATCGAACAGGAGAGCTACGTGGCGCGACGGACCGAGGTGATGGAAACAAGCGACATGGCGGACGGCGTGTATTTCGGGCTGATGTCGGGCACAAGCATGGACGGCGTGGACGGCATTGCCGTCCAGTTCACTGCCGGCAAGCCACCCGTCGTGCTCGGCGAGGCTCATGTCGGGTTCTCGCAGGGCCTGCGCGACGCGCTTTTCGCCCTTCAGGCCCCTGGCGACAATGAACTGGAACGCGAAGCCCTCGCGGCGAACGCGCTGGCCACACGCTACGCCGTGTGTTGTCACGAACTGGCGAGCATGAGCGGTTACTCGTCCGCGAAAGTCCGCGCGATCGGCGTACACGGGCAGACGGTGCGGCATCGGCCGGAAAAGGGTTACACGCGGCAAATCAACAATCCTGCGCTGCTTGCTGAAATGACCAACATCGACATCGTCGCCGATTTTCGCAGCCGCGACGTCGCCTCCGGCGGTCAGGGCGCACCGCTCGTCCCGGCGTTTCACGCGACCATTTTCGGCAGCAAGAACGAAACGCGCGTGGTCTGCAATCTTGGTGGCATCAGCAATATCACCATCCTCTCGGCCGACGGCGGCGTGCACGGTTTCGATTGCGGGCCAGCCAATGCACTGCTGGACGAATGGGCACATCGCCATCTGCAACGCCCCTTCGACGAAGGCGGTCATTTCGCAGCGCAGGGCCAGGTGCATCAGCCGCTATTGAACGTCTTGCTCGATGAACCGTTCTTCGAACAGCAGCCGCCCAAAAGCACCGGGCGCGACTTGTTCAATCCTGAGTGGCTCGATGCCAAACTCGTGGGTTTTGAGAAGGTTTCACCCGAGGACGTGCAGGCAACGCTCGTAGCGCTGACAGCCATTACCGTCGCGCGAGAAATCGAGCGGCATGCATCCGATTGCCGTGCGGTCTATGTGTGCGGCGGCGGCGCACGTAATCCGGTGCTGATGAAAGCGATCCAGCAGGCGCTTGGAGAGACCGGCGTGGCGGGTGTTCCCGTAATGACCACCGACGCGCTAGGCGTGCCGCCCCAACAGGTCGAAGCATTGGCATTCGCATGGCTGGCCATGCGTTGCGTGGCGCGTAAGCCGGGCAATGTCCCAGCGGTAACAGGCGCCGCGGGAGAACGGGTTTTGGGGGCGATTTATCCGCGTTAAGTGCCGCCCGCAGCCACGAGCGCGTTTTGCGAAGAAGCTTGGATGCGGAAAAGAAAGCGAATGCGGTTGCCCGGCGCGCCACCCAACGCAGACTCATGCTGCTCCGTCGCTTCACCGTCATAACCCGACGCATTCGACCATACGTCGGTGCAAAAACAAAAACGGAGCCCGAAGGCTCCGTTTCACATCTGCACTAGTACCGCGTAATCCGATCAGAATCAGGCCGAAAACGACGATCCGCAACCGCAAGTGCTGGTCGCATTCGGATTCTTGATCACGAACTGCGCACCGTTCAGATCGTCCTTGTAGTCGATCTCCGCGCCGACGAGGTATTGATAGCTCATCGAATCGATCAGGAGCTGCACGCCGGCTTTATCCATCACGGTGTCGTCTTCGTTGATGGCTTCGTCAAACGTGAAGCCATACTGGAAACCCGAACAACCGCCGCCCTGCACGAACACGCGCAGCTTCAGCTCCGGATTGCCTTCTTCGTCGATCAGTTGCTTGACCTTATCAGCTGCTGCGTCGGTGAAAACGAACGGCAGCGGCATTTCGGTCGTGGGGGTGTCGGTGACAGCGTTCATTCGAACTCTCCAAAAAAGCTTCTAGTGCCTATTGTAGGGCTGATCTCAATATCGTGCTGGAAGCCCATGTAATCAATAGGCTATCGCTTCACACTATCCCGAATTTGCCACGGCTGCTTGGGGCACCGTTGACGAATTGCCGCGATCGGCGACCATCCGCTAAGAAAAAAAGCCGCCGGCGCATACACGCAGACGGCTTTTTCGAGCCATTTCGCCGTAACAACGACGAAACCGCCAACCAGCTTAACGCTTCGAGAATTGTTTCCGGCGACGTGCCTTGTGGAAACCAACTTTCTTACGTTCGACTTCACGCGCATCGCGAGTAACGAAGCCGGCTTGCGACAGCGTGGGCTTCAGCGTTGCGTCGTAGTCCATCAGCGCGCGGGTGATGCCGTGGCGAACCGCACCGGCCTGACCCGTCTCACCGCCGCCGTTCACGTTGACCTTGATGTCGAACGTGGTGGCGTGGCTCGTCAGCTCCAGCGGCTGGCGCACGATCATCAGCGACGTTTCGCGCGAGAAATAATCAGCAATGGGCTTGCCATTGACGATGATCACGCCCGTGCCGGACTTGATGAACACGCGGGCAGTGGCGCTCTTGCGGCGGCCCGTACCGTAATTCCAATTACCGATCATATGGGCTCCCTTTAGATCTCGAGCGCTTTAGGCTGTTGAGCCGTATGCGGATGCGTTGCGCCAGCGTAGACCTTGAGCTTCTTGATCATCGCGTAGCCGAGCGGACCTTTCGGCAACATGCCCTTGACCGCTTTTTCGAACGCACGGCCCGGGAAGCGTTCTTGCATCTTGTTGAACGTCGTTTCGTAGATGCCGCCCGGATAGCCCGAGTGACGGTAGTACTTCTTGTCAGTACCCTTGTTGCCCGTAACGCGCAACTTGCTGGCGTTGATAATGACGATGAAATCGCCAGTGTCGACGTGCGGGGTGAACTCGGGTTTGTGCTTGCCGCGAAGTCGGGCGGCCACTTCACTGGCGACACGTCCGAGAACCTTATCCGTCGCGTCAATCACGTACCATTCACGCGTCACCTCATGGGCTTTTGCGGAAAACGTCTTCATGATCGATCCAAAAAATAATTCTGCCCTGTGATGTCCCGCTTGTATGTAAGTGCGCATCGAGGCGCGTGCGGGCTCTCCCTGTTTCTCGTCCGCGGGCATGGTGCGGATAGAGAACTTTGAATTATAAGGGAAATTTTGATGCGAAGTCAAAACTTGCCTGTTCAGCAAGCGAGTGCGCCTCAGATCAGCGCTGAACAATGTCGTCGCGAGGAGATTTTCGCGAGCAGCCGAAGCCTGCGCCAGGACCAAAATCGACGAAAAAGCTGATGAAAAAAAGCCCGAGCCTTGGGCTCGGGCTGAATCCACCTAGGAGGAGGTGGAGGAGACGCTGTGTGTTTGTCGGACTGCGACAACCAGTGAGAGCAAGTATATGAAGTGCTTTTGTGCAAAGCAAGTAAATTTGCATTATGGGATAGAATTTCATAATGCAAAATTATGATGAAATCAAAATTTCATAAATTTAATATTTATAATCAATAACTTACCATAAATCAAGAAGGCGACTGAAGCGTAGATTCTCATCAAAACGCCTCACCTGTGCTAGGGAAATCGCGGATTCCTCTTACGTATCGCAATGCAACAATGCGCCACGGCCAAGCTTGGAAGGAAACACAGCTTCGATTCCTACAATCAGCTAAAACGCTACAATCAACACGATTAAACAAGTGCCCTCACGGCACCCGGAGTTTTCTCATGGAATGTAAAGTTAGTTGGATGGGACAGGACGGAATGGCGTTTGCCGCGGAAACGGGCAGCGGCCATCTGGTCACCATGGACGGCGCGCCGGAAGGCGGTGGCCGCAATCTTTCGCCACGGCCGATGGAAATGGTGCTGCTCGGCACGGGCGGCTGCACCGCATACGACGTCGTGATGATCCTGAAGAAAAGCCGTCAGGAAATCGCGGGCTGCTCGGTGACGCTCAAGGCCGAGCGTGCGAGCGAGGACCCAAAAGTGTTCACGAAGATCCACTTCCACTTCACCGTGACGGGCAAGAACCTGAATCCTGCGTCGGTCGAACGCGCGATCAACCTGTCGCACGATAAATACTGCTCCGCGTCGATCATGCTCGCCAAGACGGCTGAGTTGACGCATTCGTTCGATATCGTCGCGAGCTAGACGCCACACGCATCAAAAAACGAAGACGAAAAAAAAGCCGGCGTCATCACTGACGCCGGCTTTCTTTTTGAATAGTCGCAAAGCAGGCCGATAAGCCGGATTCTGTGCACGCATCGCACCCGAAAGCGTGACGCGCGTGGCAGCCATTCCTCTAGTCGCGCCATTACTGACGCGCTCAAGCTTCCTACCCGCAGACGAGACGGAGGCACCGTCCTGCATCGCGAAGATGCGCGCCTGCCTACTTGGAATTGCTCCGGGTGGAGGTTACCTTGCCGGTCTGCCTTGCAGCAGCCGCGGTGCGCTCTTACCGCACCGTTTCACCCTTACCTGATCCCCTGGCTTGCGCCCGGGGCCATCGGCGGTTTGCTTTCTGTTGCCCTGTTCCGCGTGTCGCCACGGATGGCCGTTAGCCATCACCCTGCCTGGTGGAGTCCGGACTTTCCTCGCCCTCCCCGGCCGAAACCGGAAAAGCCGCGACTGCCTGGCCTGCTTTGCAAAGTTGATTTTAGCATGGGGGTCGAGCCCCCCACTCCGCTGGGCGCATTTCACCGATCCCCCCGCGAGCGGCGGCCCGACCGGAAAATTTGGGGGTCGTCGTAGAAGGATGGAGTTTCGTTGCCCGGCCACCAGCCCGGCACGCCCAGCACGGGCAATGGCGTGAAATATCGGCTGGAAACGGCTTCGCACTTTAAGCGTTCGGACACAGCGTTGTCGAGGATCGCGCGGCGCTCGGCATCGGTGGCGAAGAAGTAGGCTGGCTCGACTTCGACGATCCACGTATGCCCCGTGCACGCCTTGTACGGCGCGACCAGCTTTTCCAGCAGCGCGTGGCCGAAGATTCGCGCCTCGCATCTGCAGCTCCAGGCGGCGCGTTGTTCGACGAGCAACGTGCGCCAGTCGAATGCACAGAGCGCAGCGGCGAGCGAGGGGTCGGCGCAGGCAAAGAGGATGGCGTTTTCGTCGAACAGCGTCAGGGCGTCGCGCGTCGCACCTCGCGTCGGACCAATGCCGAGCACATCGATTTGCGCGGCCTGGCGAGCGTTCAGCGCCGCCTTGATGCGCGGGTACTGGAACCACATCGCGCCGTTGAAGAAATCGTGCAGGTTGTAGCGCGTCGGCACGCAGCCAGTCTCGGCGATATGACCTTCATACGACGCGCCCGCCGGCAACTCGTCCTGCGCGATAAACGACAGCGGCTTGCCACGTCCGGTCACGCGCGGGTCGGTGCGGGCATCGGCGTTCAGGGTGGAAAGATAGGACGCGTAGCCATCGAGCGCGGCCTGGCGCCAGCGTTCGCCGCGCTCGGCAAGTGGTGCAAGCCAAGGGCTGGACCAGTCGATGCCCATAAAACTCTGCGCCGCGCGGGCATCGGACAGCGCCGACGATGGTCCCGCGCATTCAGGCTTCGGTGAGTTTTCCCGGTTGGACATGCGAGTAGCTGGAGAGAGGCGCGGGCTTTAAGGTCCCGGATTAATTATCCGGCGCGCCGAAACATCTGCATGACGTGCCCCGGTAACCGTCACTCCATCCGCCAGCCGATCGATTCCCCGCCGCCCAGCGGCACGATTTCGTCCTCGCCGGCCATGAATTCGGCGGGCAACGTCCACGGTTCCCGGCGCAGCGTCACACGCTCCGTCGCACGCGGCAAACCGTAAAAATCCGCGCCGTGAAAGCTCGCGAAACCCTCGAGCCGGTCAAGCGCGCCGGCCTGATCGAAGGCTTGCGTATAGAGCTCCAGCGCGTGCAGCGCCGTGTAACAACCGGCGCAGCCACACGCGTGCTCCTTCAACCCCTTCGCGTGCGGCGCGCTGTCCGTGCCGAGGAAAAATCGCGGATTTCCCGACGTGGCCGCCGCCACCAGCGATACACGATGCGTCTCGCGTTTCAGCACCGGCAAGCAGTAGTAATGCGGCCGAATCCCGCCTACAAACAGCGCATTGCGGTTGTACAGCAGATGATGCGCGGTCAGCGTGGCACCGGTCGGACCGTCGGCATCGCGAACATAATCGGCGGCGTCCTTCGTCGTGATGTGCTCGAACACCACCTTCAGCGCGGGAAAATCACGGCGCAAAGGCGTCATCACGCGATCGATAAAAACCTTCTCCCGATCGAACATATCGATGGCCGGGTCCGTGACTTCGCCATGCACCAGCAGCGGCAGATCGTGCTCCTGCATGGCCTCCAGCGTTTTAGCGCATTTCGCGATGCTCGTCACACCAGCATCGGAATTGGTCGTCGCCCCGGCGGGATAAAGCTTCACCCCGTGCACAAAACCGCTTTCACGGGCGCGGCGAATTTCGTCGGGCGGAGTGTTGTCGGTGAGATAAAGCGTCATCAGCGGTTCGAAACGCGCCGCCGGGCCATCCTTCGGCAAGGCCGCCAGAATCCGCTCGCGATACGCCGCCGCCATCTCGGTCGTCGTCACCGGCGGCCGCAGGTTCGGCATGATGATCGCGCGGCCGAACTGCCGCGCCGTGTGCGGAAGCACGGCCGCGAGCACGGCGCCGTCGCGCACGTGCAAATGCCAGTCGTCGGGACGCGCGAGCGTCACGGAGTCAAGGGAAGATGCGGACGAAATGGAAGCAAGCGTGGAAGCGGACATTGGCGTGATAGCGACGAAAAAACGACGAAAATAATCAGATGACGGAAACAGAAGGCCAGCGGTGACCATGAAAACACCAGCACGCACGGAGAATATCGGCGGAGCGAAGCGCGCTGCAGCGACACGTTCACTGCAAAACCCCTCAACCTGACCGGCGAAGGTTTGCCACGAAAATCTGCCTGCTGGACCAGTGAATCGCGCTCCAACATCGCGTGCACAACGAAGTGCTAATGCAATCGATCAGTTTTCCTCGCGCGAGCCGGCCCATACCGTGGAAATTCCACAACGATGCCACCCCGCGGTCAAAAGCCGCGATTTTTTGGCGGTTTGGTCGGTGCTATGCTTTGGCTACCCGTATTGTAACGGTTAGCTCCATTCACCCAGTCTGCAGCCCCAGCAATGTGCCAACTTCTCGGAATGAACTGCGCGGAACCCACGGACGTGACTTTCTCGTTCACCGGTTTCGCGGCGCGTGGCGGCGTCACCGACCATCACGCGGACGGCTGGGGTATAGCGTTCTTTGAAGACAAGGCGTGCCGCCTTTTCATCGATCACCAATCGTCGGCCAGTTCTCCGCTCGCTGAAATGGTGAAGCGTTATCCGATCAAGTCGAAAAATACGATCGCGCATATTCGCAAGGCCACGCAAGGTCACATCCTGCTTGAAAACTGCCATCCCTTCATGCGCGAACTGTGGGGCCGGCATTGGATTTTCGCGCACAACGGCGATCTGAATAATTTCAAACCCTGTCTGAACGGGCAATATCAGCCGGTCGGCACGACCGATAGCGAGTTGGCGTTCTGCGCATTGCTGCAGGGTTTGCGGCGTGAATTCCCAGGCTGCCAGCCGCCGCTCGACGAACTTTTCGCGGCGCTGGAAAAGCTGACGCGCGAAATCACGCAATTCGGCGTATTCAATTTTCTGATGTCGAATGGCCAGGCGCTGTTTTCGCATTGCTCCACGCATCTGTATTACCTCGTGCGCAGTTGGCCGTTCTCCACGGCGCATTTGATCGATGCAGACATGTCGATCGATTTCGCGAAGTACACCACGCCGGAAGATCGCGTCGCGGTGATCGCTACCTCGCCGCTCACCGACGACGAAATCTGGACGCGCTTCGAACCCGGCGACCTCGCGTTGTTCCAGCATGGCGCATTGCTCAAGACAGTCAATGTCCCGGTACCGGCCGATGTTGCGGAGAAAGCGCGTGAACCGCTGTGCAAGGTTTGCGTTGAATCGGTGCTGCGCGTCGAGCCTATCGAGACGACCGCGGATGTGGAGACTGAACTCGGCATCGAGTAGTTTCGCGATTTTTGAGGATCACCTGAACTCACGCTCGTTCCACTGCCCAGGGAGCACATGCCATGTCAGGAAAGTTCGTCATCGACCGAGCCCGCAACGGCCAGTTCTATTTCAACCTGCGGGCAGCCAACGGCGAACCGATCCTCAAGAGCGAGACGTATGTGACGCGGGCATCGGCGGAACACGGCATTGCGTCGGTCAAGGCAAACGCGCTGATCGACGACCGCTATGAGCGTAAGACGGACAAAAGCGGCGCGCCCTATTTCAATTTGAAGGCGGGCAATCACGAGGTTATAGGCGTGAGCGAGGCTTACAGCAGCGCGGCAGCGCGCGATGCCGGGATTGAATCGCTGAAGAAAAATGCGCCAGACGCCGTGACGCAAGACAACACCAAGGCAGCGTCAACCAGCGACTAACGTTAGAAAAAAAGGGCCGTCCAGCGTGAGCTGGACGGCCCTTTTTACCCCGCACGCTTTTTTAGATCAACGCGGGCCATACGTGTGGCTGTCCGGCGCTAGCCGAAACAGCTCGCCAACCCCATCAGTGCAGAATCTTCGCGAGAAAATCCTTCGCGCGATCCGACTTCGGATTTTCGAAAAACGCTTCCTTCTTGTCGTCTTCCACGATCAACCCGCGATCCATGAAGATCACGCGATGCGCGACCTTCTTCGCAAAGCCCATTTCGTGCGTGACGCACATCATGGTCATGCCTTCCTGCGCCAGTTCGACCATCACGTCGAGCACTTCGTTGATCATTTCCGGATCGAGCGCGGACGTGGGTTCGTCGAAGAGCATGGCGATCGGATCCATCGATAACGCCCGCGCAATCGCCACCCGCTGCTGCTGCCCACCGGAAAGCTGGCCGGGGAATTTATCAGCGTGAGCGCTCAGTCCCACGCGCTCCAGCAGCTTCAGGCCCTTCGCCGTCGCTTCGTCCTTTGACCGCCCCAGCACCTTGATCTGAGCAAGCGTCAGGTTCTGCACGATCGTCAAATGCGGGAACAGTTCGAAGTGCTGGAACACCATGCCGACCTTCGAGCGCAGCTTCGACAGATTGGTTTTCTTGTCGCCGATAGACTGACCGTTGATCGTGATCTCGCCCTTCTGGAACGGCTCGAGTCCGTTCACGGTTTTGATCAGCGTCGACTTGCCCGAACCGGACGGGCCGCACACCACCACCACTTCGCCCTTTTTGACTTCCGTCGTGCAATCGGTCAGCACTTGAAACTGGCCATACCATTTCGAAACATTCTTGAGTGAGATCATCGGGCGACCTTTTTCTGAAGACTTTTGACGAGACCGGATGCGACCAGGCACACCACGAAATAACAGGCGCCGGCGAACAACACCATTTCGACGGTCGTACCGTCGCGATCGCCCACATTCGTAGCCGTGCGGAAAAAGTCCGCCAGGCTGATCACATACACCAGCGACGTATCCTGGAACAAAACAATAGCCTGCGTGAGCAGCAACGGCACCATCGCGCGAAACGCCTGCGGCAGGATGATCAGCTTCATCGCCTGCATGTAGGTCATGCCAAGCGCGAACGCCGCGTTGACCTGTCCGCGCGACACCGCCTGAATACCTGCGCGGATGATTTCCGAATAATACGCAGCTTCAAACAGCGAGAACGCGACCATGGCGGAGGCTAAGCGAATATCGACTTCCGCCGATAACCCCAGCACATTCTGCAGGAACTGCGGCACGATCAAAAAGAACCACAGCAAGACCATGACGAGCGGGATCGAGCGAAACAGCGTGACGTATCCCTTCGCGAACCATTCGAGCGGCTTGATGCCCGAGAGGCGCAACAGCGCGAGCACAGTGCCCCACAAAATCCCGAACACGAGCGCGAGCAGCGTGATCTTGAAGGTGATGATGGCGCCGGTCCACAGCGTGGGCAGTGAGCTCACCACGCTGCTCCAGTTGAAATGATGCATCACTTGCCTCCAATGTAGCCGGGCAGCCTAGTCCTGGCTTCGACCACTTTCATCAGTTGCATGACGACCAGGTTGATCAGCATATAGGCAAGCGTCACGGCAATGAACGACTCATACGACTGCGCGGTGTAATCCACAAGTTGCCGAGCCTGCGCCGATAGTTCGAGCAAACCGATGGTCGACGCCACCGCCGAGTTCTTGAACACGTTCAAGAACTCCGACGTCAGCGGCGGCACGATGATGCGATACGCGACCGGCATCAGGATGTAGCGATACGTCTGCCATTCGGTGAAACCCATGGCGAGACCGGCGGCGCGTTGTCCGCGTGGCAAGGCCGCAATGCCCGAGCGCACTTGCTCGCACACGCGTGCTCCGGTGAACAACCCGAGGCAGATGATGGATGACGAATAGAACTGCGCGTTCGGCGGCAACTGCTTGAACCAGTTACCAATGGAAGGCGGCAGCAATTCCGGTATCACGAGATACCAGATGAAGAACTGCACAAGCAGCGGAATATTACGAAAGATGGCGACATAAACCGTGCCGATGGCGGCCAGCTTGCGGTTCGGCACGGTGCGAAGAATGCCGAACAACGAGCCGACCACGAGCGCCACGACCCATGACGCGAGCGACACGGTAACGGTCACCCGGAAACCGGAAATGAGCCAGCCGAGATAGGTTGTGGGCTCGCCGGTTGATACAGGGCTTAGGAAAACGCCCCAATTCCAGTGGTAGGACATGGACTCCCTCCAAAAGAAAACGGAAGAAGCAGCGCTCCTTCCGTTTCCATCAATCCAGAAGCATCGGGATTAATCGATTGCCTTGTCGTTCGGGTTCTTGAAAAGCGCCTTCATGTCGTCGCTTTCCGGGAAGGCCAGATTCAAACCCTTCGGCGGAATCGGACTTTCAAACCACTTCTTGTAGATCTTGTCGCCTTCACCCGAGGTTTCCACCTTGGCGATGGCGTCGTCGACCACCTTCTTGAACTCCGGATCGTTCTTGCGCAGCATGCAACCATAAGCTTCACGCGATTGCGCCGTACCGACAATCACGAAATCGCCCGGATTGCTCGACTTCGCACGTTCGCCGGCGAGCAACGCGTCATCCATCATGAACGCAACGGCGCGTCCCGTCGACAACGTCAAAAACGAGTCGCCGTGATCCTTCGCGCTGATGATGTTCATCTCCATGTTCTTGTCCTGGTTCATCTTGCGAAGCAGGCGCTCGGACGTGGTGCCCGCGGTCGTCACCACGGTCTTGCCTTTCAGGTCGGCGAAGTCCTTGATCCCCGAATCCTTCTTGGTCATCAGGCGCGTGCTGATCACGAAGATGGTGTTGGAGAAGGCAACTTGTTGCTGACGTTCGAGGTTGTTCGTGGTCGAACCGCACTCGAGGTCGATCTGGTTGCCCGTCACGAGCAGCAAGCGGTTTTGCGACGTGACCGACTTCTGCTGAATCTTCAGGTTCGGCATGTTGAGCTTTTCCTTGACGGCGTCGACCACCTTCAAAGCAAACTCATACGAATAGCCAATGACCTGTTGCTTGTCGTCGTAGTACGAGAACGGAATCGACGACTCACGGAAACCCAGGTAGATGTTCCCGGAATCCTTGATCTTCTTTAACGTATCGTTGTTTTGCGCTTGCGCACCCGAGGCGAATACACCCAGTGCGGCGAGCAGCAGCGCGGCTTTTTTAAATTTCATAGTTTGATCTCCTTGGCGAAAACGGCGCAATTTTAGCAGGGTAATAAATTTGAAAGAATGAATGTTGTCCACAGTTGCTTATTTTTGAGACACCCGCTGCAATGTCTGATTACACGGGCTTTCCAGCGCCTTCAAGTGCCGTGGTTCCGCCCTAATTTTCTTGTACTTGTCACGCGAAACGCCCGGATACGTCCCGAAGGACGCCCCCGGGCGTTTTGATGCTTTTTGCGTTAGCGCCGCCTCATTCTGACCTGCGCTCGCAAACGTTACCTGTTGCTGAAATCACGGATACAAGCCGCGCATTTCGCGCGCTTGCAGAATCCGCGTACACGCGACAATGAACGCCGCCGTGCGTACGGACACCGAATGCTCGCTCGCCACTTGCCACACGGCCGCGAACGCTTCGCGCATGACGCGTTCGAGCCGCTGGTTGATCTCGTCCTCGGTCCAGAAGAAGCTGGAGAAATCTTGCACCCATTCGAAGTACGAAACTGTGACACCGCCCGCATTCGCCACCACGTCGGGGATTACGAGAATGCCCTTATCGTGGAGAATGTCGTCGGCCGCCGTGGTGGTCGGGCCGTTCGCGCCTTCCACAACAATCTTCGTCTTGATCTTCGATGCGTTTTCTTCCGTGATCTGCCCTTCCAGCGCAGCGGGAATCAGGATGTCGCTTTCAATGGTCCAGAACTCGTCCTTGCTGACCGGGTCTGCGCCTTCGAAGCCGCCCACGCCACCATGCTTGGCCACGTGCTCGAGCAACGCGACGGCATCGATACCCGACGATTTGTACAGCGAACCAGTGTGATCCTGCACCGCCACCACTATTGCACCGG
This sequence comes from Caballeronia sp. SEWSISQ10-4 2, assembly GCF_030464885.1. Lineage (GTDB taxonomy): Bacteria > Pseudomonadota > Gammaproteobacteria > Burkholderiales > Burkholderiaceae > Caballeronia. The sequence continues at coordinate 95,071 of NZ_JALPRJ010000009.1, read as the reverse complement.
CTTCCTGGAACAGCCGTGCCGCGATTCCGCCGACGTTACCAAAACCCTGCACGGCGATGCGCGCGCCTTCAATATTGAAGCCAATCCGGCGCGCCGCTTCCGAACCCACGACAAACACGCCGCGACCGGTCGCTTCCTTGCGTCCGAGCGAACCGCCAAGAGAAATTGGCTTGCCCGTGACCACGCCGGTTGCCGTCTGGCCCTGGTTCATGGAGTACGTGTCCATCATCCACGCCATGATCTGTTCATTCGTGTTGACGTCGGGCGCGGGGATGTCCTGGTTCGGTCCGATGATGATGCCGATTTCGCTGGTGTATCGACGCGTCAGGCGCTCGAGTTCGCCACGTGACAAGGTGCGCGGATCGACGCGAATACCGCCCTTCGCGCCGCCGTACGGCACGTTCACAGCCGCGTTTTTCACCGACATCCACGCCGACAGCGCCATCACTTCCGACAACGTCACGTCCTGGTGATACCGCACGCCGCCCTTGCCCGGACCACGCGACATGTTGTGCTGGACCCGATAGCCTTCGAAGTGCGTGACCGTGCCGTTATCGAGTTCGATAGGGCAATCGACAATCAGGATGCGCTTCGGGCGCTTGAGGGTTTCGATCCATCGCGACAACGAGCCAAGATACGGCGCTACGCGATCGACCTGCTGAAGATAGTTGCCCCAAGGGCCGAGATGGGTGGAATCGAGATAGGAGGGAATGGCGTGCTGAACAGCGGAAACCGAATGGTCTTGTTGCGGCGATGACATCGAAGCCCCAGCGTTGTGTGGAATGACTTCATTGTCGAAAATTCGGATATTGAAATCCAATGCCGTTTCATCATCGCGTTATGTCTTTCATGCATAACGCCTGGACCGCTTATGTGGACTGGGTTTCCGCCGGTCTTGAGAGCTCCTCGCCGACTGCGGCCCAAAGATTACGCATCAATGCCTGACGAGGATCGTCGCCTTTCGACGCCATCGTGTCGCGGTACAAGCGGATTTCCATCGTCAGCGTGAACTGACCGGCAGGCGTTCCGCGGGTTCCCCTGTCCAGCCGGATCAGGCTGCCTTCATCGACTTCCTTAGCGACTGCGCTGTGCGGCAGGAACGCCACGCCATGACCGGCCAGCGCCATCGCCTTGAGACCTTCGGCCATGTCGGTTTCGTAGACCTTGTCGAGATAAAGACGCGTCGGCGATGTCCCGATGATCACCTCCGTCATGCGGCCCAGGTAAGCGTTCGGCGTGTACGAGAGATAGGGCACGGGGGCATCGGCGGCGCCGGGCAAGGTGTAGCGCGCGCGGCCTCCCTTGTTCACCGACGAGAACGGGCTGATGGGTTCGGTCCCGAGCGTGAGCATGTCGTAGCGCGCGGGATCGAGCGCGACCGGATGACTCGGATGGTGATAACCCATCACCAGATCGCAGCCGCCTTCCACCAGCGACAACACGGCGTCGTGAACATTCAGCGCACGCAAGCGTGTGTTGATGCGCCCAAGCCGGGCTTCGATGTGTTGCAGCCATCGCGGGAAATAAGTCAGCGAGAGCGTGTGAGGAACCGCAAAGTCGATGGTTGCATCGGGCACGCCGGTCTGGCCTCGCAATAGCGTGCGCGCTTCGTGGAACTGGGAAAGCATCGCGAGCGCCTGTTCGTAGAACACCTGACCGGCTTGAGTGAGGCGTGTCGGGTAGACGGAACGATCGATGAGATCCGTACCGAGCCACGCTTCGAGCGCCTGGATGCGGCGCGAGAAAGCCGGTTGCGTGATGTGCCGCAGTTCAGCCGAACGGCTGAAACTGCGCGTCTCCGCGAGCGAGACGAAATCTTCGAGCCATTTCAGTTCCATGCGGCTCCTTCGGCCTGATTGGGGATGCTCCCTGGACGCTCCGGCATTTTACCGTTCCGTTGGCCATGGCTGGATCCGTGAACTACCTCGCACCATTCTCACGCGACCCGCACACGCGCGGTGCTGCATCGCAGCGATAGCAGTGCGCGCGGTATTGCGTTTAGGCGAGCGAAACGTCGGCGCTCGCGAGCCTTCATGCAGCGCAAGGGCGCATCGCTGTTGGGTCTGCGGGTATCGGCTAAAAAGATGGATTTCATTGGCATGATACTTGCAAATTCTGCTCGGCCAAGCGTCGGCCCATGGTCCAGAGCCAGTCATCGACGCCTCCCACAGCTGCCCCACGCAGAGGATCCGATGAAAAACCTGATCTCGTCTTTAAAGAGCGGTAACTGGCGTTCGCTGGTTGCCTGTTTCCTCTACTTCGATACCGGGTTCACCGTGTGGGTGCTGTACGGCCCGCTCGCGCCGTTCATCAGCAAGGACGTCACGATGACGGCAGCCAGCCAGGGCTTTCTCGTCGCGGTACCCGTGCTGGCCGCAGCAATCCTGCGCGTGACGCTCGGCAACTTGTATCAATCCGCCGATGGCCGCCGGGTCGCGCTGATGGGCGTGCTGCTTTCATCGATTCCGACAATCGTGCTGCCGCTCTTGCCCGGGACGCCGTCTTACTCGCTGCTGCTCGTGCTCGGCGTGTTCCTCGGCATGGGCGGTGCGAGCTTCGCCGTCGCGTTGCCGATGGCCGGCAGCAACTATCCGCCGAAGGTGCAGGGACTGGTGCTTGGGCTGGCTGCGGCGGGCAATATCGGCGCGGTGCTGGACGGTTTCCTGTTTCCCCATCTCGCCGATGTCTTCGGCTGGAAGCTGGCCACTGCCGCCGCCTTGCCGTTACTCGCGATCACGGCGGTTGCGCTGTTCGCATGGGCGTCGGATGGCGGTCAGAAGAGCGGCAGCACGTCGCGCGCGATGACCAGTTTCGCGATCACGCTCGCCGGGCTGATCGTGATGGTGCTCGCGGTGCATGGTGGTGTGTTCGGCGGCGGGCGTACAGGCGTTTTGTTACTGCCGGTGCTTGGCGCGTTGCTCGCCATCGCCGTGCTGCCGAAACATTACCGCGCAGTCCTCGGAGAACGCGATACGTGGGTCGTCATGCTGATCTACAGCATTACGTTCGGCGGGTTCGTCGGTATGTCTTCGTATGTGACGCTGCTGCTGACCAATCTCTATCAGATGCCGAAGATCGAAGCGGGTCTCTTCATGGCGATGCTCGCGTTCCTTGGCGCGATCGTGCGGCCGTTCGGCGGCTATCTCGCCGATCGCGTGACCGGCGTGCGTGCGCTGCTCGTGCTGCTGGCGGTGATTGCTATCGCCGACTTGGCTTTTGCTGTGTGGATGCCGCCGGTGGCCGGGGGTATCGCGTTGCTGGTTTGCCTGTATCTGTGCTTCGGGCTTGGCAATGGGTCGACGTTCCAGCTCGTGCCGCAGCGGTGGAAGGGCAAGACCGGGCTGTTGTCGGGAATTGTCGGCGCGGCGGGCGGGATCGGCGGGTTTTATCTGCCTGTGATCATGGGGATGGCTAAGGAAAGTACCGGCAGCTATCAAATGGGGTTCGCGACGTTTGGCGTGTTGGCGATGTTTGCGTTCGGCTTCCTGCTGGCGCTGCGCACGCAGTGGCTGCGGTGGGCCGCGCCGGGGGCGGTGGGCGTCGGGCATGGCCGCGCGACAGCGCTGGTTCACGCGACTGAGTAAGGTCGACCACCGTAAAAAAAACGTCGATGCCTGCCGGCATCGACGTTTTTCTGTTGCGAGTTTCAGGACATATCCGGGACGCTTCCCCCTTCATCTTCCGGTTGCCACAGCGTTTCAAGCCCGCGCCGTGTCCCCCACTTCCACCGCATCACTCGCGCCCTCTTCCGGCTCCTGCGCTTTCTGCTGCTGCAGCGCCCACATCTGCGAGAACAATCCACCGGCGCGCACCAAGTCCGCATGCGTCCCGCGCTCCACAATCCGCCCGTGATCCATCACGATAATCTGCTGCGCATGAACCACCGTCGATAACCGGTGCGCAATAATCAGCGTCGTCCGTTCCCGAGCGATCAGATCCAGCTCATGCTGAATCGCGCGCTCGGATTTCGAATCGAGCGCTGACGTGGCTTCATCGAAGATCAGGAGCGGCGGGTTCTTCAACAACGTCCGCGCAATCGCCACGCGCTGTTTCTCCCCGCCCGACAACTTCAACCCGCGCTCGCCCACCGGCGTCTCATACCCCGCCGGCAAACTTTCAATGAACTCGTGAATATGCGCCGCTCGCGCCGCTGCGATCACTTCATCGCGTGAAGCCGATGGCCGGCCATACGCGATGTTGTAGTAGATCGAATCGTTGAACAGCACCGTATCCTGCGGCACGATCCCAATTGCTGCGCGCAGCGAATCCTGCGCGACATCGCGGATATCCTGGCCGTCCAGCAAAATCCGCCCGCCTTGCTCGCGTTCGAGGTCGTAGAAACGAAAGAGCAGACGCCCGAGCGTCGACTTGCCCGAGCCGCTATGGCCGACCACCGCCGTCGTAGTCCCCGCAGGAATCGTGAAATCGATGCCATGCAAAATCGACCGCGCCCGCTCGTAAGAAAAGCTCACGTTCTCGAAGCGCACTTCCGCGCCCTTGACGACAAGCGGCGGCGCGTTCGGCACATCGGGCACTTCACGTCCGGCGCCGAGCAAGGTGAACATGCGGTCCATATCGGTGAGACTTTGCTTGAGCTCGCGATACACCACGCCCAGGAAATTCAGCGGGATATACAACTGCAGCATAAACGTGTTGATCAGCACGAGATCGCCGAGCGTGAGATGTCCCGCAACAACGCCTTGCGTCGCGCGCCAAAGAATAAACACGAGCCCCGTGCCGATAATGAATTGCTGCCCAAAGTTGAGCACCGACAACGACCGTTGCGAGCGAATCGCCGCTGTCCTGTAGCGCTTGAGGTTTTCATCGTAACGCTGCGCTTCCCACTCTTCGTTGCCGAAATACTTTACGGTTTCGTAGTTCAACAAAGAATCGATGGCGCGCGAATTGGCCTTCGAATCCAGCTCGTTCATCGTGCGCCGGAAGTGCGTGCGCCATTCGGTGAGCTTGATCGTGAACACGATGTACGTCACCAGCGCAATCAACGTGACGATCGCGTAATACGCCTCGTATTTGGCGACGAAAAACCCGAGCACGAGGCCGACTTCCACGAGCGTCGGCAGGATGCTGTAGAGCGAATACGAAACGAGTTGCTGAATGCCGCGCGTGCCTCGTTCAATATCGCGCGACATGCCGCCGGTCTGCCGCTCCAGATGAAACCGCAACGACAGCGAATGCAGATGCCGGAACACTTTGAGCGCGAGTTGCCGCACGGCGCTTTCGGTAACCTTCGCGAACAGCATTTCGCGCAATTCGGTGAACAGCGAAGTGGACAAGCGCACGACCGCATACGCCACCACGAGCAAGCCCACGCCACTCACTAAAATGATCGCAGCGGAGTCCTGCGCGCGTCCGAGCGCGGTCAGATGCTGAATGGAACTCAGGCTGTCGATGACCTTTTTCATCACGATCGGTACGCCCAGATTCGCAACTTTCGCGCCGATAAGGCACGTCAGCGCAAACGCAACGCGCCATTTGTACGTGGTCAGGTATGGCAGCAGCGACAGAATGGTCTGCCAGTCGTTACGCGGCCCTTTGGCGGTGGGAACCGGTTCGGAGGGAGAATTGCGGCGCATGGATTCAAGGTCTGCAGAGGTCCTCGCCGCATAAAGAACCGGCGTCGGACAAGCGAGGTATCGCGGGACGGGGCACCCATCTCAAAATGCGGGCTTTCCCGTACAATTCAATGTTTCCCGGCGCGGGCGGCGATCAGCCGGAGCCTCGGCCAAACGCGGTAAAAAGCACGCTGGACGGCTGAGAATCGTGGCTGAGAATCGTTCGAGCTCGTTCGGAGCGCCAAGCAACATCGTTTAATGCTGCATTGTCGCAGAAGGTGCCGTGGCGCGCTGACCCGCCGGCATCCCGTCTTTGTCACTCTTTCATGGAAATCCGCTCGTGACCCAATCCCTGCAACTCCCGAACAAGCCGGTCGCGCTGCGCGTGGTGCCGCAACCGTCCGATGCCAACGTCCACGGCGATGTTTTCGGCGGATGGATCATGGCGCAAGTGGATATCGCCGGATCGATCCCGGCAAGCCGGCGCGCGAACGGGCGCGTGGCGACCATCTCCGTGAATTCGTTCGTGTTCAAGCAGCCGGTGTTTGTCGGCGATCTGCTGAGCTTTTATACGGATATCGTGAAGACGGGCAATACGTCAGTGACGGTATCGGTCGAGGTCTATGCGCAGCGCATGAGCCTGACGGAAAACGTGGTGAAGGTAACGGAAGCTACGCTGACCTACGTCGCGACCGACAGCGACCGCCGTCCGCGCGCACTGCCTAGGCTGGACTGATCGGACTGACTCTCGCGCGCGCCGAGCGAGCGGCTGATCCCGCTGTTTAGCAACAGCGCGGGAATGTCGCCGCCCGGCAACGGCGGCGAGAAGAAATAACCCTGCATCTCGTCGCAGGCGCGGGCGATCAGGAAGTCCAGTTGCGCTGCCGTCTCCACGCCCTCCGCAATGACCCGCAACTCGAGCGAATGAGCGAGCGCGATGATTGCTGAAGTAATCGTTTCATTGCCTCCCGGCGAGCCGATATCCGCGACAAACGAGCGGTCGATCTTCAAGCGGTGCACCGGAAAACGCTTCAGGTAACTGAGGCTCGAATACCCGGTCCCGAAGTCATCGATGGCAATGCTGATCCCCAGCGCCGCCAGTTCCGACAAGGTGGTAACGGCCTCTTCGCCGTTGCGCATGATCGCGCTTTCGGTGAGTTCGATTTCCAGGTACTGCGGCGCGAGGCCGGTTTCTTCGAGCACGGACGTCACAAGTACGCGGATATCGCGTTGCTGGAACTGCCGCGCCGACAGATTCACCGACATCCGCGCCGCCGGCAGCCCCTGGTCCTGCCACGCCTTGTTTTGCCGGCAGGCTTCGCGCAGCACCCATTCGGAGAGCGGCCCGATCAGCCCGCATTCTTCCGCCACCGGAATAAACGCAGTCGGCAGGACCAGCCCGAACTCCGGGTCCATCCAGCGCACAAGCGCTTCCATGCCAACGATCTCGCCCGTGGTCAGATCCACTTGCGGCTGATAGTGCAGCAGGAATTCGCCGTCGCGTAATGCACGCCGCAAACGCCGCTCGACGTTCATCCGCGCCCCCACAGTGGCGTTCATCTCCGGCTGGTAGAACTGGTACGTGTTGCGGCCCATGTCCTTCGCGCGATACATCGCGAGATCGGCTTTCTTGAGCACGGTTTCGGCATCGTCGCCGTCTTGCGGAAACAGGCTCGCGCCCATGCTGCAGCCCACGTACATCTCCGTGCCGTCAAGCCACACCGGGTCCGAGATGGCGTTGCGCACACGTTCCATCCATGCAATCAGAGTGCTCTCGCCAGTCATGTCGGGGAGCACCACCACGAACTCGTCGCCGCCGTGGCGCGCGATCGTGTCGCCGGAGCGCCCGCACCGTGCCAGCCGCTCGGCGACCACCGCGAGCAAACGGTCGCCGACGCTATGGCCAAGGCTGTCGTTGACGTTCTTAAAGCCATCGAGATCGACGAAAACCACGGCCACCGTGGTCTCCTGCTGGCGTGCCCTGTCGATAGCGTGCTGCAGCCGGTTGCGCAGCAGATTGCGGTTCGGCAGGCGCGTGAGCGTGTCGTAGTTCGCCTGATATTCGAGCTGCTCCTGATAGCGGATCACCTCGGTCACGTCGTTGATCACGCCGATGTGATGCGTCGTATGCCCGTGCGCGTCCGGCACGGGCGCAACGAATAGCTGATTCCAGAACAGCACGCCATCCTTACGATAATTGCGCAGCACCGCGCTGACTTCGCGGTTCGCGGCCAAGCCCTCGCGGATCGCCTTGAGGCCTTCCTGATCGCGGTCGTCGCGTTGCAGGAAACGGCAATCGCGGCCCACGATATCGGCCGGATCGTAGCCCGTGATGCGCTTGAACGCGGGATTCGCGTACTCGATCACGTTGCCCGTGGCGGTCGTGCCGGTAATCAGCACGGCGTTCACGCAGGCATCCAGTGCCCGGCTTTGCAGGCGCAGCGCGAGTTCCGCGCGCTTGCGCTCGGTCGTGTCGTCGTACGAACCCAGCACGCCGATAATGCGCCCCGCCCCATCCAGCAGCGGTAGCTTGCTGGTGATGGAGGTGCGCATTTCGCCGTCGCGGTGGATGTCGCGCTCCTGGTTCATCAACGGCTGGCCGGTCGCGATGACCTGGCGATCGCCGTCACGAAGTTCCGCGGCCGAACGCGCCCAGGGCAGCGTGTCGTCCGTCATGCCGATTACTTGTTCCTTGCTGGCGAGCCCGGCGTCGCGGGCAAAGGCGGAATTGCAGCCGAGATAACGCGACTCGCGATCTTTCCAGAAGATCCGCTGCGGAATATTGTCGATAAGCAATTCCAGCATCTGCTTCGAACGCCGCGCTTCGATCTCGGCATTGATGCGGTCGGTGACGTCGTTCGCCAGCATGAAAATGCCCGGATGCCCCGAATAAGTCAGCGCGTGAGTCGAGATGTCGGCGCTGACCTGCACGCCGTCGCGGCGCTTGTGCCGCCATACGCCCGCGCGCCGCTGAGCGCTTGTCTGGCCCGTCTGGCCCGTCTGGCCCGTCTGGCCCGTCTGGCCCGTCTGGCCCGTCCGGCCCGTCTGGCCCGTCTGGCCCGTCTGGCCCGTCTGGCCCGTCTGGCGCGGCTGGCGCGGCTGATCGCTGGTGTAGCGCGCGAGCAGCGCGGCGAGGCGATCGAAGTCGTCGTCGGCGTGCAGGTCGCGCACGGTCATCGACAGGAATTCGAGCTCGTTGTAGCCGTAGTGCCCGAGCGCCGCCGGATTCACTGCGACAAAGCGATACGTCGCGGCATCGACGATCCACATGGGCACGGGATGCGCGTCGAACAGATCGCGGAAACGCTCGTTGCTGCGCTGCATGGCCCGGGCAATGCGCAACTTGTCGCGCGCCGAACTTTCGTGGCTCGCGAAGGTGTAGATCAGCGCGCCGCCACCGGCGAGCATCGTGAGGATCAGCAGGAGCACGGCACGACTGGACGCCCGCGCGGATTCGTTGAGCGTCGCCGCGAGCGAATCGGCTTCTCGCGCGCGCAGCACCGCCAGTTCGACATCGAGCGAAAGCAGGTCCTCGGCGAGCCGGCGGACCGCTTGCCGGGTCCAATCGCGGGAGGCGCCAGGTGCATCCGCGGCGGCGTGTTCGAACGCCGATTGAGCGTCGCGTTTCGCGATGCGCGCGCTTTCGCCGAGCAGGTGGAACGCGCCTTCCATGCCGGGTTCGAAAGCGAACTGGGCGCGCAAGCCGCTTTCCAGCGCGTCGATATGCGCTGCGCGCGCCTCGCGAACGTCGGCGGGCTTGAGTAAGCCGCTTGCTTCGTACCAGCTGATTTCGGGGAGGATTTCGCCGAGCGCGCTGCGGTACGCGTCGAGGTCGCGCATCAGGCTGAGTGAGCGGCGCGTGCGGGCGTCGGCATCGCTTTGAAGGTCGATTTGCTCGTAGGCGATGAACGCGTTCGCGCCCATGGCCACCAGGACGACGGCGAGGTTGACCAGCAGGCGGCGTGAAAAGAATGATTTCATGGTGTCGATAGCCGTCCGGCATGCGGGGCTGGGAAGACTGGGTGCGAGTCTTCGCATCGATTCCGAGCATCGATTTCTAGTTATCGGCAGGGGGTGGGAGTTATTTAGGGTAGGCGCTTAAAAAGTGCCTGTTGACAGGGTTTCTTGCTCGCCGCGGAGGCGTCTTGCAAGCCAGGCCTGCCGGCGACCGACTGGCATCGATCGCGGGTTGTTGATGAGACGCAGCGGTCCGCTTTGCGGGTTGGTTTTATTAGTCGTCGTCGGGAGTGGCTACGCTCGCGCCTGGGCTTTTCTGCCGGCCCCGGACGTCCGCTCAGCCACCCCGTCAATGTGCAAACGCAATCCTAATCGGCTAGACCAAACTCCCGCATCGCCGGAACGAAGTCGTGATTCACCTCGCTCTTGCGCGATAACTTGGCCAGCGCATAACGCTGGAACGGCGAAAGTTCCGACCAGCGCCCAAGACTCGGCGAGCCGATCCCGCACAAACTGCTCTGGCGAATCACGGTTTCGGGCACCACGTCGGTGTGCGCCCAGATCGGATCGCCGTCGGGCGCAAATGTCTCCGGCAACGCCTCGGTGTGGGTTCGCAGCATCTCGGCGAGTGCCCGGTCAAAATTGGGTTCGATCGCGGCGTCGTCTTCAACAGGAAAGCGTGCGAGCAACTCGCGGTCGCCGTGCGGCAGTCTTCGCCACTGATCGAGCGAAATGCGCTGGCCGAACCGGTCCAGGTTAAAGCGCACGGCGAGCGGAATAAAACTCAGATTCTCAGTCGACTCCAGTTCGAATCCGAACAGGCGCGGAGCGTCGTAAAGTGCCATGGCAGGTGCCTCGTGGGTAGAGGGACAAGGAAAGCGAGTGAGGCCGCGGTAGGTTATCGTAGGGCCTTGAACGGCTTGTAGTGTGTCTGCTGCTCCATAAAGCAGCAAGCGTTATGCCCGAATTTATCTCGTAAATGCTTATGGGAAGCGGCTAAAACGCGACATCGAAAGCTATCAGCAAGTGAGCGACGCCATGAATGACACAGACATCGACGATCAACCCGGCTACGTAGAACGCCCCGTACGGCGGCACCGGCTAGGCGAAATACGCGACGCCGCCGACGACGTCGGCCAGGAATGGCCCGTCGCGCTCGTGTACAACGGCATCTCGCACGCGGTAATGATGTGCACGCCGCGTGACCTGGAAGCCTTCGCAGTGGGGTTTTCGCTGACCGAAGGCATTGTGGAGCGCGGCAGTGACATCCACGACATCGAGGTATTTTTCTACGATACCCCCGGCGGTACCTTGCCGCACGCCGAGGTGCACGTTCAGGTCGTGCAGCAGGCATTCGTCGCGTTGAAAGACAAACGCCGCGCGCTGGCCGGGCGCACGGGCTGCGGGGTGTGCGGGATCGAAAGTATCGAATTGCTGGATCTGCAGCCGGAACGCGTGCCCGATACCGGTTTCCTGATCCGTCTGGCTGATGACGCGATTGCCCACGCCGCGCGTGAATTGCCCGCGCATCAGCAGTTATCGAAGCTGACCGGCGGGTTGCACGCGGCCGCCTGGTGCGATGAAAGCGGCGCGGTGAAATACGCGTTCGAGGACGTGGGCCGCCATAACGCGCTCGACAAGCTGATCGGCCATCTGGTGCTGCAACGCGTCGATACCACGCAAGGTTTCGTGTTCCTTTCAAGCCGGGCTAGCTATGAACTCGTGCGCAAGTCGGCGCGGGTCGGCGTGCCGATGCTGGTTACGATTTCAGCGCCGACGTCGCTGGCTATTTCCATCGCGGAAAAAGCGGGGCTGCGGCTGGTTAGTTTTGCACGGGAGAACGGGTTCGTGGAGTACGGCCGCGTGGACAACGCTGAAAGCTGATCCGTAATCCTTTGGCGTGTTCAGCGGTTTCCCAATCAATCGATACGCAAGCCGGCGTCAGGGCTGGCTTGCGGCATCAATTCCAGGCCAGTTATGCCGCGAAGCCGATTCTCAGTTGAACCGGCTGAAATCCGGCTTCCGCTTCTCAAAGAACGCGGTGAACGCTTCCTTCGCTTCGGGCGCGGTCAGCATGTGGGCGAAGTGCTCCGCCTCCGCCGCCATCTGCGCGCTGACTTCGCCCGCCTGACCACCCTTCATCAACGCCTTGGTAGCCTTCAGCGATGCCGACGGCAACGCCGCGAGTTTTTTCGCCTGAGCGAACGCGAAATTACCCACTTCTTCCGCCGATAAAACCCGGTTCACAATCCCCATGTTCGCGGCTTCGGTGGCATCGAACGGTTCGCCCAGCAGCAACTTCTCCGCCGCCCGCTGATAACCCGCAATGCGCGGCAACAGCAAACTCGACGCCGCCTCCGGACACAACCCGAGTTGCACAAAGGGCAGCGCGAACTTCGCCGTCGATGCCGCGTAGACCAGGTCGCAATGCAGCAGCATCGTCGTACCGATACCCACAGCCCCGCCCGCCACCGCCGCTACAACCGGCTTCTGCGCGGAACTGATGCGGCGCAGGAACTGGAACACGGGCGCGTCCTGAGTCGCGGGCGGCGCCTTCATGAAGTCTTCGATATCGTTGCCTGCGCTGAACGTATCGCCGACCGCGCGAATCAGCACCACGCGCACGGCGGGATCGTTTTCGGCATCGAAGAAAGCGTCGGCCATGGTTTGGTACATCGCGGCCGTCAGCGCGTTCTTGCGGGCCGGACGGTTCATCGTGATGCTCAGCACGCCGTCAACGTGTTCGGTGATGATGTCCATTTTCGTCTCCTGAATGAAGAAACGGTTCGCGAACCGGATAGTGCGCGAACCGTCGCTCTACGTTTAGCGATACGCCGGGTTTTACCGTTTACATCCGTTCAATAATGCCCGCCGCGCCCATGCCCGTTCCCACGCACATGGTCACCATGCCGTACTTCAGGTTACGGCGGCGCAAGCCGTGAACCACGGTCGCGGCACGGATAGCGCCCGTTGCGCCAAGCGGATGGCCCAACGCAATCGCGCCGCCGAGCGGATTGATCTTCGACGGATCCAACCCCAGGTCCTGAATCACCGCCAGCGATTGCGCCGCAAACGCTTCGTTGAGTTCGATCCAGTCGATATCGTCCTGCGTCAGACCGGCTGCTTTCAACGCCGCGGGAATCGCTTCCTTCGGTCCGATGCCCATGATTTCCGGCGGCACGCCACGCACCGCGAAGCTCACAAAGCGCGCAAGCGGCGTCAGGTTGAATTGCTTCAGGATCTTCTCGCTGACCACGATCAACGCACCCGCGCCGTCCGACGTCTGCGAGCTATTGCCCGCTGTGACCGAACCCTTCGCGGCGAAGACGGGACGCAGCTTGGCGAGCCCTTCCATTGTCGTGTCCTGACGCGGGCCTTCGTCGTTCTTGATCTCGCGTGCGTTGACGCGAATCTCGCCTGTGGCCAGATCCGGGAAACGTTCGTTCAGGGTGAACGCCGCGATTTCATCGTTGAACTCGCCGGTGCGTTGCGCTTCCAACGCACGCCGATGCGATTCCACCGAGAACGCATCCTGCGCTTCGCGGCTGATCTTCCAGCGCTCGGCCACGCGTTCGGCCGTCAAGCCCATGCCGTAAGCAATCCCGACATTCTCGTCACGATCGAAGATATGCGGCGACAGCGACGGCTTGTTGCCCATCATGGGCACCATGCTCATCGACTCGCAGCCGCCCGCAATCATCACATCCGATTCACCGACGCGAATCCGGTCAGCGGCCATCGCCAACGCCGTCACGCCCGATGCGCAGAACCGGTTCACCGTCACGCCGCCCACCGAGTTCGGCAGCCCGGCCAGCAACGCGCCGATACGCGCCACGTTCAGCCCTTGCTCGCCTTCAGGAATCGCGCAACCGATGATCGCGTCTTCGATCAGCTTCGTATCCAGCCCCGGTACTTGCGCCACCGCTGAACGGATCGCGTGGACCAACAACTCGTCCGGCCGCGTGTTCTTGAAGATGCCGCGCGGCGCCTTGCCGATAGGCGTCCGGCTCGCGGCGACAATATATGCGTCCTGCACTTGTTTGCTCATTTGCAGCTCCTGTGTCGATCAGAGTTGGCGCTTTAGCGCCCTACTCTGATCCCATGCACGCGTTAGTTACGAACCGGCTTGCCGGTCTGCAACATGCCCATGATCCGTTCCTGCGTCTTGGCAGTGCCGAGAAGGTCAACGAACGCACGACGTTCGAGCGTCAGCAGCCATTCTTCATCGACGAGACTGCCTGCTTCCACATCGCCGCCGCACACCGCTTCCGCGATACGGCTCGCAATCAGGAAATCGTGATCGCTGATGAAACGGCCATCGCGCATGTTCACCAGCGACGCCTTGATGGTCGAGATCGCCGAACGTCCTGCTACGGGGATTTGCGTGGCACGCAACGGCGCGCGATAACCGGCAGCGCTCAAAGCGCGCGCCTCCTTCTTCGCGATATCAAGCAATTCATGGACGTTGAAAACAACCGTATCCGATGGCTTCAGATACCCCATCGCGCGTGCTTCCAACGCGGAGGCGGAAACCTTCGCCATCGCCGCGTTTTCAAACGATTTCTGCAGGAATTTCAAAAGATCGCTGGTCGCGTTCACTGCACTGGCCGCGGTCGCCGCACGCAACGCCGCTTCCTTCAAACCTCCGCCCGCCGGCACGAGACCCACGCCCACTTCCACCAGGCCCATATAGCTTTCGATGTGCGCAACACGCTTCGCCGAGTGCAGCGCGAGTTCGCAACCGCCGCCGAGCGCGATGCCCGACACAGCCGCTACCACCGGCACGCTCGCATACTTCACGCGCAACATGCCTTGCTGGAACATCTTCACGAACGGCTCGATACCCTTCGCTCCGCCCATCATGAACGCGGGCATCGCTTCTTCAAGGTTCGCGCCGGCCGAGAACGCGCCGCCCGGATTGCCGAGCTTCAACGCGGACGTCTGCCAGATCACGACGCCCTTGTAATCGGCTTCGGCGAGCTCGATCGCTTTCGTCAGACCTTCGATCACAGACGGTCCGATCGTGTTCATCTTGCTTTTGAACGACACGATGACGACATCGTCCTCGCCCGCGCGATCATCGACCCACGCACGTACGGCGTCGGTTTCGAACAGCGTCTTGCCATAGGTCTTCGGATCGACGCCCGTTTCACCTGCCAGCGGCGCGCGAAAAACCTGCTTCTTATAAACGTCGAGCGATGAACGCGGCACAAAACTCTTCGATGCAGGCGACCACGATCCTTCAGCCGTATGCACGCCGCCCTTTTCCGCGACGGGACCGTCGAAAACCCATGAAGGCAACGGCGCTTTCGACAACGCCCTGCCTGCATCGATATCTTCCTGCACCCACTTCGCCACTTGCGTCCAGCCAGCCGATTGCCAGCCTTCGAACGGACCTTCGTTCCAGCCGAAACCCCAGCGGATCGCGAGATCGATATCGCGGGCATTGTCTGCGACGGATTCAAGATGTACACCGATGTAATGGAACACATCGCGGAAAATGGACCACAGGAACTGCGCTTGTGGATGCTCCGATTCGCGCAGCAGCTTCAGGCGTTCCGCCGGTGGGCGTTTCAAGATGCGGCCGACGAGTTCGTCCGCCTTGCTGCCGCCATCGACGTATGTTCCCGTCTTCGGGTCCAGCACCTTGATCGCTTTGCCTTCTTTCTTGTAGAACCCCGCGCCCGACTTCTGGCCCAGCGCGCCGTTCTTCACCAAGCCTGCAAGAACCGCCGGCGTTTCGTACAGCGGAAAGAAGGGATCGTCGGGCAGGTTGTCCTGCATCGTCTTGATGACGTGCGCCATCGTGTCGAGACCGACCACATCCGCCGTGCGGAATGTCGCCGATTTAGCGCGGCCGAGACGCGCGCCGGTGAGGTCATCGACTTCATCGAAACGCAGTCCGAACTTCTCCGCTTCGGCGATCACCGCGAGAATCGAGAAAATACCCACCCGATTCGCGATGAAATTCGGCGTGTCCTTCGCGCGCACGACACCCTTGCCAACCACGCTCGTCAGGAACGTTTCGAGCTGATCGAGGATCTGCGGCTGGGTGGTATCGGTGGGAATCAGTTCGACCAAATGCATGTAGCGCGGCGGATTGAAGAAGTGCACACCGCAAAAACGCGCCTTGAGTTCGTCGGAGAAACCGTTCGACAACTCCGTGATCGACAGCCCCGACGTATTGGTCGCGAAAATCGCCTTCGCACCGATATACGGCGACACCTTCTTGTACAGATCGTGCTTCCAGTCCATGCGCTCGGCGATTGCTTCGATCACGAGATCGCAGTCCCGCAGCTTCTCGATGTCGTCGTCGTAATTCGCCGGTTGAATGTATTGCGCGTCGTCTTTCACGCCGAATGGCGCGGGCGACAGCTTCTTCAGATTCTCGATCGCTTTCAACGCGATGCCGTTCTTCGGACCTTCCTTGGCCGGCAGGTCGAACAGCAGGACCGGCACCTGGGCGTTGATCAGGTGCGCAGCGATCTGCGCGCCCATCACGCCGGCGCCGAGCACAGCCACCTTGCGTATGTTCAGATTGCTCACGTTGTGTCTCCGGGAGAGGTATTCGGTAAGACGATGCGCCGCGTTTTTTGAACCACCTAAAACGCGGCGCAGTGCAAAAGAGGCCTAGAACAAGGCTTCGTCGTAGTCCATCAGCGTCTTCGATCCGGCGCGCGCAGCACGAATCGTCGATGCCGTTTCAGGCAGCAGCTTGGCGAAGTAGAACCGCGCGGTGGCGAGCTTCGCTTTGTAGAACGGGTCGCCTTCGGCTTCCTTGTCCAGCGCGATACGCGCCATGCGTGCCCAGAAATACGAGAACACCAGATGCCCGACAGTGCGCATATAAGGCACGGCCGCCGCGCCGACTTCGTCCGGGTTCTGCATCGCCTTCATGCCGATTTCCATGGTCAGCTTCTGCACTTTGTCACCGATATCCGCGAGCGGGTTGATGAACTCCTGCATCTCCGGCTTCACGCCTTCCTGCTCGACAAAATCCGTCACGAGCTTGCCGAACTTCTTCAGCTTCGCGCCCATGTCGCCGAGAATCTTGCGGCCGAGCAGATCCAAAGCCTGAATCGAATTCGTGCCTTCGTAGATCATGTTGATGCGGGCATCGCGTACGTATTGCTCCATGCCCCATTCGGAGATGAAGCCGTGGCCGCCATAGATTTGCATGCCCATGTTCGTGCCTTCGAACGCGTTGTCCGTGAGGAACGCCTTGATCACCGGCGTGAGCAGCGCGACGAGATCGGCAGCGTCTTTGCGCGCAGATTCATCGGCGTGAGACAGTTCCTTGTCGATGTTCAGCGCAGCCCAATACGTGAACGCGCGGCCCGCTTCGGCATAGGCCTTTTGCGTGAGCAGCATGCGCCGCACATCCGGATGCACGATGATCGGATCAGCGGCTTTCTCCGGCGCTTTCGGACCGGTCAGCGAACGCATTTGCAAGCGTTCCTTCGCGTACACGAGCGAGTTCTGATACGCGATTTCCGTCAGCCCGAGCCCTTGCATGCCAACGCCGAGACGCGCCGCGTTCATCATCACGAACATGGCGTTCAAGCCCTTGTTCGGCTCACCGACAAGCCAGCCCTTCGCGCTGTCCAGATTGATCACGCAAGTGGAATTGCCGTGAATGCCCATCTTGTG
Source organism: Caballeronia sp. SEWSISQ10-4 2 (assembly GCF_030464885.1). GTDB lineage: Bacteria > Pseudomonadota > Gammaproteobacteria > Burkholderiales > Burkholderiaceae > Caballeronia. The sequence continues at coordinate 77,891 of NZ_JALPRJ010000009.1, read as the reverse complement.
TTCGATGGAACCGCACTTCACGCCATTGCGTTCACCCGGAGCGCCGGCGTCCGTAGGAATGAACTTCGGCACGATGAAAAGCGAAATGCCCTTCGTGCCATTCGGCGCACCCGGCAAACGAGCCAGCACCAGATGCACAATGTTCTCGGCCAGATCATGCTCGCCGCTCGAGATGAAAATCTTCGTGCCGCTGATGGCGTAGGAACCGTCACTGTTCGGCTCGGCCTTGGTACGCAGCATTCCCAGGTCCGTGCCGCAATGCGGTTCGGTCAGGCACATGGTGCCGGTCCAGGTGCCATCGACGAGTCTCGGCAGATACGTCTTTTGCAACTCAGGCGCGCCGTGCGCATGCACGCATTCGTACGCGCCGTGTGACAGGCCCGGGTACATCGTCCAGGCCTGATTCGCCGAGTTCAGCATTTCGAACAGCGCGTTGTTCACGAACGCAGGCAAGCCCTGGCCGCCGTATTCCGGATCGCAACCCAGCGCCGGCCAGCCTGCTTCCACGTATTGCTTGTAGGCTTCCTTGAAACCCGCCGGCGTACGCACGATGCCATCGCCTTCGTATGTGCAGCCTTCGCGGTCGCCAACCTGGTTCAGCGGGAAAAGCACCTCGGCGCAAAACTTGCCGGCTTCTTCAAGAACCTGATTGATGGTATCGGCGTCGAGGTCTGCATGCTTCGGCATGTTCTTGACCTCGGCTTCCACATTGAGCAGTTCGTGCAAGACGAATTGCATGTCACGCAGCGGCGCTGTGTACTGTCCCATTTTTCTTCTCCAAGTGTCCAGGAAGCTTGAGCCTTGCTCGCCGCCAAATCTGCCGATTCGTCCGACGCCTAGCGGCCGTTGCTTTGATACGAAACAATCGTTTTTTCCAGCGCGTCCCGCGTCAGTTGCACGGCATCCGGCAAGTGCAGGAAACGCGCATCATGATGCAGGCCGAGCGTGAAGCTATAGAGTTCAAACAACATCAGCGCCGGATCCGTGTCCGCTCGCAAATGCCCTTCGTCCTGCGCCTGTTTAATCGCCCGCGTCAGCGCCGCCCGCCAGGTCGTCACGCTGTGCACGAGTTGCTCGCGGACCGCACTGTCGGCGCGATCGTCGTACTCCACCGCGCCGCTGATGTAGATACAGCCCGTTGTCACTTCCTCAATGCGCTTTTCCATCCAGCGCGCCAGCATTGAACGCAAACGCGGCAAACCGCGTGCTTCGCGCAGGCTCGGGTAGAACACTTCGTCTTCAAAGCGACGGTGATATTCCTTCACCACCTCCACCTGAAGATCCTCGCGCGAGCCGAAATGCGCGAACACGCCGCTCTTGCTCATCTGCATCCGCTCGGCCAGCAAGCCGATCGTCAAGCCCTCGAGTCCATCCCGGCTTGCCAGGTCCAACGCGGCGTCGAGGATCGCGACTCGTGTCTGTTCGCCTTTTCGCATGATTTTTACCGTTTTCATGTAATCGAAATAAAATCGAACGGCCGTACTATTATTATAGGTAGCCGTTCATGAGACAAGCTTTTTATTAGAAATCGGGGTCTAACTTTTGCAACGTCCATAGGACGAGTCTTAGTTTGTCCCGGTTTATAGGTGAGCGGCCAGTCGGGGCTGCCCGGGTTTGACCGCGCGGCGCATCTTCACATCAATCGTAGCGGCCGATGGTGAGCATTTTCATCATCGTGCGATACGCGTTGTAAGCCAGCCAGTTAAGCAAACGCTCACCAACCGGACGCGCCGCGTATTGCTCGACGGTGATCGGCCGGCCGTCGTGGAAAGCGTCCAGGATCGCATCGCGCAGCTTCACGATCTCGTTCTCATGGTTCACCAGAACCATGTTCGCCTCGTTGTTCAGCACGAGGCTCAAGGCGTCCAGATTCGACGATCCGACCGTCGCCCAGTTCGAATCGACCACCGCCACCTTGCCGTGCAGGATGGTTTTCTCGTATTCCGCGATCCGCACGCCGAACTTCAGCAGATTGCGATACAAAAATGGCGTGGCGTAGTCGAGTGCGACAAACTCCTTCCTGCCGATCACCAGCGTGACGCGCACGCCGCGCTGCGCGGCACGGGCCAGCGCCCGGCGCAGCTTGCGCCCCGGCATGAAATACGGATTCGCGAGCATCACCTCCTTTTTCGCGTGCGAAATCGCTGCGAGATACGCCTTTTCGATTGCGCGCCGGTTGACGAGGTTATCGCGGGCGACGAACGCCACACACGGCTGATCGACCGCGTGGATCAGGCCGCGCCGCGCTCGCAGACGCGCACGCAATGCGCGCCGGTTGGTTCTCGCCGAGGCCCCCGGCTCATCAGTCTGATCCGGCGGCCGCGATGCCCGTGGCTTTACGCCGAGGCGAATCCGCTGCCATTGGAGATCGAAGGCTTCACGCACGTCCGACACTACCGGGCCTTGCGCTTCCATGGCGAAATCCCAGCGTGGATGATCGAGGCGGACGCCATTCTGCTCGAAGTCATCGACAATATTGATGCCGCCGCAAAACGCAATGTGGCGATCGATCACCGCCAGCTTCCGATGCGTCCGCGAGAATCCAAGCTGCCCGAACAGATGCGGGTTGTATACCCGGTGTTCGACGTTCGCCCGCGCCCATTCATCGAAGAGCGGAAGTTTCGTGGTGCCGATGCCGTCCGTGATCACCCGCACGTGCACGCCGCGTCGGGCTGCGTTCATCAATGCCGTGGAAATGGCGCGGCCGGCGGTGTCGTCGCTGAAGATATAGGTTTCGAGCGAAACGTCGAGCTTCGCGGCGTCGATACGTTCGATCAGCGCCGGGAAAAATTCCTCGCCTGTTTTGAACAGCCGCACCGTGTTGTGGATGGTGAAGCACAGCCGACCCGGGCGACGCCCGCGAAACAGGGCTTGCTTGAGTCTGGCGAACCGGCGTTTGGGCGCGCCGAAACCGATCACCGGTTGTGCTCCGCGAGGCGCTCGGGCAATTGCAGGATCGCCTCACGATTTGACGATGAAAAACACTTCGCCGCCGCCTCCCGGAACGGCAGCCAGAGAAACGCGGTGTGCTCGCGCGGCGCGAGGGTCACCTCCACGCAATGCGGCACGAGCAGGCTGAACTGGTGCTCTACGTTGCGCACAACGCCTTCGGCATACCGATGCCGCCATTCGGGATAGATGTCGTATTCAATCTGATGATGCCAGTCGATCAGCGAGCGTTCCGGCACGGTTGGGCTGCCAATCACGATCCCGGTTTCCTCAGCCACTTCGCGCGCGGCAGTCAGGGCTATCGGTTCATCGATGTGATCTTTCGAGCCCGTCACGGACTGCCAGAAACCCGGCCGGTCGGCACGCTCGATGACGAGCACGTCCATTTCGGGCGTGTGGATGACGACAAGGACGGATTCGGGGATTTTTGGCGGCTTGGGCATGGTGGAAACGGTGCGGCCATTCGTGGAAGCTGGCCGAAGAATGTAACCTAAAAAACGAAAAAGGCGCACTAGGCGCCTTTTTCGTTTCGGATATCGCAAGCGGGTTACCGCTTGCGGTTTGTCGAGCGGTGCTTACTGCACCTTCTGCTCCGGCGCACGCAAACGAATGTGCAGTTCCTTCAACTGCTTCTCGTCCACTTCGCTCGGCGCCTGGGTCAGCAAGTCGGTCGCGCGCTGCGTCTTCGGGAACGCGATCACGTCGCGGATGGAATCGGCGCCCGCCATCATCGTGACGATCCGGTCCAGCCCGAACGCAATACCACCATGCGGCGGCGCGCCGTACTGCAGCGCGTCGAGCAGGAAGCCGAACTTGATCCGCGCCTCTTCAGCACTGATCTTGAGCGCGCGGAATACCTTGCTCTGCACTTCTTCCTGATAGATCCGCACCGATCCGCCGCCGATTTCCCAGCCGTTCAGCACCATGTCATAGGCCTTGGCCAGACAACGGCCCGGATCCGTTTCCAGGTATTCCAGGTGCTCGTCCTTCGGGCTCGTGAACGGATGATGCGCGGCCACGTAGCGGTTGTCTTCTTCGTCGAATTCGAACATCGGAAAGTCAGTCACCCACAGCGGCTTCCAGCCCGATTCGAACAGCCCGTTCGCGCGGCCGAACTCCGAATGACCGATCTTCAGACGCAACGCGCCCAAGCTGTCGTTGACCACTTTCGCGCGATCCGCTGCGAAGAAAATGATGTCACCGTCCTGCGCACCCGTACGTTCCATGATCGCGGCGATCGCGGCTTCGTGCAGGTTCTTCACGATCGGGCTTTGCAGGCCGTCACGGCCCTTCGTCGCGTCGTTGACCTTGATCCAAGCCAGACCCTTCGCGCCGTAAATGCGCACGAATTCCGTGTACCCGTCGATATCCCCACGCGACAGATCCGCGCCCTTCGGCACGCGCAACGCCGCCACGCGGCCGTCCTTCGAGTTTGCCGGCGTGCTGAAGACCTTGAAGTCGACATCGCGAACAGCGTCCGTCAGATCGGCGAATTCCAGCTTCACGCGCAGATCCGGCTTGTCCGACCCGAAGCGGCGCATGGCTTCCGAATACAGCATGACCGGGAATTTCTCGTCGAGCGAGACGTTGATCGTTTCCTTGAAAACGTGACGGATCATCGCTTCGAACAGATCGCGGATTTCCTGTTCCGTCAAAAACGACGTTTCGCAGTCGATCTGCGTGAATTCCGGCTGACGATCGGCGCGCAAATCTTCGTCGCGGAAACATTTCACGATCTGATAGTAGCGATCGAAGTTCGCCACCATCAGCAACTGCTTGAACAGTTGCGGCGACTGCGGCAGCGCGAAGAACTGACCCGGATTCGTACGCGACGGCACCAGGTAATCGCGCGCGCCTTCGGGCGTGCTCTTGGTGAGCATCGGCGTTTCAATATCGATAAAACCCTGCGCGTCCAGGTACTTGCGCACTTCAATAGCCACGCGATACCGCAAGCGCAGGTTCTGCTGCATCTGCGGACGGCGCAGGTCGAGCACGCGGTGCGTGAGGCGCGTGGTTTCGGAGAGGTTGTCGTCGTCGAGCTGGAACGGCGGCGTGACCGATGGGTTCAGCACATTCAGCTCATGGCACAGCACTTCAATCTTGCCGCTCGTCAGCCCGGCGTTCGCCGTGCCTTCCGGACGAGCGCGCACGACGCCCTTCACCTGCACGCAAAACTCGCCGCGCACGCCTTCGGCGATTTTGAACATTTCAGCGCGATCCGGGTCGCATACGACCTGCACGAGGCCCTCGCGGTCGCGCAAATCGATAAAAATAACGCCGCCATGATCGCGCCGGCGATGTACCCAGCCGCACAGCGAAACGCTTTGGCCCAGCAAGGCTTCGGTCACCAGACCGCAGTATTCAGATCTCATCGACATGATGTTGTGTCTTTCGTTATTCATTGATCAACGGCGCACGCGAACAAGCTCAAAGCGCTGTTCGCAGCGCGCCGGCATTACAGCGGCGGATCGACGGGGCGACGCGGCGCGGCCTGCGCTTGCGGCATGGACGGCGCGACTACTCCCATTGACACGATGTACTTCAACGCAGCATCGACAGACATGTCGAGCTCGATGACTTCGCTTTTCGGCACCATCAGGAAGAAGCCCGAGGTGGGATTCGGCGTGGTCGGCACGTAGACACTCACATGTTCTTCGGTCAGGTGATTGACTACGTCGCCACCGGGAATGCCCGTCAGGAACCCGATGGTGTACGACCCCGAATGCGGGTACCGGATCAGCAGCGCCTTGCGGAACGCGTTGCCGCTGCTGGAGAGCAACGTGTCCGACACTTGTTTGACGCTGGTATACAGCGGTCCGACCACGGGAATGTGACGCACGATCACATTCCACCACTCGACCAGTTTCTGGCCGACGAAGTTCTGCGTGAGCAAGCCCACGACGAAAATGAAGGCGAGCGTTAGCACGGCGCCGAGGCCCGGCAGATGAAAGCCGAAGAGCCGCTCAGGCTGCCAGGATTCAGGCAGCAGCAGGAGCGTCTGGTCCATGGTTCCGATCACGAGCCCGATCACCCATAAGGTGATGGCGAGCGGCACCAGCACCAGCAGGCCGGTCGCGAACACGGATTTCAACGTAGTCTTTTTGGTCGTCATTTACACAGCCGGAAGGCCGCCCCGCTTGGGTTTCGCGGTTTGGCTGGTTCGCCGCCCGATGTTACGTCGTGGATTTCGGGCGGACATCTGCGTGCGTACGATCGGACAGATCGAGCGGTTGAGCGCGGTGAAGGCGCGGGTCGAGCTTCGTTTTCGTTCCAGACTTCGCGCTTCGTTCCAGGGAACCAGACAGCGTCAATTCGACGCCGGAGCAGCCGGTTTCGCCGATGCCGCCGGTGCAGACGCCGTGCCGCTCTTCGAACTATCCGATGCAGCCGCGCTTGCCGTAGACGAATCGGATTTCGACGACTGGTTGCCCGAATCCTTCGACTCGCTACCCGAACTACCTGAATTTCCCGAATCCGACGCGCCTTCGCTCTTCGATGCGGCTTTGGCGCCGTCGTCCTTCTTGGCGGCCGCGCCATTGTTGCCGCCGCGAAAGTCGGTTACGTACCAGCCGGAGCCCTTCAACTGAAAGCCCGCAGCGGTAACCTGCTTGACGAATGTGTCTTTCCCGCACTGCGGACAGTGGGTGAGCGGCGCATCGCTCATTTTCTGGAGCGCGTCTTTTTCGAAGCCGCAGGACTCGCAGCGGTACGCGTAGATCGGCATGTCACTCTTCCTACGATTAACGTTTCGGCGCTTGCAAAGCCTTGAATTATAGCCGCAAACCATCGGCGGCCCCTTAATTTTGGGCTCGCAAGCGCGGGTTTCAAGGTGATGCAGCAGGTTTGCGCGCGTTTCTTTCGTAGAAACGCGACGCACGCGGATGCAGGAGGATTCGCCCGTGTCCGGCGTGTATCGGGCGCGTGCTGCCCGGTGCCAGCCGATGCCCGGAATAACGCGGTTTCAGGCGGCAGGTCCGGCTTGCGGCGCGCGCCGCCAGGTGAGCCAGCGCTCGCGTCCGGCGAAGACATCGATGGAGCCGGTCACCTCGTGCTCCTCCACCAGCTCGAAATATGGCGTAAGCAGTGCATCGAGTGCGTCCCGCTCGATGCCGAACGGCGGCCCCTTGGGCGTCGCACCGAGAAAATAGAAGCCGGCCAGCAGCGCGCCGGGGCGCAGCAGTTCGGCCATGTGCACGGCGTAGTCCTGCCAACGGTCACGCGGCAAAGCGCACAAGAACGCGCGCTCATAGATCCAGTCCGTTTCAAACGGCGGCCGATACGCAAAGAAATCCGCCTGTTCGACCACCCCCGCGTGCTCGCCCAATTGCTCACGTGCCGCCGCGACAGCGCTCGGTGAAAAATCGATCGCCTTCACCCGCCAGTTGTCGCGCGCAAGCCAAAGTGCTTCGTAGGCGCTGCCGCAGCCGGGAATCAGCACGTTCTGCAACGTCTCGCGATGCGCCAGGGCAAACGTCTGAAACGCCTCCGGTACGCCGGCCTGATCCCAGGGTGTAAAGCGCTGATCGAAGCGTTCATTCCAGAAATCGGGCGAATTCGAGTCGCGCGTTTCGAAGGTGGGAGGGATAGGGGGAGCGGCGGGTTTGCGAGTATCGATCATGGTGTGCTCAACCTCCGTACGCGAATACTTGCCAGAACTCGGCGAGCACGGCGCCCGCGCCCACGGCCAGCCCGAATATCAACAACGCCTGTAGCAAACGGTTGGTGCGTTTCTGCTCGACCAGGATCATGCGCATCAGTTCGTCGTTGCCGCTGCGCGGCTGATCGTGCCGGTCAGCCAGCAGCTGATGGATCAGCCGCGGCAGCTGCGGCATTGTCTTGCTCCATTGCGGTGCTTCCAGTTTCAACCTTTCGTACCAGCCGCGCCAGCCGACCTGCTCGTTCATCCAGCGTTCGAGATACGGCTTGGCCGTTTTCCACAGATCGAGTTCGGGATCGAGCGAACGGCCGAGTCCTTCCACGTTCAGCATCGTTTTTTGCAGCAGCACGAGTTGCGGCTGAATTTCGACATTGAAGCGGCGCGAGGTGGAAAAAAGCCGCATCAACACCTGACCGAGCGAAATGTCCTTCAGCGCGCGATCGAAGTACGGTTCGCAGACGGCGCGAATTGCGCTTTCCAATTCCTCGACACGCGTATCCGGCGGCACCCAGCCCGATTCCAGATGCAGCGTGGCCACGCGGTGATAGTCGCGCTTGAAAAACGCCAGGAAATTCTGCGCGAGATAGTTTTTATCGAAGTCTGACAGCGCGCCGACAATCCCGAAATCCAGCGCGATATACCGCCCGAACGTCTCTTCCGCGAGACTCACCTGGATGTTGCCGGGATGCATGTCGGCGTGAAAAAAGCCGTCGCGGAAAACCTGCGTGAAAAAGATCTCGACACCTTCCTGCGCCAGCTTCGGGATATCCACACCAGCCGCTCGCAAAACCTCGACCTGGCTGATCGGTACGCCAACCATGCGCTCCATCACGAGCACCGTGGGCGCGGAATAATCCCAGTACATCTCGGGCACCATCAGCAGATCGAGGCCCGCGAAATTGCGCCGCAACTGGCTGCCGTTCGCGGCCTCTCGCATCAGGTCGAGTTCGTCGTGGAGATATTTGTCAAACTCCGCGACCACCTCGCGCGGTTTCAGCCGCTTGCCGTCCGCCCACAGCCGCTCGGTCCAGTACGCAATGTCGCGCAGCAACGCGAGATCGGAGTCGATCACGGGCAGCATGTTCGGCCGCAAGACCTTCACGGCCACCGCTTTGCCCACGTGCGCGCCGGTCTTGATCCGGGCGAAATGCACCTGCGCAATCGATGCGCTCGCCACCGGCACACGTTCGAAGTCGTCGAACAATACGTCGATGGGCGAGCCCAGCGACTTTTCCACAATCGCGATAGCCACGTCCGAATCGAACGGCGGCACCTGATCCTGCAGCTTGGCGAGTTCATTCGCTATGTCTACAGGCAGCAAATCGCGGCGCGTTGAGAGCACCTGCCCGAACTTCACGAAGATCGGCCCGAGGCTTTCGAGTGCAAGACGCAAGCGCACGCCGCGCTCGACCTCAAACTTGCGGCCGAACGTGGTGACGCGCATCAGCAGGCGAACGCGCCGGTCCTGGATGCCGCTCAGCACCAGTTCATCGAGCCCGAATCGCACTACCGTGAAAAAAATCTTGAGGAAACGCAGAAAACGCATGGTTCAGCCCATTACTTGCTCGTGCCGCGCGCTGACGCGGCGGCGCCGGACGCTGACGCGCCTCGGGCTTCGGCTTTTTGTTCGAGTCGCTCGATGCGTTTTTCGACACGCGCGAGCGCGTCCCGGGCAATCGACAGTTCAGCATTGAACGTATCGAGGGCGCTACGGCGCACGAGTTGAGGTTGTTCGTCGAGCAGGTATTCGGCCACCGATTCGAGCAGATTGCGTCCCGAACGGCGCGCCTGTTCACCGACCTTGCGCACGGTCGAGCCGATGCGGTGAGCGGGAGCGTCGCCAATCACGCGCGCCAGATCTTCTTCCGGCTCCCATCGCAGATGCTCGGCCAGTTTCGCAATGGTGGTCGCAAATTCAGCGTCGCCTTCTATGCGGACGTGTTTCATCACGGCCGCCTGACCGCCTTGCAGGAACGCGGGAACGGCTTCAGCAGGAACAGAGAGGGTCACGTCGAAAGTGGGCGCTTCGGTTTCATCGATGGCGGCAATCAGCCCGTCTGGCTGAACCATCAACAACAACGCGAACGGTGAAAGCACCAGCCGCGCGGTTTTGCCAGCGTATGGCGTAAGACGCTCACGAGCCCACGATTCTCTCGCGAGCACGTGGTTCACAGCGGCCGCGAACGCTTTCGACGCGGTTCTGGCAGCGGCCTGCGAGGCAGAAGGTACTACGGGGTGGGCGAATTCGTCTGCGTGCGTCATCGGCTCTGAGATGAAAAAACCCGCGCAAGCGGTCACTCGCGCGGGTTTCTATTCTACCTTTGCAACGGGCGTTGTCGTTTGGCCCCTGGCCGCCCCACCTTGACGTTAGCCATAGGACCTAGCCGACAAAGCCTGGACGACCGGCTCATGAGCCCGATTAGCTGACCTGTTGAATCCCGGCCAGCAACCAGCCTTCGTTGCCGTACTTCTGCTTCGACAAGTTCCAGATTTCGGTGAACGGCTCGGCAGCAGCGCCTTCCGTTTCACGAATCAGGCCGTGGAAACGCACGCTGGCGAGACTTTCCGTGCCGCGCTCCTCTACGCCGAGGATGTCGGCGTTGAGTTGAACGACGTCGGTGCGATTCGGCTGCGTGCCCCGTGCGTCGATGTCCAGCTTCACTTCCGCGAACATTTCCGGCGTGGTGAATTCGCGGATGTCGTTGGAATTGCCGCGATCCCATGCGTCCTGCAAGCGCACGAAATAAACCTTCGCGTTACGCACGAATGCTTCGGTGTCAAAGCCTGCGGGCACAACGACTTGCGGCGCAGCGTCCACGGTGTTCGCGCTGCTCAGCGCAGCCGAAGACGGGCCGTAACCACCTGGCGCCGACGGCGGCACATAGCTGGGTTCGTGTTGATTGAACTCGGTACGCGCCGAGCCGCCAAACGGCGAACCCGCGCCGGCACTTGCGTAAGCCGGCGTATTGGCGTTCTTCCTGCGACTCATGAAGAAGCGGAAGATCATCACGGCAGCCATCACGATCAACGCGATCATGATGATGTTCGCCATTGCGCCAGCGAACGCGCCGCCAAGGCCGAAGTGCGACAGCAGAGCGGCGATACCGAGACCCGCTGCCAAACCGGCGAGCGGTCCCATCCAGCGGTTACGCGCAGGTTGTGCAGCCGGCGCAGCAGGTGCGGGTGCGGGTGCGGGTGCGGCGCGCTGGGCGTTAGCCGCCTGGCCCGACTGCATGGACTGCGAGGGCGGCGTAGCTTGATTCTGTTGCGCTGCGGTCGTTGATTGACGACCTATGCTGCGGCCGCCGCCCATGCGGCGCGCCTCTGCATCTTCAGCGATCAAAGCACCGGCCATGATTACGCCAGCCAGCGCAACGACCCCGGCTTTCCTGAATAACGACTTCAGGAAACCCCGAGTTTGGGGTAAGCGCGAATCGGACATTTCTAATCCTTATAAAAGTGGAACACTAAAATTTGGTCCCGACGTGTAAAGCTACCACGCCACCTGACAAATTGTAATATTCGACTCGATCCAATCCCGCGCGTTCCATCATTATTTTCAACGTTTCCTGATCCGGATGCATCCGGATCGACTCCGCGAGATACCGGTAGCTATCTGCATCTTTCGCGAACTTGCCGCCAAGCCACGGCAAAAACTTGAAACTGTAGAGATCGTACGCTTTCTTTAACGGCTCCCATACCTTCGAGAACTCCAGCACCAGCACCCGTCCACCCGGCTTCAAAACCCGATACATCTCAGCTAACGCACCATCTTTGTGCGTCATATTACGAAGCCCAAAGGCAACTGTAATTATGTCGAAATAATTGTCAGGAAACGGGATCTTCTCTGCGTCGCAGATCAGCGTGGGTGTGATCACGCCTCGATCGATCAGCCGATCCCGCCCGACACGCAGCATCGATTCATTGATATCCGTGTGCCAGACCTCGCCTTTTTCGCCCGCCTGTTTTGCGAACGCCTTCGCCAGATCGCCCGTCCCGCCTGCCAGATCGAGCACTTTGTAACCCGGCCGAACCTTCGCCTGCCCGATCGCGAAGAACTTCCACGCGCGATGCAGCCCGCCCGACATCAGGTCGTTCATCAAGTCGTAATTGCTCGCGACCGAATCGAAAACGCCCGCCACCTTCTTCGCTTTTTCCTGTTCGTCGACCGTTTCAAAACCGAAGTGGGTCTTGCTCATCGCGTTCGTCCTCGTGTTGTTCGTGTTGTCGGCTCAGGCCGGATGTCGGCTTCAGGCCGGTTGCCGCGGCGAAATGCCGCTGCAATTTAAAAATCAGTGGCAGTGGCCGCCGGTCGCTTTCGACGTCATCGGCGTATCGCGGTCGACGCCCGCTGCTTCCAGTCTCGCGAGATAGTCAGCCCAGAGTTCATCCTGGCGGACCGCGAGGTCATGCAGGATGTCCCAGGAATAGAGGCCGGTATTGTGGCCATCGGAGAAATTGAGCTGCAGCGCGTAATGGCCGACCGGCTCGATTGCGAGGATCAATACGTCGCGCTTGCCTGTCTGCAGCGTTTCCTGTCCGGGACCGTGGCCCTGCACCTCCGCCGACGGCGAATATACGCGCAACAGCTCGAACGGTATGCGATACGTCTGATCGTTCGGATATTGCAACTCGAGTGCGCGCGTTTTCGAATGCACAACGACGCCCGTCGGAATCGGCGTTTGTTTGGTCAGTCCGCTCATGGTGAGCCTTTAAATCAGGTGATGAGGTTAGCCCGCGGCAACATGCATCAGCCGAAGGCCAGCGCCATCTCGCTACGCACCGCTTCGCGCAGCAACGTGGCCTGGGCACGGCGATTCGACAGCAGCGCCTGCGACACCGTGCGCTGGCGCGGCGCCCAGATGGGCAGCGGGAAACGGGAATCGTTGGAATGGCGGGGAATGACGTGCCAGTGCACGTGTGGAACCTGGTTGCCGAGGCTCGCCAGATTCACCTTGGCCGGCGCGAGCACTCGCCTGATTGCGCGCTCCACGCCGTTCACCGCCGCCATGATCTTGAGCCGGGCGGCGTTGTCGAGATCGGACATCTCGGCCACGTGCGCATGCCAGATCACGCGGCAAAAGCCCGGCCACTCGGGTTCGTCGGCGAGGACGACGCGCACCGCGTCGTCCGACCACAAGACCTCGCCGCCGTCTTCACGGCAAAAAACACAGTCCATCATTTTCCTCTAGCGAAACAAACCCCGATTCCGCTATTACACCAGCACGCGCTCGATACCGCCATCGTTAGCGCGCGCGACGTAATCTTCCATCCAGCTCGCGCCGAGTACCTTGCGGGCGATTTCCACGACGATATAGTCCGCCTCGATGTTGGCGTCCTCGTTATAGCGCGACAAACCTTGCAGGCAGGACGGGCAGCTCGTCAGGATCTTGACATCGGTTCCGGTCGATTGGGCATCACTCGCTTTTAGCACTGAACCCGGCGCAGCACCCGCCGTTCCCGCCGACGCGTTCGCCAGATTGACGCCGTTCGCGCCCGCCTCGGCGAGCAGCGGAATGTCACGCAACTTCGCGGCGCCCTTGCGGATTTCCTCTTCCTTGCGGAAGCGGACTTGCGTCGATATATCCGGTCGCGTGACGGCAAGCGTTCCCGATTCGCCGCAGCATCGGTCGTTCTTCTCGATCTTGTAGCCGTCGTTCGCCGAACCCATGAGCTCGTTCACCAGCTTGACCGGGTCCATCGTCTTGATCGGCGAGTGACATGGGTCGTGATACATGTAGCGCGTGCCCGCCACGCCTTCCAGCTTGATGTTCTTTTCGAGCAGGAATTCGTGGATATCGATGATCCGGCAGCCCGGGAAGATCTTCTCGAATTCGTATCCGGCCAGTTGGTCGTAGCACGTCCCGCACGACACCACCACCGTCTTGATATCGAGATAATTCAGCGTATTGGCCACGCGATGGAACAACACGCGGTTATCCGTGACGATCTTCTCGGCTTTATCGAACTGTCCCGCTCCGCGTTGCGGATAACCGCAGCACAGGTAACCCGGCGGCAACACTGTTTGCACGCCGGCTTCCCACAACATCGCTTGCGTGGCGAGGCCGACTTGTGAAAACAGCCGCTCCGAGCCGCAGCCCGGGAAGTAGAAAACCGCTTCCGTGTCGGACGTTGTCGTCTTCGGATTGCGGATGATCGGGACAATCTTGTTGTCTTCAATGTCGAGCAGCGCCCGCGCCGTCTTCTTCGGCAGGTTGCCCGGCATCTTCTTGTTCATGAAGTGGATCACCTGCTGCGTAACCGGCGGCTTGCCGACCGTTGCCGGCGGTTTCGCCGTCTGCTTCTTCGTGAACTTCTTTAGCACCTCGTTGCCAAGCCGCTGCGCCTTGTAGCCAACGCCCATCATCGCCGTGCGGGCAAGGTTGATGGTTTGCGGGTTCGTCGCGTTCAGGAAGAACATGCCGGCCGCGTTGCCCGCGTTGAACTTCTTCTTGCCCATCTTGCGCAGGAGGTTGCGCATGTTCATGGTGACATCGCCGAAATCGATCTTCACCGGGCACGGCGTCACGCACTTGTGGCAGACGGTGCAGTGATCGGCGACGTCGTTGAATTCGTCCCAATGTTTTATCGATACGCCGCGGCGCGTCTGCTCTTCGTATAAGAACGCTTCGACCAGCAGCGATGTCGCAAGAATCTTGTTGCGCGGGCTGTAGAGCAGATTGGCGCGCGGCACGTGCGTCGCGCAGACCGGTTTGCATTTGCCGCAACGCAGGCAATCCTTGATGGAATCCGCGATCGCGCCAATATCCGACTGCTGCATGATCAGCGACTCGTAGCCCATCAAGCCGAAGCTCGGCGTGTAGGCGTTGCGCAGATCGGCGCCCGCGAGCAGCTTGCCCGCGTTGAAACGGCCGTTGGGATCGACGCGCTGCTTGTACTCGCGGAACTCCGCGATTTCGTCTTCGGTCAGGAATTCCAGCTTCGTAATGCCGATGCCGTGTTCGCCCGAAATCACGCCATCCAGGTCGCGCGCGAGCTTCATGATGCGTGCGACCGCGACGTGCGCGTCCTGCAGCATCTCGTAGTTGTCGGAGTTGACCGGAATGTTGGTGTGGACGTTGCCATCGCCGGCGTGCATGTGGAGTGCGACGAACACGCGGCCCCGCAGAACCGTCTTGTGGATGTTCTGCGCTTCTTCGAGGATCGGCTTGAACTCGCCGCCGTTGAAGATGTGGCGCAGTTCGGCGCGGATTTCCTGCTTCCAGGAGACACGGATCGTACGGTCCTGCGCTACATCGAATACGCGAACGCCCGGTTGCGAATCCACCCGATCCGCCATCTTCTCGGCCAACCCTTCGTAGCCGAGCTGAACCAAATAGTGCTGCGCTTCACGCAACGGCATATCCAGCTTTTCGCCGACGAACGTCCAGCGTTCACGCACTCGCTGCAACAGATCGAGCGCTTGCTGCACGCGATCTTCGAGCAACTCGGCGCTTGGAATCTCGTTGGCGTCGTCGCTCTTTCCGAGCGGCAGCTTGCCGTTCTTGAAGAACGTTTCGAGGGCGTCGACGAGTTGCAGCTTGTTCTTGATCGACAACTCGATGTTGATCCGCTCGATCCCGTCCGTGTACTCGCCCATGCGGTTCAGCGGGATCACAACATCTTCGTTGATCTTGAACGCGTTCGTATGCTTTGCGATGGCAGCCGTGCGCGAGCGATCAAGCCAGAAACGCTTGCGCGCCTCCGCGTTCACCGCGACAAACCCTTCGCCGCTCTTGCCGTTCGCCATGCGGACGACTTCGGACGTGGCCTGAGCCACCGCATCCGGATCGTTACCGACGATATCGCCGATCAGCACCATCTTCGGAAACGCGTTGCGCTTGCTCTTGGTCGCATAACCGACGGCGCGCAGATAACGTTCGTCGAGATGTTCCAGGCCGGCGAGAATCGCGCCGCCCTTCTTCGATGTCTCGAACAAGTAATCTTTAATTTCCACAATGCTCGGAATCGCATCGCGTGCCTGACCGAAGAATTCGAGGCAGACGGTGCGCGTATGCGCGGGCATCTTGTGCAGGATCCATCGCGCCGACGTGATCAGACCATCGCAGCCTTCCTTTTGCACGCCGGGCAGACCTGACAGGAATTTATCCGTCACGTCCTTGCCAAGCCCCTCCTTGCGGAACTTGCTGCCGGATATATCGAGCGATTCCGTGCGCAGCAATTTCTCGCCCGGCGCACGCGAGCCGTCGAACCAGTCGAGCCGAAAACGCGCCACCGGGATGTCGTGAATCTTGCCGCAGTTGTGATCCAGGCGCGTGACTTCAAGCCAGTTGCCTTGCGGATCGACCATGCGCCACCAGGCGAGGTTATCCAGTGCCGTGCCCCACAGCACGGCCTTCTTGCCGCCGGCGTTCATCGCGACATTGCCGCCGACGCACGATGCGTCGAGCGACGTCGGATCCACGGCGAAAACGAAACCGGCCTGCTCGGCGGCCTCCGTTACACGACGCGTAACGACACCCGCGCCCGAGAAAATAGTCGCAACCTTATGATCGACGCCCGGCAGATCCGTCATTTCGACGGGACCGAGTTGTTCGAGTTTCTCGGTGTTGATGACGGCCGCGAACGGCGTCAAGGGGATCGCGCCGCCGGTGTAACCCGTGCCGCCTCCGCGTGGAATCACGGTCAGCCCGAGTTCGAAACACGCCTTGATCATGCCGGCGATTTCGGCCTCGGTATCCGGCGTCAGTACGACGAACGGGTACTCCACGCGCCAGTCGGTTGCATCGGTCACATGGGACACGCGGGACAAGCCATCGAACTTGATGTTGTCCTTTTCGGTCACGCGCCCGAGTACCTTCGACGCCTTCTTGCGCAAATCGTAGGTCTGCTCGAACTCTTTCTTGAAATCCTCCACCGCGCGGCAGGCGGCGCTGATCAGCACTTCCACACGCGCTGCGCGATCCCGGCCGGCATCATCCTGATGCTGCGACAGATCCGCTTTCCGGCGCTTTTCGATATCGCTCAGCCGATGGTTCAGCGCTTCGATCAGCAATGCGCGTCGTTTCGGGTTGTCGAGCAGATCGTCCTGCAGATAGGGATTGCGGCGCACGACCCAGATATCGCCGAGCACTTCGTACAGCATGCGTGCCGAGCGGCCAGTGCGGCGCTCGCTGCGCAGGACCGCGAGCGCGGCCCAGGCTTCCTCGCCCAGCAGACGGATCACGATTTCGCGATCGGAAAACGACGTGTAGTTATAGGGAATTTCGCGCAGGCGCGGCTCGGTATCCAGGGCCACGGCATGCGCGGCGCCGTTCGGATCGAAGGCTTGGGGTGCGTTCATATTCGACAGTTCGGTGAGCCGGCGCCTGTGCTGACGATGAGATCAAAAGCAGCAAGATAGCCGGCATTGCGCGGGGAAGCGCAGATTTTCGAGTGATACTTTTTATGTGAAGGTGCTCGCCGGCAGGGGTTGGCGAACGGATGCAAAACCTTCGGAGGTACCGGAATCAGCGCCACGATCGCTGATGACGCGCATGCCGTTCCGAAGCCGCGTGGGTAGCGCAGCAGAGCGCGCAGCACTCACGTAGAGCGTCGCGGGGAACATGCGTCAAAAAGCCGGTCCGGGACTGCCGTTGCATCTTCCGATCCTGTATCGAAAAGCGAATTCTAACCCATCAGGATGTTTGTCGTTCGCACCCGGTAGCGGGTTGAAGGGCTTTGTGCATGCCAATTTTCGACGGATTTTTGGTGGTTTTTTCGCTAGCGGCTGGATTTTTCGCCTGGCGCTGGAGTGCACGGCGTGGCGGTCGGGGTTGATGTCTTGTTGCTGGCGGTTTCGGACTACCCGGCCAAGATCGATGTCGGGTTGCGACTTCCAGGGTCTGTGGTCGGAGTCAACGCCGCTATAAAGGCCGAAACCCGAGCACCAGCGAGCCCCTGCGCTATTATTGACGCTTTCGCTTTCAAAAATGGCGCGCACAGCCGCGCGAACGGCCCCGGAATGACACACCCCGATTACCTCAAGAAAGTCCTGACCGCGCGCGTCTACGATGTCGCCCGCGAAAGCGAGCTCGAACCCGCGCGCAATTTATCGGCGCGGCTGCACAACTCGGTCTACCTGAAGCGCGAAGACAACCAGCCGGTGTTCTCGTTCAAGATTCGCGGCGCGTACAACAAGATGGTGCAGCTTTCCGCCGATGTCCTCGCTCGCGGCGTGATCACGGCATCGGCGGGGAATCACGCTCAGGGCGTTGCTTATTCCGCCACCCGGCTAGGCTGCAAAGCCGTGATCGTGGTGCCGGTCACCACGCCCCAGGTCAAGATCGACGCCATGCGCGCGTTCGGCGGCCCGACCGTGGAAATCGTCCAGCACGGCGAATCGTATAGCGACGCATACGGCCACGCCGTGAAGCTCCAGGAAGAACGCGGCCTGACCTTCGTCCATCCCTTCGATGACCCCGACGTCATTGCCGGCCAGGGCACTGTCGCCATGGAAATCCTGCGCCAGCATCAGGGACCGATCCACGCTATCTTCGTCCCGATCGGTGGCGGCGGACTTGCGGCAGGCGTCGCGACATACGTGAAGGCGGTGCGTCCGGAGATCCGGGTCATCGGCGTGCAGGCCGTCGATTCGTGTGCGATGAAGCAATCGATCGAGGCAGGCGAGCGCGTCACGCTGGCTGAAGTCGGGTTGTTTGCCGACGGCACGGCCGTGAAACTCGTTGGCGAAGAAACGTTCCGGCTGTGCCGCGAATTGCTCGACGAGGTCCTCACCGTCGACACCGACGCCCTCTGCGCCGCGATCAAGGACGTTTTCCAGGACACGCGCAGCGTGCTGGAACCATCGGGAGCGCTGGGGGTTGCGGGCGCAAAGCTCTATGCCGAGCGCGAAGGGCTGGAAGCGCAGACGCTGGTCGCCGTTACGTCCGGCGCAAACATGAACTTCGACCGCATGCGTTTTGTCGCGGAACGCGCCGAAGTGGGCGAAGCGCGGGAAGCCGTGTTCGCGGTGACCATTCCGGAAGAACGCGGCAGTTTCAAGCGGTTCTGCGAGCTGGTCGGCACGCGTAGCGTGACCGAGTTCAACTACCGCATCGCCGATGCCCACGCCGCGCACATCTTCGTCGGCGTGCAGATCAAGACGCGCGGCGAAGCGGTGCAGATGGCGAATGCGTTTATCGAACACGGGTTTGCTACGGTCGATCTCAGCCACGACGAACTGTCGAAGCAACATATCCGCTATATGGTCGGCGGCCATTCACCGCTCGCGCAGGACGAACGCTTGCTGCGTTTCGAGTTTCCGGAACGCCCGGGCGCGCTGATGAAATTCCTTTCGTCGATGGCGCCGAACTGGAATATCAGCCTGTTCCACTACCGGAACCAAGGCGCGGATACGAGTTCGATCCTGGTCGGCATCCAGGTGCCGGCATCGGAGAACGTCGAGTTCGAGCAATTCCTCGCTACGTTGGGTTATCCGTGGTGGGACGAAGGCGCGAACCCCGTCTACAAGCTGTTCCTGGCCTGACGCCCGCATGGCTTTCACGCTGGACGACAAACTGGTGGTCGCGATTTCATCGCGGGCGCTGTTTGACTTCGAAGAAGAGAACGGAGTCTACGAGACCGGCGATTTGCGCGACTACGAGGCACTGCAGCGCTCACGGCTGAACGTTCCGGCGAAACCCGGCATTGCGTTCTCGTTGATCGAGAAACTGCTTGCGCTGAACGTGGCTGGCGAGCGGCGCGTGGAGGTGGTGATTTTGTCGCGTAGCGATCCGATCAGCGGTTTGCGCGCGTTCAGTTCGTGCAAGGAACATGGCTTGGCGATCGAGCGCGGTGTCTTTACGCGCGGTGAATCGCCGTTCCGGTATCTGGAGCCGTTTCGCGCGTCGTTGTTCCTGTCAGCCAATTCGGTTGATGTCCGCGATGCCCTCGCCGCCGGCTTCCCCGCCGCGACGGTCGTGCCGCGGGCACCGCTCGCCGCAAGCCGGTATCCTGATGAAATTCGCATTGCTTTCGACGGCGATGCCGTGCTTTTCTCCGACGAAGCCGAGCAGGTATTCCAGGCCAAGGGTTTGCCTGCGTTTGTGGAACATGAGGTCGGCAAGAAGGATCTGGCCTTGGCGAACGGACCGTTGAAACCGTTGCTGGAAGCGCTGCACAAGCTGCAAAAACTCAGCCACGACACTACCCGGATGCGCATTCGCACGGCGCTGGTCACGGCACGATCAGCACCTGCGCACGAGCGGGCGATCCGGACGTTGATGGCCTGGAACATCGAAATCGACGAAGCGATGTTCCTCGGTGGATTGGACAAAGGTCCGTTTCTGGCCGAGTTCGAACCCGACTTTTTCTTCGACGACCAAATTGGCCATTGCGAGTCTGCCCGCGTCGTGACAGCGACGGGACACGTACCGAGTGGCATATCGAACGCATCATGAACACACCCGAACAATCTTCCCTTGGCAAGCCGGTCCAGTACACCGAACGGTACGATCCAACGCTGCTTTTTCCCATCGATCGGGCTGCTGGGCGCGAGGCTATCGGTGTGACCGCGCAGTTGCCGTTTTTTGGCACCGATATCTGGAATGCTTACGAGCTTTCATGGCTCAACCGCAAGGGCAAACCGCAGATCGCGGTGGCGACGTTCATCGTGCCGGCGGAATCGCCGAATATCGTCGAGTCGAAGTCGTTCAAGCTGTATCTCGGATCTTTCTCGCAGACGGCGTTTGATTCCATCGACGAGGTTCGGGCTGCGATTCGCAAGGATGTTTCCGCCACTTGCGGCGCGAACGTGTCTGTCCAGCTTGTCGCGCCTTACGAGTTTGCTTTGAAGCTGAAGATGGAGGAGTTCGAAGGGTTGTCGCTGGATCGGCTGGATCTGGATGCGGAGGTTTATTCGCCCGATCCTTCGCTATTGCGCGCGTCGTTTGGCGAAACGCCCGTCGATGAAACGCTATTTTCGAATCTGCTGAAGTCCAATTGCCCGGTGACCGGGCAACCCGATTGGGGCAGCGTGCAAATTCGCTATGTCGGCGCGCCGATCGATCACGCGGGACTGCTGCGATATATCATTTCTTATCGCGAACATACCGGCTTTCACGAGCAATGCGTCGAACGGATTTTCATCGACGTCATGCGGCAATGTAAGCCGGAACGGCTGGCGGTTTATGCACGCTATACACGGCGTGGCGGGCTGGATATCAATCCATTCCGGACCAATTTTAATCTGCCGTTGCCGGATAACGCGCGGCTGGCGCGGCAGTAGAATACGCGGTCGGCCAGTTTTAGCGGTTGCGGGCCAATCGCGCCTCGTTGGCCCGACTCGTCTTTCTCCTACTGATCAGTAAAAGTAAAAGTCGCAAGCGCTCGAACAACGCCCGGCTTCAAAATACCGGGGTGCCTGATGTAACGGGCAACCAACGGAACATGAGTGACGCCCGACATGGACCCGAGCGCGATTGAGCTTTTTAATTTGATGTCGAGTATTGCCTTTAATTATTTAAAAGTTACCCCAAAAAATTGAGACGCGCCCCGGGTTTATGAAAACCATCATTTTTATGAATGCAGGACGCATCAATGCCAGATATAGAATCAGTTCAGCGCTTGATTGTTAAGTTCCTTGCTTATAAGCCACGCAATCAACTTCGACCTTGCAATCGATCACCATCGATGAAACCACGCAAGCGCGTGCCGGCGGGTGCTCACCGAAGTACTCCTTGAAAACCTTATTGAACGAAGCAAAGTCGCGCGGATCGTCGAGCCAGACGCCGCATCGCACGACATGCTCCGCGCCATAGCCCGCTTCTTTCAAAATCGCGAAAACATTCTGAATCGCCTTATGCGATTGGGCCACGATCCCGCCCTCGATCACTTCGCCATTTTCCATCGGCGTCTGGCCTGAAACATAAAGCCACCCATCCGCTTCAACTGCCCGCGAAAACGGCATCACCGCACCGCCTTGTCCCTTTCCACCTTCCACGCCATATCGCTTCATTTCAAAACTCTCCGAACAAAAGACTGAAAATCAAAAATGCCCTTGCGCGTCGAGTCTGGAACCCTCGCCACGCGCCACAAAATGCCCCGCCCTTAACCCTGTCACCGCACCGTCGAGATACGAAAGCACGCCATTCACCCAAACCGCATCGATACCATCGGCGACCTGCCGAGGCTCGGCGAACGTCGCGGTATCACGAACCTTGTCGGCATCGAAGAGAACCAGATCCGCGTGAAAGCCCACCCGCACCTGGCCGCGTTCCGGCAAGCCAAACCGTCGCGCCGATAATCCCGTCATCTTCCGCACCGCTTCCTCCAGCGGCACCAGCGACGTATCGCGTGCGTAATGCCCCAGGACCCGCGGAAACGCGCCCCACAAACGCGGATGCGGCAACGGATCGTTCGGCAAACCATCGGAACCGACCATCGTTGCCGGATGCGACAAGATCCGCCGCACGTCGTCTTCCGACATGTTGTGATAAACCGCTCCGGCCGGCTGCAAGCGCTTGCCCGCCTCCTGCTGGGTCACGCCCCACTCAGCCGCAATCGCGGAAATCAACTTCCCCGCCATCTCCGGATGCGGCTCCGACCACGTGATCGTGATGTCGATATCACCCGTGACCTGCTTCACATCGAGCGTCGATGAACTCCGGTTGTACGGATAACAGTCGCATCCCACCGGCTGGCCGTCACGCACCTTCTCGAGCGACTTCAAAACCTCCGTGCTACGTCCCCAGTTCGACGGCCCCGCGCACTTCAAATGCGAGATCACGACGGGAACACGCGCGTGCTTTCCGACCTGATACGCCTCGTCCATCGCCTCGAGAATCGCGTCGAATTCGGTTCGCATGTGCGTGGTGTACAACGCGCCTGCTTTGGCCAAAGGTTCCGCCAGCGCCATCACTTCTTCCGGCGGCGCACTGAACGCCGAACCGTAGGCAAGACCGCTGCTCAAGCCAAGCGCGCCATGCGACAACGCTTCTTCCAACTGCACGCGCATGCCGTCGATTTCCTGTGCAGAAGCCCCACGATCCAGCCGGTCCATATGGTTGTTCCGCAACGCCGTGTGCCCGATCAACGCGCCTACGTTCACGGCCGGCCGCGCCTGGTTCACCGCATCGACATAGGCGGCAAAGGTCGGATACTGAAAGTCATCGGACGCGCCGAGCAAATTCATCGGATCGGGCGGATCACCCTTCAACGTCACCGGCGACGCGCTGATCCCGCAATTGCCGACGATCACCGTCGTCACGCCCTGCGATATCTTCGGCAACATCTGCGGCGAGCGGATGACGTGGGTGTCATCGTGCGTATGGACATCGATAAAACCCGGCGCCAGCACACGCCCCTCGGCCGCAACGACGTTCTCGGCCGTCCAGCCATCGAGCGCGCCGATCGCCACGATCCGGCCATCCTTGACCGCCACATCGCGCTCGACCGCCGGCGCGCCCGTTCCATCGATCACCCGTGCACCTTTGATCAGCGTATCGACGTGTTCACTATCCGATGCCATGCTTCATCTCCTAAAAATTCACGCGTCGGCCGAGCGTGCTCAATCGCCCAAAGGCTGACGCTGGTCGCTGCCGCCACGATGCGCGTCCAGCGCGTGTTTCATGCGCCGCAAAAGCTCGCGGCTCGTATCGCCCTGCTTCACGGCAAGTTCGGTGACGAGCAGGTCAAGGGCCATCAACATGGCGTATCGCGACGTCGACGGCTTATAAATAAAGTCCGTTTCATTCGCGATGATCGGAATCAGCCAATCGGCCAGTTGAGCCAGTGGTGAAACGGGCGCAGTCAGCGCAATCACCCGCGCGCCGTATTCACGCGCGATCCGGCAACTCTCCACCATCTCGGGCGTGTGCCCCGTCACCGATAACGCCACCACCACGTGCTCGCGCGACAGCGTCGCGGCGACCATCCGCTGCAACAAGCCATCCTGATACGACGCCACCGGCCGCCCCAGCCGGACCAGGC
Source organism: Caballeronia sp. SEWSISQ10-4 2 (assembly GCF_030464885.1). Classification (GTDB taxonomy): domain Bacteria; phylum Pseudomonadota; class Gammaproteobacteria; order Burkholderiales; family Burkholderiaceae; genus Caballeronia. The sequence continues at coordinate 54,355 of NZ_JALPRJ010000009.1, read as the reverse complement.
GAAATCGCATTTCATCGGCTAACGCGGTCGAGCCTCCGCCCATGCCGAACACGTAGATCATCCGTGCATCGGCGAGCGCATCGGCGGCGGCTGCGATAGGCGCGGCTCGCAGCGCGCCGCGATTGTGGGCGAGCGTGGTCTGGATATCGTCGAAAATACGGGCAGCGAGCGAATCGGGGAGAGCGCCGGCGTCGTTGTCCTCGTAGGGGCCGCCACGCAAGAACCGCTGGCCGACGGCCGCCGCCTGCGCCAGCCGCAATTTCAGTTCGCGCACGTCCTGACACCCGACGGCCTTCGCGAAGCGAGTCACAGTGGCAATGCTGACCTCGGCTTTTTTCGCGAGCGCACCAATGCTGGCGCGCGACGCACCCGTCAAATCGTCGAGAATAAGCGCCGCGACCTTGCGCTCTGCCGTGCGCAATTCGGGCGCGCGCTCGGTGATCCGGGCGACGATGTCGAAAGCAGCCGGTTCGGACGAAACGTTCATGAAACCCCTTTTGGCATGCTTGGTCCTGCTTGGTACTAAATAACAATGTCTCGGGCATCGTACTTTCTGTACCATTGTCGCGTCAACTTCGGTATCAATCGAGTACAGCCAAATAAGCCCCCGACTCTATACAAACGAACGATGGAGTAGCAGCACATGAAAGTTACAAACTATCAAATCGCGACAATCGACCCTTTTGGCAAGGGTCTCGGCATGGTGCCGGGTGTCAGCGTGCATCTCGTGGATGCTGCACGTCTCGACTGGAATTTGCTGGATGAGGATGTGAGTCTGCCGGCCGCGGTGCTGTATGCGGACCGGATCGAACACAATTTGAAATGGATGCAGGCGTTCATGGGGGAATACGGCGTAAAACTCGCGCCGCACGGCAAGACGACCATGGCGCCGCAACTGTTCAGACGCCAGCTCGAAGCCGGCGCATGGGGCATTACGCTCGCCACCGCGCATCAAGTGCGCGCGGCGTATCGCGGCGGTGTGCAGCGCGTGCTGATGGCAAACCAGCTGGTCGGCAAACGCAACATGGGCATGATCGCGGAATTGCTCTCCGATCCCAGTTTCGAGTTCCATTGCCTCGTCGATTCCGCCGATAACGTCGACCAGCTCGGCGCGTTTTTCAGCGATGTGAACAAGCAAATCAACGTGCTGCTCGAACTGGGCGTGGCGGGCGGCCGAACGGGTATTCGCGACGACGCGCAGCGCGATGCGGTGCTTGCAGCCATTGCACGCTGGCCCGAGACCGTGAAGCTCACTGGCGTCGAGTTATACGAGGGTGTGCTGCAGGACGAAACGAAGGTGCGGGCGTTTCTGCAGCACGCGGTGGACGTGACGCGCGCGCTGGTCGCCGACGGCAAGATCGAACGCAAGCCGGCAATCCTGTCGGGCGCGGGATCGGCGTGGTACGACGTGGTCGCCGATGAATTCGCGAAAGCGAATAGCGACGCTATCGAAGTGGTCCTGCGTCCGGGCTGTTATCTGACGCACGACGTGGGTGTGTACAAGAAAGCTCAGAACGAGATTTTCGCGCGCAACCCGATTGCGAAGAAGATGGGCGAAGGCTTGAAACCGGCGCTGCAATTGTGGGCCTATGTGCAGTCGATTCCGGAGCCGGACCGAGTGATCATCGGCCTGGGGAAACGCGATGCCGCCTTCGACGCCGGCATGCCCGAACCCGCTCGCCACTTCCGTCCCGGCACGCAATGGCCGCGTGACGTGGCGCCGGGCGAAGGCTGGGAAATCTTCGGCATGATGGACCAGCACGCGTACCTGCGGATCAAACCGGGCGACGACATCAAGGTCGGCGACATGATCGCGTTCGACATCTCGCACCCGTGCCTGACCTTCGACAAATGGCGCCAGATTCTTGTCGTTGACACGAAGTATCGTGTGAAGGAAGTGATCGAAACGTCGTTCTAGGCGTCGTCGGGAACGGCGTTGTTCGGGTGGTTCGCGTCGTTCACTTCAGTGGTTCCGGCGGCAACTTCCTGGATGCGCTGCTCCAGCGCGCGCAACGCGCCGGAGAGCGCCGTCACGGCGTCGTCGGGAAGCGTCGACAGCGTATCGTGCAGGAACGCATTGCGACGCGGCATGCCGGCTTCGGTGACCGCGCGGCCGGCATCGGTGAGAATGACGTTCGATACACGGTTATCACGCTGATCGACACTGCGCGCAATCCAGCCGAGCGCCTCCAGCGTTTTCAACTGCCGCGTGAGCGCGCCCGGGTCCACGCGCAGGCGCTCCACCAACCTCTTCTGCGACAACTCGCCCGCATGCTGATGCAGCGCGAGCAGGATGCGCCAGCGCGGCATCGGCTGGCCGACCTGCGATTCGAACGCCTGCATGAACGCACGATAAGTGCGTCCGAACTGCTGTATGAAGGCGATACGTTCCGTTTCGTCCATGCTGATTGGTTCCCGGCTGACTGATGTGATGCTGCGTGTTTCCAAGTCCTGCATACCCGTGGTGCTCTGACCTTTGCGCGCTTCAGTTTATTCCGCCATGACCGCCGGTTCGATCTTCGCGCCCTTCAAGCGCACCGGCGGCACGCGACGCGATTGCCAGACGGCCAACACGGCGACCACCGCCGCCACCGCGAGCCCGATGTGAATCGCCGCGACCAGCGACTCGCGTGCCGATTCCAGCAGCATCGCGCCGTTATGACCGGCGGTGGCGAGTTGCGAAAGCAGCGTGGTTTGTGCTTCGTGGTTGATCAGGATCTGCGGATCGCTCAGGTCGCTGAACCAGTGGCTGGCGCTGTCTTTATCGAGTGAAAGCTGCACGCCGCTCGCGTACAGATGGCTGACCAGCGTCCCGGTCAACGCCGTGCCGATCATCCCGCCAATCATGCGCAGCGACTGCAGCAACGCCGTCGCAATCCCCAGATGCTCACGCCCCGCGGTCAGTTGCGCGAACACGGTCAGGTTCGGCATGACAAAACCCAGCCCCAATCCGCCCAGCACCATGAACGTCATCAACAGCGAACGCGGCATCGAGCGCGTGGCGATCACCACGCCAAGACACGCCACCGCGAGCAGCGCGAAGCCGACAAACAGCATCGCGTTGGGATTCTTCACACGCGTCACGATCCGGCCATTCACGATACTGCCGATCGTAACGAACACGACCAGCGGAGTAATCATCAGGCCAGCGTCTTTCGGCGACATGCCAAAACCGCCCTGAAACAGCAGAGGCGCATAAAACATCAGCGAAAACATCGTGAAACCGCCGAGTATCGACAGCGTGAACAGCGCTGACAGGCTCTTGTTGCGGAACATATCGACGGGAAGAATGGCGTAATCGCAGCGCCGTTCCCATTTCCACAGCGCGAAGCCGGACGCAACGCTCACGGCCAGCAACGTCAGCGAACCCGCCGATAACCCATGCTTCGGTAACATTTCGACGAACAATTGCAGCGAGCCCAACGCAATCGCGATCAGGCCTGCGCCTTGCCAGTCCAAGCGCATCTTGCCTTCGTGCTTGACGTGCCGAAGATGCGGAAGGAAGCGCCAGACGAAAAACACCGACAGCAGGCCGACTGGCAGATTCACGTAGAACACGGAGCGCCAGCCGTAGTATTGCGTCAGAATCCCGCCAAGCGAGGGACCGACTGCGTTCGCAATACCGAACGCCGAACTCATCATTATCTGCCAGCGAAGGCGCACGACGGAGTCAGGAAACAGATCGGCGATACAGGCGAACGCAGTGCCGACCAGCATGCCGCCGCCAATGCCCTGAAGGCCGCGCGCGAGCACGAGGAACAGCATGTTATTGGCGAGGCCGCAGAGCGCGGACGCGACGGTGAACACGACAATTGACGCAATCACGAACGGTTTGCGACCGTAATAATCGCCGAGCCGCCCGAAAATAGGCACGGTGACCACAGAGGTGAGCAAGTAGGACGTGGCGACCCAGGCGTACAGGTCGAAGCCCCTGAGTTCGGCGACGATTGTCGGCAACGCCGTGCCGACCACGGTTTGATCGAGCGCGACCAGCATGGTCACGAAACAGATGCCCAACATCGCCATCAGCGATTCGCGAAACGGGAGCACTTGTCCCGTGGAGTGGTGCGCGGCTGTATGAACGGCCATTTTTTGATACCGCAATGATTGACATGTCAACAGAACGGGAATCATAGCACGGTGAAAGGCTCTAATCCAAGGCCAGACGCCTTCTCAACCTTTTCGAAATTCGCCATGCAACCGACGCCAATCGCCGCTTCACCCCTCTCGCAGGAAGATCTCGCTTCCTTGCGCCGCGCCAAGGAAGCGCTGGAAAGCCCGTCGCTCACGATGAAACTCGCGAGCGTGGTTGGCTCGCCGATCGAAAAGCTGATGGCGCGGATGCCGAACATTGCGCAAGAGAAAATCGACGACGCGACGCAGGCCGCGCTCAAGAAATGCCTTCAACTTGCGCTGCGCACGCTGAGCAAAAGTACGGTCGACGGCGTCGTGCTGCCGCCCGAAAAACCGCACAATTTGATGCACAAGCTGGCCGTCGCGACGACGGGCGCGGCGGGCGGTGCGTTCGGGCTGTTCGCGTTGCCGGTGGAATTGCCGGTCACGACCACGCTGATGTTTCGCTCGATTTGCGACATTGCGCGCAGTGAGGGCGAAGACGTGCACCTCATCGATACCCAGTTGCAATGCATGATGGTGCTCGGCATGGGCGGCCCGAGTTCAAGCGACGATAACGCCGATATCGGTTACTTCATCGTGCGCGGGACCTTGGCGCAGTCGGTATCGAAGGCGACGAACGAGATTGCCGCGAAGGGCTTGAGCGGACATGGCTCGACGGCGTTGCTCAAGTTCTTGCAGACGGTGGCATCGCGGTTTTCCGTGCAGGTCAGCGAGCAAGTTGCCGCCAAGTCGATTCCGGCGATCGGCGCGGTGCTCGGGGCCATGGTCAACACGGTGTTCATCGACCATTTCCAGCAGATGGCGCACGGACATTTCACCGTGCGCCGACTGGAGCGCCAATACGGGCAACTGGCCGTGGAGCGTGCTTTTCAGACACTCGATATAGGCAGCGGCAGATAAGCGCCTACAACACTTCCGCGGTTTCGGCCTGCCGCATCGTGACCCGGCGCACGAAGCTAGCCGCTTGCTCCAGCGCCTGGTTCGCCTCCGGCACGAACGGCGCGAAAATCTGGAAAACGTGCGGCATCTTCGGCCAGACCTCGAGATCCACAGACACGCCCGCGGCACGCGCTTTCTCCGCGACACGCGTGGAATCGTCGAGCAGCACTTCGGTATCGCCGACCTGGATGAACAGCGGCGGCAAACCGTCGAACCTTCCATATAGCGGCGATACGTACGGGTTACGAACATCGGCATCGCCCGCATAAAGCTTGCCCGCCGGTGCGAACGCCTTGCCGTAGAACATTGGATCGCGGCCATTGTTGGTCGTCATCGATGCGCCGGTCGCCGCCAGATCCGTCCACGGCGCGAACACTGCAGCGCCTGCGGGGAGGAAATCGCCCGCATCGCGTAAAGCCAATAACGTGGCGAGCGCCAGACCACCGCCGGCTGAATCGCCGGCTATCACAATGGACGCAGGCGGCGTGCCATCGGCCACCAGCTTTCGATACGCAGCCAATGCGTCGTCCAGCGCCGCAGGAAACGGGTTTTCGGGCGCCAGCCGGTAGTCGAGGGAAAAAGTGCGCGCGCCTGAACGGCGTGCGAGGGGGAAGACAAGCCCGCGATGCGTCGCGGGCGAGCAAAAGTAATAACCGCCGCCATGCAGATACAGGATCGTGGTCCGGGACGGCTTATCGGGCAAAAGCCACTCGCCGCGAAGCGGGGCATCGTTCTGGCTGTATCGCTCATCGAGACGCCAGCCCGGTGGCACTTTCGGCAACCACGCCCGCTTCGACGTCAACGCCCGCGCCCGTGCGACATTAATACTTGGCTTGCCCGTTTCGGGCCGCATCCGGCGACGTAAAACCCAGCAGGCCAACGCACTTTGCCAACTCATAACGGTTCCTCGTTTCGATGAACGTCAATAGTACGATCGCTCTCGAAGCCGCGTGTAGAGAAGGCCGCCGTGCGTTGCTTGCAATAAAACCGCTACTTCAGTTCGCCGGCATCACCTGACCACGGATCTCTCCGGTCGGGTTCTTCTCGGTATGGATATTGAAGTAGTACTGGCCGGCCATCAGCTCATTAGCCTGTTCCTCGGAGAGCGTGGCCTGACCCGTGATCGGACTAGGCAACGCGTTCTTGTCGATAGGAACCTGCACCTTGGCGTTCTGGCCGACCGGCGCGGGGCCGTGGAAATGCGCCATGGTCGCGGGGCCGGACAAGTCGGCGTACGTCACGGTCCACTGCAGCGTCTTGGTCGTTGTGTCGAAGGCGGCTTTTAACTGCCCGTGACCCTTGCTCACACGCGGTGGCACTTCACTCGATGGTTGCAGATTCGCTTGCAATGCGACGGTGTCGGCGAACGCCGAGCTCGACGCCAGGGATGTTACTGACGACATCAACACCACGCTCAAACTCAACACGCTGTTACGCAGACTGAATCTCGTGAACATACTTGCTCTCTCCTGGATGACTGACGAGTGGACGAGTTGTCTGCTTATCGCCGTGCAGGGCGAGAGTAATAAGCACAGGCTCATCGACGCCTCATGGTAGTGCATTTTCCGTGTCAAGCCTGCGCGCGTGAACCCGGGTAAGCAATGGCGGCCCGGAAATGCGAAAAGGCGCCGCGAGGCGCCTTTTCGTTAAAGCACAAAACCTGCAGCATTAGAAGCGGTGACGAAGACCCGCCGATGCCACCACTTGGTTGCTGTGCACTGCGCGTGCGTTCAAGCCATACACTTGAGCCGCCGTATCGCCGTCCGTCAGCTATACAACGCATTCAGCATAGATGTCCGTACACTTGGACAATGCGTAGTCCGTCTGGAGGCCAACTTGATGGTAACGGGCGTGATCGTTGTTCCGATCTCCCGGAACCATGCCCTTGCGGTCCGTGTACGTGTAAGCCGCGCCAAGCGCCAGAGCCGGCGTAAGTGCGTAGCGTCCGTTCACTTCGTAGTTGTTGTAACGCAGCGTTGAATCGCCACCGACGAGCTGGAAGCGGCTTTGCGTCCACACTGCGCCACCCGTGGCCGTGGTGCTATTGCCATTCTGCACCTGCAGGTAAGCTGCGGCCACCTTTAACGGGCCATTCGCGTATTGTGCGCCAGCGCTGTAAGCGCGGTTGTTACCGAATCCACCCGCCTGGTTCGAGAAACCATAGAGGCCGCCGAATGTGAAGCCCGAGTAGTTCGCGCTTTGGTACTTGACCGAGTTATTGACGCGGAACGAGTTGTCCGTGTTGTCGTTGTTGAACGGATGCGCGAAATACGTACCGCCCCAGCTGCCATTGGCCATCAACGGAGCAAATGTTAATCAACCTCGGCAACCTACTCCACGCCAATTGAATAGGACCAGTCCTAGAGTTGTACCAATCGTCCCGCATCTAGTCCGAGAGTTCGTCACCGACTGACACGGCAGGAGGACTACCCCATCGATGCCCCGACGCCGAAGCCTTGGTGGCCCCGCGAAAAATAACCGGTGTCGGATTCTGCGGCCGAGGTAGTGGCCGTCGTTCCTGTGGGCTAGTCGGCCTCGCCGAGAAGCTCTCCGAACCCGTTCTGGCACAGCTTGAGCATGTCGTCAGGCTCGATCCTGCGGTCCGTAGGGATCCTCACCGCTTCACGGATGATGTCGTTCACATTAGTGAATAGCGCTTTGACGCCCGCGCGAACGGATTTGCGTTGCGCAACCGTGAGCGTCCCATCTAGGCTCTTCCAGATCGGGATGAGGTCATCTTCAATCGCACCGTTGAAGATGTACATCGCATCGTAAATGTAGAGCACGTCCTGGGCGCGCTTTTCGCGGATCCGGTCTTCACGGATCAGGAGCTTCTGGACCATGAAGCTCACTGGGTTCGGGATGCGCAGGTCGGCCACGGCCTCGCCGAGGCCGGAATCCGCTGCGGGGATCGTCACGAGCCAAGGCTCATGCAACAGCACTTCAAGGTGACGCAGTTTCTGGGCGACGACGCCGGCATTGGCAACGGTCGCGTCCAGCTCGCGCTCTGTCCTCGACTTGTTGCGCCGCCAGCCGCTGCCCGTTAGCGGCGTAAGGAATTTAGCGTAGAACCCGTTGGCCTGCTCGCCGAGGGTGTAACGCATCGCAGGGGGCCGGAAACCACCCGCGAAATTCGGCTCCTCCTTGAACCCCGCGCCCTCGAGCGCTTTCTTGATATCGCCTTCGAGCGGCTCCCGTTCGGCGTAGGCTACATCGGCGTCCTGCGTGAAGACGGCCGCGTAGTCGGGCTTATAGGCGCGTGGCTCGTATTGGTAGAGCCGGTAGGCCCAGCCGCCAACGAACACGATCCTGGAACGCCAGGGTTCCAGAGTCATCGCGAGTTTGCTGAATTCGACGAGGTCGCTCAAGCACTGTCTCCGATCACGTTTGCGAGAATGCCGTGTTCAAGCTCGGCGGCCTGCTCGGCGCCGCGCGCCGGGTGAGCCGAGACATCGAGCCAAGTCTGGAGGATGTCCGTGACTGCTACGCCGTCGCGGAGGACCACGCCCCGCTGCAGCGTTTGCGGGAAGCTGGGCTGCTGCAGGATCAGATCGGGACGCTCGGCTTCCCGGGCGCGGCGCAGCGGGCGCCAGTCCTCGGCTGCCATCAGGTTGGGAACCCAGACAGTCGGCGGCACGCCCTGAACATGCCCATAGCCGAGCGCCTTGGCGGCGGCGAAAAGGCCAAGAAAGCCGGTCTCCTTTTTGAGGAGCTTTCGAAGCTGCTCGTCGGGTGCCGCCGGCGACAGGAACTTCATCGGCAGCGCGAGTGCCGGCTTCCGGTACTCGGCCTTCCAACGTTCCGCGAGCTGGCGACGTCGCACGATAGTCAGGAAGGTCGTGGACTCGAGGAAGCCCTCAGCTTTCAGGGCATTGAGCAGCCGTGTAGCCGTCATCGTAGAGACGCCGGCGGCGCGCGCGAGCTCGGTCGCGGTGCGGTATCGCACAGGATCGGCGGCGATCAGGTCCTCGCGCTTGATGTCGACCGCCAGCAGAAGCTTGAGCATCCACTGGAAGCGATCCGAGAACACCAGGCGCGGCGGCGCGCTGTGACTAGCCCGGTGCGAACTGGTCGACGCGTCGGGGCGCTCAAAAAAATGCAGACCCGGAAATTGGACATACCGGGCTCCGTCCATGGAAAGGACGGCAATGGGCTCTCCGTCGCCGTACTCCTTATGGAAATCTACAAGGCGTTCGACGAGAGACCGTGAGGCACTCCCAACCCAGATCAGTACGGCGGGCCGTACGTGGGATTTCTTTGCGCGCACGCGCGCCTCGAGCAGCGCCTGCGCAAAGAGCGCTGTGACACGATCAGATCGCCCTTCATTGAACGATTTGAGGACCGCGTAGTAGGCTTGGCCATGATCGCTAGACAGGAGGATGTCTTCCGGGTGATCCGACCCCGCAGCCACCGACATTCGCCATCCGGTGTCCTCGAACAATTCGCGGAAGGCGCACAAGCCGCGGCTCTCAGGCAATGTGTGCAGGAGTGGGTCCATAACACGCTCACGTGGCCACGTGAAATCACATGGCCGGTTGAAATCACATGGCCATGTTACATCTCTGTGGAAGAGCGGGCAATACATGGTAAATTCGCCGCATCAATACCACACCCATTTGGTATCTAAAAAACACTCAAACGGTTATTGTGATCAAATGAGCATTAGCGAGCAGTCAAACGGGAAGAGTCACTATGCACACGATAGACCACATCGGCACCAACGGCCTTGGAGCCCAGGAGCATGACTTCGAGCTTTTCGACATGCTCGATATGACGGAGCAACGACGCCGGATCAAAGAAGGGATGGAGCCTGAGGTCCTTGAGCGCCTCGCCAGGGATGTGCTGGGCGTGCCCGTGCTGGGGCTCGTCAAGAGCCTAGATCTTGCGCCCTCAACTCTGCAGCGCCGCATCAAGGCCGACAGACACGATCCCAACCGCCGTTTGTCACCCGCAGAGTCCGACCGCGTCGCACGCGTGCTGATCATCCTCAAGGCTGCACGTGAGTTCTTCGGCGACCAGAAGCTGGCGGTGGCGTGGATGAAGCGGCCGCTCGTGCAACTGAACCTCGATCGCCCGCTCGACGTCCTCGACACGCAACCCGGATACGATCGCGTGAAGGACATCCTGCTGCGCGCGAGTGCGGGAGTTACGGCGTGAACCTACACATGCTAGTGTCGGACGCTGACGGCGCGGGTCGCGACTACCTCGACGGGATGGGAGCGGCACTCGGCGGAGGGCGCTGGAGCCCGCGCGGCAAGCAGGCCATCTACACGTCCTGTCGCGCCTCGACCGCCCTGCTCGAGCTGCTGGTGCACACGGGCGGCATGCTGCCAGCCGCCGGGCGCCTCCACCTTGTCACGCTGGAGATTCCCGACGACTGCTACGAGAGCGCGTACGTGCCCGCGCCGCCACCCGGATGGGGAGAGCTGGCGCGCGACCCGCGTGCGACGGTCGCCATCGGCGTGCAATGGCTGGCGGCGCAGGAGCAACTCGCGATGCGCGTGCCGTCCGCGCTCAGCCCGCTCGACTTCAACGTCCTGCTGAACCCGCTCCACGAGGACATGGCCGCGGTCGAGGTCGTGTCGAAAGTGCCGTTCCTGCTCGACCCGAAGGCTTTCAGCGGCCTCGCCTAAAGCGGCCATATCCTTTTCGCGGCCACGCCGCACCCACCGCGCAACAGAAAACGCCGCCCGCCAGCCACCGCCCAGCGATTCAACGCGCAACGACTATTCACCGGCCGTACGATCTGGCCGCGGCGACGACCGGGCGCGAGAGACGAGGCGCGGGTAATCGATCGCGAGACGGCCGCCTTCCGCTTGCTGCAAAATAGCTGCTGCGCGTTTCGCGCAGCGCCTTTGTGACCAGTCATGACTGCGGCGCGCGTGACCGGCGGACCGCATAAGGCACCATCGGTGTCCCTGCGCGGCTTCACACCTAACGTTTCGATTGGGTAAAAAAGAACAGCCCCGAGAAACCCTTCCAAGTCATTGATCTGGAAGGGAAACCCGGGGCTGTCTTTACCGCTACGGCTGATGTTCCTTCTAGAAAGGAATATCGTCGTCCATTTCGTCGAAGCCGCCACCCGCCGGCGCGCTCGGACGGCTTGCGCCGCCACCCGCGGTTCCGCCTGCAGGACGCCCGCCCGCCGCTGCGCCGCCACGGCTCGCTCCGCCGCCGCCACTGCTGCGCTCGGCCGGTGCCCGGCTGTAGCCTTCATCGCCTCCACCGCCACCGCCTGCACCGCTGCGTCCGCCCAGCATCTGCATCTGTTCCGCGACGATCTCGGTCGCATACTTTTCGACGCCGGCTTGATCGGTGTACTTACGCGTACGGATCCGACCCTCGATATACACCGACGAACCCTTCTTCAAGTATTCGTTGACGATTTCTGCCAGCCGGCCGAAAAACGACACGCGATGCCATTCCGTCAGCTCCTTCATCTCGCCGGACGTCTTGTCCTTGAAACGATCGGTGGTCGCAAGACGAATGTTGGCCACGGCGTCGCCGCTCGGCAGATAGCGGGTTTCCGGATCGGCGCCGAGATTCCCGACGAGAATGACCTTGTTGACGGATGCCATGATTTCTCCTGTTGATTCAATTCAATTCAATTCGATCTGATGCGGTGTGCTCGCAACACGCGCGGCCAGAAACTCGAGCCGCCTAAGCCGTGCGCCGGACCTTCTGCGGCGGCGGTTTCATGTTCGCCGCCACGACCAGCCATGCAAAAACCAACCCTGAGCATGCGAAAAATACGGCGCTCTGCCCGTCTACTTTCAGCAGCCAGCCGCCGATCACCCCGCCTATTGCGAGGCCGATAGACTGCGTCGTGTTGTAAACGCCTGCCGCCGCCCCCTTCCTCGTGCCAGGCGCGAGTTTGGAGACGAGCGACGGCTGCGATGCTTCCAGCACGTTGAAGCCAAGAAAGTACACGAACAAAACTGCGGCCACTGACCACAGGGTATGCGGAGCGGCGCCGAGTAACAACTGGCCAATCAGGATAAGACCTATGGCGCTGACCATCACGGCCTTCATTTTCCCGCGTTTTTCCGCGGCAATGATAGCCGGCACCATCATCACAAACGCCAGTCCCATAACGGGCAAATAGACTTTCCAGTGCGCCGCGACCGGCAGGCCGCCGGCTTCCAGAATGCGCGGCACGACGAGAAACAGCGCCGTTTGCGTGGCATGCAATACGAGCACGCCGAAATTCAGGCGCAGCAATTCCACGTTGTGGAGCACTTCGGCAAAGGGCGCTTTGACGTGCACGGGCGGCGTGGGCGCGTCGGGCACGACCCAGATCACCACACCGACGGCGAGTATCGACAAGAAGCCGATCAGCGTGAACAGTCCGCTCATGCCGACCCACTCGAACACGATCGGCGCGCCCACGATCGCCACAGCGAACGAGACGCCGATGCTTGCGCCCACCATAGCCATGGCTTTTGTGCGATTTTCTTCCGTAGTCAGATCGGCGATAAACGCGATCACCGCCGACGACACCGCCCCCATCCCCTGAATCACGCGGCCGACGATAATCCATGTCATGGAGTGCCCGACCGCCGCCACGAAGCTGCCGATGGCGAACACGATCAGCCCGAACGCAATCACCGGCTTGCGCCCGAGCTTGTCCGAGACCCAGCCGTAGAAGATATACAACAGCGATTGCGTCACGCCATAAGCGCCCAGCGCAACGCCGACGAGCAGCACGTTGTCGCCGCCGGGAATGGTTTTCGCGTAGATGGAAAACACCGGCATGATCATGAAGAGACCGAGCATGCGCAGCGCGAAGATCGCGGCAAGCGACACGGTCGCACGCAACTCGGGCGCGCTCAGACGTGTGGACGTAGCAGACGGATTGGACATCGGGACGAGGTAATGTGGAAACGCGTCTGGCCGTGCGCGAGGACGCGGAACTCAAGCACGGCCGCCTTGTGGTTGCCCGGAACGGCACTATATGAGACGGGTGGCTGAAGCGTCTGGACCTGCCGCAAACCTGCGTCAGACGGAGCGCAAAAGTCGCTCGAATGTGGCCCGAGCGCCGCGTAAATCATCCGCCAACACTCTTCGCAACCCCGCCGCACGCTTGATTGACGCCGATGAGCGCGGGCAACGCGCCCTCGAAAAGTCGTTATAGTAGCAGGTTTAGCCCCCTTACTTTCCGCCCGGTTCATGGAAGAAATTCGTATTCGTGGGGCTCGCACCCACAACCTTAAGAACATCAGTCTCGACTTGCCGCGTCACAAGCTGATCGTGATTACGGGCTTGTCGGGTTCGGGAAAATCGTCGCTCGCGTTCGACACGCTCTACGCCGAAGGCCAGCGCCGCTACGTCGAAAGTCTGTCCGCCTATGCGCGTCAATTCCTGCAGTTGATGGAGAAACCGGACGTCGATCTGATCGAAGGATTGTCGCCGGCTATTTCGATCGAGCAGAAAGCGACCTCGCATAATCCGCGCTCCACCGTCGGCACCGTCACCGAGATTCACGACTACCTGCGGCTGCTGTTTGCCCGCGTCGGTACGCCGCACTGCCCGGACCACCACATTCCGCTCGAAGCGCAAAGCGTGTCGCAAATGGTCGACGCCGCGCTCGCCATGCCCGAGGAAACGAAGCTGATGATCCTCGCGCCCGTGGTGGCGGATCGCAAGGGCGAGCACCTCGAGTTGTTCGAAGCGATGCAGGCGCAGGGTTTCATCCGGTTCCGCGTGCGCTCGGGCGGCGGGACGGCGAATGAAGGCGTCGCGAAGATCTATGAAATCGAGTCGCTGCCGAAGCTGAAAAAGAACGACAAGCACACCATCGACGTTGTCATCGACCGGTTGAAAGTGCGGCCGGACATGAAGCAACGGCTGGCGGAATCGTTCGAAACGGCACTGCGTCTCGCCGATGGCCGCGCGATCGCGTTCGAAATGGATTCGGAGAAGGAGCATCTGTATAGCTCGAAGTTCGCTTGCCCGATCTGCTCGTACTCGCTGCAAGAACTCGAGCCGCGCCTGTTCTCGTTCAACAATCCCATGGGCGCTTGCCCCGAATGCGACGGCCTCGGCCAGATCACGTTCTTCGACCCGAAGCGCGTGGTCGCGCATCCGTCGCTGTCTTTGGCCGCGGGCGCGGTGAAGGGGTGGGACCGGCGCAACCAGTTCTACTTCCAGATGCTGCAGAGCCTGGCGTCATTCTACGAATTCGATATCGACGGCGCGTTCGAGGATCTACCCGAAAAGGTGCGCAAGATCCTGCTGTTCGGTTCCGGCAAAGAGGTCATTCCGTTCTCGTACATCAACGAGCGCGGCCGCACGACGGTCCGCGAGCATGCGTTCGAAGGGATCATTCCGAGTCTGGAACGCCGTTACAAGGAAACCGACTCGGCCGCGGTTCGCGAGGAACTGGCGAAGTACCAGAACAATCAGGCATGCCCGGCGTGCGGGGGTACGCGACTGCGGACCGAGGCGCGCAACGTCAAGCTCGGCACAGGCGAAAACGCGCGTGCAATCTACGAAGTGAGCGGCTGGCCTCTGCGCGATACGCTCGGTTACTTTCACACGCTGCATCTGGAGGGCGCGAAGGGCGAGATCGCTGATCGGGTGATCAAGGAAATAGTCGCGCGGCTCACGTTCCTGAACAACGTCGGGCTGGATTATTTGTCGCTGGAACGCAGCGCCGAAACGCTCTCCGGCGGCGAGGCGCAGCGAATCCGGCTGGCATCGCAGATTGGTTCGGGTTTGACGGGCGTCATGTACGTGCTCGACGAACCGTCCATCGGCTTGCATCAGCGCGACAATGACCGGCTCATCGCCACGCTCAAGCATCTGCGCGACATCGGTAATTCAGTGATCGTGGTCGAACACGACGAAGACATGATCCGCATGGCCGACTACGTGGTCGACATGGGCCCGGGCGCGGGCGTCCACGGCGGGGAAATCGTCTCGCAAGGTACGGCGAAGCACGTCGAGAACGACCCGAATTCGATGACCGGACAATATTTGTCGGGCAAACGGAGCATCAGCTATTCGACCGACCGCACGGCGCCCGACGAACGCCGGCTGCGGATCATCGAGGCTTACGGCAACAACCTGAAGCACGTCTCGCTCGACCTGCCGGTCGGTTTGCTGACCTGCGTGACGGGCGTGTCCGGCTCGGGCAAATCCACGCTCATCAATGACACGCTGTATCACGCGGTCTCCCAGCATCTGTACGGTTCGTCCGCCGAGCCCGCGCCTTACGAGGCGATCGAAGGGCTGGAACACTTCGACAAGGTGATCAACGTCGATCAATCGCCGATCGGCCGCACGCCGCGCTCAAATCCCGCAACCTACACCGGCCTCTTCACGCCGATTCGCGAGTTGTTCGCGGGCGTGCCGGCATCGAAGGAAAGGGGCTACGATCCCGGCCGGTTCTCGTTCAACGTGAAGGGCGGGCGCTGCGAAGCGTGCCAGGGCGACGGGGTGCTCAAGGTCGAAATGCACTTCTTGCCCGACGTCTACGTGCCTTGCGACGTGTGTCATGGCAAGCGCTACAACCGCGAGACGCTCGACATCCAGTACAAAGGCAAGAACATCCACGAGGTCCTCGACCTCACCGTGGAGGCCGCGTACGAGTTCTTCAAACCGGTGCCGATCGTCGCGCGCAAGCTGAAAACCTTGCTCGACGTGGGTCTCGGTTATATCCGTCTCGGCCAGTCGGCGACCACCCTGTCAGGCGGCGAAGCGCAACGCGTCAAGCTTTCGCTGGAACTGAGCAAGCGCGATACGGGTCGGACTCTATACATTCTCGACGAACCGACCACCGGCCTGCACTTCCACGACATCTCGCTGTTGCTCGAAGTGATTCACCGGCTGCGAGATCAAGGTAATACTGTCGTAATCATCGAGCATAATCTGGATGTAATAAAGACTGCGGACTGGGTCATCGACCTCGGTCCGGAAGGTGGCGCCGGCGGCGGCCAGATCATCGCGCAGGGGACGCCGGAGCAGGTCGCGCAATCGAAGGCCAGTTTTACCGGCCGGTATCTCGCGCCTTTGCTGCAAAGGCCGAGATCGGCGGCATGACGGATTCGCCCACACCGCAACTATGAGCCGCGCGCCGTCCGGGCCGCGGCAGGAAATAACCCCGGCAGTGAATAACCCGTTAGCGGCAGGAGACTGAAGGATTCATGGCAAAGCGCAACGAAGCGGCCGAAACCAGGCCAGCCGTCCGGCCGGTTCGGCTGACGAGCGATATGAGCATGCCGAAGTTGTCAGCGGTGGAAATCGGCAGTTATCTTGCCGCGTTCGCCGGTCTGTTCTTCGTGCTGCACCTGCAATTGCTCGGCGCGCTGCTGGCGGGAATGCTCGTGTACCAACTCGTGCACATGATCTCGCCGCTGATCGAAAAGACCATGACGAGCGGCCGCGCACGCTGGGTTTCCGTTGTGATCATTGCGGCGATCATCGTGGGCGGCCTGGCGGGCGCGACGGTCGCGCTCATCAATCATTTTGAACGCGATGTACCCAGCGTCCAGAAGCTTCTCGATCAACTCATGATGATCACGTCTCACGCTCGTCTGCGTGTGCCCGACTGGATCGCGAACTATCTTCCCGTCGACTCCGAGCAGATGAAGGACAAGGCGACCGAGCTGATGCAAAAGCACGCCGCGATGCTGCAGCAAGGCGGCAAAGACGCCGCACGAGGCTTCGGGCATGTGCTGATCGGCATGATCATAGGGGCGATTATCGCGGTGGGCGCGCCGCGCACGACGCATCGGCTACCGCTTTCTACCGCGCTCGTCACGCGCGTAACGCGCTTCTCCGAGGCGTTTCGCCGGATCGTCTTTGCGCAGGTCAAGATTTCCGCGATCAACGCCGCGTTCA
This sequence comes from Caballeronia sp. SEWSISQ10-4 2, assembly GCF_030464885.1. GTDB lineage: Bacteria > Pseudomonadota > Gammaproteobacteria > Burkholderiales > Burkholderiaceae > Caballeronia. The sequence continues at coordinate 37,435 of NZ_JALPRJ010000009.1, read as the reverse complement.
CTGCGTTGTATTTGCTCGTCGCGCTGCCGGTGTTTCATGAGCAGCTGCCGCTGTCGAAGACGCTGGTGATGGTGACGTTTATCGTCGGATTGCTACCGGTGATCGGGAACCTGATTTCGAACGCGATCATTGTCGCGATTTCATTGTCGGTGTCGTTTGGGACGGCCGTGGCGTCGCTGGCGTTCCTGATCGTCATCCACAAGCTCGAGTACTTTTTGAATGCGCGCATCATCGGCGGGCAGATCGAGGCACGCGCCTGGGAATTGCTGCTGGCAATGCTCGCGATGGAAGCCGCGTTTGGGCTACCCGGCGTCATCGCGGCGCCGATTTTCTATGCGTATCTCAAGCGCGAGCTGGTTTATTTAAGGCTGGTTTGAGAGCGGCAACTGGCGGGTCGGTTGCAAAGCCCCTACCCGCCAGCGTGTGATTTCACCGAAATACCACCGTCTTACTTCCGTTCAACACAATCCGGTGCTCCACGTGCCAACGCACCGCGCGCGCCAGCGTCACGCATTCCACGTCGCGTCCAATAGCCGTCAGTTGATCCGGCGCCATGCTGTGATCCACGCGCTCCACTTCCTGCTCGATGATCGGCCCTTCATCAAGGTCCGTCGTCACGTAATGCGCAGTAGCGCCAATCAACTTAACACCGCGATCGAACGCCTGGTAATACGGCTTCGCGCCCTTGAAGCTCGGCAAAAACGAGTGGTGAATATTGATCGCCCGGCCATTGAGCGCCGCGCACATTTCCGGCGACAAAATCTGCATATAGCGCGCGAGCACGACGAGATCGATCTTGTGCTGATCGACGATTTCCAGCACGCGAGCTTCCTGCGAAGCCTTCCCTTCCGGTGTCGACGCAATCAACGGCAGATGATGAAACGGCACGTCGTAACTAGCGGCAAGCTGATAAAAATCCCGATGGTTCGAAACGATCGCCGGAATCTCGATCCCGAGTTGTCCCGTGCGATATCGGAACAGCAAGTCGTTCAGGCAATGCCCGATCTTCGACACCATGATCATCACCCGCGGCTTGACGGACGCATCGTGCAGTTCCCACTTCATGCCGAATCCATCGGCGAGCGTGGCGAACGACTTACGCAACGCAACGAGACCGGGGTCTCCCCCGACTTGCTGGAAATGCACGCGCATGAAAAATTCGCCGGTGTGGCTGTCGCCGAATTGCGCGGAATCGAGAATATTGCTGCCGAGATCGAACAGGAATCCGGACACGGCATGGACAATGCCGGGACGATCCGGACACGACAACTTCAAGATAAAACTATGTTCGGTCGACATGAACCGATACTCCTTTGAGATGTTTCAACTAAACGTCTATTCGCGTTCACAGCGCGGGGGGTGAGAAAACCGTCTGCATGCCTTCGCACGCTTCTTCGTCGATCCATCGACGGCGCAGCAGGCAGTCGAGTGTGGCCAGACTGGCATCGACGGTGAGCGCGCCTTCTTCAATCCAGCGCGCGACTTCATCGATGCGCGCGAGCCGATGTTCGCCCACTTCGCCATCCTGATTACGCGGCGCAAAATCAACGGGCAACGCGAGATCGAACACGTAAATCTGCTCGGCCTGCGTACCTTCGGGCAGCGATTGCAGCACGTGGAACAAGCGTCCGCGTACGGCCTTCTCTGCCAGTTCCCGCGCCATGCCCGCCTCTTCCCAGCACTCCTTCACGAGCGTTTCCTCGATCCCCATCCCCCAGCCGATACCGCCCGCCACCACGTTATCGAGCATGCCGGGATCGGTCGCTTTTGTCTCACTGCGGCGCGCGATCCAGAGCTGCGGCGCGCGGCCGGGCGCGTCCACGATGCCGTTCAGATGCACGGCGTACGTCATTGTGCCGAAGAACCGCGACGCTGCCCGTTCAATGAACGCTAGCGGTTCGGCCTCGAAACTATTGCGGATTGCGTAGGTTTCGTTGCGCCAGCCAGGGATTCGGCCATCGGCGGCCAGCATGCCGATTACCGCGCCGAGCGCGGCGCTGCGGGCGTTGAGGTCGGAGAAGGTATCGGCGAGACGGATAGATGTTTGATCGATGCGAAACACATCCGGCCATGATTGCAGCGCGGGGGCGTCAGTACGGCGAATCCAGCCGACCCGCTCGCTTCCGATATAAAACGGCAAGTGCGCCGACGCATCGAAACGACGTGCGGCAACGATGGCAGGCAAGGTCATGGAAGGCTCCGGCGGAGGAAAGCCGGAAATTGTACAGGGGGTTTCGTTCGCACTCGGGGTTCTGACTGCGGGTGGCCTGGGTCGGTTAGTGCGAACGAAAACCCCTTCTTAATCCTTCAGCGCCACACGAATCCCCAGCCCGATAAACGTCGCCCCGGCCAGTCGGTCAAGCCACACGCCCACGCGCGGACGCCGCTTCAAATAAGCACCGATCATCCCGGCAGCAACGCCAAACACCGAAAACACCGCCACCGTCTGCAGCATGAACACGCCGCCGAGCTCGAACATCTGCAACATGACGCTTTGCCCGCCGTGTGGATTCACGAACTGCGGCAGGAACACGATAAAAAACAGCGTCACTTTCGGATTCAGCAAATTGCCGATCACGCTTTGCCGGAACACCACCGCCAGCGGCTGGCTCGGCCGCTCATGCGCGCACGACAAACCTTTGCTGCGAATTGCCTTGATGCCGATCCAGACCAGATAAGCGGCGCCGGCCAGCTTGACCGCTTCGAACGCCATCGGCGACGACTTCAGTAACGCCGCCACCCCGAGCGCGGCGAGCGTCGTGTGAAATGAAATCCCGGCGGCAAATCCGAGTGCTGCAACAAGCCCGGCCGCGCGTCCCTGCGAAATGCCGCGCGCGAGCACCTGCAGATTGTCCGGACCGGGCGCCACCGTAATAGCGATGGAAGCCGCGAGAAACAACAGGAAATTAGGCATGGTTCAGAGAATTCAGAGAAATTAGTGGCCGCTGAATTCGCAGACCGTGAAAAGCGGCAAACCCGACTTGCGAAGAAGTTTCGAGCCACCCAGTTCCGGCAAATCGATAATCGCCGCCCCCTCCACGACCACCGCGCCGAGCCGTTCGAGCAATATCTTGCCGGCCATCATCGTGCCGCCGGTGGCAATCAGGTCGTCGACAAGCACTACGCGCTCGCCCGGCTTGCATGCATCTTCGTGAATTTCGACGGTCGCGCTGCCATATTCGAGCTCATAGGATTGCGAGATCGTCCTGAACGGCAGCTTGCCTTTCTTGCGAATCGGCACGAAACCCAGGCTCAATTCGTAAGCGAGAATCGGCCCGATGATAAAACCACGCGCATCGAGCCCGGCGATCGTATCGATTCGCGCATCTATATAGCGCTGCACCAACATATCGATCAGCGTGCGCAACGCGCGCCGGTCCTGCAAAACCGGCGTGATATCGCGGAATTGCACACCGGGCTGCGGCCAGTCCGGAACGGTGCGGATCCGCTCCCGGATAAAACTGGCTGGATTGGATAAATTGGGTATTGAGGGCACCGCGAACTCAGACATGAAGGATGTCTCCTGGAAAACGTCAGGCTACCGCGCCCGCACGGCGATTGCGCGACAGCCGTTCTTCCGCCTGCTGCAGCGCTTCGGGCAAACCGCGCAGCACCACAATGTCGCTCGCACGCAGCTTGGTGTCGGGATCGGGCTGCACGCCGCGAATCCCGTGCCGGCGGATCGCCGTCACCTCCACGCCGTCGCCGACCAGCCCAAGTTCGTCGAGCGTTCGGCCGACCGCGTCAGCGTTTTCGTCGACGGGAACCGATTGTAGCCGGACCTGCTCGCGACGCTCATCGTCGTCTTCGTCCGCGCCGTGAAAATAACCTCGCAGCATGCTGTAACGCTCGTCGCGCATTTCTTCCACGCGCCGGACGACGCGCCGCATCGGCACGCCCATCAGCACGAGCGTGTGCGACGCTAGCATCAAGCTTCCCTCCACGATTTCCGGAATCACTTCCGTCGCGCCCGACGCGATCAGCTTTTCCAGATCGGCGTCATCGACGGTGCGCACGATAGTGGGCAGCGTAGGCTCGAGTTCATGGATGCTATGCAGCACGCGCAACGCGGACGGCGTGTTCGCGAAGGTGATCGCGATCGTGGCCGCCCGATGTATGCCGGCCGCGACCAGCGCCTCGCGCCGCCCCGCGTCGCCGTACACCACGCTCTCACCCGCCGCCGCCGCGGCCGCCACGCGATCGGGGTCCAGGTCAAGCGCCACATACGACAACCCTTCGTGCTCCAGCATGCGCGCCAGATTCTGCCCGGCGCGGCCGTAGCCACAGATGATCACGTGACCGCTCTGCTTGATGCTTTGCGTCGCGATGCGGGTCATTTGCAACGACTGCCGCAGCCATTCCGTCGATGAAAGCCGCAGCACGATCCGGTCGGCGTTCTGGATGATGAACGGCGCGGCGAGCATGGAGAGCAGCATCGACGAAAGGATGGCTTGCAGCAGAACCGGCTCGACCAGATGTTTATCGAGGATCAGGTTCAGCAGCACGAAACCGAATTCGCCGGCCTGGGCGAGGTTGAGGCCGGTGCGCATCGCCACGCCCGGCGGCGAGCCGAACAACCGTGCGAGACCGGTAATCATCACGGCTTTCAGCAGGATCGGCAGGAAGAAAAACGACGCGACGAGAAACGGATGTTCCCAGATCACGCGCGGATTCAGCAGCATGCCCGTAGTCACGAAAAACAGGCCGAGCAGCACGTCGCGGAACGGCTTGATGTCCTCTTCCACCTGATGCCGATACGGCGTTTCCGCGATCAGCATGCCCGCGATAAACGCGCCGAGCGCAAGCGACAGGCCAAATTTATCGGTGATGAACGCCGCGCCCAGCGTGACCAGCAGCAGGTTCAGCATGAAGAGTTCTTGCGAGCGCCGGCGCGCGACAATATTGAACCAGCGCGTCATGAACTTCTGGCCGATGAACAGCAGCACCGTCAACGCGACCACGATCTTCACTGCTGCGAGCACCAGCCAGAACGCCAACTCCTTCGAATTGCCGTTGCCGAACGCGGCAATGATGATCAGCAGCGGCACCACGGCCAAGTCCTGGAACAGCAGCACGCCGAAGATATTGCGGCCATGCTCGGATTCCAGTTCGAGCCGCTCAGCAAGCATTTTCGAAACGATGGCGGTGGACGACATCGACAACGCGCCGCCCAGCGCGATGCTCGCCTCCCACGACATATCGGTCCAGAAGTTCGCGATCCACCCGAACAACAGCGCCAGCGCAATCGTCCCGGCCACCTGACTCGCCCCGAGGCCGAACACAATCCGGCGCATCGAACGCAATTTCGATAACGAGAACTCGAGCCCGATCGAAAACATCAGGAAGACAACGCCGAATTCAGCCAGATGCTGCGCGCGTTCGCTATCCGGCGCGATGCCCGCAGCGTGCGGCCCGACAATGATTCCGACCGCCAGATAACCCAACATGGGCGGTAGGTTGAAAAAACGAAATACGACGACCCCTGCCACTGAACACAGCAGCAACAGCAACGTCATTTCAAGCGGGGAAGTCATCCGTCTAGCGTCCTCGTTTGTCGGCGGATGGTGGCTCGGGGGAGCACATCCGGATCTTGTGTTTTTTAACGCGCGCGGGCGTTGCGCGCAACAAAACACACGGCCTTTCGGGGGCGGATGAGCGGCTGCAGGCCGCCCGGTGTCCGGCGCGGCGCAAATATGCCTTTGTTATACTTCGCGCATGATAGCGAAAATCAATGGCGACCGGGCACTCGCGCTGGCTCGCACCGTGCTCGAAATTGAAGCCGACGCAGTGCGCGGCCTGTCCGCGCAACTCGACGACAACTTCACCGGCGCCGTCGAATTCCTGCTGGGATGCAAGGGCCGCGTGGTGGTGTCGGGCATCGGTAAATCCGGGCATATCGCCCGCAAATTTGCGGCTACGCTCGCGAGCACCGGCACGCCGGGTTTCTTTGTTCACCCCGCCGAAGCAAGTCACGGCGATCTCGGCATGGTGACCGCCGACGACGTGTTCATCGCGTTGTCGAACTCAGGCGAAACCTCTGAACTCGTCGCCATTTTGCCGATCATCAAGCGCCTCGGGGCAAAACTGATCGCCATTACCGGACGGCCGGAATCGAGCCTCGCCAAACTGGCCGACGTGCATCTGAATGCGCACGTCGATAAAGAAGCCTGCCCGATGAATCTCTCGCCGACGGCCAGCACGACCGCCGTGCTCGCATTGAGCGATGCGCTTGCCGTCGCCGTGCTCGACGCCCGGGGTTTCGGTCCCGAGGACTTTGCGCGCTCGCATCCGGGCGGCGCACTCGGCCGGCGCCTGCTCACTTACGTACGCGACGTGATGCGGGTCGGGCCGGAAATACCGGAAGTGGCGCTCGACGCCACCGTTTCAGACGCACTCTTCCAGATCACCGCGAAGCGCATGGGCATGACGGCCGTGGTCAATGAAAAGCGTCACGTGGAAGGCATCTTCACCGACGGCGACCTGCGCCGCGTCCTTCAGCGCGACGGCGATTTCCGCGCGTTGCCACTGATCGAGGTCATGACACGTAATCCGCGCACGATCGGCCCGGACCATCTGGCGGTGGAAGCGGTGGAACTGATGGAGCGTTATCGCATCAATCAGATGCTGGTCGTCGATGAAAACGCGATCCTGATCGGCGCCCTGAACATGCACGACCTCTTTTCCAAGAAGGTAATCTGATGTCGAACAAGTCTGCCACGCCGGACGAAGCGAACGACCGCGCGAGCCGCGTGAAGCTGATGATTTTCGATATCGACGGTGTGTTTACCGACGGCAGCCTGTTTTTTACCGCCGACGGCGACGCCATGAAGTCCTTTAACTCGCTCGATGGCCACGGCGTGAAAATGCTGCAAGCGGCGGGCGTGCAGACGGCGATCATCACCGGGCGCAACTCCGGCATCGTCGCGGCGCGGGCGCGTGAACTGGGCATTACCCACCTGCATCAAGGCGTCGCCGACAAAACCATTGCGCTCGCCGAATTGCTGAAAACCACGGCTATCCCGGCCACCGACTGCGGCTACATGGGTGACGACTGGCCCGATCTCGCCGTGATGCGGTTGTGCGGCTTTGCCGCAGCGCCCGCCAACGCGCATGAGGAAGTGCTGCAACGCGTGCATGTCGTCACGACCAAACGCGGCGGCGAAGGCGCGGTGCGTGAAGTCTGCGACACCATCCTGCGCGCCCAGAATCGCTACGACGGCCTGCTTGCCACGGCTATCGGAGCCTGAACCCCATGGCACGTCCCACCAAACTGACTTCAGCGCTGCCGCTGGTCGCGATGGCCGCGCTAGCGGGCATCACCTACTGGCTGCTGCAGGCTACGCTGCCGCCGGCACAGACGCCGGAGCGTGCGAAAGAGCACGCGCCCGACTATTTCGCGAGTAATTTCTCGGTCTCCGAACTCGACACCACCGGCACGACGCAATATCGCCTGACCGCGATTTCGATGGTGCATTACGAAGACGACGAAAACAGCGATCTCACGAAACCCGCGATGCGCATGTTCCAGCCGCTCCGTCCAACGGTCACGGCTACGTCCGAGCGCGGTACGGTGAACGGCGACGTCTCGATCGTCGACTTGTACGAAAACGCTCACATTCTGCGCGTGGCCGGTTATGGCGACCCGCAGATGACGGCGGATTCGGAGCACTTTCGCATCCTTGTGAACGACGATGTCATCGAAACGGAAAAGCCGGTTAAACTTCAGCGCGGTCCGTCGGTGATGACGGGCAACGGCATGAACTACAACAACGCGACCCGGGTAATGAAGCTCTATGGACAGGTGCGCGGCCAGATCGCCGCGTCCGACACCCTCGGCACCTCGTCCAAATAACCCCGGCAGTTCCGACGAATTGCGCTTATTCCATTCAAGTGTGACTGCATGAACAAACCGTTTCTCCGACCCGAATCCGGCCGTCTGCGCGCAGCGCGCGCTGCATTTTTGCGCCGCGCCGCACGCATCGTGCAATTCGGGATCGCGGCAACCTGCGTGGCGTTGCCGCTGGCGGCCTTTGCGCCCGCCGCGCACGCCGAACGCGCCGACAACGACAAGCCGCTGAATATTGAAGCGGACAACATGACCTATGACGACCTGAAGCAGGTCAACATCTTCACGGGCCACGTAGTCGCGACCAAAGGCACGATCATCATCCGGGCGGATCGTGTGGACGTGACCCAGGATCCGCAGGGGTACCAGTACGCAACCGGCACGTCTACCGGCGGCAACCTCTCGTATTTCCGCCAGAAACGCGATGGCCTCGACGAATATATCGAAGGCAATGCCGTGCGGATCGACTACGACGGCAAACAGGATCTCACCACGCTGACCACGCGTGCCGTCGTGCGCCGCCTGGTCGGTCTCACCACGATTCAGGACGAAGTGCACGGCAGTGTAATCACGTACGACGGCCAGAAAGACTTCTATACGGCGAAAGCCGGGCCGGACGTTGCCGGTCCAGGCAACCCGACCGGCCGCGTACGGGCCATGCTCGCGCCGCGTAACGGCGGCGCCGCACCGCTGACAGGCGCACCGGCCACCCTGACGCCGTCCAACAAGATGCAAGGAACGCAGCAGCCGTGAATTCGCCCGCCATGCCCCATCGCAAGCCGGCCGGCACGAGCAGTTCGCTCACCGTCCGCAACCTGAAGAAACGCTACGGCTCGCGCACGGTCGTGAAAGACGTCTCGCTCGACGTGAAAAGCGGCGAAGTGGTCGGGCTGCTAGGGCCGAACGGCGCGGGCAAGACCACGTCCTTTTATATGATCGTCGGGCTGGTGCCCCTCGATGCAGGCGAAATCCTGCTCGACGGCACCTCCATCAGCCTGCTGCCCATTCACAAGCGCGCGCGTCTCGGACTTTCATATCTGCCGCAGGAAGCGTCCGTGTTCCGCAAGCTCACCGTCGAGCAGAACATTCGCGCCGTGCTTGAACTGCAAACGGACGAGAGCGAAAAACCGCTCTCCAAACAGGCCATCACGGACCGCGCGGAAGCGTTGCTCGACGAACTTCAGATCGCGCATTTGCGTGAAAACCCGGCGTTGTCGCTTTCGGGCGGCGAACGGCGGCGCGTGGAAATTGCCCGTGCACTCGCGACCAATCCGGCGTTTATCCTGCTGGACGAACCGTTCGCCGGCGTCGATCCGATCGCCGTGCTGGAAATCCAGAAGATTGTGAAATTCCTGAAGCAGCGCAACATTGGCGTGCTGATTACGGACCACAACGTGCGCGAGACGCTCGGCATCTGCGACCACGCGTACATCATCAGCGACGGCAGCGTGCTCGCAGCAGGCGCGCCGAGTGACATTATCGAAAATGAGAGCGTGCGGCGCGTCTATCTCGGCGAACATTTCCGCATGTAAGCGCAGGGATCAACGCCCGGCAGCCCTTGCAATACCGCTGTGGGCGGCATCCCGCGCCGCCAGCAAATCGTACGTGCCGCCCGCGAGGCGGCACGCTTGTTTTTGGTCGATCCCCGCGAGGTGTCGCGCCCGTGGCAAACTCTCTACAATGATTAAAACCTTGCCATGAAAGCTAGCCTCCAACTTCGCCTGTCGCAGCATCTTGCGCTGACCCCACAACTGCAGCAGTCCATCCGGCTGCTTCAGCTGTCGACGCTCGAATTGCAGCAGGAAGTCGCGATGGCTGTCGCGCAAAATCCGCTGCTCGAAAACGAGGACGACTGGACCACCAGTCCGTTGCGCGTAGCAGCGGACGGCTCGCTGATCACGTCGGGGGCGTCGGTGAACGCGCCCGACCCGATGATGAGCAACGGCACATCGTCGAGCAGCAGCAGTAGCACGACCACGACCGACCGCTCCGAAAGCGGCGAGCCTCAGGGTGTAGACGAATACAACGGATTGAGTTCGTCAGACAACGGGCCGGATTCGAGTTCGTGGAATCTGGAAGACTACGGCCGCTCGAATAGCGGCTCGGACGACGACGATCTGCCGCCGCTGCAAATCCACGAATCCACCACTACGCTGCGCGATCACCTGACGTCGCAACTGCGCATGACGAAGGCGAATCAGCGCGATCGCGCGCTGATCACGTTCCTGATCGAATCGCTCGACGAAGACGGTTATCTCACGTCGTCGCTCGAGGAAGTGAAGGCGGATTTGCCCGACGAGCTCGAAGTCGATGTCGACGAATTGAGCGCGGCGCTCGCGCTGCTGCAGAGTTTCGATCCGCCTGGGGTGGGTGGCCGGTCGGCGTCCGAATGCCTGAAGCTGCAGTTATTGCGGCTCGAGCCATCGCCTATTCGCACACTGGCGCTTGATATTGTGATGCACCATCTGGAGCTGCTGGCGGCGCGGGATTTCACGCGTTTGCGCAAGCAGCTCAAGGCCACCGATGACGCACTGCGGGATGCCCATTTGCTGATCCGTTCGCTGGAACCGTTTCCGGGCGCCGCGTTCGGCAAGAGCGAGGCGGATTACGTCGTCCCCGACATCCTGGTGCGCAAGATGTCCAGTGGCTGGACGGCAGAATTGAATCCGGAAATCGTGCCGCGGCTTCGCATCAATCACCTCTATGCGAATATTTTGCGCAACAATCGAGGCGATCCGGGCAGCGGTTCGTTGCGCCAGCAGCTTCAGGAAGCGCGCTGGCTGATCAAGAATATTCAACAAAGATTCGAGACGATTCTTCGCGTTGCACAAGCCATTGTGGAGCGTCAGAAGAACTTTTTTGCGCACGGCGAAATTGCAATGCGGCCCTTGGTTTTGAGGGAGATTGCTGATACGCTGGGTTTACACGAATCCACTGTCTCACGTGTGACAACCGGTAAGTACATGCTGACCCCATTCGGGACGCTTGAATTTAAGTACTTCTTCGGATCGCACGTTTCAACTGACACGGGTGGCGCGGCATCGTCAACGGCGATCCGGGCACTCATCAAGCAACTGATAGGAGCCGAAGACTCAAAATCTCCTCTTTCAGACAGCCGCATCGCAGAGTTGCTGGCAGAACAGGGATTCGTGGTGGCGCGCCGCACGGTGGCCAAATATCGCGAAGCCCTGAAAATCCCGGCAGTGAACTTGCGAAAGTCTCTGTAGCCCGCTGCATGTCGCGGCGGGCCTTTACCGGCCGCGTCGCGAAAGCGCGAGCAAGCCGGCCGATGCGATCCCGATCCGTACCATCGTTCAACAGAATGGGCACGTACGGGCCAAGCAGCGACCGGTTTAAGCAGCGTGATAGCGTCCAGGCGGCCATTAGCTTGGAGAGCAACTATGAATCTGCAGATCAGTGGACACCATCTCGAATTGACGCCTGCGTTGCGAGAATATGTGATCACCAAACTGGATAGAGTGCTACGGCACTTCGATCAGGTGATCGACGGCAGTGTGGTCCTCTCGGTCGACAATCATAGGGAAAAGGACAAGCGGCAAAAGGTCGAAATCAACCTGCATCTGAAGGGCAAGGACATTTTCATCGAGAGTTGTGACGTTGATATGTACGCGGCCATCGACCTGATGGTCGACAAGCTGGACCGGCAAGTGCTTCGCCACAAGGACAAGATCCAGGGCCATGCGCACGCCACAATGAAGTACGGGCACGAACCGCAGGAGAGCGAAGTTCCGGCGCCATAAGTACTGCGGGCACCGTGAACGGTTAGAGGAATGGTTCAAATGGGTTGGACGGCGCATCGGCAGGATGATTTTTCGATGCGCCGGATTCCGGAGCGATCCAGACCGGAGCCCGATAGTCGGCACGAGCCGCCTGAAAGCAGGCGGCTTTTTTTGTCACCGTCGGTTTTGGGCCGTTTTTTGCCGCGGGTTTGGGTCAAATGGCAACCGTTGCGTAATTCGCAACAAACGCACGCAGCGTATGGCGCGCCGCACCATCGCTGATTGCGCTGTTCTATAATGGTCCGGTTAGTACCGGGGTTGTTAATCGGAGTGAAGCGAGACCTTGGTCTCCCGCGCATTCCTTACCAAAATCGCCGTGAGCGTTTCGTGCAGGTTCTGCAGCCGCCACGATGAGGAGAATTCAGGCCACGCATCTGCCTGCCAACATGAATCGTTTAGCCAAATTTCTTCCCCTCGAAAATGTCGTCCTCGGACTGTCCGTCACCAGCAAGAAACGTGTATTCGAGCAAGCGGGCTTGATCTTCGAGAACCAGAACGGCATTGGCCGCAGTATCGTCACCGACAATCTTTTCGCGCGCGAGCGCCTCGGCTCGACCGGTCTCGGTGAAGGTGTCGCCATTCCCCACGGGCGCATCAAGGGCCTGAAGCATCCGCTCGCCGCCTTTGTGCGCCTGGCTGAGCCGATTGCTTTCGAATCGCCGGATGGGCAGCCCGTGTCGCTGCTGATCTTTCTGCTCGTTCCCGAACAGGCCACGCAACAGCACCTCGAAATCCTGTCCGAGATAGCGCAATTGCTATCCGACCGGGACGCGCGCGAACGCCTGAATACCGAAGAAAACCGTGAGGCGCTGCATCGGGTGCTCACGCAATGGCAGCCCTGAGCTTGTTGAGCCGGGTCTCGCGCTGGACTTGAAGCCGGCCTCAGCGCCGAGAGCCAGGCCGCACGGCCCTCTCGCGCCGGCGGCCCTTCTAGCGCACAATCAGTCCTATTGAGCGGAGTATTGAAAGGGACCACTCCCGATCTCTTCAATTACTCCACGCTCGCGGCCTCTCACGGAGTTCCGGCCTCATGGATACGTCCAGCATCAACGCCCAGAGCATTTTCGACGACAACGCAGCCGCGCTCAAACTTAGTTGGCTGACGGGTCACGAAGGCTGGGAACGCGGCTTTTCGACCGAAACCGTTGCCAACGCAACGTCGAGCGCAGACCTCGTCGGGCACTTGAACCTGATTCACCCCAACCGTATCCAGGTACTCGGCGACGCCGAAATCAACTACTACCAGCGCCAGTCCGACGAAGACCGCTCGCGCAACATGGCCGAACTGATCGCGCTGGAACCGCCGTTCCTGGTGGTCGCGGGCGAGGTTGGTGCACCGCCTGAGCTGGTTCTGCGCTGCACTCGGTCGTCCACGCCGCTCTTCACCACGCGGATGTCAGCGGCGGCGGTGATCGACAGCCTGCGCCTCTATATGTCGCGGATCCTCGCGCCACGCGCCACGCTGCACGGCGTGTTCCTCGACATCCTCGGCATGGGTGTGCTGCTGACCGGCGACTCCGGGCTCGGGAAAAGCGAACTCGGGCTGGAGCTCATCAGCCGCGGTCACGGTCTTGTCGCGGACGACGCCGTAGACTTCGTGCGCCTCGGGCCGGATTTTGTCGAAGGCAGATGCCCGCCGCTGCTGCAGAACCTGCTTGAAGTGCGCGGCCTCGGCCTGCTGGATATCAAAACCATCTTTGGTGAAACCGCTGTTCGGCGGAAAATGAAGCTCAAGCTGATCGTTCAGCTGGTGCGTCGTCCAGACGGTGAATTCCAGCGCCTGCCACTGGAAAGCCAGGCGGTCGATGTCCTCGGCTTGCCGATCAGCAAGGTCACCATCCAGGTGGCGGCTGGCCGGAATCTGGCTGTGCTGGTGGAAGCGGCGGTGCGCAACACGATCCTGCAGTTGCGGGGTATCGATACCCTGCGCGACTTCATGGATCGTCAGCGCCTGGCGATGCAGGACCCCGAAAGCCAGTTCCCCGGCAAGCTGATCTAAGGGGTCGAGCTGGCAAAAACCGGCGGCATTGAGCTTCCAGCCGCTGCCCGGACCCGAACTTTTTGCGTGTTTTGCCTCAAGCGAACGAGTCCTTATTCATGCGCATCATTCTGATTACCGGCATTTCCGGCTCCGGCAAATCCGTCGCTCTGAACGCGCTCGAAGACGCCGGCTACTATTGCGTCGACAACCTGCCGCCGCGCTTTTTGCCCGAGCTCGCCAAGTATCTCGACACACAAGGGCAGCCGCGTCTAGCTGTCGCTATCGACGCACGCTCGAGCCGTTCGCTCGACGAAGTGCCCGCGATCATCAAAGACCTTTCGCAGTCATTCGACCTGCGTGTACTGTTTCTCAACGCCAGCACGCAGTCGCTGATTCAACGCTTTTCCGAGACGCGCCGCCGTCATCCGTTGTCGGGTTCGCCAGGTCACGACGCCGACGTCGGGCTGCTCACCTCGCTGGGCGAAGCGATCGAACGTGAGCGCGAACTCGTCTCGGGGCTTGCCGAGTTCGGCCATCAGATCGACACCAGCAATCTGCGGGCGAACGTGTTGCGCGCGTGGGTGAAGAGTTTTATTGAGCAGGAAACGGCCGGGCTCACGCTGATGTTCGAGTCGTTCGGGTTCAAGCGCGGTGTGCCGCTCGACGCCGATTTCGTCTTCGATGTCCGCACGCTGCCGAATCCTTATTACGACCACGAACTGCGGCCGCTGACGGGCCTGGACCAGCCGGTTATCGACTTTTTGTCCGCCCAGCCTATGGTCCACCAGATGATCGACGACGTAGGCACGTTCATCGCCAAATGGCTGCCGCAATTTCGCGACGACAACCGCAGTTATCTGACGGTGGCGATCGGCTGCACGGGTGGCCAGCATCGTTCGGTATTCATCGCCCAGGCGCTGGCCGCGCGCTTCGGGGAAAAGGCCAATGTGATCGTGCGGCATCGCGACGCCCCCATCGCTGTAGATGGTCACGTCGCGCCCTTGCAAACCTGATCGCCGTCGGGCGGTCTTTTTAAAAGAAGCGCGCGATGTCCACCAACCCCCTTCTCGCCGACCTGCCGCTGTTTCCCCTGCACACCGTGCTGTTTCCCGGCGGCCATCTCCCCCTGAAAATCTTCGAAGCCCGCTATCTCGACATGGCGCGCGAGTGTTTGCGCGAAGGCACGCCGTTCGGCGTGTGCTTGTTGAAAAGCGGGAATGAGATTGCGTCGCCGGGCGATCCGTCGGTGCCCGAGAACATTGGCTGCCTGGCCGAGATCACGCAATGCGACGTGGACACGTTTGGCATGCTGCTCATCCAGGCACGCGGGACGACCCGGTTTCGGCTGTTGTCGCATCGCGTGGAGCCGAGCAATTTGCTCGTGGGCGTAGCGGAAACCATCGGGGACGACGTGCCGCTGGACGGTACTGATGCGTTGGCGAAGTTCGGCGCGTGCGCGGAAGTGCTGGAGCGGATCATCGATGCAATCAAAGTGCGCGAGCCGAAAGACCTGCCGTTCACCGAACCCTTCCTTCTCGACGATCCGACCTGGGTATCCAATCGTTTATCCGAGATCCTGCCGATCCCCATGCGCGCCCGGCAGAAGTTGATGGAGCTCGAAGACGCGGCCGCACGGATCGATGTCGTGCATCACTATATGCAGCAGCATCAACTGCTGTGAGGCGGCCCTAGCAGCACGCCCGATCAAATCAACGAGCCCTGCAGCGCGTCGAGAAGCTTGCGAACCGGCGCGGGTACACCATACGCGTCGATGTTCGCTAGCGGCGCCCACACGGTCTGGTTATCGGCGGCGTCGGGCACACCGTTCGCCCGACCGAGACGCGGCTCGATATCCAGTTTGAAATGCGTGAACGTGTGCGTGAACGGGCTCAGTCGCTGAAGCTCGGCCGTGCCGCCCAAGCTGTGCGCGACCGCCGCGAGCGCGTCTTCATCGGCGGCTTCCGGCAGGCTCCATAAGCCGCCCCAAATGCCTGTCGGCGGGCGCTTTTCCAGCAACACGCTATTGCCATCCTGCAAAACCAGCATCCAGGTCTTGCGCGTCGGCACGGTCTTTTTCGGGCGAGACGCCGGCAATTCCTTTTGACGTCCCGTCACGTTCGCCACGCAATCGGCGGCGAATGGGCAGCGCGCGCAATCCGGCTTGCCACGCACGCACAGCGTCGCGCCCAGATCCATCAAACCCTGCGTGTACGCGGTGACTTCGTCCTTGTGCGCGGCATCGGGAAGCAGCGATTCGGCCAGCGTCCACATCGTGTTTTCCACGCGTTTTTCGCCCGGAAAGCCGTCGACGCCAAACACGCGCGCAAGCACGCGCTTCACGTTGCCATCGAGAATAGTCGCGCGGGCGCCGAACGCGAACGACGCGATTGCAGCCGCCGTCGAACGCCCGATACCCGGCAGTTCGGCAAGCTCGTCGACGCTGCGGGGAAACTCGCCGCCATGCTCCATCGATACAACACACGCGCATCGATGCAAATTTCGCGCGCGCGAGTAATAACCAAGGCCGGCCCATAGCGCCATCACGTCGTCGAGCGGTGCGAAGGCGAGTGCGTTCACATCGGGGAAACGGTCGAGAAAACGCGCGTAGTACGGGATCACCGTCGACACCTGCGTCTGCTGCAACATGATTTCGGACAACCAGATCCGATATGCATCGCGTGTGTTTTGCCACGGCAGGTCGTGGCGGCCGTGAACACGTTGCCACGCGATCAGGCGCGTGGAGAAATCGGTGAGCTGGAGCATGTCGGCTAGCGCTGGCAGCGCGGGCAAAAGTACGTTGATCGCTGGCCCTGCACGATTTGTTTGATGGCCGTTCCGCAAACGCGGCACGGCTGGCCCGCGCGATCATAGACGAAATAATCGAGCTGGAAATAGCCCGACTCTCCGTTGCTGCCAACGAAATCGCGCAGCGTGCTGCCACCCTTTTCGATAGCCGCGGCAAGCGTCGTGCGCACGGCATCGGCGAGCAGGTCGTAGCGCACGAGCGAGACACGTCCGGCGGCGACCGTTGGCCGGATGCCCGCGCGAAACAAGCTCTCGGACGCGTAAATGTTGCCCACGCCGACGACCATCGTGCCCGCAAGCAGCGCCTGCTTGACCGACACCTTGCGCCCTCGCGTCTGCCGGTACATCAGCGCGCCGGAAAACTCGGCGGTGAAAGGTTCCACGCCCAAACCGGCGAGCAACGGATGGTCGAGCACGTCGCCGTCTTCACGCGCATGCCAGAGCACCGCGCCAAAGCGTCGCGGATCGCGAAAGCGCAGGATGAATTCGTCGAAGATCAGATCTATATGATCATGCTTCGCCGCGTCGGGCGGGCGCGGCACGTTCCGCAATACGCGCAGCGTCCCCGTCATGCCGAGATGCACGATCAGCCAACCCTCGGATGTTTCGAACAGCAGATACTTGCCGCGCCGCTCAACCTTTTCGATTTTCAGCGCCTTCATTGTCTTCGCGAGGTGCGGTGGAATCGGCCAGCGCAGAGCCGGCGTGCGGACCTCGACGCGCTCCACCCTGCGTCCTGCAACAAACGGTTCGATCCCGCGTCGGGTTACTTCGACTTCCGGCAACTCTGGCATGTTTTACTGGTCTGCAACTTGCTGTGGGATGTGCGCGTATTGTAGCGAGCGCGTTACAATCGACTGAAACATTGATCGGATTTCCATGAACTTGTCCTTCGTAAAGTTGTTTTCGAAGCAGCGTGCAGCGACCGCTCAAACGAGCGCTACACGCGGTAAGCCGGTCTACCCGAGCAAGCTCGCGGCCGCAGTTGCGTTCGCGGTGGCTGCGTTCGCGCTCGCGCCTGCCTACGCGCAGAGCCCCGCGCAACTTCCCGCGCCGGACGACGATCAGGCGGCCATCAGCGCGGCGGACCTGATCACCGCGCCGCCGACGGGCAAGGAAACGCAGGACTTGCCGAACGTCGCGGCGTCCAGCCAGATCGTGTTCCAGGTGCTCGCGGCCGAAGTCGCGCTGCAACGCAATCAGGCTGCACCGGCGTATCAGACCTATCTCGCTCTCGCCCGCGACACGCACGATCCGCGTTTCGCCCAGCGCGCGACCGAAATTGCAATTGCAGCACAAAGTCCCAACGACGCGCTGACGGCCGTCCAGCTTTGGCAGCAATTCTCACCGAACTCGGAGCGCGCGGCGCAGTTGAGCGCGTCGCTGCTGATCCTCTCCGGCAAGCCCGACGACGCCAAGCCGATCCTCACGACCGAGCTCGCGAAGGTACCCGCGGAGCAGCGTGGCGACGCGATCATCTCGCTGCAGGTTCTGCTGTCGCGCGGGCCGAATCGCGTGGGTGGGCTGAATGTGCTGAAGGATCTGGTCAAGAACGACATGAACCGGCCGGAAACACAACTGGCGCTCGCCCGGCAAGAAATTGCCGCCGACGACCTGCCGGGCGCGAAGGCATCGCTTGAACAGGCACTGCAACTGAAGCCTGACTATCTGCCTGCAGCATTGACGCTCGCCCGCATGGGGCCGAAGGAACGCGACGAGGGTATCGCTTCGTTCGAAAAGTACCTCGACAAGAATCCGAAATCGCACGACGCGCGGCTTGCGCTGGCGCAACTGTATCTATCGGCGGATCGTCTCGACGACGCCCAGAAGCAGTTCGAAATCATGCGCAAGAACGATGCGAAAGACTTGACGCCGCTGATGGCGCTCGCGCTGATCAATATCCAGAAGAAACAGCCGGACAAGGCGCAGGACTATCTGAAGCAGTACGCAGCGGCGGCTGAGGGCACGCCGGGCGCGGACCCGGGCCAGGCGTACATCTATCTCGCGCAGTTATCGCTGGAGAAAAAGGACGACGTCGCCGCGAACCAGTGGCTCGACAAGATTCCACGTTCGAGCCAGCAGTATTTGCCGGCACAAGTCACGCGGGCGCAAATCCTCGCCTCGCACGGCAAAGTCGACGCAGCGCATGCGTTGCTGGGCAGCCTGCAGACATCCGATCCGCGCGATCTGGCGCTGCTCGCGCGCACGGACGCCGCGTTGCTGTTCCAGGCGCAACGGTATCCGGAGGCGGAAACGGCTTTGTCGAAGGCATCGGCTGCATTCCCCGATGATCCCGATATCGCCTATGACTACGCCATGGCCGCCGAGAAGAACGGCCATTACGACACAATGGAAACGCAATTGCGCAAGCTGATGAAAGAGCAGCCGGACAATGCGCAAGCGTATAACGCGCTCGGCTATTCGCTCGTCGATCGCAATGAGCGGCTGGACGAGGCGGAGAAGCTGATCGAGAAAGCGGTGTCGCTTGCGCCAAACGACGCGTTCATCATGGACAGTCTCGGCTGGGCGAAGTATCGGCTGGGCAATGCGACTGAAGCCGCGAGCATCCTGAAGAAGGCCTACGACCTGCAGCCGAACGCCGAAATTGGCGCACATCTCGGCGAAGTGCAGTGGAAGTCGGGGCAACAGGACCAGGCGCGTAATACATGGCGTCAGGCGCAAAAGCTCGAACCGGGCAACGACACACTGTTGAAGACGCTCAAACGATTCCAGGTGAACGACCTTTGAACTTGATTGCTACGAATTTCCTGGGTGGTCAGCGCGCACGTCGTGGCGCGCTGGCGCTGATGGCAGCGGGTGTGGTGATGGTGTCGGGGTGTGCGATCAAACCGCGGGTGCCGACTACATCGAATGCAGCAACCGCGATCACCGCGCAAACCAGCCGCGCGTATCACGGCCGTTTTTCTGTCCAGTACAACGACCAGACCGGCCAGCAACGCAACGCCTACGGCAACTTCGACTGGCAGGAAACGGGAGACACCGTCACGCTGCAATTGCGCAATCCGCTTGGGCAGACGCTGGCTATCGTGACGTCCTCGCCGTCTTCGGCCACATTGGAATTGCCGAACCGCGAACCGCAGACCGCCGATAACGTCTCCCAACTGATGAGCAACACGCTGGGGTTTGCGCTGCCCGTGGAAGGCTTGCGGTATTGGCTGCAGCCATCGCCTGCGCCGACCTCGCGGGCGCGCACAACGATGGATTCATCGTCGGAAAACGGCCGCCTGAAGGAAATCAAGCAGGATGGCTGGACCATCGACTATCTGGCCTACGCCGACGCGCCCGCAACCGGCGTGAAGCGCCTGAATCTGTCGCGCGACGAACCGCCGCTCGACATCAAGCTCGTCCTCGACCAGTAACGTTTTAAGTCAACAGCATGCCGTCACCTTTACCGGGTTCATCGCCTGGCTCAGCGCGCCCGCTGGCCGATGCGTCCCTGCGCAATTGCCTCGCGCCGGCCAAGCTCAATCTGTTTTTGCACATCACGGGCCGTCGGCCAGATGGCTATCACGCGTTGCAGACGGTGTTCCAGTTGCTCGACTGGGGCGACTTGCTGCACTTCACCCGTCGCGAGGACGGCGTCATCGCACGTAAAACCGATGTGCCGGGCGTGCCGGAAGCCAGCGACCTCGTCGTACGCGCGGCGCGCTTGCTGCAAACGCATACTGGCAGCGGTTTTGGCGTAGACATCGAAATCGATAAAATCCTGCCGATGGGCGCAGGCCTTGGCGGCGGCAGCTCGGACGCCGCCACCACGTTGCTCGCGCTTAATCGCTTGTGGGGCGTCGATTTACCGCGACAAGACTTGCAGGACCTGGCGCTGCAGCTAGGCGCCGATGTGCCGTTTTTCGTCTTCGGGCAAAATGCGTTTGCGGAAGGTGTGGGCGAAGCGCTGCAGGCTGTCGACCTGCCGAAACGCTTTTTCCTGGTGGTGACTCCTGCGGTACATGTGCCAACTGTCGCGATTTTTTCGGAAGAAGCGTTGACAAGGGACTCAAAAGTCCTCACAATGACGGACTTTCTTGCACAACATAGTTCTGCCGCTGATTGGCCCGATAGCTTCGGCCGAAATGACATGCAGGCGGTTGTGGTTGAAAAGTACGCGGAAGTAGCTCAAGTGCTGGGGTGGTTTTCTCATCTTGCACCTGCGCGAATGACCGGATCTGGCGCGAGCGTGTTCGCCGCCTTTCGTAGCAAAGCCGAAGCTGAGGTGGTGCAAGCCAAACTCCCGGCAAGCTGGAAAAGCGCAGTGAGCGAAAGCCTGGATTCGCATCCTCTCTTCACTTTCGCGTCGTAAAGTTTCGTTTTGACGGGTTTGTCCTACACTACCCGGCAAGACTCAAAGTTAGTGTAGGGGAATCGCCAAGCTGGTTAAGGCACTGGATTTTGATTCCAGCATGCGAAGGTTCGAATCCTTCTTCCCCTGCCATAATTTCTCGCGTTTTTCCTCTCGCCCCAGCCAGAACAGGTGCACGATGAGCAGTGACGGCCTGATGGTATTTACTGGCAACGCGAATCCCGCGCTTGCACAGGAAGTCGTCAAAATCCTTGGAATCCCACTTGGCAAGGCGATGGTCAGCCGTTTTTCCGACGGCGAAATCATGGTCGAGATCCAGGAAAACGTGCGTGGCAAGGACGTGTTCGTGCTGCAGTCCACCTGCGCGCCGACCAATGACACGCTGATGGAACTCATGATCATGGTCGATGCGCTCAAGCGCGCATCCGCTGGCCGGATCACAGCAGCCATCCCGTACTTCGGTTATGCCCGCCAGGATCGCCGGCCACGTTCGGCCCGCGTCGCCATCTCGGCGAAAGTCGTGGCCAACATGCTGGAAATTGCCGGTGTGGATCGCGTCATCACGATGGATCTTCACGCCGACCAGATTCAAGGTTTCTTCGACATCCCGGTCGACAACATCTACGCCACGCCCGTCTTGCTCGGCGATCTGCGCAAGCAGAACTACGAGAACCTGCTGGTGGTGTCGCCGGATGTGGGCGGTGTGATCCGCGCCCGGGCCTTGGCAAAGCAACTGAACACCGATCTCGCGATCATCGACAAGCGTCGCCCGAAGGCGAACGTCGCTGAAGTGATGAACATCATCGGTGAAGTGGAAGGCCGCACGTGCGTGATCATGGACGACATGGTCGACACCGCCGGCACGCTCTGCAAGGCAGCACAGGTTTTGAAGCAACGCGGCGCGACGAAGGTCTTCGCGTATGCCACGCACCCGGTTTTGTCCGGTGGCGCAGGCGAGCGGATCGCGGCGTCGGAACTCGACGAACTCGTCGTCACCGACACCATTCCCCTCTCCGACGAAGCGCGCGCATGCACGAAGGTGCGTGTCCTGTCGAGCGCGGGATTGCTGGCCGAGACGTTCTCACGTATCCGGCGCGGCGACTCGGTGATGTCGCTGTTCGCAGAAGGTTAACAAGCTTTAAACGTATTTGCGGTTAGCGGAGGTTCAAAACTCTGCAACACCGCGTAATCGGTTCAGGCGAACGAAGGCCTGAACCGCTGCTCTGGGGCTGAACGCGATTGCGGACAGCCCCGTTTTCACTGCCTGGTCGCGGGCAGATTATGGAGTTGAATCATGAAAGTAGTCGCTTTTGAGCGCAATCTGCAAGGTACGGGTGCGAGCCGCCGCCTGCGTAACTCGGGCAAGACCCCGGGCATCGTATATGGCGCAAACGCTGAAGCTCAAGCTGTTGAGCTCGATCACAACGCACTTTGGCACGCGCTGAAGAAAGAAGTGTTCCATTCGTCGATTCTCGACCTGGAAATCGCTGGCAAGTCGCAACAGGTTCTGCTGCGCGACGTGCAATACCATCCGTTCAAGCAAATGGTTCTGCACGTTGACTTCCAACGCGTCGATGCGAAGAAGAAGCTGCACACCAAGGTGCCGGTGCACTTCTTGAATCAAGAAACGAATCCGGCTGTGAAGCTTGGCGGCGCGGTGATCTCGCACGTTCTGAACGAAGTCGAAATCGAATGCCTTCCGGCTGACCTGCCGGAATTCGTCGAGCTTGATCTGGCAAAGATTGAAGCCGGTCACACGCTGCACGTGAAGGACATCGTTTTGCCGAAGGGCGTGGCGCTGGTCGCTCACCTCGACGCAGAAAACCCGGTGATCGCTTCTGCGACCGTCCCGGCTGCCGTCGTGTCCGACGAAGCTGCTTCGGGTGGCGCCGCTGCTCCGAGCGAAGGCGACAAGCCGGCTGCATAAGTCTGGCTGAAGCCTGTTCGCTTGAGTCCGCTCGGGTCCGCCCACAAGAGCGGACAAAGTGACCCGCCGTTGCTCTGCTCCGGCGGGTTTTTTTTGGCCTTTTTCTGGTGCGGTCGATGTGTCCTGCGTTGTTGTGCTGTCCGTTATCCTGTTAACAGCCACAGGCCGCTACATCGCCAAGATTGAACATGATCAAACTGATCGTCGGGCTCGGCAATCCGGGCGCCGAATACACCGCGACGCGTCACAACGCCGGCTTCTGGTTCGCCGATCAACTGGCGCGCGACGCGGGTGCATCGCTGCGTGATGAACGCCGGTTTCACGGCCACTACGGACGCGGCCGGCTCAATGGTCAAGAGGTTCATCTGCTCGAGCCACAGACCTTCATGAATCGATCGGGTCAGTCGGTGGTGGCCGTGGCGCAGTTCTTCAAGATCCTGCCGGACGAGATTCTCGTCGCGCACGATGAACTCGATTTGCCGCCCGGTACGGTGAAGCTGAAGCTCGGTGGCGGCAGCGGTGGTCACAACGGCCTGAAGGACATTTCGGCGCATCTGTCATCGCAACAGTATTGGCGGTTGCGGATCGGCATCGGGCATCCGCGCGATCTGATTCCCGAGGGCGCGCGCGCAGGTGCGAAACCCGATGTGGCAAATTTTGTACTGAAACCGCCGCGGCGCGAGGAGCAGGACGTGATCGATGCATCGATCGAACGCGCGCTGGCCGTGATGCCGTTCGCGATCAACGACGAGATGGAACGCGCGATGATGAACCTGCATCGCAACGGCTGAACGCGACGTGCGGTGGTGAATCTGCAGGATAGACAAGGAGCAACACGTGAGCCGTTTCTGGAGCGACATCGTTAATAAGCTGACGCCGTATGTGCCGGGCGAACAACCGGCACTCGCGCGTCCCGTGAAGCTCAATACCAACGAGAACCCCTATCCGCCGTCGCCGCGTGTGGTCGATGCGATCCGGCGCGAGCTCGGCGAGGATGGCGATTCGCTGCGCAAGTATCCGGATCCGACAGCGCATGCTTTGCGCGCGACCATCGCGCAACGTCATGGGCTGCGCGTGGAGCAAGTGTTCGTGGGCAACGGGTCGGACGAAGTCCTCGCGCACACGTTCCAGGCGCTGCTCAAGCACGACAAGCCAATTCGTTTCCCCGATATCACCTACAGTTTTTATCCCGTGTACGCGCAGTTGTACGGCGTAGCGTTCGACGCAGTGCCGCTCAACGCGGATTTTGGTATCGATGTGGACGACTATCGCGCGCCTAATGGCGGCGTGCTGCTGCCCAATCCGAACGCGCCGACAGGCCGCGCGTTGCCGCTCGCCGAGATCAAGGTACTGCTCGCGGCGAATCCGGATTCGGTTGTGGTGATCGATGAAGCGTATGTGGACTTCGGCGCGGAATCGGCGGTCACGCTTATCGATGAAAATCCGAATTTGCTGGTCGTGCAGACGTTATCGAAGGCGCGTTCGATGGCGGGTATGCGCGTGGGATTCGCGTTGGGACATGAAGCGCTGATCGAGGCACTCACGCGCGTGAAGGACAGCTTCAACT
Source organism: Caballeronia sp. SEWSISQ10-4 2 (assembly GCF_030464885.1). GTDB lineage: Bacteria > Pseudomonadota > Gammaproteobacteria > Burkholderiales > Burkholderiaceae > Caballeronia. Next base: position 13,191 of record NZ_JALPRJ010000009.1, on the reverse strand, counting down.
CCTATCCGCTCGACCGGCTGGCGCAAGTGGCGGCGATCGCGGCCGTCGAAGACGACGACTGGTTTCGCGAAACCTGTACGAAGGTAATGGCAAGCCGCGAACGGCTGACGGTGGAGTTGCAGACGTTGGGCTTTGACGTGGTGCCGTCGGCAGCGAACTTCGTATTCGCGCGCCATCCGGAACACGATGCCGCCACGCTCGCCGCGCGCTTGAAGGAGAAGGAGATTTTCGTGCGGCATTTCAAGCTGCCGCGAATCGATCAGCATCTGCGCATCACGATCGGCACCGATGCCGAGTGTGATGCCTTGCTGGCGGCGTTGCGCGCGCTGCTGTGATAACGCCCAAGGGCGCTTATGGCTTGACAGCTTGACGTTTAATTCAAGCGCCCTTCGCCTTCATCAGCGCGTGATATTTCGCCATCAACTGGATGGCGTTTTCCTCATGCGCCGGATCGCGTGGAATGCACTCCACGGGACACACTTGCTGGCATTGCGGTTCGTCGAAGTGGCCGACGCACTCGGTGCACTTGTTCGGGTCGATCACGTAGATCTCGATACCCATCGAGATGGCGTCGTTCGGGCACTCGGGCTCGCACACGTCGCAGTTGATGCACTCGTCGGTAATGAACAGGGCCATGCTTTACTCTCTTCGTCCGGCATCTCTGCCGGCTTTTTCGGTACCCGCGCGCTCTGATGAGCGCGCTTGGTGAGCACTTGAGCGCTCACGGCACCACTGGGTCCGGCGCAATCGGACCGACTTTATCCTGCAAGCGCTTTTCCACCGAGGGGAAAACAAACTTGCTGACATCGCCGCCGAGTTGCGCGATCTCGCGCACGATCGTGCCCGAGATGAATTGATATTGATCCGATGGCGTCATGAACATCGTTTCGACGTCGGGTAGCAAATAACGGTTCATACCCGCCATCTGGAATTCGTACTCGAAGTCGGAGACGGCACGCAAACCCCGCACGATCACGCGCGCGTTGTTCTTGCGCACGAAATCCTTCAGCAGCCCCTTGAAACTCATCACCTGCACGTTCGGATAGTGGCCAAGCACGTCGTGGGCGATATCCAGCCGTTCCGCCAGACTGAAGAACGGCTTCTTGTTCCGGCTATCAGCCACGCCAACCACAAGCGTATCGAAAATACTCGACGCACGTCGCACGAGGTCTTCGTGACCGCGTGTGAGCGGGTCGAACGTTCCGGGATAAACGGCTACCACCATGGGGCATCTCCTCTTCTTAACCTTCTTCTGGTACGTCTTTCGATACAGATTGGGCCGCCGCCGGCATCGACAAGACCAGAAAATCCCGCCGATACCCCGCCGCCCATCACGTCCGCCAAGCCCCGCCCACAGTCGGCCGGACATCGCCCGGCTGTCATTTTGGAACGCGCATTATTCCTCATTTTCGCGCCGCAGCAAATGATAGCGGACCGCGCCGGCCTTGCCTTCGCGAGTAATTGCCCAGCCGGCCAGCGCGGGCGTTTGCGCGAGATCGACGGGCTCGCCCGATTCGACGTACAGCGCGCCGCCCGGCGACACCAGCGGCACGGCCAATTCGATGGCGCGCTGGAGCATGGCGGTATCGCCGAAAGGGGGATCGAGGAAAACGACATCGAAGGAACTCGGCGCGAGGCCCGCGGCGAGACGCAGCGCGTCGGCTTCCACGATTTCAATGTTTTTCGCGGCCAGGCGCGCCTGATTCGCCTTCAGTTGCGCGACTGCGCGGCCGCTGCGTTCGACCATCAGGACGCGCACCGCGCCGCGCGATGCCGCTTCGAAGCCCAATGCGCCGCTGCCGGCGAAGAGGTCTAGGCAACGCTTGCCGTCAAGCGACTGGCCAAGCCAGTTGAAGAGCGTCTCGCGCACCCGGTCCGGCGTCGGACGCAGGCCGTCCAAACTCAGGACGGGTAGCGGCGTACGTTTCCAGTCGCCGCCGATAATGCGGATGGAATGCGCCTTGCCGCCACGCGATGGCGCTGCTTCGCGGACTTTCGGTGCGCGCTCGGAGGTGCGCTCCGGGCTGCGTTCGGGATTTCGCTCTAGTGTGCGGGTGATCGAGGAACGGGACATGGACGTGCGTGGATTGAGGCGGCGCAATGATCGCGTGGGTCGGGTGGGAACGTCGTCGGTTTGCAATAATTCGCATTCGCCGATGCGGGCACGTTACCACAGCCCCGCCGCGCCCGATGCTGGGGTTCGCCGCCGGGCCGGCCACTACAATCGGTGCCGGCTGATAAAATAGCCGTCTTTCGCCTTTTTTGCGCACACGCCCGGCTCTTGCCGCTGTTTCCGGCGGTTTTTCGCGGCACGGCGGCCCTCGTCACCTTTGCGTTTTTGCGCACGTTCGACGCTGGAACGCGGTTGCGACCGCATCGATAAAACGCGCCACCCCCACCACTGCAGACCATGTTCAGCTTTTTCAAACGATTAATAGGCAAATCGACCGATACGCCCGAGGAAAACAAAACCGAAGACGTCGTCGATTCTGGCTCCGAAGGCGCTGAAGCGCTTCGGCGCGCGACTACGCCGGTTATGCCGGCCCAGCCGGTGGAAACCTTGCTGAAAGATGGTGAGGCAGCGGTTCGGGCTTTGGAAACGCAAGCGCGCGGGGCGGACGCCGCTGCCGGTGAGCCGGTGCAGTCGAATGGGCATGTGTCTGCGGCGCAGCCGGCTGCGGCAACCGGGTCGTCCAGCGCGTCTGTGCAATCGCATGATGAATCCGCGCAACCGGCAGATTCTCCGTCCGATATCGGAACGCCCGCCGCCACGACGCCGGTTGTGCCGGCGCAACCGGTTGAATCGGCGGATTCGGTGGTTCAACCGTCGCGGGCGGACACGCCCGGTGTAACAGCAGCAGACACGCCCGCGACGCCGCTTCCCGCGGCAAGCACGCCCATCACGCCGGCCCAGCCGACTACGCCCTCCGCGAGCGCCCTCCCCGAAACCAAAGCCTACTGGCAAGGCCGCACGGCATCGCAGTGGAAGGCGCCCGAAGAAACCGTCGTGATCGTGCCGCCGCCGGAGCCTGAACCGAGTGCGAAGCGTTCCTGGCTTACACGCCTGAAAACGGGTTTATCGAAGACGAGTACGGGCCTGACGGGGATTTTCGTCGGGGCGAAGATCGATGAGGATTTGTACGAGGAACTCGAAACGGCATTGCTGATGTCGGACGCCGGTGTCGATGCCACCGAATATCTGCTCGAGGCGCTGCGCGAAAAGGTGCGCAGCGAACGGCTTACCGATTCGATGCAGGTCAAGGCCGCATTGCGCTCGCTGCTCGCAGAGCTGCTGCGGCCGCTCGAGAAATCCCTGATGCTTGGCCGTGCCCAACCACTGGTGATGATGATCGCCGGCGTGAACGGCGCGGGCAAGACCACGAGCATTGGCAAGTTGGCCAAACATCTGCAGCGTTTCGATCAGTCCGTGTTGCTCGCCGCCGGCGACACCTTCCGTGCTGCCGCGCGCGAACAGCTCACGGTTTGGGGCGAGCGCAACAACGTGACAGTTGTATCGCAGGAAAGCGGCGATGCCGCCGCCGTCATCTTCGACGCGGTCGGCGCCGCGCGTGCACGCAAGATCGACGTGATGATGGCCGACACCGCTGGCCGCCTGCCAACGCAGCTTCACTTGATGGAAGAACTGCGCAAGGTGAAGCGCGTGATTGCGAAGGCGCAGCCGGATGCGCCTCACGAGGTGCTGCTCGTCATCGACGCCAACACGGGCCAAAACGCGCTCGCCCAAGTGAAATCGTTCGACGATGCGCTTGGCTTGACGGGTTTGATCGTGACGAAGCTCGACGGTACGGCCAAGGGTGGCATTCTCGCGGCGATTGCACGCCAGCGGCCGATCCCGGTGTATTTCATCGGCGTGGGCGAGAAAGTAGAAGACTTGCAACCGTTCAGCGCCGACGAGTTTGCGGACGCGTTGCTGGGCAATTAAACCCGTGCCGCTGGCTGGCATTCAGCCAACCAGCGGCGAAGTCAGCGGGAAACGACCAGCGCCCCGGCAATCCACCACATCACAATCCCCACGATCACATCGAGCACTCTCCACGAGAGATCTTTCTCGAACAATGGCTGGAGCAACCGTGCGCCGAACCCGAGCGCCGTGAACCAGACGATCGACGAACACATGGCCCCAGCGGCGAACCACGCGTTTCCCGGCCAGCCATACCGCGCTCCAATCCCGCCGAGCAACACGACGGTATCGAGATAAACGTGCGGGTTAAGCAGCGACAAAGCGAGCACCGTCGATACCGCGCTCAACACCGTCTGCGATTCACCGTTCTCGACCTGTAAATGCCCCGGCCCTTTCCACGCCGCGTAAAAAGCCCGCACGCCGTAGAGAAACAGAAACACCGCTCCTGCCCAGCGAATCACCCCAAGCAGCACCGGCGCTCGCGCAATCAGCGCCCCCATGCCGCCGATCCCAAACCCGATGAGCAATACGTCGATCAGCGCACAGATAAAAACGACCCAGCCCACATGCCGCCGCTTCAGCCCTTGCCGCAATACAAATGCGTTCTGAGCGCCAATCGCGATAATCAAACTTGCGCCAAGCCCGGCGCCGGATAAAAAAACGGCTGTCGTCATTCGGCGTCCAGCTGCTGCCCGGGCGCAGCGCGCGCGAACGCATCGATTTGCGCGGCGTGATCGGCGATACGTTCGATCGTCGGATAATGGCTCATATCGATATTAAAACGCCGCGCGTTGAACACCTGCGGCACGAGGCACAGATCCGCAAGCGTCGGAGTATCGCCGAAACACAGCTTGCCTACGCGTGGATCGTTCGCCAGACGCTTCTCCAACGACTCGAAACCCGATTCCAGCCAATGCCGGTACCACGCGTCTTTCGCTTCGTCGCCGACCTTCAGCGTGTGCTTCAGGTACTTCAGCACGCGCAGGTTGTCGACGGGATGAATCTCGCACGCAACCTGCAGCGCGATCGACCGGATGAACGCGCGATCCAGTGGCGTGCCCGGCAGCAACGCCGGTTCGGGATGCGTTTCCTCCAGGTATTCGATGATCGCGAGCGACTGCGTCAGCACGTCGTCGCCGTCGATAAACGTTGGCACGATCCCGTCGGGATTCAACTCGCGATACTCGGGCTTCAGCTGTTGCCCGCCGTCGCGCAGAAGATGGATCGGCGCGTATTCGTACGCAAGCCCTTTGAGATTCAGCGCGATCCGCACGCGATACGCCGCCGAGCTACGAAAATAGCTGTATAGCTTCATCGGTCTCCTCCGTTTTTATAGTCAGACGACGCGCACGGAGAACTCTCCGATGCCATCGACACCGCCTTTCATCAGGTCGCCCTTCTGAACCGCGCCGACGCCTTCAGGCGTGCCGGTAAAAATCAGATCGCCGGGGAACAACTCGAATAGCGTCGACAGATACGCGATGGTGTCGCCGACGGACCAGATCAGTTGCGAGATGTCCGAACGCTGTTTTTCTTCGCCATTGACCGTTAGCCAGATCGCGCTTTTTTCCAGATGCCCGACCTTCGCAACCGGATGAATCGGACCGAGCGGCGCCGAATGATCGAAGCCCTTCGCCGTGTCCCACGGACGGCCCAGCCTTTTCGCCTCCGCCTGCAGGTCGCGGCGCGTCATGTCGAGCCCGAGCGCGTAGCCATACACGTAATCGAGTGCCCGATCGGCAGGAATGTCCTTACCCTGCTTGCCGATCGCAGCCACGAGCTCCATTTCGAAGTGGACGTTCTTCGATTGCGACGGATACGGGAATTCGCCGGTTGCGCCGGGCGCCACGTACAGCACGGCGTCGGTAGGCTTGCCGAAGAAAAACGGCGGCTCACGATCCGGATCGTGCCCCATCTCGCGCGCATGCGCCTCGTAGTTCCGGCCGACGCAGTAAATCCGGCGAACGGGAAACTGGTCGCTGGAACCGATAACGGGCACCGCGACCGCGGGTGCCGGAGCAAATACGTGACTCATTCCGCTTTCTCCTGTGTGATGAAGCATCGACCAAGACCTCAAGTTTAACGTGCACGGTTGTCCGTCGCGACTCGGCTGAACGGCCTATGGGCCCGAACAGAACGTCTCCACAACTTGCACGCCTGCCACAAATGCGGTACTGAATATGGTTCCCGCACTCTTCACATTGAAGCGGCTGATCGTGCGCAACGTGATTGAAGACAAGACGCGCGCCGGCCGCCCGGAATACTCGATGACCGACACTGCTGCCTTCCCGTGCGCCCGCTTCATCAAGGAAATCGGCCGCGGGCCGAACGGCGCGCGAGCGCTGACCCGCGAGGACACTTACGCCCTCTACGAAGCAATGCTCGACGACCGCGTCTCCGACCTCGAACTCGGTGCCGTGTTGCTGGCGTATCGCGTGAAGGGCGAGACGGCCGCCGAACTGGCCGCGATGCTGGCGGCCGCGCATCGCTCGTTCGAGCCACTGCATGTCCAGAACGGCCGTGACCACGCGCGGCCCGTCTCCATCCCCACATACAACGGCGCGCGCAAGCAACCCAACCTGACCCCGCTACTGGCATTGCTGCTCGCGCGGGAAGGCGTGCCGGTGCTGGTGCACGGCGTCACCGACGATCCCGGCCGCGTGACCAGCGCTGCGATTTTTGCCGAACTGGGTATCGAGGAATCCGCTTCCCACGATGAAATCGAGGACAACCTCGCCTCGCGACGGCTGGCGTTCGCACCGATCGCCGTGCTCGCGCCCAAGCTCGCGCGCCTGCTGGCGATCCGGCGAATCATGGGCGTGCGAAATTCCACGCATACGCTGGTCAAGATCCTCCAACCGTTCGCGCAGCCGGGCTTGCGACTGGTGAACTACACGCATCCGGAGTATCGCGAGAGCCTGACAGGACTGTTCACCGAACATCCCGACGCGGCCGAGGGTGGTGCCCTGCTCGCACGCGGGACAGAAGGCGAGGCGGTGGCGGACACGCGCCGGCAAGTGCAGGTGGACTGGTTCCACGATGGTCACCCGGAGACGCTGATATCGGCGGAACGCTCGTCTCCGGAAGCGCCCGTGGTGGCCATGCCGAGCGCCCTCGATGCCGCGACCACCGCGCGCTGGATCGAGACCGTGCTGCGCGGCGAAGCGCCGATTCCGCCTGCGCTCGCTCGCCAGGCGGAGTTGATTACGGACATCGTCCGGCGGCAATGACCACGAGGGCATTCTTCAGCCGATAGGTGCCCAAGGTTGACAAACCCGAGCGCGCTACGCTAATGTGCACGGATGAGCTTTACCCAATTCCCCTCCCTTCGAATTACTCAGGGTCGCCTAGCGCGGCCCCTATCGCTACGTCTAGCGTAAGTCGCTAAGCGTGGCGCCGCGCATTCCTTGCGCGGTCCCTCCCGCAGTTTCGTAGTTCCCCTTTTTTCACCACCCGTAGTCGTCTGCTTTCGTCCGTTCATCCGCGGCACGAAAACGCGAGGATCACATGCACGCTGCATTTGCATCGTTCACGTTCGTCACCGGCGTCACCCACGCCACGGGACATCGCGAACCTGAACAGCGCGCACTGGAACGATGCCGGCAAGCCGCCGGCCGCTCATCCGCCTCGCAACGACTGCGCTTTCACGCGTACAACGCGTTCAGCCGAGGCCCACGATGATGATGCGCAACCCTTCCGAGAAATACCGCCCTTTCCCCCAGGTCAAACTCAACGGCCGCCGATGGCCGACTCGCACGATTGAGCGCGCGCCCATCTGGATGAGCACCGATCTGCGCGACGGCAACCAGGCGCTGATCGACCCGATGAGCATCGACGCCAAGCTCGAATTCTTCGAGATGCTGGTAGCGGTGGGTTTCAAGGAAATCGAAGTGGGCTTTCCGTCGGCATCGCAGACGGATTTCGACTTCGTGCGCAAGCTGATCACCGAAAATCGCATTCCCGCCGACGTAACCATCGAAGTGCTCGTACAGTCGCGTCAGGATCTCATCGAGCGGACGTTTGAAGCCGTGGAGGGCGCGTCCCGCGTGATCGTGCACCTCTACAACGCGATTTCGCCGTCGTTCCGCAAGATCGTGTTCGGGATGTCGAAGGAAGAAACCAAAGCGCTGGCCGTGGAAGGCACGCGCATCATCAAGGAGTGCGCCGCCGCGCGCCCCGGCACGCACTGGATCTACCAGTATTCGCCGGAAACGTTCAGCATGACCGAGCTTTCCTTTTCCCGCGAAGTCTGCGACGCCGTCGCGCAAATGTGGCGCCCCACGCCCGATCACAAAATGATCGTGAATTTGCCGGCCACGGTGGAAGCGGCCATGCCGAACGTGTTCGCCGATCAGATCGAGTGGATGGATCGCAACATGGGCTATCGGGACAGCATCGTGCTCTCGGTGCATCCGCATAACGATCGCGGCACGGCCGTGGCTGCCGCGGAACTCGCGATCCTCGCGGGCGCGGATCGCGTGGAAGGCTGCCTGTTTGGCAACGGCGAGCGCACGGGCAACGTGGATCTCGTCACCCTCGCGATGAATTTGTACACGCAGGGCATCGACCCGGGTCTGGATTTTTCGGATATCGACAGCGTGCGCCGCGTGGTCGAGCGCTGTAACCGGATTCCCGTGCACCCGCGTCATCCGTACGCCGGCGATCTCGTATTCACGGCCTTCTCCGGCTCACATCAGGACGCTATCCGCAAAGGCCTCGCGCAGCGCGAAGCCGGCACCGTGTGGGACGTGCCGTATCTCCCCGTCGACCCAGTGGACCTCGGCCGCAGCTACGACGCCGTGATCCGCGTGAACAGCCAGTCCGGCAAAGGCGGCGCGACTTATCTGCTCGAACGCGGGCTGGGCTTCACCCCGCCGCGCCGCGTGCAGATCGAATTCAGCCACGCCGTGCAGAAAGTCGCCGATGCCTCCGGCGCAGAAGTCTCCGGCGAAGCCATTTGCGCATTGTTCAGGAGCGAATACTTCGATGCACAAGGGCCGGCGTCACGGGCTGACGTCTCGACCTTGCGCTTCGATGGACGCCACGTGAAGCTGCCCGTATCCACGATTGCCGACGAAGCTTACGCCCAGGGCGTCGCGGCGGCTGTGGCCGAGGCCGCGGGTGTCGTGATGGAAGTGACATCGTTTGAAACCGGCGCGACGGCGAAGGGCGAAACGGCGGTGTTCGTCGGCTGCAGGATCGGCGATCAGGCCATGCGGTTTGGCGTCGCGGTGCATGCGAACGCGGCGCTGGCGGTCGCTGATGCCATCGTCAGCGCGGTTAATCGCGTGCGCTGGAGCGGGCGCAAGGAAGTGGAAAGCGAAGCGGTTGCGGCTTGAAGGAAGCGGCTTTTTAGCGGTAAATAACGCGCGCCGATGGGGCCCGACCCGGTTACGCCGTTAAACCACCGCTCTCTCCCTCGGCGCGGCAGAAGTTTGCGAAGCAGGCGATAAAAACGCGACAACCGGTATTGGCATGGTGACCGGCGCTCACAAGGCGCCGTCTCGCCGGCCGAACCGCGATGCCCCACCGAACGGCATCGAGACGGCGCTAATCCAGCGCCACGCGTGTCGCCTGCATCGCGAGCAACCGCCATTGCCCATCGACCTGAATGTGGATGGCCGTGTACGCGATGGGAAACAGCAACGCGCCATTCTTCGATTCCATCTCGAGCAACGCGCGTCCATACACGATCCACGTGTCCCGCCCGCCCGGCATCAGCTCCTGCGACTGGATCTCGATCTGCCGATAGCGCCGGCGTCCCGCCGTGATCGCGTCAATGAACTGCCGCTTCGTCTCGCGTTTGCCGTTGGTGTGGACGTAGCTGGCGTTCTCCGCCAGCAGCGCGTCGAGCAACTCGCCGTCGCCGTCGACCATCGCGCGGAAACGGTCGCGCTCGAGTTCACGTATTGCCTCGATGAGCGTCTCGATGGGTTGTGCCGGCATCGTCGGTTCCTTTCCGTTCGCACTTGAGGAACCGAGCGACGCGGCCCTCGTCAGAAGTTGTATTGCAAATATATCTGGCTGAAATTTATACCAGGATTCGGGTGTTCGATACCGGCGTTGGATAAATGCTGAAACCGGAAGCCTGCCTGATAGTTCTGATGCGCGCCGAATTGAGCCCCGACACCCACGACGTCGGCGAACTGAAAGGCTGAGGAGAAGGTGCGGTCCGGGGTCTCCCGAACGTGCGACAGCAGGCGTACGCCCACGCCTGCTTCCACATACGGCCGGAACCACCCCGAGCTTTTGATGAAGCGGAACATCGGTGTGAGGCCAAATTCCCAGATGTTCGGATGTGATGCTTGGCTTTCACGGATGTCCCAGTAGGCCACGTGCGCTTCGCCAACGACCGTGAAGTGGAAACCTCCGATTTCCCACCAGGTCCAATTGGGGTCCCAAACGACCCCGAGATCCGCTTTCCTGACGTCGTGGTCGGCTTCGCCGCCACCGATCTGAATGCCGAACTGATCGGCATGCGCGCCCGCCGAGACCATGACGAGCGCTCCGAACAGGGCAGCGTAGAGTGAGCGCTTATGCCAGACACTTTTGTTTTTCTGCATGAATACTCCGGAGCGGGTTTTCCACGAACAGGCTCGCCGCCAAGCTCACCGTAATACATAGCACGCCACCATTTTAAAGACGGTCTCAAAAAAATGCTTAGAACAGTTCTGCGTAACCGGGAAAACGCGGAATTAAGTTTCGTCGAATGGCGGTTGGAAGGCAAATCGTGCGAAATCTTGCATGTTTCTTACGGTAAGTTTGACAAAGAAAGCATTTCGCGGGGTGCAACAGTACGGGAAAGCACTTATTGGCTATTGGAATACGGACTCTAATAGCGTATGGGAACTTGGGCGCACAACCGCCCTCTAATCCTTAGCACTCGAAATACGAGAGTGCTAATATCCTGGCTAGACCCGGTTTCTCATCGGGTTTTTTGTTGATAAGGAGCACACAAGCGTGACCAATGCGATGACCCTTCCGAATACTGGACACTCGGCGCCGGCCAAGGCCGCTTCGGCAGGTGCGCTGACGTTTGCGCAGTCGTCCATGTTGACTGGCCAGATCGGCAACATCGACGCCTACATTTCGGCTGTCAACCGGATCCCGATGCTTACACCGTCGGAAGAACGTCAGTACGCCACCGAATTCCGCGAGAACGACAACCTGGACGCAGCCCGTCAGCTCGTGCTGTCACACCTGCGCCTGGTGGTATCGATTGCCCGCAATTATCTGGGCTATGGCTTGCCCCACGCTGACCTGATTCAGGAAGGCAATATCGGCTTGATGAAAGCCGTGAAACGCTTCGATCCGCAACAGAACGTGCGGCTGGTGTCGTACGCTATGCACTGGATCAAGGCCGAGATTCACGAATACATCCTGCGCAACTGGCGCACGGTGAAAGTGGCGACCACGAAGGCGCAGCGCAAGCTGTTCTTCAATTTGCGCAGCCACAAGACCGGGCACAACGCGTTCACCCCGAGCGAGGTTGATAGCCTGGCGAAAGAGCTCAACGTGAAGCGCGAGGAAGTCGCCGAGATGGAAACGCGTCTCTCGGGTGGTGATATTGCGCTGGAAGGCCAGATTGACGACGGCGAGGAATCGTACGCGCCGATCGCGTACCTGGCGGACTCGCACAACGAACCGACCAACGTGCTGGCGTCGCGCCAGTTCGACAAGCTGCAAAGCGAGGGGTTGTCGACCGCGCTCGAATCGCTCGACGAACGCAGCCGCCGGATCGTTCAGGCGCGCTGGCTCGAAGTGGAAGATGACGGCTCGGGCGGCAAGACGCTGCATGAACTCGCCGATGAATTCGGGGTATCGGCGGAACGGATTCGTCAGATCGAAGCCAGCGCAATGAAGAAAATGCGCTCGGCGCTGCACGAATACGCTTGATGCTTTTGCGGCGGTAAGCCGCTCGCTGAAGACTTGGAAAGCCCGCCGTCGAAACACAGCGGGCTTTTTCTTTGGCCAGTGCGATTCGCGCGTGCTACAGCGCTCACATGCTCTGCCACGCACCATGAAAAAGCGGTGCCGAGGTCTCCCTCGGCACCGCTCGCCGGACAACCTGCAGGCCTTTTCAGGCTATCGCGACATCATGTGGTGGCCGACGTGATTAAGCACCCACAACGTCCCGTCGATCACGATCACCGCCACCATCACGGTGAATCCGAACGCGAGCACCGCAATCGCGATGATCGATTCTGTCGGCCCCGTCACCTGCGGCACGACCAATCCGAAAGCCGCGGCCGTCAGCACGACCGACAGGATGAAGCCGATGACATACGAGCGCACGCTGCAGTGGCCCGCGCCGGTATCGATTGAATGTGGGTTTGCCATTTATACGACGCTCGTCAAATAAACAAAGGTAAAGACGCAGATCCACACGATGTCCAGGAGGTGCCAGAAGAGGCTGAGACATGTGAGGCGCGTCAGGTCTCGTTAGGTAACCTTCTTGTTGCCGACCACCTGCACCGCGAGAATCACCATCCAGATCAGCCCGGCGCTCACGTGCAGACCGTGCGTTCCGACCAGCACGAAGAACGCCGATAAAAACACACTGCGTTCCGGTCCGTAACCCTGCGAGATCAGAGCTGAACTCATGGATTTCCAGCCCGATCAATGCAGCGCCCAATACGAACGTGACGCCGAGCCATGCCAGCAGCGCTCTCGACTTGCCCTTGTGGGCGGCCAGCATGCCGAAGCCGAACGTGATGCTGCTCAACAACAGAATCGCGGTTTCCAGCATGACGCCGGGAAGCTCGAAGACGTCCTTACCCGAAGGGCCGCCCGCGAACTGATGGCCCATGACGGCGAACACCGCGAACAACGACGCGAAGATGATGCAGTCGGTCATCAGGTACAGCCATAACCCGAGCACGGTATTCGATGCACCGTGCATGATGATCCCGGACGCCCCTTTTCAACTGCGGCACCCAGTATCCCGCACGGTCGGCACTCGAATCGCAAGTTCTCACCGCGTTGCCGTTTAGCCCTGAGTTCCGCCCATTTTGTAGCCTTGTTAATGGCGGCAAGTGCCTGTCAGTGCTCGTAAATTTGTCCAATGAGAGGTCTGTTTTTAATTAAATTTGTAGTCACTAAAATATTTGACTTTATGTGATTTTTGTCTATATTTGGCTGTATGCCAGCGAGAACCGGAACTGCTCACGTCGTCACCACGACCCGCACCTACAAGGGTCGGGTCTATCGCACCCACCTGCTGCGGCGCAGCTACCGTGAGGACGGCACCGTCAAGAACGAGACGCTGG
>NZ_JALPRJ010000099.1 GCF_030464885.1 Caballeronia sp. SEWSISQ10-4 2 | reverse complement strand
ACCTCAAAAGAGACCTTAACTGAACGGCATTACGGCCGAGGCCCGGTTTTTCTTCATTTCGATACGTTCCGGTTTTACCAGCCTTGTTGCTGGTAATAACCCGGCTGCGGCTGCGGTCCGCACGGCACATAAGCGCGGCGATAATCGTCAAAGCAATATCCCGGCGGCGGCCCAGGCTGCGCATAAACCGGTTGCGCATACACCGGTTGCGCATAAACCGGCTGATACACCGGCTGTGCATAAACAGGCTGTGCGTACACCGGCTGCGCAGCCGCCGATCCCACCAGCGCGCCAATCACCGCACCGCCCAGCAACGCGCCGACTATCGCACCGCCGTCTCCGCCACCCCCATGCGCGGACGCCTGGCCCGACACTGCAAGACTTCCGGCCAACACCAACACTGCTGCTACGCGTTTCATTTGAGTTCTCCAGATCCCACGGTCGGGACTATGGAAACGATCTTATGCGGGTACGGAAGAAATAACTGATGCAGTTAGTAACGGATCATTTCAGCGGATACATATTCGTCAGCCGTTTTTACGTCCAGAGCTTCAGTCCGAACGTCAGGCCTCGGTCGATGCCCGCCGGATCGCACGCTCCACCGCGCCCGTCTCGCCATGCGGCACAAAAATGTAGCCCTGTCCCCAAACGGTCTGGACGTAGCGCGGATCGGACGGATCGGCTTCCAGCAAACGCCGCAACCGCCATATGGAAACATCAAGACTGCGATCCCGGTACGTTCCCGCCTGGCCCCGCAGCTTCTCGTTCAACTGCGCGCGTGTCAGCACCACCATCTCGTTCTTGACGAAGATCTTCAGCGTCGCGAATTCGCCGGACCGCAGCGGCACCCGCTCGCCGTTGTGCCGCAACTCGCGCGCGGCAAAATCGACTTCATAAGGACCGAACCGATAAGGCGGCCGGTCTTCCGGCGCACCCGGCGACGCCGCATCGCGACGTCTCAGGACAGTACGGATCCGAGCAAGCAGTTCGCGCGGGTCGAAAGGTTTGGCAAGATAGTCGTCGGCGCCAAGTTCCAGGCCGATCACGCGATCGATGACATCCGAACGAGCGGTCAGGAAAATCACGGGAATGTCGTCGCCGGCCGCGCGCAATTCGCGCAGCGCACTGATGCCGTCCTGCTCGGGCATCATGACGTCAAGCACGACAATGGACGGCCGCTCGGCGTCGAGGCGTCGTTTGAGGCCTGTACCGTCGTGCAGCACCGACACTGCAAGGCCGTTGCCTTGCAGATATTCGCGAACGAGGTCGCGCACTACGGGATCGTCGTCGACGAGGAGAACATGATGAGTCATGCGATTCATTCTAAGATGCAAGGGTGCCTTTCCGCGATACCAATTCCTTTCCGCTTCTTTCATCGAATTGCACGGCAAGCGGGTGCTTAATACGTTGGATCAATGCGCGCAACCGCCCGGCTGAACGGGCACGGGCGTTTTAAGCCGCTGCTCCGGACCGTTTTCGCGAGAGTTTTAAGTAAGAATCCGTAACCATCGTTGAGCAGATGAAAAACCGTACTTTTACGATGCCAGCTAAAATTTCGGCATGACTACCTCGGTATTGATCGTCGACGACGACCCAGCGGTATGCGACCTGCTAAGCCGCTTCCTGAACGCGCGCGGGCTCGACGTTTCCGTCCTGCACAACGGCACCGGCCTGCGCCGGCGCCTGGAATACGAACGCCCGTCCATCGTGGTGCTCGACATCATGATGCCGGACATGGACGGCCTCGCCGCGCTTCGCCAGGTACGCGCCGCCGGTGACGACATCCCGGTGATCTTCGTCACCGCGCGCGACAGCGTGACAGACAAGGTCGAAGGGCTCGAGCTCGGTGCGGACGATTATCTGGCGAAACCGTTCGATCCCCGCGAGCTGCTCGCCCGCATAGATACCGTGTTGCGGCGGCGCGCGCCGGCGTCAACGGGTCGGCCGGAAGCCTGCGCGAGCGAACGGTTCGGCCGCTTCGAACTGGACTTCGTCACGCGTGCACTGGTGAGCGGCAACGAGCGCATTCCGCTGCGCGACAGCGAATTCGCGTTACTCAAGGTGCTGGTACGGCATCCTTACAAAGTGCTGTCACGCGTGCTGATCCACGATCTCGTGCATCGCGACGACGCCACTTTCAGCGACCGCAGCCTCGACGTGCCAATCTGGCGGCTACGCCGGATTATCGAAGAAGATCCTGCCAGCCCGCGCCATGTGCAAACCGTACGCGGCCAGGGTTACGTGTTTATTCCCGACCCGGATGGGGCGCGCAATGCGCCCGATCGCGCGTCGACGGTATGAAAATTCTCGGCACGCCAGATTCGCGCGGCAGCAAACGCGGCCTCGTCGGGTCGAGTCGTGCCGGTTCGAACACCCGTTCGCGCCGCGGCAATCCGTTCAACACGCTGTTCGCGCGCATGGCGCTGATTTCGATGGTCGTGCTGTTTGCCGTGCAAGCCTGCTGGTTCACCGTGATGACCGTGCAGCGCCCGCATCACGACGCCGAGGGTTATGCACGCGGCCTGATGCTCGTGCTCGCCGCAGCCAACGACGACGCACGCCAAGGCGTGCGGCTCGCGCCCGCGCTGAGCGTACAGCTCGTGCTCTCCTCGAACCTTCCCGAAGGCATCACGCTGCGCGAGCCGGAAAACGGTC
The DNA here is from genome assembly GCF_030464885.1 of Caballeronia sp. SEWSISQ10-4 2. Taxonomy (GTDB): domain Bacteria; phylum Pseudomonadota; class Gammaproteobacteria; order Burkholderiales; family Burkholderiaceae; genus Caballeronia. The sequence goes on along the minus strand of NZ_JALPRJ010000099.1, from coordinate 22,850 downwards.
CCGTCGTGCATCTGTTGCGCGAGTTGAGGAACGTGCTGCCGCCCGGCACGCGACTCGCCGTCGACGGCCCGAGACACGCGCAACGGCTCTGGGTGCGTTATCCGAACAGCCCGAACTGGATCGTGACGCCGGTCGACCTGCCGCCGGCGCCGCCTATCCTGATCGAATCGGTCGGCATGCTGCTGGCGGCCGTGATCCTGTCGCTGGTCGCGGCGTGGCAGTTGCAGCGGCCCTTGTCCCGAGTGGCACAAGGCGCGCGCCAGTTCGGCGCCGGCGAGCGGCCGGTTCCGGTAGACGAACGCGGACCGCGTGAACTCAGCGAACTGATCCGCGCGTTCAACCAGATGATGCGAAGGATCAATGACGCCGACGACGAAAAAGCCGTCATGCTCGCCGGCATCGCGCACGATCTGAAAGCGCCGCTCACGCGCCTGAAACTTCGCGCGAGCGTACTGGTGCAGGACGACGCCGAGCGCGCGCATTTCATTCGCGACATCGATTCCCTGACGCGCATCGTGCAGCAGTTCCTGGAATTCGCGGCCAACGCGCCGACGAGCGGACCGGCCATCAATGTGGACGCGTTTCTCGCGGAACAATTCGCGCAGGACGAAGCCGGCGACGACGCGCCGCTGTTCCACCTCGACCTGGCAGCCGGCGAGGCCTTCCGCTTGCCGCGCACGCTGCTGGATCGCCTGGTGACCAATCTCGTCGATAACGCGCTGGAACACGGCTTGCCGCCCGTCGACATCAGCACGGCCAAGCGCGGCGGCGAGTGGGTCATCACGGTGCGCGATTACGGCGAAGGCATCCCGCCCGAGCGTCTGGACGACGCCCGCAAGCCGTTTGTCCGTCTGGACCCGGCGCGCGCCGGCGACGGCCATTGCGGACTGGGCCTCGCCATTGTCGGACGCCTTGCGAACCAGCTCGGCGGCCGCTGCGATATCGGCAATGCGGCCGGGGGCGGGTTGAGCGTGCGGATCGTCATTCCGATGGTGGAACATGTCCGCCCGAGTTGCGGCACGGTGCTGCTGCACAACACCAACGCGCACGAAGCCGTCATGGCTTCTTGAACACCGCCTGCTCGAGTTCATCGAAGTTGAACGGCTTGGGCAGCAAGGTCACCCCGCTCAGTTCGTCGCCAAGTTCAGTCGCAATGCCCGCTCCATAACCCGACGCCAGCACCACGTGCACACGTGGTTGCATGCGTTTCACCGCGCGCGCCAGATCGAGACCCGACATGCCAGGCATGCGGACGTCGGTGAGCAGGACATCGAATAATTGCTGCGCGATCAGGTCAAGCGCCGCCTGCGCGCTATCTACCGCCAGGACTCTTGCATCGAGCAATTCCAGCAGTTCGCGCGTCGCTTCGCGGGTATTGGCGTCATCCTCCACGATCAGCACGCGCAGCGGCTGCGGTTCAACTAGCGTGTCAGGCACACCGGGCGTCTCGTAAATTCGCGAGCGGAACATCCAGCGCACCTTGCGCGCCAGCGCATCCCGCCGATACGGCTTGCTGATCAGCGCCACACCCTGATCGAGCCGGCCGCCGTGCACGATCGCGTTTTCGGTGTAGCCCGACGTGAACAGCACCTCCAGCCCCGGCAGCATGTCCTTCGCGCGCCGCGCCAGATCGACGCTGCGCATCGGCCCCGGCATCACTACGTCGCTGAACAGCAAGTCGATGTGCACGCCGCTTTCGAGCACGCTCAGCGCGCTCTGGGCGTCGGCGGCTTTCAGCACCTGGTAACCCAGCTGGGTCAGCATGTCCACCACGGTTGTCCGCACGTTCGGATCGTCCTCCACCACCAGGATCGTTTCCGTGCCGCCCGTCACCGGATCGTTCGCGGCTTCCACCCGCACGGCCTCGTCTTCCAACGAGCGCGGCAGGTAAAGCTTGACCGTCGTGCCGTGACCCGGCTCGCTATAAAGCTTGATATGGCCGCCCGTCTGCTTCATGAAACCGTACGCCATGCTTAAGCCCAGGCCCGTGCCGCGGCCTTCGGCCTTGGTCGTGTAGAAGGGCTCGAAGACGCGCGCGAGGACCTCCGGCGCCATGCCGCAACCGGTGTCCGAGACGGCGATCATGACGTACTGGCCACTGCTCAGGTCGTCGTGATGGCGTGTGTAGTCGTCGTCGAGCATTGCATTGCCGGCCTCGATGGTCAGGCGGCCCGCGCCGTCCATCGAGTCGCGTGCGTTGATCGCGAGATTCACGATCACGTTCTGCAAATGATTCGGATCGGCGAGCGTGTTCCACAGGCCGCCCGACACCACCGTTTCCAGTTCGATGGTTTCGCCGAGCACGCGTCGCAGCATGTCTTCGAAACTTCGCAGCAGCCGCGAGACATCCAGCGCCACCGGTTCAAGCGGTTGCCGGCGCGCAAAGGCCAACAATTGCGACGCGAGCTTCGCACCGCGCTCGACCGCTTCATGCGCGCACGCCAGGCGTCGCGCCACGGTTTCGTTGCCGCCCGCTTCCTGCGCGGCCAACTGCAGGTTTCCGCCAATCACTTGCAGCACGTTGTTGAAATCGTGGGCAACACCACCGGTCAGCTTGCCGACGGCGTCCATCTTCTGCGATTGCGCAAGCGCCGCCGCCATTTCACGCTGCTCCGCCTCACTCGCCCGCAACGCCGCCAACGCCTCTCCAATACGTTCTTCCAGCGTCTCGCGATGCCGTTCCAGCGCTTCGCTCAAGCGCTTTTGCTCCTGCAGCGCGGCGTCGAGGGAATGCACGCCGAGCACGTGGGCGGTGATGTCGCGGGAAATCGAAACGAACCATTCGGCGCCGGCCGGCCCGTTCACCGGAGAGACCGAGACGTCCCAGTATTTCGGCGTGCCTTTCGCGGTCGGACAGAGCGCTTCGAAGCGTGAATGATGGCCTTGCCGCGCGTTTTCGATGGCGTCAGTCAGCAAATATCGCGATTCCTCCGGCCACAGCGCCGCCCACGACTTGCCCTTCATCGGCGCGAAGTCGTCGATCTCCATCAGGCAGAGGCCGTTCGCGTTCATGAACTCGAGCGTGCCGTCGCACCGCAGGATCTTGATGCAATCCGTGCTGCCATTCAGCACGCTCAGGAAGAATGGGCCAGAATCGTGGGAAAAAACCGGCCCGGGATCCGTATCGATCGCGGTTTCCGGCTCGGATGCAACCGGCACGGGACCGAGCGGAAAGCCAAACGGCTGGTTGGCGTGAGCTGCGGGATCGGGCTCGCGGACCGGCGTCGGCAAGCAGTGCGCACCCGCTTCGTCGAGACGTGCGATAGCGGGATCGGGACTGGCTGAGTCGGTCATGAATCGGGCGCGGACAAAGGAGAACGGAACGGCAAGGACAGCGCAAGGCCGTTATTGAGCCGATACGCTGTAACGTGATCGACAACAGGAAGCAAGCATTGCGCCAGGGATGCCAATCCAGGCTCAGCCATAGCTGGGGCTTTGCAATAGTTACTTCACTTTGTCTGCGCCTCGTGTCTTTCACACGTCGCGTGTAAAAACCATCCCTGTGACGGGTAGTTCTTGCGCACTCGCTTATTTTTTGGAGGGGTTCCACGTCACATCGGGAACGCGGGAAACGTCGATTGCAGCGAGAGGTGTTTTCGCCCGGCCCGGACCTGGTCTCGTGAATCTCCCGGTGGCTCTGCATGAAGGGCGCGCTTTGGGTCGTCGAGGACAAACAACTGTCGCGACGTTGCACATTCTTCAATCAGGACTTCGAGCGCCGTGCGCGCTTCTTGCTCACTCAAAGGCTTCGCTCGACGGTCGCGTTTCCGGCCCCAGACCCTACGGCGGGAATGTCGATCGACCCGATTCGTTACCCGTTTTCGACGCGTTTTTCTCGTCATGAATAACCGGCCGTGCGCACTGTGCGCCGCGCCAACATGGAGACGCCTCATGCCTCAAACCACGACGCAGGCCGCTCAGTCGACGCGCTTTTCCTCCCCGTTTGCCGCAGCCGTTCACGAAGGCCTCACGCATGCGCCGCAAAAAGAATTGCCATCGATGTATTTGTACGACGAAGTTGGCTCCGCCTTGTTCGAAGTGATCACGGCGTTGCCCGAATACGGCGTGACGCGTGCCGAAGAGCGTGTGCTAAATGCGCATGCCAGCGATATCGTCGCTGAACTGCCGCGTAACGTCACTGTGGCCGAACTCGGCAGTGGCAGCGGCCGGAAAACGCGGCGAATCCTGGAGGCGCTGTGCAAGAAACGCCCAACCGAATATTGTCCGATCGAAATTTCACCTACGGCGTTGCAACTGTGCCGGCGGGAGCTTGGCGATATCGAGCGGATTTCGATCGTGGGATACGAGCGCGATTATCTGGCCGGACTGGCGGAAGTCAGTGCGAACCGGAAAGAAGGTGAAGTGTTGCTGGTGCTGTTTCTCGGCAGCACGATCGGCAATTTTGCGCGGCTGGCGGCCACGCGTTTCTTGAAGTCGATCCGCGGCATGCTCAAGCCCGGCGATTCGCTGTTGCTCGGGATGGATTTGATCAAGCCGCTGGATACGTTGATTGCGGCATACGACGATCCTATCGGCGTAACGGCAGCGTTTAACCTGAATTTGCTTGCGCGGATCAATCGTGAACTGGACGCGGATATTCCGCTGGATGCGTTCGAGCATCTCGCGCGATTCAATCCCGATGCTCGCAGCGTCGAGATGCATTTGCGCGCGAAGCGCCCGGTGCGGGCGACGATTCGCGCGGCCGGGTTAACTGTGGACTTTCGCCAGGGCGAGACGATCTGGACGGAAAGCAGCCACAAATATATTGCCGGGGAGGTCGGGCCGTTGGCCGCGGATGCGGGATTCGCTTGCGCGAGGCAATGGCTGGATCGCGAGTGGGGATTTGCCGAGAGTTTGCTTGTGGCGCGGTGAGGTTTGCGACCGGCTTGGTCGCTCGCGCCGGTGTTGTTCTGCCAGCGCCCGCAACCCGGGATTGACCACTACTCTTTCAATGCTGCTCAAACCGCTCAAACCGCTTTTCGATATACCGCTCCTCACTAATCAGATCAGCGACCCGCGCATGCGGCGGGCCGCGCCGTAACCATTCGAGCATCAGATCGACCTGGTTCGCCGGCCCCTGGATCATCGCTTCAACCGATCCGTCCTCCAGGTTCGCCACCCAGCCGCGCACGCCAAGCGCATGCGCCCGGCGCACCGTCGCATGGCGGAACCCTACTCCTTGCACCAAACCCCTCACGTGCACGTAATACGTCTCTATTCGAGTATCCAGGTCCGGACTCGGCATGTTGCTTCTCCCGATTAGTGCTAATTCGCCGCGTCGCCGGATGGGTGCTCAAAGCACTCCCGGCAAACGCCATCAGGCCGCATTTTAGACAAGACCAGAAAAACCGGCAGTACCCATGGGATTGCCACGAGTGACGTCGCCGTGATCAACCCTGACGCACCCATTCACGTTCAACCCAGCCGGAACGGCTGCGCTCCCTCCACCGCGGCGCCACCCGCGCGCCACGCCGACGCTTCGCGCGGCAACGTCACGTCGAATACCGTGCCGCTCTCCGCGTCGGAGCGTACTTCCACTCGTCCGCCGTGCATCTGCGCAATCTCCCGCGTGATATAGAGCCCAAGTCCCAGCCCGCCGGTTTCCTGCTGCGGCCGCCCCGACCGGTACGGCGCAAAAATAGTCGGCAATACATCGACGGGAATCTCGCCCGCGTTCTGCACGCTGATCATGACCTCGTCGGCAGCGTCGCCGTTCAGGCGCACCTGAATGGCGGACCCATCGCGCCCGTGAGTCAGCGCGTTGCCGATCAAATTCGAAAACACCTGCGACAACAGATCGCCGTCGCCCTGCAGCAGCGTATCGCCATCGCGGAAAATGAAGATGCGGCCACGGCCCACCCGCGCCTCATATTCCTCGACGATATTCTTTGTCAGCGTCATCAACTCCACCGCCCGCGGCTGCAACGTCACGCGCCCGCCGCGCAGCCGCGCGAGATTGAGCAACTGGTCGACCATGCGCACCATCCGCATGCCGCTGCTCTTGATCCGCGTACCGATATTCGCCACGTTCTCGTCCGGCACAAACCGCGCAAGATATTCCGCCGATGCAATCACCGCCGACAACGGCGTGCGCAGATCGTGACCGAGCACGGCCATCAGCATTTCGTTGGCATCGAGGAGTTGCTGGACAGTCGCCAGTTGCGTGGCAAGCTGCTGCTTCTGCTTCTCGATCTGGATGAACACATCCACCTTCGAGTTCAGGATGCGCGAGTCGTACGGCTTATACAGGAAGTCGACCGCGCCTGCTTCGTAACCGCGAAACGTGCGCCCGGCGTCCTGTGCCGTCGCGGTCAGGAAGATGATCGGCACGTGCGCGGTGCGCGGGCTGCCGCGCATCAGTTCGGCGAGTTCGAAGCCGTCCATGCCGGGCATGTTGACATCGAGGATGGCGAGCGCGACTTCGTGCTTGAGCAACAGTTCAAGCGCCGCCGGCCCGGATCCGGCAGCAAGCACCGAGATGTCCGGCCGCGCCAACGACGCCTCCAGCGCAGTGATGTTGTTCTGCACATCGTCTACGATCAGGACGTAAATGGGCGGCTTGATAGCTTGCCTGTTGAGTTCCATTAGCGTGTCAGCTCCAAGTCAACCTGGTTCGTGGCGTGTGGCGCGCGCCATGCCGCGCAAGCGGGCGATCATGGCGTCGAGTGTCAGGATGTCGTGCACGCCACTACGCGCGATGGCGCCGAGCGGCATGGCGTCGGACACCGCGGTATGCGGATCTTGCACCCAGCAGCGCCCGCCTGCCCGCTGGATGGCGACCAGCCCGCGCGCGCCGTCGTCGTTCGCGCCCGAGAGCACGACGCCGAGCAGCGTATCGGCAAAACACAGTGCCGCCGATTCGAACAGCACATCCACCGATGGCCGCGAGAACCGCACGGGAGGATCGACGGAAAGGGAGATCGAGCGATCAGGCTCGACCAGCATGTGATAACCCGGCGGCGCGACATAGATCGTGCCGCCGGCGATGTCGTCTTTATCGTCGGGCTCGACGACCGGCAACTTGCAGCGCGCGGAAAACAAGCCGGGCAGGAGGCTTGGTGGGTCGCTCCTGACATGCACCACGATCAGCACGGCCGGGCGGAAATCGGCCGGCAGCGCGGGCAGCACCTGGGTCAGCGCCTCGACGCCACCCGCCGATGCGCCAATCACAATGGCCTCGATTGCATCCAGGGAATCCGCCGACGCCGTCATGGCTAGACCTTTTGATACAAACGCTCGCGCGCATCGAAATCCGCGAAGCTGCCCGCGTGTTTTGAAAACCGCAGGCTCTCCTTGCTGCCGAGTCCGAGAAAGCCGCGCCGCACCAGCGAATCGCTGAACAAGCCCAGCGCACGGTCCTGCAGCGCCCGGTCGAAATAAATCAGCACATTGCGGCACGACACGAGATGCGCTTCGAGAAACACACTGTCGGTGGCGAGGCTGTGATCGGCGAACACCACGCGCGACTTGAGCGTCTGCGAGAACTTCGCTGCGCCGTACGCTGCGTGGTAGTAGTCCGAAAGCGAGCGCTTGCCGCCCGCCGCCAGATAATTCTGGCTGAAACTCGCCAGCCGATCCAGCGGGTAAATCCCGCTTTCTGCCTGGCGCAGCGCGTCGGCGTTGATATCCGTGGCGTACAAAACCGTACGGTCCGCGAGCTTTTCTTCAGCGAACAAGATTGCGAGCGACCAGAGCTCTTCGCCGCTGCTGCATCCCGCCACCCACACCTTGATCGACGGATAAGTCTGCAGGACCGGCACGACCTGCTCGCGGATCGCGCGAAAGTAGGCCGGATCCCGAAACATCTCGCTGACCTGCACCGTCAGGTACTGGAACAGACGCGAGAACAACCTGGCGTCACGGAGAATATGCTCCTGCATCTGCGAGAGCGTCGTGAAGCCAAGATCATGCAGCGCCTGCGTCAAACGCCGCCGCAGCGAACTCACGGAGTAATGCCGGAAGTCATGCTGATACTTCAGATAAACGGCTTCGAGCAGCAGCTTCAACTCGATGTCGAATATCCCCTCCTCCGTATTCTTCAGGTTTCGATCCGGCATGGCGGGTCTGGCTACCGTTGACGAAGCCAGACGCGACACAGCGACACCAGCTTGTCGACATCGATAGGCTTCGAAATGTAATCGTCCGCGCCAGCTTCAAGGCATTTCTGGCGATCGCTCGCCATCGCTTTTGCAGTCAGCGCGATGATCGGCAGCCGCGCGTGTTCCGGGTTCTTGCGGATCTCGGTCATGGCAGTGAAGCCGTCCATCTCCGGCATCATGATGTCCATCAGCACGAGGTCGATCTCAGGATGACGCGCAAGCGACTCCAGCGCCTCGCGGCCATTACGCGCGATTTCCAGCTTCGCCCCCAGTGGTTCGATCACGTGCGACAACGCGAAAATGTTACGCACATCGTCTTCGGCCAATAGGATCGTGCGGCCCTCGAACACGTCGTCGCGCTGACGTGCCGCGCGCAGCATGCGCTGCTGTTCAGGCGGCAACGCGCTCTCCACGCTATGCAGGAACAGCGTCACTTCGTCCACCAGACGTTCCGGCGACTTCGCGCCCTTGATGATGATCGACCTGGAATAACGGCGCAGGCGCTGCTCCTCATCCGGCGACAACACGCGCCCCGTGTACACGATCACCGGCGGCGACGCATGCTCCTTTGACGTCGATACACGTTCCAGCAAGTCATAACCTGAACCGTCCGGCAAGGCGAGGTCCATCACGATGCAGTCGAACGTGCCGCGATTCATTTCGTCGATGGCTTGCGCAATCGTCCCGGCTTCCACGATCTCGACCGTCCCGCTTTTCAGCAACGCGTGAATGCTCTGGCGCAGCGCGGGATCGTCTTCGACTACCAGCACGCGCCGCATGCCTTGCGCCGAACGCGCTTCGAGCTGGCGGATCGCGCCCGCCAGCGTTTCGCGTGCGCTGGGTTTCAACGTGTAGCCGATAGCGCCGAGATGCAGCGCGACATCGGCATGATCCGTCGACGACACGATATGGATCGGGATGTGGCGCGTAAGCGGATCGTGCTTGAGCCATTCGAGCACGGTGAGGCCTGACTGGTCGGGCAAACCGACATCGAGCAGGATGCCGTTCGGCAGCAGGTCGCGGGCCAGTTCCAAGCCTTGGCTTGCGGTGGTCGCGTGCACGAAGTCGAATTCGAGTTCATGGGCGAGGTCGTGCAGGATGTGCGCGAAACGCACGTCGTCTTCGATCGCCAGGATCACGCGATCCGGGCGATTGCGGTTGGCGCGGTCATCGGGGATAGGCTGCGGCGCACGCCATGACAACGGTTCAGCGGAAGCCGACGCGAGCGTCACGAGATGCGCCGGCGCGGCGCTCGTGGCCGTGTCCTCGGCATCGACCGTCATCGGCTCGCTCATATGCCCGATCACATCGAGTTTCGCGGTGACCGTGCCCTCACGAACGGCCAGCGGCAACGTGACCGAAAACACGCTGCCCTTGCCCGGCTCGCTCGCAACACTCACCGAGCCGCCCAGCAAACGCGAGAATTCCCGCGATATCGACAAACCCAGCCCGCTGCCGCCGTACTTGCGGCTGGTCGTGCCATCGGCTTGCTGGAACGCCTGGAAAATGAGGTCCTGCTTGTCGCGCGGAATGCCGATGCCCGTGTCGCTTACATCGAAGCGCAACGCATTGCCGGCGTTGCCTGCCTGATGCACGGAGACCGTCACCTGACCGTGCTCGGTGAACTTGAACGCATTCGACAGCAGGTTGCGCAGGACTTGCTGGAGGCGTTGATTATCGGTGACGAAATATTCCGGCACGCCTCCGGCGCGTTCCATCACGAGCTTCAGGCGCTTCGAGTCGGCGATCGGCGCGAAGGATTGCCGCAACGACTGCAACATCCCGTCGATGGCAACCGGCGCGAACTGCACGTCCATCTGCCCCGCTTCCACCTTCGACAAATCCAGGATGTCGTTGATCAGCGAAAGCAGATCGCTGTTCGATGAATGAATGGTCGCGGCGTAACGCACCTGTTCGTCGGAGAGATTGCCGTGCTTGTTGTCCTGCAAAAGCTTGGCGAGAATCAGCGAGCTATTCAGCGGCGTGCGCAGTTCGTGCGACATGTTCGCGAGGAATTCGGACTTGTACTGGCTCGCCCGTTCCAGCGCCAGCGCGTTCGCTTCCAACTCCTTTTGCGCGCGCACCAGCTCCACTTTCTGCCGTTCGAGATGCTGCGTATATTCCTCGAGATGCACATTCGTCTGCTCGAGTTCGGCCTGCTGGGTCTCCAGCCGCGCCTGCGTTTCCATCAACACCCGGCCGCGTTCCTCGAGCTCTTCATTCGATACCCGCAACTCCTCCTGCTGAACCTGCAATTCCTCGCTCTGGCGCTGCGTTTCCTCCAGCAACTCAACCATCCGCGAGCGATACTGCGCCGAGCGCAGCGCCATGCCCATGGCCTCCGCTGCGTTTTCGAGCAACTCGCGGGTATCGGCAAACGCGTTGTCATCGCCGATAAAACCTACCTCCAGCACGCCGGTCACCTTGCCGTCGGCCATCATCGGTGCAATCACGCAGTGGCTCGCAGGCGCCGACGCCAGCGCAGAACCGACCGTCAGGAAATCCGGTCCCGCGCCCTTGACCTCGATCGCCCGTTTTTCGTCGAGCACTTGCCCGAGCAGCCCCTGGCCGCGCGCGATCCGTTGCGCAACGGTGTTCTCGGCGGGCAATGCCCACGCCGCGATCCGCTCCAGTGCATCGCCTTCACGGCTGTACAGCACGGCCACTTTCGCCCCCACATACGGTACGAGCGAACGAAGGATGCCGTCGCCGATCGAAGCGGGGTCGAGATCACCTCGCATCTGCAAGCCGATCAGGACTTCGCCCTGCTTCAGCCACGCGCTGCGTTGCAGGTTCATCCGCGTTTTGATATAGAGATGCCCCACGCCGGCCAGCACGAACATCACGATCACACCGATCACACGGTTGAGTTGCAGCACGAACGAGCCGATGTACGCGTCGCTGTTGGTGAGGATATAGCCCGTGAGCGTCAGCACCGAGGCCACGCCGGCAGTGACGAACGGCGCGCTGGGCCGGTCGACCCACATGCACAGCGCGACCGGCAGGATGTAGAACACCCAGACGGCGACACGCAGCGGCGTGAGCCAGTCGATCGCAAACACGCTCAGGAGCAACATCGTGATCGCGAAGTAAAGCCATACGGACCGGTGTCGACTGTCTATGAGCATTGGCTGATGAATATTGTTGAAATCTTGTCAGACTGACGTATTGGCCTGCTGAAGCAGCACCGGACCATAGCACGCGCCGCCAGCCCTTGCCACATATGGGTTAGCGATGGGTTAGCGGCCAATTGAGACGCTTCGGAAGATGCGCAACTGTTACCTTTGCAAGACAAAAAAGAGGCAAAAATGACTGACCCGTTAAGTGGGCGCGTGCTCGTCACCGGTGCATCGGGATTCGTGGGATCGGCGGTGGCGAGGATCGCGCGGGAACGCGGCTTCGACGTACGCGTAGTCATACGCAAGACCAGTTCCCGGCAGAACCTCGAAGGCCTCGACGCCGAAGTCGTGATCGGCGACATGCGCGACGAAACCTCCATGCGCGCCGCCATGAAAGGCGTGCGTTACCTGCTGCACGTCGCCGCCGACTACCGAATCTGGGCGCGCGATCCGGGCGAAATCGAGCGCGCCAACCTGGAAGGCACCGAGGCCACCATGCGCGCAGCGCTGGCCGAGGGTGTCGAGCGGATTGTGTATACGAGCAGCGTCGCGACGCTGAAGGTGAGTCCGGCGGGCGAGATCGTCGATGAAACGAAGCCTGCCCAGGCCCATCAGACCATTGGCGCGTACAAGCGCAGCAAGGTGCTGGCGGAGCGCGCGGTCGAGCGCATGGTCGCGAACGATGGTCTACCGGCGGTGATCGTGAATCCGTCGACGCCGATCGGTCCACGCGATGTAAAGCCGACGCCGACCGGGCGGATCATCGTGGAAGCGGCGACCGGCAAGATCCCCGCTTTCGTGGATACCGGCCTGAACCTCGTGCACGTGGACGACGTCGCGAACGGCCATTTCCTGGCGCTGGAGCGCGGGGTGATTGGCGAGCGCTATATTCTTGGCGGCGAAAATTTGTCGTTGCAGCAGATGCTTGCGGACATCGCCGGATTGGCCGGACGCAAGCCGCCGACCATCAAACTGCCGCGCGGCCCGCTATATCCGCTTGCGTTCGGCGCGGAGCTTTACGCGAAGTTCAGCGGCAAGGAGCCGTTTGTTACCGTCGATGGCTTGAGGATGTCGAAGAACAAGATGTACTTCACGTCGGCGAAAGCGGAGCGCGAACTGGGGTATCGGGCGCGGCCGTATGGCGAGGGCTTGAGCCACGCGCTGGACTGGTTTCGCGCGAATGGCTATCTGACCCGGTGACCCCGTTGTTTCGATCACCCATTTAGCGCTCTTCACGCATTTTGTTACAACGTGTGACGACGGCGCGCGGGACGCAGCAGTTAAAATCGCAGGTTCGATGCACTAGCAAGGCAAACAAAGCATGAATTTGACCGACCAGCTCGGCGCGCTGGAATCAAGCCTCGATGAGCTGATTCTGGCCGCCGCTTCTATTCCAGCTTCTTCTGATTCTTCCACGGCTCGCGCTTCTGTTGAACCGGCAACGGCCGCTGCTACAGATACGCCTGTAGCTCAGGAAAAGCCCAAGCTCCACGTCTCGCGCCCTGAAAAGAACGTGATCGAGATGACAATCGGCGGGGTGTCGGTGGCGTTGAGCCCCGAAGGGGTATCGGAGTTGATCGAGGAATTGTCGAACGCGCGCGCTTCGATGGAAGTCGAACAGCCAAGCGGCCTGCCGCCAGGCTGGCGTTTTGTCGCGACGAAAAACCCGGTGATGGCCACGCAACGTTATGCGAACGGCGATCGTTTGCTGGTGTTGCGGCACACGGGGCACGGCTGGGTGCCGTACTCGTTCTCACCCGATATGGTGATCGAGTTGTACGCGATGTTGACGAAGCGGTGAGTTGAACGTGGGCGATCAAGCCCACGTCTTTCAGGCCCTCAAGGCGCCTGGACCCGCGCCTTCCACTGCCCGCCTTTCCCGCTCCAGAACCGCACTGCCGATCCCACCGTCGCGCTGACGTAAAACAACGCGATCGCTGGCAATAGCGGTGCCCAGAATATCGAGCGGCGGTAGTAGCGCAGCATCGGCGCATACGCGTAACACATCGCGATCCACGCAAGCCACGCCGGCCAGCCCTTCGCGCCCAGCGTCAACGCGATCACCGGCGGCGCGAGATAGATCACGCACATCGCGAGCATGGTCCCGACCAGCAACAGCGCCGAATAACGCAACTGCGTGAACGCCGTGCGCGCGATCATGTTCCAGACGTCGCGCCAGTCGTCATAAGGCCGCAACGATTCGCTGTCGGCGGCAAGATCCAGACGGATCGGCCGCGCCGCGTTTGCGCCGTTGCGAAACTTGATGCGCGAGGCAAGGCTGCAATCGTCGATCAGTTCACCGCGAATCGATTCGATCCCACCCGCCTCCACCAGCGCCGCGCGCCGCACCATCATGCAACCGCCCGCAGCGGCCGCCGTACGGCTGCTGGCGTTGTTGACCCACTCGAACGGATACAGCTTCGCGAAGAAAAATACGAACGCGGGAATCAACGCTTTTTCCCACAGCGAATCGCAGCGCAGCCGCACCATCAGCGACACCAGATCGCGATCTTCCAGGATCGCGCGCGAGACGAGTTGCGACGCGGCGTCGGCGGGATGGCGGATATCGGCGTCGGTAAGCAGCAGGTAATCCGCCGGAAAGCCCAGTCCATCGATAGCCGCAATGCCTTGCGACTGCGCCCACACCTTGCCCGACCAGCCGGGCGGCAAGGGTGCTGCCGTCAGCACGGTCAGGCGGTCTTCGAAACCGCCGTCACGCGCGGCAGCCTGAGCGGCGTCGGCGGTGCCGTCGGTGCTGTGGTCGTCGACGACAATCAGATGGAACGAACCCGCGTAATCCTGCGCGAGCAGCGACGTCACCGCGCGGCCGATCACATCGGCTTCATTGCGCGCCGGCACGACCGCGACCACCGCCGGCCACGCACCGCGGCGCGCGATCTCCGCCTGGCCAACAGCGTGAACGGTACTTTCGCTGAGCCGCCCGGCGGGTTGCGCACGCCAGAAACCGCCGCGGCCAAACAGCAGGACAAGCCAGATAAGGAGGGACAACCAGGCAATCAGGAGCATCGTTTATTCGGGTTGAGCGAGTTCAATATCGCGAGTTCAATATCAATAGGAGAGGCACGAAGTCAGCTTACGACGGAGCGCAATTGCATGCCCAAGCGGCCGCGCAGCCGCATGGCCAGCGAACGCACGCCGATCACCGCCCAATCCAGGCCGTTCAGCACAGGACGCTTGCGGAACACATCGTAGTCGGCCTGTTCGATTTTTTCGAGAATGCGCAGACCGCCCTGCACGACGCTGCACAGTTCCAGCCCGAAACGTCCGGGCAAACGCACGGAGAGCGGCGCGCCGCCGATGATCATCGAGCGCGCATGGTCGACTTCATGACGCATGAGCGCGCGCCAGGCGTTGTCGCAGATTTGCTGGTCGATATGCCGTTCGGTCACACCGAAACGCTCGAGATCGCACAGCGGGATATAAATGCGCCCCTTCTTCCAGTCGATCCCCACGTCCTGCCAGAAGTTGATGATCTGCAACGCGGTGCAGATTGCGTCGGAATCGGCGAGATTCCCGGGCGTGCCGGCGTTGACGAGATGCAGCATCAGCCGTCCGACCGGATTCGCCGAGCGCCGGCAATAGTCCATCAGGGCAGGCCAGTCGGCATAACGCGTGGTCTCGATGTCCTGATCGAACGCCGAGACGAGATCGTAGAAGGGCTTGAGCGGCAGCCCGTTTTCGGCGACGAGGCCGGCGAGTTTTTCAAACAGCATGGGATGAACCGGCGCCGGATCGCCGGCGGCGACCGCATCCAGCCCGGCGCGGAAGTCGGCGAGACGGGCGTGGCGTTCGGCGGGGTCGAAGACCCCTTCGTCGGCAATATCGTCTGCCGTGCGCGCGACGTGATAGATCACGCCGACCGGCGCACGCAGCCTTTTCGGCAGCAACATGCTGGCTACCGGAAAATTTTCGTAGTGATCCACTTCCATGAGAGGGTCCAGGTATTCGACACCCCGCGCGGATGCCTGAATTGACATCGACGCACGCAGGTCGTGCATGCCGGGCGGCTGACGCGTCACAACATCCCGCTCACCCCGGGGCGAAAATGTTGGATAGGCGCAACGACTCGACACACTATGAATTCTTGTCGCGCGCTGTCCGAAAACCCGTCAGAGAACAGATCGGGCTGGATCAATGCGACTTCGACCCGACTCGGGTCTGGCTTTATTGTCGCCTTCGCTTCAGCTTCGGTTTAATTTTGCGGCGTGGATCCCGCCAGAACGCGTACGCTTCTGGCCGCTTCAAAAGCCCGCTCATAGCGGCTTCGTAGCGCTTTAAGGGCAACGCGGCGAAGCGCCAGTTTACCGGCTTCCGCACCCGCACAGTAATTCAACCCTGTCGATAGAAACGGAAACAGCCCCTTACGAGCATCCAAAAAGCGAACGCGTTAGAATACGCGGTCAACTTCGGCCTTAAAGTTGAAACGAATGGCCTATTTTTAGGCAATTGTTTCCGAAAGCTTTTCCCGACTTTTCCCGAGAAGCTTTAATTTTGCTTACAACAAATCGACCGGATTTGATCGAAGCTTATAGCCGGTTCCATTCGAAACCCGCGCCAGTCGGAGTTCGCCCGAATATGCGTATTATCCTTGCTCAACCCCGCGGCTTTTGTGCGGGCGTGGTCCGCGCGATCGAGATTGTCGATCGCGCTCTTGAACGACATGGCGCGCCGGTCTACGTGCGTCATGAGATTGTTCACAATCGGCATGTCGTCGACAACCTGCGTAGCAAGGGCGCGCGTTTCGTCGAAGAACTCGATGAAGTGCCGCATGGTGCTGTCGCTATTTTCAGCGCGCACGGCGTGGCGCAAACAGTGGAAGCCGACGCCGAGGCACGCGGGCTGGATGTGCTCGACGCCACGTGTCCGCTGGTCACGAAGGTGCACGTGCAGGGCCGGCAATATGTCGCGCAGGGCCGCACGCTGATCCTGATCGGTCACGCGGGGCACCCGGAAGTGGAAGGGACTATCGGCCAGATTCCCGGCACAGTGGTGCTGGTGCAAAGCGAAGCCGAAGTGGCAACGCTCGCGCTGCCCGTCGATGCACCCGTCGCGTATGTCACGCAGACCACCTTGTCGGTGGACGATACGCGCGACATCATCGACGCGTTGCATCGCCGCTTCACGGACATCGTCGGCCCGGACACGCGTGACATCTGTTACGCCACGCAAAACCGCCAGGCTGCGGTGCGCGAACTGAGCAAGCAAGTCGACGTGTTGCTCGTGGTCGGCGCAACGAATAGTTCGAATTCGAATCGCCTGTGCGAGATCGGCGCCGAAACCGGCGTGCCGAGCTACCTCGTGGCAGACGGCTCGGAAGTGAAAGCCGAATGGTTTGCGGGCGCGCAAGCCGTCGGGATTACGGCCGGCGCATCGGCGCCGGAAGAAATGGTCAAACACGTTATTGATGCACTGCGCGCGCTGGGCCCCGTTGAAGTCACGACAATGTCCGGCCGCGAAGAAAAAGTTGAATTCAAACTCCCCGCGAAACTGACGAAGCCGCTTGCCGCGGCAACGGCATCCGCCGGCGCCCTTCGCGAAGATTAAGGAGCACACGCAATTGTCTATTCCGATGCTGCAAAAAGTCCGGGTTGGCGCTTACATCGCGCGCCAGCATTTCATGCGCAACAAGCGTTATCCGCTCGCGCTGATGTTGGAACCCCTGTTCCGCTGCAACCTGGCGTGTAACGGCTGCGGCAAGATCGATTACCCGGATCCCATTCTCAATCAGCGCATCTCGATGGAGGACTGCCTCGCAGCCGTCGATGAATGCGGCGCGCCGGTGGTGTCCATCGCTGGCGGTGAACCGCTGCTGCACAAGGAAATGCCGCAGATCGTGAAGGGCATCATCGCGCGCAAGAAGTTCGTCTACCTCTGCACAAACGCGCTGCTGATGGAAAAGAAGATGGACGACTACCAGCCGAATCCGTACTTCGTCTGGTCGGTTCACCTCGACGGCGACAAGCAGGCGCACGACCATTCGGTCTCGCAAGACGGCGTGTACGAGAAGGCTGTTGCGGCCATCAAGGAAGCGAAGCGCCGTGGTTTCCGGGTGAACATCAACTGCACGCTGTTCAACGACGCCGACCCAGAGCGCGTAGCGAATTTCTTCGACACGCTCGGACCCATGGGCGTGGACGGCATCACGGTGTCGCCGGGTTACGCGTACGAACGCGCGCCGGATCAGCAGCACTTCCTGAACCGCGAGAAGACGAAGCAATTGTTCCGTGACATCTTCAAGCGCGGCGATAACGGCAAGAAGTGGTCGTTCAGCCAGTCGAGCATGTTCCTCGACTTCCTGGCCGGCAATCAGACGTACGAATGCACGCCGTGGGGCAATCCGGCACGTACCGTGTTCGGCTGGCAGCGTCCGTGTTATCTGCTCGGTGAAGGTTATGTGAAGACCTTCAAGGAATTGATGGAAACCACCGAGTGGGACAAGTACGGCACGGGCAAGTACGAGAAATGCGCGGACTGCATGGTGCATTGCGGTTTCGAAGCCACTGCTGTGATGGATACGGTTTCGCATCCGCTGAAGGCGCTGGGTGTCGCGTTGCGTGGTCCGCGTACGGAAGGTGCTTATGCGAAAGACCTGCCGGTCGACAATCAACGCCCGGCGGAATTCGTGTTCTCGAAGCACGTCGAGATCAAGCTGGAAGAAATCGGCCGCGCGAAGAACAACAAGGGCGGCAAGCAGACAACGACGGCTGCGGCTTGAGTGTCGGATTTATCGGGCACTCGGTGATGAGCGCCTGAGCTTCGGCTGAGTGCAGCAAAAGGAACGGGTGGATAAGGTCGCGAACAGCGACGTTAACCACCCGTTTTGTATTTCAAGATGCGTAGGCTGTGCACCCGTGTAGCATCGCGTGTTTTCAAAGCAAACAAGCCGGAAGCGATGGCTGAATTCAGCGTAGTGATCAATCTCGGCAAAGCCGATCTGGACGACTACTCACTGCTGGCAAGACTGCTGCACAAGACGGGTTTCAGTGAGACGAAGGCCGCGCAGGTGGCGGCGGATTATCGGCTGCTGCCGGCTTCGTTCAGATACTCCAGCGAGACCGAGAACATGACCGCAGTGAGAGAGAAAGCGCTGAAGTCGGCGAAGAGCGTTTCGTCGAAGGCGATGGTGCTTGTGTCGGAGTGTTGAGGTAGGGGCGAGCGCGTGAGGGTGAAACTTGGTGCGCATAAAGTTTTGCGGCAACACCGGCAAGAAAAAAGCGAAACGGATTGTCGTCAGTTGCGCTTTTTTCTTGCTACAGCACATGGCTACCGTGAAAACGGCGATTAGGAGATGCCCACCAACCGCCCCTTTATCACTCCGCCGTCCGCGCGTTGTGTGCGGTCAGGAACTTGATCAAGCCATCCACGCCGCCCTTCGACAACTGTCCCGCGAACTGCGTCTGATACACCTGGATCAGCCACGCGCCCATCATGTCGATGTCGTAGATCTTCCAGCCGTCCGGCGTCTTTTCCAGTCGATACCGCACCGGGTTATCGCCACCCGTGGAATACACATGCGACTGCACGACGGCATCTTTCGCACCGGCATCGAGTGCCGGGACGTCGAACTTGAACTTGACGTCTTCATCGCGTAATTGCGCCAGCGACGACGCGTAAGTGCGCACCAGCAGTGTCTGGAATTGATCGTAGAGCTGCTTCTGCTGCTCCGGCGTCGCCGTGCTCCACGCCTTGCCGACGGCAATCCGCGTGGTGCGCTGGAAATCCGTGGCTGGCACAAAACGCGTCTGCACCAGTTGCGTGATCTTGGCCATGTCGCCGCCACGTGCCGCAGGATCAGCCTTCATCGCGCTGACGGTTCCTTCAACGGCTCCTTTAACGACGGCATCAGGACTCGTCTGGGCGAACGACGTGCTGGAAAACAGCGTCGCCGAGAAGGCCAGAGCGAGCAGAACAATGCGAACAGGCAAATAGCGTTTCATACGACCGTTATCGAGTAATGGAGGGCGGCGTGCAGCCCAAAGCGCCGGGTTGGCTAAAACATCGTAAGTATATCGACCCGCGTCTCCCGCTACAGTTCAGCGAATTCCAACGATTACCAATCCGAAAATCGCCGCGCTCGGGCAATTGCAGCGCGACGTCGCGGCGGCGCTCAGGACTTTCGAAGACACCCCCTCAGTCACCTGAGTAAAAGCCCGCCGTTTCTAAGGCGTCCCCGATTCACGCACGATCGCTGCGTCAACGTTCGTCGCCTTCCAAATTCGGGGCAACTGCCCCGGTACGTGTCACTCCCCCTTACCAAACTCCCATCGCGAAAATCGCGAAGCGCCTTAGCACGTCAGGCACCTGGAAAGTTCGCGCATCAGTATTGAAAACAATTATTACCTATGTAATGATATTGATTCTCATTTAATAAACAAGCAAGCGCCACGTTTCCATCGCGACGATGCAGTTACTGCTTCGGCTCAGCCGTTCGCCAGCTACTCGCGTCGCCGCGGGCATTCGCGGAAGCCATAGACCGGCAATGCGCGAAGGTGCCGGTCATCGACCATTAGTACTCGGGAAAACACATGTTGAGGAAGACACCGCTGGCCGCCGCGATCATGACCGTGGTGGTGGTTCCTGCTGCCGCGCCGCTTTATGCCCACGCGCAGGCTGCGCCGGTCGGCAAGGCCGATCAAATCGCTCAAACGGACCAAGCCGCGACACCCGCCGAAAACGCCACCCTGCCCGCCGTGCATGTAACCGGCCAGGCCGACACCGCCAACGATTTCCAGCCCGAAAAATCCAGCGTAGGCGCCAAGGTGCCAACCGCATTGCGCGATATTCCCCAGGCCGCCGTTGTGGTTCCCAAAGCCGTGCTGGACTCCCAGGCAGCGACTTCTTTCTCCGATGCCCTTCGCAACGTCCCCGGCGTCACCATTGGCGCGGCGGAAGGCGGCCAGATCGGCAACAACATCAACTTGCGTGGTTTCTCCGCTCGCACGGACATCTACCTCGACGGCTTCCGCGATCGCGGACAGTACTATCGGGACACGTTCGACCTTGAATCCATCGATGTGCTGTACGGCCCGTCATCACTGTATTTCGGCCGCGGCTCCACGGGCGGCGCGATCAACCAGGTGAGCAAACAGGCTGGGCTCAAAGCGCACGCGTCGGTGTCCGCGATGGTCGGCACGAGCGACCACTACCGCACCAGCTTCGATATCGACCAGCCGCTCTCCAGCACCTCCGCCGTGCGGCTCAACGCGTTCGGCCAGGATCTCGGCTCCACGCGCGACGTGATGAAAAACAAGGACTACGGCTTCGCGCCGACGGTGCGCTTCGGCATCGGCACGCCGACGGAAATCACGCTCTCCGCTCTCATCCAGCACAACCGCGACCAGCCGGACTACGGCATTCCGCCCGTGAACGGCGCGCCGGTGCCGGTGAGCAAGAGCCAGTTCTACGGCTTTGAAGGCGACCGCACGATCCAGGACGTGCAGACGTTCTCGGCGCGCATCCAGCATCGTTTCAACGACAACCTCACGCTGCGCAACCAGACGCAGTTCAGCCACTACAGCACGGAAGCGACCGCGACCAACGCGGCGGCCGTGCTGACCGGGCCATTGGGGACATCGACGGCGTTGGCCAACGGCAATTACACCTCGTTGCCGCTGTCATCGCTGTATGTGAAGTTGCAGGGCAAGGACCGCAACATCAATGATCACTCGGTCTACAACACGACCGATATCGACTACAAGCTCAACACGGGCCTGCTCAAGCACGAGGTAATAGCAGGCATTGACCTGAGCCACGAAACGTACAGCAACCAGACGTTCACCGCGACGGCGGCGGGCCTGCCGTCGAACACGCTGGCGATCGTGCCCCTGCTCAATCCGCAATACACCACGCGTCCGGCGAGTACCAAGGTTGTGGCGACCAACCTCGCGGAATCGAGCGCGAACGGCATTGGCATCTATGCCAACGATACGGTGTCCATCGGCCAGTACTGGAAGGTGGTCGGCGGCTTGCGCTGGGACAGGTACGAAGCGTCGATCAAGAACACCATCAACCTGCCTTCGTACGGCACGCAGACCAACTACTTCACGAGCGTGCGAGGCGGGATCATTTTCCAGCCAACCGATTGGCAGTCGTATTACGTTTCGTACGGCACGTCGTTCAATCCGTCGCTGGAAGCGCTGACGCTGACGAACAACCAGCAGAACATCCCGCCGGAATCGAATCGCTCGTATGAAGTCGGTACGAAGTGGGATTTGCTTGGCGGCGGATTGTCGGTGACGCAGTCGCTGTTCAACATCGATAAAACCAATGCCCGGACGCTTCAGGCGGACGGCAGTTATACGCTCGACGGCGATGTGCGCGTACGAGGTTATCAACTCGGGCTGGCCGGCCATATCACTAACAAGTGGCAGGTTTTTGGCGGCTACACGTACATGGACGGCCAGGTGGTGAAGGCGCTGGACAACACCAACGGCAAGACGCTTGCGAACACGCCGCGCAACATGATCACGTTGTGGACAACCTACGATGTCACGCCGCAATGGACCTTTGGCGGCGGCCCGGTGTACACATCGGCGCGTTATGCGGCCAGCAACGACTTCGTGCAAGTGCCCGCGTACACGCGTTGGGACGCGATGGCCGCGTATCACCAGAAACATTACGACATCCAGTTCAACGTGCAGAACCTGTCCAACAAGCATTACTACGACGCGCTGATTCCGTCGGATGGCGGGCGCGCGGTGCCGGGTTATGGCCGGACGTTCCTTGCGACGCTAAACTACCGCTTCTATTGATCGACTGCGGAACACGCGAGCCGCGCGATGAGTTTTGCGCGGCCAGCGCTGCTGGACTAAAACCATGATCCTCTCGATACCGAACGTCCTCAGCCCTGAAGATGCAGCGGCCATGCGCCATCGGCTAGATGTTTCGGACGCCTGGGTGGACGGCCGCGCGACGGCCGGTTATCAGGGCGCGCCGGTCAAGCGCAACCAGCAGATTGCGCAGGAAGCACCGATTGCGCTTGAACTTGGCGATGTGATTATTGGTGCGCTCGAGCGGCATCCGTTGTTCATCAGTTCGGTGCTGCCCAACCGGGTTTATCCGCCGCTGTTCAACCGCTACGAAGGCGGGATGCACTTCGGCAGTCATGTGGATGGCGCGATCCGCCTCGTGCCGGGACATGGCACGCGCGTACGCACGGATGTATCCATCACGCTGTTTCTCACGCCGCCGGAGGATTATGACGGCGGCGAGCTGGTGATCGAAGATACCTACGGCGTGCAGGAAGTGAAGTTGCCGGCGGGGCACGCGATTGTTTATCCGGCGACGAGCCTGCATGAAGTCCGGCCGGTGACGCGGGGAATGCGGGTGTCGAGTTTCTTTTGGGCGCAAAGCCTGGTTCGCGACGACACGCGCCGCAGCCTGCTATTCGATATGGACAACGCAATTCAAAGGCTCAACGCACAGAACGCCGACGATGCCGCCAGACGCACGCTCGTGGGGTGTTATCACAATCTGCTGAGGCTTTGGAGCGAGACTTAGACGCTAAGTTTCGCTCGCGCCGGTGGACGGGTTTGGTGGTTTTGGGTTAGCGGTGAGGGGTCGATGCCGGGTTGGTGCTTTCGGCGTTAGTGGTCTGCGTGAGTTAGCTGTA
>NZ_JALPRJ010000098.1 GCF_030464885.1 Caballeronia sp. SEWSISQ10-4 2 | reverse complement strand
CCGGATGTCACAGGGTTAAACAAAAACCCGTTTACACAAAATCCGGGACACCCTCCGAGCGCCAGCAATCGCAACCAACCCCAAGTGCGAACGACACCCCCTAAACAACCGGAATGTGCAACAACCTATCCCGCATCAACCCCGCATCGCCCTTATTAAACATCTCCACAACGTAGTTAGCATCCTTCACATGCTTGACGAAGCGCGCATCGACCACCCCTTTCGACGAAAGGGCCTCAAGCGGCGTCCCCGCTTCCACCGCACACGACTTCACCACCATCAGCCGCTCGGCATTCAGCGTAGTCGACAACCACGCAGCAAGACTATCCGACGTCGTGTCCCAGTTGGTCATCTCATCAGGCGTATCGCGCATCAGGTCGGTTGGCACCCACACTGCCACACGGCCATCGCGCAACGCACGGCGAATGCGAATCTCGTTCGATGCAAGCACCAGTTCCGGCAACACTCCCTGCATCAAAATGGCGTACTGCGCCATGGCCAGCAGACACATGTTGTGAGCAGCAAGATCGCCGAATCGCCACTCGCTCTGATACTGACGAACCGTATCCGCGAAATCCCCGCCGCCCGGCACAATCACAACCCGCCCGCCGCCCACTTCCCAAAGCTGGGTAAGCCACTCGCGCAGCGACGGGTCGTGACTCAGGCTTCCCCCGATTTTCACCACCCACATGACATGTCCCTCGCTCTGATTTGACTCCGCCCACACACAACGACAACGCCACACGTCCGCGTCAACTCTTCAACTTGCTGCCGTACTGTGGAACCATGCGACAGCGGGCTCGCGTACCCCGTGCAACGACAGCAACGCCACCGCCACGCTCGGCGCGCAGGTCGCTACCCATTCCGGCAAATCCTGACTAGCGCCGGGCGCATCAACCAGCTCACCGAAGTCAATAAAACCACGCCCCTCTCGCTGCGCCAGCGCCTCGACCAAAAACCGCCCGCACCCCGCGCCCACTAGCGGCGCGCACGCAAGCGCCGGATGCGCTTCCATCACGCGCGCGAGGTTAGCCGCGAGAATTTGCATCTGCTCGCTACGCCACGTTTGCGCGAATTCCCGCCATTCATGGTCCCCGGCATCGCGGGCATCGTGACCGATCATTCGCGCGATCCGGGCGCAGCTCGCCGCTTCGGTCTTCGGTCCGTTATCGGCACTCGCATGCTGATCGTGAGCCGGCCATAATTCGCCCGTCAACCGATAGACATCCGCCGTCGTCGCGAACCATTCGTTCATCACATTGACCTGCTCGCCACGGAAAACAATGCGATGCGATACGCCGCACAACGGCGTACGCACCACGCCCTGATACACCAGCTCGCCGCTGACAAGCCGGGTCGCGTCGTTACAGCCACGCGCCACGACACGACCCGCAATGACTGGCACAATATCCGTAGTGGTGCTGCCTATATCGACGAGCAGCGCGTCGCTTACACGGCTCGCGACCCATTGCGCGGTGGCCAGCCAGTTCGCCGATGCCACGTCGCGCCAGCCATCGGCACACTCATTGGCTGCGAGCCAGCCCGCCGCTCCCGCGAAAAACCGCGTAGAGGGTCCAAGGCGCTGCTCAAGCGTATCCACGAGGACCCTGACGCCCTCCGCACGACCAGCGAACAGATCGACCATCTCACCCGTCATGGTGACCACGTGGCGCACGCCAGCCTCACGGGCAAGCGGCCAGCGCTCGAACACATGGTCGATCACCTGCTCCAGATGCCCAAGCCCTTGCCACAACGGACAGGCCCATTGCGCGATGTCGAGCAACTCGCCGGATGCCGTCACCATCGACACCTTGATATGCGCGCCGCCCACATCCCAGCCGAAGACCACCGTATCGGCCTTCATGAGCGCACTCCCAATGCGCACGCTTCGGCATTGGCGCCGCACCCGTGCTGCACGCCGTGCGCCTTGAGCAGATCGCCAGCGAGATTGCGCCCGAGCCGCGCCGACAACCCCGCATACGCCGCCGTCAGCCGCGGATTGACCTCGATCACAATCGGCCCGCGCTGCGCGTGCCACACGAGATCGATCCCGACAAAACCGCGCAAGCCATGCAGCGCCGCCACGACTCGTCGCGCCAACGCTTCGAGCGCCATCCCTTGCTCGCTCTGCCGGTCGATCTGATCGACCTGCACGCCGCTGAATTCGACCACGTGCTCCTTCTTGCCCGGCGCCGTCGTGTCAGGCAAGCCGATTAACTGCCGGTTAATGCTGACCAGTTCGACATCGTGTTCGCCGCAGACAAGCGAGAGGCTCAACGACTCGCCGTCGACCCATTCCTGCAGGATCGGATTCCGGCCAGCTGCCGCGCGTGCGTCGTATTCGGTGCAGGCGTCGTCGAAACGGTCGTAGACGAAAGTATCGAGACCGCCCGCGCCGTCGTCGGGCTTGACGACCCAGCGCGCTTGCGCATTCGTCGTGACAGCGCTCACGCCGGGTTCCACCGCGGGCGTCACCGCAATACCGTGCGCTTCGAGGCAAGCCGCCGTCGCGCTTTTGCTCGATGCAATCCTGATGGCTTCCTTCGAACATCCAAGCCAGCGCGCCGAGCCCACGGAATCGTGCAAGCGCAGCAGCAAGCCGTCACATTCGGGCGCAATGATCCACGCCCAGTCGTGCTGCCGGGCGACACGCGCGACAAAGCCGGTGATCGATTCGCCGGGCATCGCCCTGCAATGGTTGCACGCCGGATCGACAGTTTCGGAGACGGTTTCGAAGCGCGAACTGGCGAACGTCACCTGCACGCAACCGAGGTCGAGCAGGTCTTTCACCAACGCATCACGCATCGCACGGCCTTCCACGATGAGCGCGCTAAGATCGACCAAGCTGGCCTCGCCGGCCAGTGCCGGATCGATGCCGCCGCCGGTGAGATACTCGTACACGAATAACTTGGTCAAGGGTTCCTTCCATGCTGGTAATACCCGTACTCGATCTGCTCGACGGTCAGGCCGTGCGCGCCATGCGTGGCGAACGCGCGCGGTATCGGCCCATCGAGTCCCCACTGTGCGCGACCAGCGAGCCGCTAGCCGTCGCCCGTGCGTTGCTGGCCGCAACAGGCGCACGCACGCTTTACATTGCCGACCTCGGCGCGATCCTCAAGCGGGGCGATCACGCACGCCTCCTTGCTGAACTGCTCAACGGGCTCGGTGAAGCTCCCGTCGAAATCTGGCTCGATGCCGGTTACACCGATTTCCCTTCGATGCGCACGCTGTTCGATCGCATCGAAGCTATCCGTCCCGGTCCCCAACGGCCCGGCCGCGCCACGCTCGTGCCGGTCTTCGGCACCGAGACCCTTCTCAACACCGATGCACTGCGCGAAGCCAAAGCCGCCGGTTTCGCTCCCGTACTCTCACTCGATCACCGCGCGGGGTGCCTTATTACCGATCTTGCGGATCCGGTTGCCACGCGGCCAGACACCTCATGGTGGCCGTCACGCGTGATCGTGATGACGCTCGATCACGTCGGTTCCTACCAAGGTCCCGACCTCGACACCTTCGCCGCCATCCGGTCCCAAGCAGGCCATCGCGAACTTATCGGTGCTGGCGGTATCCGCCATGCTGCCGACTTATCCGCCGCGGCTGAAAGCGGCGCTGCTGCATGGCTCGTGGCGTCCGCCATCCACGACCGGCAACTCGACCGGCAACTCGATCTGCCCTCAACAGCAAAACCCTGAGCCGATCACACAATATCCATGCCAACGTACGCGCCAGCGGTTCGCCTGTAATCGTTTGGCAAGGAACCGTGACGACAGTGCCCAGCGTGTGACACTGTGTTCCAGCGGCGCACATACTGTGCTGCGCAGCGGGTGTCATCGGGCGCGATCTGCAAGCGGCTGCGGCGCGGGTATCGGCGCCGTTCCCCGATGTCTGCGTTTGCTCGCCGCATGCGCGTGGAAACGGGCTGCCGGCGCTACAAACCGGCGCCGCGCTTCAAAAACCGGCATGGACTTTGCACTAACGGCTCCATGCACCTTTCGTCCTCTCCTCCGTCGAATGCCGGCGCACCGGGCGCGTCCGTCGCGCCTTCATCGTCCCTATCCGCTGCGGCATCCCCGTCCGGCATGCGCGACTGGACCTGCCCGTTCTGCCCCCTGCTCTGCGACGACATCACGACCATCGTGCACGATGACGGCGCCCTGGATGCGCCCGATATCGATTGCCCGCGGCTCACCCACGCGCTGACGTGGTTCAGCGGGCCCGGTGCAAGCCAGCCGTCGGTCGATGGTCAGGACGCCGACCTGGAGTCGGCATTGAGCCGCGCCGCCGATATCCTGAAGAGCGCATCCCGGCCACTCTTCGGCGGTCTCGCGACCGATGTAGCGGGCATCCGTGCGCTCTATCCGCTGGCCACCGGTTGTGGCGCGATCCTCGACCATCTGCACGGCGATGCAATGGCCGCATCGACAGCCGCATTGCAGGATCGCGGCGCGTTCTTCACCACACTCTCTGAAGTACGCGCACGCGCCGATCTGCTGATCGTGTTCGATTGCCAGCCGTCCGCGCGTTATCCGCGTTTTTACGAGCGGGTGCTGGGCGGAACGGACCATGCCCGCGACCTGATCTTTGTCGGCTGCGAGGTCGATCCCGCGGCGGATATCGTTGAAAATGCCAGCACGCATTCGATCCTCAAGGACGCCGATCCGTATGACATTCTCGCGATCTGGTCCGCGCTGACGGAAGGCCGCGCCGCAGCATCGATCCGCGACGATACCGGCATGGCGAACGCGCTTGCATCGCTGGCCGAGCGCATAAGCGCGGCGCGTTATACGGCGGTCGTGTATGAACCAGCCGCGTTGCCGGAGCCACATGCAGCGTTGCTGATAGAAGCGTTGAACCGGATCGTCAAGGCCGTAAACCGGACGACGCGCGCAGGCGCGCTCGCACTCGGTGGCGACGATGGCGCGTTGAGCGTTAATCAGGCCGTCACGTGGCTATCGGGTTTTCCGCTACGCACTCGCGTGTCGATGCCCACGCGCCTCGCTCACGAGCCGCCGCTCGATCACGATCCTATGCGTTATCGGACGGTACGGCTTTTGACAGCGCGTGAAATCGATGCGCTCCTGTGGGTCGCGAGTTTTCAGCCCGAGCCGCTGCCACAAGGTCTCGCCGATAACGTCCCGGTCATCGTGCTCGGACACCCCGCGATGAGAACTTTGCTCGGCGCGCGTGGTGGATCGACGGTATTCATTCCGGTGGCGACACCCGGCGTGGACAGCGGCGGCCATATGTTTCGCATCGACGGCTCGGTGGTCGCGCCGCTGACCGCGACACGCGTCTCTGAACTTCCGACGGTCGCGGCCATAGCGACGCGATTGTCCGACGCGAGGAGCCGGCCATGAGCCTGACGCGGCTTAAGGGCGGCACTCTTTACGATCCGGCCAACGGCGTCAACGGCGAACGCCGCGATCTGTACATGCGCGACGGCCGGTTGGTCGATGCGGAACCTGGTGCTTCCATCGATCAGGACTTCGATGCCACCGGCATGATCGTCATGGCGGGGGGTATCGACCTGCATTCGCACATCGGCGGCGGCAAGACCAATCTCTCGCGCTTGCTATTGCCGGAAGATCATCGCGGCAGCGGCGCAGGCCCGGGCGAAGAATCCGCCAATCGCCGCTATCTTCAGCTGCCCTCCTGCGGTGTATGTACACCTGGCACGCTCGCCACGGGTTATCGATACGCGGAGATGGGATACACCGCCGCCTTCGAGCCCGCGATGATGCCCTCCAACGCACGCCACACGCACCTGGAAATGGGCGACACGCCGATCATCGATCACGGCGCGTACGTGATGCTCGGCAACGACGAACTGTTCCTGCAACTGCTTGCAGAACGCGACAGCTTCGAGCGTCTGCGCGATTACGTCGGCTGGACGATGCATGCAAGCAAGGCGCTCGGCGTGAAGGTGGTCAACCCCGGCGGCATTTCGGCGTTCAAGTTCAACCAGCGTTCGTTGAACGTGGACGAGCAGCATGTTCACTACGGCATCACGCCGCGCGAAGTGCTGCATGCGTTATCGCGGGCACTAACAGAATTGCGCGTGCCGCATCCACTGCACGTGCATGCAAGCAACCTGGGCGTGCCGGGCAACATCGACTCGACGATCGCGACCATGGACGCCGCCGACGGCCTGCCCATCCACCTGACCCACATCCAGTTTCATAGCTACGGCGTGGAAGGGCCGCGCAAGTTTTCATCAGGCGCGCGTACGATTGCCGACGCGGTCAATGCACGGCCGAATGTGTCTATCGATGTCGGCCAGATCATTTTCGGGCAGACCGTCACCGCTTCCGGCGACACCATGATGCAGTTCAAGAACGCACCGCTTGGGACACCAAAGAAGTGGATAGTCGGCGACATTGAATGCGACGCGGGCTGCGGAATCGTGCCGTTCCGCTACAGAGAACAGAGTTATGTGAACGCGTTGCAATGGATCATCGGACTGGAAATTTTCCTGCTGATCGACGACCCGTGGCGCGTATCGATGACCACCGATCACCCGAACGGCGGCCCGTTCACGAGTTATCCGCACCTGATCCGCTTGCTGATGGACAAGGGCTTTCGCGACGAACAAATCGCGAAGCTCAACCCCGAAGCGCAGGTAGCAAGCGCGCTACCGGAGTTGAAGCGCGAGTTCTCGCTGTACGACATCGCGATCATCACGCGCGCCGGTCCAGCCCGTTTGCTTGGCTTGAAAGATCGCGGCCATCTGGGCGCGGGCGCGGCGGCGGATATCGCGGTGTATCGCGACGAGGCGGATAAAGAACGGATGTTCACATCGCCGGCGTATGTGTTCAAGAACGGGCAACTAGTCGCCCGCGACGGCACGCTGGTTGCCACGCCGACCGGCGGCATCCACTACGTCTCGCCCGATTTCGATCACGGTATAGAGAAGACTTTGCGGGCTTATAGCGCGAAGAATCTGGTCGGCAATCCCGTGCATACGGCCATCAGCGACGATGAGATCTGTTCGTGCTGTCGAGGCGGCAGGCTCTTGCCGGTTGCCTGCCTGAGCGCCGGGACCTGAGCGCCATGCAGATCAACGACACCGTCATCGACGACACCTTCGCGGAAGCCTTTCCGATGAAAGCGACGCGGCTCGTCATCACTGCGCACACGCCGGTTTGGGCGAACCATGCGGCGATGTCGCTGACGGGCTTCGCCACGTCGGTTATCGGCTGTGGCTGCGAAGCCGGCATCGAACGGGAACTCGCGCCGCACGAAACGCCCGACGGACGGCCGGGGATCGCAGTGCTGCTGTTCGCGGTATCGACGAAGGAACTGGCGAAGCAGGTCGAGCGGCGCGTCGGGCAATGCGTGCTGACATGCCCGACCACGGCGGTCTATAGCGGCATCGACCCGACCACGAGCCGCGCGCCCCTGTCCGACAACGCCCCACTCGGCAGCAGCCTACGTTTCTTCGGCGACGGCTGGCAGATCGCCAAGATGCTCGGCGACACGCGCTACTGGCGCGTGCCCGTGATGGACGGCGAGTTCGTCGCGCAGGAAAGCGCGGTCACGGTGAAGGCTGTCGGCGGCGGCAACCTGCTGCTGCTCGCGCGGGATATGGACTCGGCCCTGCGCGTCGCCGAAAGCGCCGTGGCCGCGATGCGCCGTTTGCCGAACGTGATCATGCCGTTCCCCGGTGGAGTTGTGCGCTCCGGTTCCAAAGTGGGCTCGAAATATGCTGCAGCACCGGCATCGACGAACGACGCCTTTTGTCCGACGCTTATCGGCTTGTCGCCGAAAAGCGAACTGGACGCAGAGGTCGGCTGCGTGCTGGAAATCGTGATCGACGGGCTGACCGACAGCGACGTCGGCGCCGCGATGACCGCGGGCATGACGGCCGCCGTGGGACTCGGGCGGGCGGGCGGCGTGTTGCGGATATCGGCGGGAAACTACGGCGGGAAATTGGGCCCCTATCACTTCCATTTGCGCCAGCTTGCGGCCGGCGTGGAAGGGAGGCGCGCATGAGCACGACGACGCTGCGAGTCAGGAGCGCTCCCGGATGCCGCGTCGACGCAGCCCAACTCCTGCCGGCCGCGCTTGCGGCTCTCACTGTGGCGGAGATCGGGCGGATCGTGTTGCCGGCGGGTAACGAGACCTGCACGGCCGGCGATTTGTTCGATATATCGCGTACGGAAGGGGACGTGGCGGCACTGGTGATCGAAGGCGAAGTGCAATGGCTCGACCGCCTGGGCACGAATCTGGCGGAAGGCCGGATCGACATCCAAGGATCAGCCGGCAACCACACCGGCTTTCGTATGGCGGGAGGTGAATTGCGTGTCAGCGGCCATGCAGGAGATTTCACCGGCTGCCAGATGAGCGGCGGCCGCCTGACGGTGGACGGCAATAGCGGCGACTTCGCGGCGGGTCCGCTGCCCGGCGACATGGAAGGCATGACAGGCGGCACGCTGACCATCCGCGGCAACACCGGCGCGCGGCTCGGCGACCGCATGCGGCGCGGCCTCGTGCTGGTCGGCGGCGATGCCGGCGAATGCGCGGCGTCGCGGCTGGTGGCGGGCACGATCGGCATCGCGGGGAAACTCGGGCCGCACTACGGTTACGGCATGCGTCGCGGCACGTTGCTGCTGGCCCACGCACCTGCTCACATGCCGCCCACATTCACCGCAGGCGGACAGGGTTTCGACGTCTTCTGGTCGCTTCTGGTGCGCTCGCTCGCCACGGAAATTACACCGTTTTCGACGTTGAAAGCCAGCACGCCGCCGCGCCGGTACACAGGCGATCTGGCGGTGGACGGACGCGGAGAACTGCTGATCGTCGGATGAAAACATTCGGCGTAAGGTGAGCAATGAGGTGAGCAATGAGGCGAACAATAAGGTTAGCAAACCAGTAAGGTGCATATGCAAACACGAAAGACGCCGCAGCCAACGGAAGGAGACGACGACCATGAACATTGCGCATTCGTCCGCCGCGACGCTCGACGCGAGTGCCGGCGTGCCGCGCTATTCACGAGCGCAGATCGTCCTGCACTGGCTGATCGCGCTGGGGATCATCGCGATGCTCGGCATCGGTCTCTACATGGTCGGGTTGCCGAAAGGTCTCGCGTTCAAATCAAGCCTGATCAACTTCCACAAGTCGCTTGGGATGACCGTTTTCCTGCTTGTGCTAATTCGTATCGTGGTTCGCCTGGTTGCAGGTCGGCCTCCGCTTCCCCCGATGCAAGCGTGGCAACGCGCCGCCGCGAGCATGACGCAGGGTCTTTTATACGTTGCAATGATCTTCATGCCGCTGACGGGTTACCTCGGCTCGTCGTTCAACAAGTTCGGCACACACTTCTGGGGCATTCCGCTGCCGATGTGGGGCTGGGACGACCCCGGCTTGCGCAAGATTCTCTTCGCGTTGCACACGGTCAGCGCGTGGGTATTGATCGCACTGATCGTGCTGCATGTGGCGGGCGCGCTCAAACATCAGTTGATAGACCGAGACCGCCTGATGGAGAGGATGCTGCCATGACTTTGATTGCCGGACTTTCGAGGGAGGGACGCTTCAGGCGTCACGCCGCATGAAGATCAAGGTACTTGGTTCATCCGCGGGCGGCGGCTTTCCGCAATGGAATTGCAACTGCCGGAATTGCGACGGCGTGCGCAACGGCACGCTGAACGCACAGCGGCGTACGCAGTCGTCGATTGTGGTCAGCGCGAACGGCGAGGACTGGCTGCTGGTCAATGCGTCGCCCGACTTGCTTGCGCAGATCGCGGCCCATCCCGAACTTCAACCGGCGCGGCGCGCGCGCGACAGCGGTATCGCAGCCGTGGTGACCATGGACGCGCAGATCGATCACGTGACCGGCTTGCTGATGCTGCGTGAACGCGATACCCCGTTGCCGCTCTACGTCACCGACGCCGTCCTGCAGGACCTGAGCACCGGCTTGCCCGTTGTATCGATACTCGCGCATTACTGCGGCGTCGAACGACACGCGATCCCACTCGATGGATCGTCGTTCACCGTTCCCACGTTGCCGGGTATTCGCATTGAAGCGCTGCCGCTGTCGAGCAAAGCGCCGCCCTACTCGCCGCATCGCGAAGCGCCTCAACGCGGCGACAACATCGGGCTGACGTTCATCGACGAGCATTCGGGCAAGCGTGCGTTCTACGCGCCCGGTCTCGGCATTTTAGAACCGCACGTACTCGAAGCGATGAACGGCGCCGACCTGTTGCTGGTCGACGGCACGCTCTGGACGCCGGACGAAATGATCGAACTGGGGCTGTCTAAAAAGACCGCCGCCGATATGGGCCATCTCGCACAAACCGGCACGGGCGGCATGATCGAAGTGCTCGATTCGATCAAACGTGCGGGCGTGCGCAAGGTCCTCATTCATATCAACAACACGAATCCAATCCTGATCGAAGACGGTCCCGAGCGCCGGCTGCTCGCTGAACACGGCATTGAAGTCGCCTTCGATGGTTTGGCTTTCGAACTTTAAGCGTTGCTAGCGCTTCGCAGGAGAATCACTTGAACGGCCCCACTCCGACTACTACCGAACATGCTGCCGCCTGGACCCGCGAGGAGTTCGAAGCCCAGCTTCGCGCGAAAGGCACCGCGTATCACATTCATCATCCGTTCAACGTGAAGATGAACGAGGGCGGCTGTTCGCGCGAGCAGATCCGCGGCTGGGTCGCGAACCGGTTCTATTACCAGATCAACATTCCGCTGAAAGATGCGGCGGTGATGTCGAATTGCCCGGATCGCGAGACGCGCAGACGCTGGGTGCTGCGCATCCTCGATCACGACGGGTATGGCAACGACGAAGGCGGCATCGAAATCTGGGCGCGCTTAGGCGATGCGGTTGGTCTCACGCGCGACGAACTCTGGTCGCTGAAGCATGTAACGCCGGGCGTGAGATTCGCCGTCGATGCCTACGTCAACTTCGCGCGCCGTGCGCCTTGGCAGGAGGCAGTGTGCTCATCGCTGACGGAGATCTTTGCGCCGCAGATTCATAAGGATCGACTGGCGACGTGGCCATCGTGTTACCCGTGGATCAAAGCTGATGGCCTCACGTATTTCCGCTCGCGTATCTCGCTCGCACAACGCGATGTCGAGCACGGCTTGCAAGTCACGCTCGATTACTTCAAGACCCGCGAGCAGCAGGAACGCGCGCTCGAGATCCTGCAGTTCAAGCTCGACATTTTATGGTCGATGCTCGATGCCATCGAAAAGGCCTTCCCGCAATGACGTCGCCTATGCTCAAGCTCAAGGGAATCTTCCGGCTGCAATGGGAACCGGCGCAGGAAGCGCATGTGCTGCTGTATCCCGAAGGCATGGTCAAGCTGAATCAAAGCGCGGGGGAAATACTCAAGCGCTGCGACGGCACGCGCGATGTCGACACGTTGATCGCGGACTTGCAACAGGCTTTTAATGCGCAGGGCATCGGCGATGAAGTCCGCTTGTTTGTCGCCGAAGCCGAGCGGCGTGGATGGCTGGAGAAGGCATCATGAGCGATATCGCGCCGCCGCTGTGGCTGCTGGCCGAGCTGACGTACAGATGCCCGTTGCATTGCGCGTTTTGCTACAACCCGGTGAACTACACCGACCATAGCAGCGAATTGTCCACCGACGAATGGATCAAGGTGCTCCATGAAGCCCGTGCGCTCGGTGCAGCGCAGCTTGGTTTTTCGGGTGGCGAGCCGCTCTTGCGCGACGATCTGGAAGTGCTCGTACGTGAAGGACGCCAGCTCGGTTTTTATACGAACCTGATCACGTCGGGCATCGGTTTGACCGACAAGCGCCTCGATGCATTGAAAGACGCCGGGCTCGATCATATCCAGTTGTCGTTCCAGGACTCGACGCAGGAACTCAACGATTTCCTGAGCAGCACACGCACCTTCGACCTGAAGAATCGCGTGGCGAAATCGATCAAGGCACACGAATTTCCGATGGTGCTCAACTGCGTGCTGCATCGATACAACCTGCCGCATGTGGACAAGATCATCGACATGGCGCTCGCCATGGGCGCCGAATATCTCGAACTCGCAAACACGCAGTACTACGGCTGGGCGCATACCAATCGCGCGCAACTCATGCCGACCGCGGAGCAATTGAAGGAAGCCGAGGCGGTGGTGGAGCGGTATCGGCAAGAGATTGGCGATCGCTGCAAGATCTACTTCGTCGTGCCGGACTACTTCGAAAACCGGCCTAAACGCTGCATGAACGGCTGGGGCTCGGTGTTCCTCGGTATCGCACCGGACGGCGCCGCGCTGCCCTGCCACACGGCTCGCTCGCTGCCCGGCCTGACCTTCCCGAACGTCAGGCAACACTCGATCCGCGAGATCTGGTACGACAGCGACGCGTTCAACCGCTTTCGCGGTTTCGGCTGGATGAAGGAACCGTGCCGCAGTTGCGAGGAAAAAACCATCGATGCAGGCGGATGCCGCTGCCAGGCGTATCTGCTGACGGGCGACCCGGCCAACGCCGATCCAGTCTGCGATAAATCGCCCCACCACGAAACTGTAATCAATGTGGTGCGCAAGGCGGCCATCGAACGCGAGCCGGACGAACATCCGATCATGTTTCGCAACGACAGTAATTCACGTCGGCTGGCGGCGTCGCGCGACGGCCGCCCCGAACATCACAGCGTCGCCGATCTCGCGGGAGTTCGTAAATGACCACTGCCGATATAAGTGTCCTTCTGGTCGACGACCACGCCGTGGTGCGCGAAGGTTACCGGCGTCTGCTCGAACTCAGCCCCGATGTCCGGGTGGCCGGCGAAGCCGCCGACGCCGCTCAGGCCTATCAACGCTTCTGCGCGCTGCGTCCCGATGTCGTCGTGATGGATCTGGCGCTGCCGGGCGCAAGCGGCATTGAAGCAATGCGTCGAATGCTTGCCCGTGAACCGGACGCCCATGTGCTGATCTTCAGCGTGCACGAGGAAACAATATTCGTACGGCGTGCACTCGATGCCGGCGCGCGCGGTTACGTGACCAAGGCAAGCGCGCCCGACGTCCTGGTGGAAGCGGTCCGCGCAGTAGCGCGGCGAGCGCGTTATCTGAGCGCGGACATTTCTCAGGCGCTTGCCTTGCGGACTGCCTTCCAGGAAGGGCCGCCGGGACGCCAATTGTCCGCTCGGGAATTTGAAGTGCTGCGTCTGCTGGTGCAGGGCTACACGCTGCCGAGCATCGCGGAAAGGCTGGGCTTGAGTCAAAAGACCGTGGCCAACCATCAATCGGTGATCCGTCAAAAGTTCGGCGCGGACAACGGTGTGCAGCTTGCGCAAATGGCGAACCGCCTGGGCCTTCATTTCACCGATTTCGCCAACTCCGCGGGTTCACTCGGTTCGTTCGGCTCGGGCAATCCGGCCTGAACCGGCACACGCGCGCAAAACAGAAAACCGCTGCCCGGCTGGCTGGCGATGTGGAACTCTCCGCCGATCGCCTCGACACGCTCGCGCATACCGATCAGCCCCAGTCCCGCGCGCGGTTTTGTCAGATCGACGCCGGGACCGTCGTCGGTCATGGTCACGACAATTTCATCGCGTGTTGCCCGTGCATCATCCGCAGTCCGAACCAGATAGATTTCGACCCGCGATGTGCGCGCAAACTTCGAAACGTTGGTCAGCCCTTCCTGCGCCAGCCGATAAAGCGTGATGTTCAGCACGTCTGCCAGATTGGCAAAGTCGCCTTCCACCGTCAGCGTGAACGATGCCTGCGGCAAGCGCTCACGCCAGCTTTCCACGCAATGTTCCAGCGCGCTCGGCAGACCGAACTCGTCGAGGCCGATGGGCCGCAGGCGCCGGATCATGCCGCCTATCTGCCGGTACACCGTGCTTGCGCTCTGCATGACCGCAAGCGACAGGCGATGGACTTCCGGTTCGCCCTCAGTCGACAGATCGCGGATACGTCCCGCGTCCAGAGCGATGGCGTTCAGATACTGGCCGAGTTCGTCGTGCAACTCACGTGCGAGATGACGGCGCTCATTTTCCTGCGCCCCGATGCTTTCGCTTGCAAGACGCCGGTTGTCAGCGAGGAGCCGCTCGGCCTTCTCTTCAAGCGCGCGGCGATGCAGCAATTCCCGTTGCGACTCGCGATAACGCCGCCATGCAAACCATGCAAGACCGGTAGCCAGCACAACCAGCGTGGGGGGAAATTCGTCTAGCTGGAACCGTTCAAAGCGGCGCGTAAGCGAATACGTCAGCTCGCCCACATCGAAGCGCATGCAGAGCCCGGTGGCGAGCACGGTCAGAGCCAGCACGCAGGCGAGGTCGCGCCGCACGGTCGAGCGTGGTGCGGGCGCTTCTGCGGAAGAGGTTGGGGAATCGGATCGCATGGCGCTCTCATTCTACTCAGCACGCGTGCTCGCGTCGCCTGTGGATCATGCGGGTTGGGAGGACTTCCCCCTGTAATCGGGAAGTCCTCCCGGCTGCACCGGACGCATCTTGTGGGACGCTTTCAGTATGGCAACAAACTTATACCGATAACGACAAACCGGCAGGAGACAATCATGAGCCAGGCGCCACACCAACGTTCTCGCAAGCATCCGTTAGCGCCGCAGCTGGCGCTGCGCTTGTGCTTCGGCAGCGCGCTTGCCGGCCTGAGCGCCACGACCTGGGCACAGGAGGCGGCCACTCCGCCAGCACCAGCATCGGACGCCAGATTGATCCAGCTCGCGCCGATCGTGGTAGTGGGCACCACACCGCTGCTCGGCATCGGCACCCCGCTCGAGAAGGTGCCGGCCAATGTCCAGACCATCAAGGGCAGCGCCATCGAACAGCAGCATTCGGCCGTCCTCACCGACTACTTCGAAAGAAACGTGGGTAGTGTCAATATCAACGAGGCCCAGGGCAATCCGTCCCAGACCGACATCAACTATCGCGGCTTCACGGCGTCGCCTCTGCTTGGCACGCCGCAGGGTTTGTCGGCGTTCCTCGACGGTGTGCGCATCAACGAGCCGTTTGGCGACGTGGTGAACTGGGACCTGATTCCGCAAGCCGCAATCAGCACGATCCAGGTGATCCCCGGTTCCAACCCCACCTTCGGGCTCAACACGCTGGGCGGCGCCATCGCTGTCACAACGAAAAACGGCCGCAGCAATCCGGGCGGCGAGGCGGAAGTTTCGGCTGGCTCTTGGGGCCGCAAGACGGCCCAGATCCAGCAAGGAGGCGTGATCGGCCAGAACCTGGATTATTACTTCACCGCGAACCCGACCAACGACAACGGCTGGGCCGATCACAACTCCAGCCGTCTGCGGCAGGCCTTCGGCAAGCTGCGCTACACCGATGCGGACACCACGATTTCGCTCTCCATGGGAGGCGCAGACAATACCTTGCAAGGCTCGCAGACCATCCCGCGCTCCTTCCTCGATAACTACAAGCAAGCCTATACATTCCCGGACCAGAACCAAAATCAGGTCGGCTATCTCACGCTCTCAGGCGAGCATTATTTCAGCCCTAACCTGGAAATCAGCGGCAACGTGTATTACCGGCACTATCGCAACGTGAACACCAGCAGCAACACGAACAACGACTTCGGCGTGACAGACGCCAACGGCAACATCGACACGGTGCAGGCGACCAACCTGCAGTCCGTGATCGTCACCGACAGCTACGGCGCCAGCCTGCAGATGACGCTGCTCAACAAGCTGATGGGGCTGGAAAATCAGTTCGTCGCGGGCATGGCGGGTGACTTCGCCAACTCGCATTTCACGCAAGCTTCGCAAGACGCGCAATTCACCGATTCACGCGCGACCATCGGCATAGGTCCCTTCGAATCGCAGACCGATGCAAAGACACGCAACGCCAATTACGGCGTGTATTTCGAGGACACCTTGTCGCTCACGCAGCAATGGTCGATGACGCTCGCGGGGCGTTATAACTGGTCCAAGTCCGTGATCGGCGATGAAAGCGGCGTGCAGCCTCTGCTCGACGGCAACCATACCTTCTCGCGCTTCAATCCGGCGGTTGGGGTCAACTGGAACCCGACCTCCACCTTCACCGCCTACGCCACTTACAACGAAGGCATGCGTTCGCCAACCGCCATTGAACTCGCCTGTGCCGACCCGGCGGCGCCCTGTTCCTTGCCGAACGATTTCATTGCGGACCCGGCGTTACAACCGGTGATCTCGAAGACCTTCGAGATCGGTGCGCGGGGCCAGCTCGGGCACGCAACATCATGGAGCGCGGCCATCTACAGGACGACGCTCGACAACGACATCCAGTTTGTCAGCAGCAACGGCGCAGCCAGTACGCTTGGGTTCTTCCAGAACGTGGGTAAGACCCGCAGGCAGGGAGTCGAGCTGGCCGGACGCACGCAGTTCGGGCCGCTAGGTGTTGCCGCGAGCTACAGCTATGTGGATGCGACGTATCAGTCGACCTGGACCGAAAGCAGTTCCAGCAACTCCAGCGCCGATGCCAACGGCAACATCACGGTCAAGTCGGGCGATCGCATTCCGGGCATTCCACAGAACACGATCAAGTTGCGGCTCGACTATGCGGCCACGCCAAAGTGGAATGTGGGGACCAACCTGACGTATCGCGGCAGTATTTTTGCTCGTGGCGACGAGAACAATCAGGATGTGAACGGTACGGTGGCCGGGTATTTCCTGATCGACCTCGATACGACCTACAACATCACGAAGCAGTTGCAGGTGTTCGCTAGCATTACGAATCTGCTCAACAAGCGTTATGCGAGTTTTGCGATTCTTGGCGAGAATGATTTCAACGGCGCGAACCATACGTTCGACGGCGCCAATCCGGTCAACGAACAGTTTCTTGGCATTGGGGCGCCGCGCGGAGCATGGGTGGGATTGAGGTACGCGTGGAAGTAGGTTTTCGTTCGCACCGGTCGAAGATCCCCGATGCGAACGAAACCTGAACCTTAGTCAATAGACCCCGCGCTACGCGGATACGTCACGATGCCCCACGCCAGCGGCAGCCCTTCGATCTGCTTGACCGGCTGATAACTATTGGCATCGAACACATACACCGCATTCGAACGGCCGCATGCCAGCATCACCTTCGACCCGTCGGGCGTGAAACTGAAGTGCCAGCAGCGCTGGCCCACCGGCACGTCGGCGATATGATCGAAGGTCTTTGCATCGAATACCTGCAACGTCTTGCCGCGCGCCGCCGCAACCATCAAGCGCTTGCCGGCAGGGTCGAAGGCGACACCGTAGGGACCAAGCTGTGTATCGACAGTCTTGAGCACCTTGAAGCTGCGCGCATCCAGCACGGCGAACTTGTTGGTGTTTTCCAGGGTGACGACATATTGCTTGCCGTCCGGCGAACGCTTGATGCCTCGCGGACGCGATCCGTGATCCAGCTTGAGGGTTCGCAGCGGCGCCCCCGTGCCGACGCGATACACCGAGACAGTGTCGTCGCCCTCGTTGGTCACCAGCAATTCCTTGCCATCGGCCGAGAACTCAACGCCCTCCGTCTCGTGCCCGCTCTTCACCGAACGGATCACCCGCAAACTCTTCAGGTCGACAATCGCGATTTCGGCCGGGGGCGAATTTTCGTCGTCATCGCCCTTCGCCGCTCCCGGAGGGCCGCCTTTGGCCGCGCCCAATGCTCCCGGCGCACCCGGAGGAGGGCCACCGTCCTCGCCCGGCTCGTAAGTCACATAAGCGTAGCCGCCATACACCCGGACAAACTCCGGATTCTTGCCGATCTTCACGCGCCGCAGAACCTTGCCGGTCGCCGTATCGACTTCGGACAGGTCACCCGGTTTCTTGTTGGCCAGCAACAGCCGCTTGCCGTCGGCGGTCAGGCTCAAGCCGCGCGGACCGTCGTCGCCGAATGAAAACGTCTTCGTGAGCGTCATCTGATCAAGATCGATCACACCGACGCCCGCCGTCTCGCTCGTCACGTAAGCCGTTGGCGCCGCCTGCGCCGGACTCGCGGCCAGCGTCGTAACCGTCACCACCAATGCGAGCGCCAACTGCGCCGTCGCTTTTTTCACATGCATGGTCGTCTCCGCCTATTGTTCTTTGCAAGGTTCGCCGGATGTCTTTGGACATCGCAGATCCAAAGGCCAACTTAGCCCATCATGCCGTGGCTTGACAATGGATGAGGGCGGGAAAATCTCCCGAAAGCGCACCGGCCATCCTCATGGCACCGGCTCAGCGGGTGGCGTCCGGGTCATCGGCAAGACGATCGACCAGCGCCTTGACACCTCGCTGCCACGACAAATCCGTGTTGCCGCGAATGTCCACCGAACGCTGGAACACGGCCTGGCCCAATGCAACATCCTCCACGCGCAGATTGATATTGATGATCAGGTTGCTCACTTTTTGCACCCAGCACACTCCGACCCGCTCTACGCCCAGCTTGCGGCCGACTTGCAGTTCGCAGCCGTTGCAAGCTTTCATGTCCTGTGTCGATGCGAGCTGCGCGATCATGCCGCTCGCCGGTCCGTTGTCCGCGACACGATAGAGCTGCCGGTCGCGCAACTGCGCGCGCAGATCGTCGCTGATCATGCCGATGCGAGCTTGCTGGATGCGATTGGTATCAGCGTCGTTGTAGGCGGCGTTATCGTCGATCAACGTGCAGTTCATGACCGCGATCGACCTTGGCACAGCGACTGCAAACGCTGTCTGCGAAGCAGCGGCCAGCAGGCACAACGCAACACCGCAAACCCCCGACAAACGCCGTCCGCCTTCATGAACCAAATACCCTCGCACTTGCAACATGATCAACGACCTCCGTAGGGAATCGCTCCCGGTTGTGACACTCCACAGATGCAAGGACCACGCCCGGACCGGGGTTCGATACGGAGAATTTTCGATCTGCATTTTACATTGCGAGACCTAAGCAAACCTTAAGGATCTGTCGCCAAAACGCGTTGGATGATTCATGCGGTAAGCGCTTCGACGGCTTAAGGTGCACCTAAGCTTCCGCGTGAGACTATTCATTCACGCTTCATCGCCATGGTCAGTTGTCTGGACGTTCGCGTAGGTATGACATGAATGCGTGCGCTATAGGCCAATGAATGACCATGTGCCGTGAATCATATGACGTTCACGCGCTTGTGAGCTCATGCCGTGCCGCTTGATATTTGCTTCATTGGTGGGCTTTAGCGAGGGTGTCTATCGAAGCGCCGTTTTTACAAGCGAACTACATCGCTTAAAACGGTCGGCGCTCTCCGCCAATCATTTCGTAACCCTTATTAATTTTCAAGGACCTTCATCATGAAAAAATCACTCGTTTCAGCACTCTTCCTCGCTTCCGCGCTGGCCACACCGGTCTTCGCGTTTGCGCAATCGAACAGCAGCCCCGTCACCCGCGCCGAGGTCAAGGCAGAACTCGTGCAACTGGAGAAGGCGGGCTACAACCCGGCATCGGATCGTAATCACTATCCGGATGCACTGAACGCCGCCGAAGCCCGCGTCGATGCAACTCAAGGCGTCGCGACAAGCGCCTACGGTCCGTCAACGAGCGGCGCGTCCGCCTCAGGCGTACACGCACCGCTGCAAACGCAGATCACCGGACGCTCGCTCTATTCGAACCATTGAACGAATGCAACCGCGCAAGGCGCTTCACGCTGACAAGCGGGAGCGCCTTGCCGCCGGGTGCAAGCCGCATCCCGCTACCTCAACTCATATACCCAAGATGCCCAGCCAGAATCACTGACCCGATTACAACGAGAATCAACCCGCCTGCAATCTCCGCACGCTGCCCGACGGCCTTGCCCAAGAAGCGCCCGACCATCACGCCCAAGGTCACCATGATCAGCGTCGCGAGGCCGATGATCGCAGCTGTCGACAAGATATTCACGTCGATGAAAGCGAGTCCCACACCCACCGCCATCGCGTCGATACTCGTCGCGAATCCAGTAACCGCCAGCAGCCAGAACCCGTGGCTGTGGGGCTTTTCGACGTCAGGCGTAGGCGTGCTCAGACCCGAGCGGATCATGCGCGTGCCGAGCACGAGCAGCAGGCTGAACGCGATCCAGTGATCCCAGGAGGTGACATAGGGTGCAGCGGCCTTGCCGAGCGCCCAGCCGACCAGCGGCGTGATCGCTTCAATGACACCAAAGATCAGGCCGGTACGAAGCGCCTCGCGAATCCGCGGACGATGCAGCGTCGCGCCCTTGCCGACAGCAGCGGCGAAGGCGTCCGTCGACATGGCGAAGGCGAGCAGCAGAGTAGAAGCAATATTCATGGGGATGTCGTTGTGGCATTCGGGTCGGGCGAGAACATGCGATGCACCGGCGAGCCCGACCGGTCTCCCCGACACATCGATGGTCTTGCCAACCAAAAGCCAAAAAGCAAAGTGGTTGCTCATGCCACGGTTCGATCGAACCAAGCGTGTTGACATGAGCGCCTCCAGAAAATGGAAGCCGGCTACTCCCCAAGGACGGGGCGAGACTACCATGTTCGAAATGAATTTGTAAGCTTCCCACGGCAGAGTGCAGGGTCACTTCCGCCGTCGCGGGTACAGGCATTGCGTACCCGGGACGTCTCCGCCGGCCGGCGCAGCAGATTGCAAGGTTCGAGCCGATACAATGCGGCCAGCGAGCCAGAGTGGCGAGCCTTCGATCAAACACTGCCGCGCGATGCCAAAACTGAGACTCCTGCCGCTGCCCGACACGCTCCCTGACAGTGCGCGCCGATCGCCGCGTCATCAGTCTTGCCATTGCCCGAGCCGTCACCGCCTCGTGAGCCGCACGCGATGAACCCCGCCTCGCCCCCTGCCACGGGTTTGAGGAAACGCCGCTTCCGGCCGCGCTGGACGGCGGTCGGCATGGCCAGCACGCTCTCCCGCCATCCGCTGCTCGCGGGCGTGGCCGGTACCGTGGTCGCGGTGCTGATGGCGAGCTTGTCGATTGTCACGTTGTATCAGGGACGCGAGGGAGCGCTCGAGCACGCGCACGAAACGTCGGCGAATCTCGTCGCGATCATCAGCTCCGACATCGCCCGCAACATCGAAATCTACGATCTCTCGCTGAAGGCAATGGTCGATGGCGCGCAGAATCCGGCCCTCACGGGGCTGTCACCCACCCTGCGCCGCCAGATCCTGTTCGATCGCGCGACCTCCGCGGCCTATATCAGCGGCGCCTACGTGCTGGATGCCCGCGGCAACATCACGGCGGCCGGTCAGGACTCGCCGCTCCCGCCCAGCTCGTTCGCCGACCGCGACTATTTCCACGCCCAGCAGCGCAGCCCGTCGACCGGCCTGTTCGTCTCGCCTCCGTTCGCGTCGCGCGTGCGCGGCGGCGCCCTGACGATCGGCATGAGCCGGCGCGTGAACGCACCTGACGGCTCGTTCGCCGGCATTGCGCTGCTGGCAATAAACACCGCCTATTTCAGCTCGCTGCTGAACACGCTCAACGCGGGCAGCAAAGGCTCGATCTTCATCGTCCACGAGGATGGCTTGATGATCGCCCGCAAGCCTTTTCGCGAGGACGTGGTCGGGCACAGCGTCGCCGGCTCATCCACGTTCTCGGGCATGACGCATGCCATGTCGGGATCGTACGCGGCGGTTTCTCCCGTCGACGGCGTGCGGCGCCTCTACACCTTCGCCCGCGTGCCGGGGACGCCGTTCATCGCGGGCGTGGCGCCGGCGGAAGACGACGTACTGGCGCCGTGGCGCGAACGCAGCCTGATTGTCGGCGCGCTGACGCTGTTATCGGGGCTGAGTTTCATCGCGGTGTCGTGGCTGCTTGCGCTGTCGCTGCGCGAGCGCGCCCGTGCGCAGGAGGAGCTTGTCCGGCTGG
Source organism: Caballeronia sp. SEWSISQ10-4 2 (assembly GCF_030464885.1). Classification (GTDB taxonomy): domain Bacteria; phylum Pseudomonadota; class Gammaproteobacteria; order Burkholderiales; family Burkholderiaceae; genus Caballeronia. The sequence goes on along the minus strand of NZ_JALPRJ010000098.1, from coordinate 4,297 downwards.
CCGGCACGGACGCACTCACGGGCCTGCCGAACCGGCGCGCGTTCGACGAACGCATGGACGACGAATGGCGCCGGGCGCGCCGTGCCGGTACACCGCTGTCGGTGTTGTTCATCGACGTGGATTACTTCAAGGCCTACAACGATACCTACGGCCACGCCCTCGGCGACGACGCGCTCGCGATCGTCGCGCACAGCATTGCCACGGCGGTGCGCCGTCCGGGCGATGTCCCCGCGCGCTACGGCGGCGAAGAGTTCGTCGTGCTGCTGCCCGATACGCCTCTGGAAGGCGCGCTGCATATCGCCGAAGCAATCCGTCAGCGCGTGGAAGCCTGCGAAATCGCCCACGGGGCCAGCGTGCACGGGACGGTCACCGTCAGCATAGGCTGCGCAACCGCGTCGCCGCCGGGCCTGAGCGGCGCGTACGGCCTGCTCGGCGCCGCCGATCAGCAACTCTACAAAGCCAAGGCCGCGGGGCGCGATTGCGTCCGGCCGCTGGCCCACGCTTCGGCCCCGGTAGCGAGCGCCTGACGGTCGCGTCCGCGAGCTGCAAAATCGCGCCTGGACCTGCCGCCTCGGGACCAAACGCATGATTTGCAAGGATTTTTCTCGTCTGTATAATGCGACCTTCCCTTCCAAGGCCACTTCCCCATGAGCAGACTCCTTTGCTTGCTGGCGCTGACGTTTGGTGCGATGCAGGGCGCGGTGGCCCAGGAACATGCCCCCGAGGCCGCGCAGCAAGACACCGCAGCCAGTGACGCCACCGCCGAAGCCACCCATCAGGTCTCCCGGCTGATCTCCGAAAAGTTCGGCGTCGCGCGGGCCAAAGCAGAGCAGATTTCAGCCGCGGTGATGTCGGCAGCATCGAAATACTCGCTTCCCCCCGCCCTCCTCCTCGCCATCATCTCCGTCGAATCCCGCTTCAAGGAAAAGGCCCGCGGCGCCAATGGCGCAACCGGGCTGATGCAGGTCGTGCCCACCGCACACAAGCAACTCGTACGCAACATCGACCTGACTGAAGCGACTGCGAACATAGAAGCCGGATCGGCGATTCTTCACGGTTATGTCCAGTCGGCTCGCGGCGACGTCGGCGCGGCGCTGAAGAGCTACGGCGGCTCGAAAGCCTACGCGGAAAAAGTCAGCTTGCGGGCCAGGACGTTGGCTCCGGAAGTCGGGCTCGACGCCGGTACCAATGCCGGAACCAACGGCGACTGACCGACATCCGTTTCACCAGTTCGCTGCAATTCCCTTCTCCGTTTTTCTCCCCGCTCGTCGCGCAACGCGCCACTCACCGGCCCGTCGCGGACCGATTTTTGCTCATCGCATAGATGACGACCCGCACTTTCGCCAAGCACCAAGAAGGGAACAATGATGGGATCGCCGCATCGCGGCTAAGGCTAAGCCAGAACACGGCTAAACCGTGTCCGTCCGCTTTCGATTCCCCAACGCGTCAACAGTTGGCAACCGATCGCCTCACTGTCGAGAAATCTGTGACACGACGCCCAGTCGAAGCGGATTACGACCAGTTCGCTTTATGGAACCCGAAGCGCGCCGCCACGCCCATGGCAGCCCGGCGGGTCGTGATTGCGCACAGTGATCCGATGATCGGCGAATCGTTCGCGCTTCTGCTCGGGTTAAAGGGCTTGGCCGCGCAGCATGTGACGGACGTGGACGGATTGACGATGTTGATCGACGATTGGCATCCGCAGGCATTGATGATCGATACGCGTCTGAGGATTGGCGAGCACAGCGGTTTCGTGCGCAAACTCAGCGATAACCCCAGCCACGCCGCCATGCTGCTTCTCGCCTTGAGCAACTTTCTCCCGGAAGACCCGGTCTCGGCGTTGCAGGAGGCCGGCTACGACGGCCATTGCCGCCGTCCCTGCGCAATGTAGCGCGTTTCTGAAGTGCTCGGAGACTTTTTCGCGCCGCTTGTGCATCGGTGAGTGACTGCAAGCGTCATCCTAAAACCAGCTCCCGCAGTTCTTCGATATTGAAGGGCTTCGCGAGAATCGTCACGCCCGTGTGGCGCGCACGCTCGAATTCGTCGGCGTAGCCGGTCATCAGCGCGATGCGCTGCGTGGGCCACGCGCCGCGCACTTTCTCCGCCAGATCGATGCCGTTGAGCCGCCCAGGCATCTGGATATCCGATAACACCAGGTCAAAGCGGCTGCCTTCGCTGAGCACGTCGAAGGCTTTGTCGGCGGTAAGCTCGTGACGCACGTCGCAGCCGAAAGTGGCGAGCACCGCCGCCACGCCCGCCGCGACTTCCTCGTTGTCCTCCACCAGCAGGATCGAACCGGGATTCAGCCGCGTCGGCTGGATCGTAGCCGTCGTGCCAGCCGTGTGCGCCGAGATGTTCGCCGGCGCGGCGGCTGGGCCGTGGTATCGCGGCAAATAAAGCCGCACGGTCGTGCCGCGTCCCGGCACGCTGTCAAGGCGCGCCGTGCCGCCCGTCTGCTCGCACGCCGCCAATACTTGCGCCAGACCGAGGCCCGTGCCTGAACCGCTTAGCTTGGTCGTGAACAGCGGCTCGAATGCGCGCCGTGCCGTGGTTTCATTCATGCCCTCGCCGCTATCGGTGAAGGCGAGCAGCGCATATTCACCGTCGGGCAGGACGTTGTCCGCCGTCACGCGAACGTTCTGGCAGCGAATCACGAAACGGCCGCCATGCGGCATTGCATCGCGGGCATTCACGGCAATGTTGATGATCGCGAACTCGAGTTCCGTGGCATCCGCGCGCACCTGCCACATGTCGGGTGACACCTGCACCTTCACCTGGACCTTCTCGCCGGCCGCCGTTTCGATCAGCCCGGCCGCGGCAGGCAGCCAGACGGCGAGATCGATGGGTTCCTGCTTGAGCGGTTGCTTGCGTGCCACGCTGAGCAGGCGCCGGGCGAGCGCTTCAGCGCCTGCTGTCGCACGCTCGACCGCCAGCACTTCCCTTTCCAGGCCGTTGAAATTCTTGCGCCGCGCGAGCTCCATATTTGCGGACACCACCATCAGCAGGTTATTGAAGTCATGCGCCACGTTCGCGACCAGATTGCCGAGCGCGCCCATGCGCCGCAACTGCCGGCTGGACGCTTCGGCCGAGAGCCGCATCGCGACTTCCGCTTGCCAGCGCTCCCATGCGGCTTGTTGCGCCTGCAACTGGCGCAGCGAAAACAGCACGAGCAGCCAGACCGCGATGCATGGCGCTGCCGTGATCACCGCGATCAGCGTGTAGTGCTGCCGCCATTCAGAGAGGATGTCGCCAGTCGGGATGCCGCTGGCCACATAGAGCGGATAGTCACCCACGCGCCGAAACGCCAGCAATCGCTCCACGCCGTCGATGCTCGACCGGATCCGCGCGCGCCCGAACAATTCGTTGTTGCGCATGGCCTCGGTGAACGCCGTGTCGTGGGCGTGGGTGATACCGCTACGGTTTGGCGGTTCGCGCACAAGAATGCCGCCGTCGCGCCGGAACAGGCCGACGCTCATGCCCGGTTCGCCATTGGTCAGATCGCGATAGAAACCTGCGAAATAATCGCGTTTGAGCGCAATCGACACAACGCCTGCAAAACGACCGTCGTTCAGGCTGCGGCCGACGCTGGTTGTGAATACATCGATTTGCTGGACACTGCCGAAGAACGGCAGTGAAAAATACTGATCGGGGCGGATGGCGCGGGCGGAGGCGAAGTCGTCGCGATTGGCGATTGAAACGGCGGGCACCGGGAAGTAGCGGTTGCTCGCGAGCATCTCGCCGGACACGCCGAAGATCGTGATGCTGGCCACTTGCGCGAACGATTCGCCGATCACGCTCAGGCGGTCGTGGATTGCTTTCTGATTCGCACGGATGTGGTCGTCGTCGCTATCGGCGAGCATTTCCACGATGCGCGTCGAGATTTCACGGTTGAGGTCGAGCACCTTGACGGCTTGTTCGTCGGCGACGCGGGCCACACGATCGGCGATGTCGTCGGCGTCGGTCATGCGACGCTGGTAGTCGTAATAACCGTAGCCGAGCAGGAACACGACCGGAAATATGATCGATGCCGCCAGCACGATCAGCAGGATTCGCCGGGTCGCGGCGAAATTGCGCAACGGCAATGGCAGGTCGAGTGCAGCGGAATCCGAAGAGTGCAAGGCGTGCAAAGCTCCGAGGGGGTTTCGTTCGCACTCAGGGGTGGGGCCGGGTGCTGGGTTGGGGTTGTTCGGGGTTGTTCGGGGCTAGCGGTCGAGGTCAATGCCGGGTTGCTGCTTTCTGCGTCCGTGGCCGGTTTATCTTAGCTGTTCTCTTTATCACTATTAGCCACTGTGCGTGG
>NZ_JALPRJ010000097.1 GCF_030464885.1 Caballeronia sp. SEWSISQ10-4 2 | reverse complement strand
ACGAACACGCTTCGCCCCCAACGCTCTCGGGCAAGCACCGCACCCCACGGACCATCACGGTCTCACCTGTTTTTCTTTCCTCATTTTCTGGTGGTTTGGCTACGTGATCTGCCTAGCTATTTTCATGGGTGCTTGTTCGCGGATATCGAAAGCCGGGATCCATGAAAGGCCCCTGCGCGACGCACGCCCGCGATCAAGCCGGTACGCCACGCGTCGCGCAATAACTTCGGCTAGCTCGACCCTTCCGGAAAGTCGGCTCCAATAGTCGTCTTCTCCCACACATCGAAATCGTGCGTCAGCGAAGCAACTTTCTTGCGCGCCAGTTCAAGCGCAGTCTTGCCAAGCAACAGACGCAATGGCGGATTATCGGAGAGCGCAGCATCGATGATCGCCTGCGCCGCACGCACCGGATCGCCCGCCTGATTGCCGCTACGTGCCGCAGTCTGCCTGCGGCGTTCGCCCGCTGTCTCCTCGTAAGCATCAAGACGCGTAGCCGACTGCTTGATCGACGGCCCCGCCCAGTTGGTGCGGAACGGTCCGGGCTCAACCACCAGCACGTCAATACCCAGCGGTTTCACTTCGATAGCCAGCGACTCCGAGATGCCTTCCACCGCATATTTGGTACCGTGGTAGTAGCCCGTGGCAGCGAAACTCGTGATCCCGCCTATCGACGAAATGTTCACGATGATGCCGCTTTTCTGCGCGCGCATGATGGGCAGCACAACCTTCGTCATGTCAACCAGACCGAACACGTTGGTCTCGAACATCGCCCGCACAGCGTCATCTTCACCTTCCTCAATTGCGGCAAGATAACCGTAACCAGCGTTGTTCACGAGCGCATCGATACGCCCAAAATGTTTCTGCGACCGCGCAACAACATCGGCGATCTGGTTGCGGTCAGTAACGTCAAGTTGCAGCACGAGCGCACGGTCCTTGTGGCCTTCGGCCAGGTCCGCGAGCTTCGACGGATCACGGGCCGTCACCACCGCGCGCCAGCCACGTTCCAGCACGAGTTTCGCCAGTTCACGGCCAAAGCCAGTCGAGCAGCCAGTGATAAGCCACACGGGATTGTCTCGATTCATCATGGAAAGCTCCTGTCTATCCATCAGAAAGTCAGTTGTATTGATGCGTCGGAATAAGGTGGGTTTGTTGCAGGCCGATGCGTCAGGGTTGCTTCGCTAAAATCATGCCCACATGGAAATTCCCGCTAAAGCTTACTCGCGATACGCGATTCGAGCACAACGCGGCCAAGCGCCAAGCAAGCGGGCTTCTTATTACGTCACGATCGGCGACGGTTACGTCGAATACCTTGGGAGTTTTTTAATCCCGGGTTCGGCAAAGGTCCAGACCACGCGCCAAAATCCTCTTGATTATCCAAGCATCACAGACGCCGATGATTCGATCAAATGCACATAACGTCATCTTCATAAACAAGACGGTCAAGCTTACTGTTAAATCAAAACCACGGTATCTCTTGCCGTCTAATAATTGCGCCGCAACCCGCGTTACATCCCACGGCCCGTTGCCTCAAGACTTGGCGCCGCGCTAGGCCTTGCACGCTTGCATGCATGTAAATCCGGACACCTCATTGCAAGTTAACCAAATCACGCTAATACCGTGATCTATGTCTCACATGTCTGGCATTTTGGCGGACACACGGTATTTGTATCTTCCACGATGCTTATAACGGTTGATCATTCAAATAGCCCGATTCCAATCAGCAACAAATTCTCGATTAAGGATCTGGACGACAAAAGAATGGAAATTTTTCCTTGTACACTGGTCTTTGTCGATGTCGATGCAACGGCCAGTCCCAATAGCACGAGTAAAGATCCGCTGTCCTACGCCCGCCAGGCGCTTTGTTTAAACAAGACCCTGCTTCATGCAGGCATGCCCCGGCTCAACGTCTTCACGAACGCCCCGGACGCGGTCAATGCATGCTTTTCCGCCGTGCCGGAAGAGCGGCGTCCACTCGTTCACACACTCCTCACCAGCATCAACGTCCCAAGGAACACAGCTTTCTACGGAGCGCATTTCAAGCTCGACCTGCTGGAACAAGTAGCCAACATGCTCTCGCCCGACACGCTGCTACTGCTGCTCGATAGCGACATTGTCGCCATCCGTCCTTTGGGCGAGGAGTTGCTCAAGCTCTGTGCCGACGCCGGAGTCGGCGCGTTCGATATCTCGGATCAAGTGTTTCCCGCTTATGGCAGCGCCAACGTCATCAAGGATCTTGAGATCGTAGCCGGCAAGCATCTGCTCAATCCACGCTGGTATGGCGGCGAGTTCCTCCTCAGCACACCCACGTTCCTCAAGACACTGGTGCCGCGTGCACGCGCGCACTGCGAGCATTATGTCGACGAGATCGAGCACCTGCAGCATCATGGCGACGAATCGTTTATGTCCGCCGCGCTCAACACGCTCGCCGACGAAGGGCAGCAGATCGTGGAGCTGGGCGCGTACCAGGCCATCGGCCGGCACTGGACTGGCAACACGCATCGCGACCTTCGATGGTTCCAGCACTGCTGCTTCGTCCATTTGCCCGATGGCAAGGCGTTGATCGAACGAGAGTCGCGTTATCCCGGTTTCAACCCGAACCGCTTCTGGCGTGCGGTGACGACGGCGCACCTTCTCAACCGCGCGCGCTTCGGAATCAAGCTGTGTTTCGAAGCGACGTCGATCGGGCCGCAACTGCGCAAGATGATCGTCCCGGGCAAGCCCGCGGCGTCGAAGGCCGAACCCGGTTCGGAGCCGGACTCACCAGCGCCCGGCCCCATCAGCGCGTTGCGCGCAGACCGTCGCGTGAACGAAAAGAGCGACGAGCCCGTGTCCTGAACTAGCGATGCCTGAGGCAAAACCGCCGTCATGCCGCCGCGCCCGCCACCATTGAAGCCGTAAGCAACGCCTGCGTATAGGGATGCGCAGGCGCTCGCAGGATGTCCATCGTGTCGCCGATCTCCACGATCTGCCCCGCCTTCATCACGGCCACCCTGTGCGCCATCGCGCGCATCACAGCAAGGTCGTGCGTGATGAACAGATAACTCAGCGTGTACTTTTTCTGCAGCCGCGTGAGCAGGTTGAGCACCTGTTGCTGTATCGACACATCGAGCGCACTGGTGGGTTCATCGAGCACGAGCAATTCCGGCTCTACCGCAAGCGCTCTCGCAATCGCGATACGTTGCCTCTGGCCACCGGAAAACTCGTGCGGATAACGCGACAGGACGTCGGCCGGCATACCAACTTCATCGAGCAGCGCCACCACGCGCTGACGACGCGCGACCGCCGTCACCTCCGGCCGATGCAACGCGATCCCTTCACCCACGATCTGCTCGATCGTCATGCGCGGCGACAACGATCCGTACGGGTCCTGGAACACGACCTGCAGCCGTGACGACACCATGCGCCGCGAGTTCGCACTTTTGAGCGCGGACAAAGGCTGTCCATCGATATGAATCAACCCCTCCGACGGCCGCTGCAATCCCAGGATTGCAGCGGCAAGCGTGGACTTTCCCGATCCGGATTCGCCCACTACGCCGAGTGTTTCGCCGCGTCGCAGTGTGATGTCGACGTCCTGCAAAGCGCGGAACGAAGACTTCGAAAACGCGGACCGCCAGCCCTTCATCGAGGTCCGGTAATCGACCGACAAACCCTGCACCTCGAGCAGTCGCCGCGCATTCGAAGCGATCGGATCGATAGCACGTTCAGGCTCGCTGTTCAGCAGGCGGCACGTGTAGGGATGCTGAGGATTCGAGAACAATTCCGCGGTCGTATTGGTCTCAACCAGCACGCCCTTCTCCATCACCGCCACGCGCTGTGCAAAACGCTTCACCAGATTCAGGTCGTGCGTGATCAGCAACACCGCCATGCCTCGCTCAGCCGCTTCCTGCTCCTGCAGGCCAATCAGTAACTCCACTATCTGCTGGCGCACAGTCACGTCAAGCGCTGTAGTCGGTTCATCGGCGAGGAGCAGGCACGGGCGGCATGCCAGCGCCATCGCGATCATCGCGCGTTGCCGCTGACCGCCCGAAAGTTGATGAGGAAAGCTATCAATGCGCCGTTCCGGTTCAGGAATTCCGGTGCGCCGCAACAATTCAATGCCGCGTTCGCGTGCCGCGTTGGGCCGCAAACCTTCGTGAAGACGCAGGCTCTCCGCAATCTGCTTACCGATAGTAAATAGCGGATTGAGCGCAGTCATCGGTTCCTGGAAGACCATCGCGACGTCGCGGCCGCGGATGCCGCGCATCTGCTGCTCAGTCTTTTGCAAGAGGTCCTCGCCGTCCAGCAGGATGCGCCCCGTCTGGCGGGCCTGATCCGCGAGACCGAGAATCGAAAGCGCCGTGACGCTCTTGCCCGACCCCGATTCACCGACCAGCGCCACGCGTTCGCCGCGCGCGATCGAGAGATTCAGGTCCTGCACGACAGTCTTGTCGCCGAAACCGATCGACAAACCGTCGAGTTGCAATAGAGGGCGCGTCACTTCTGTGCGCCTCCGAATGCGGAACCGCGCGTACGCGTATCGAGCGCAGTGCGTAACGCGTCGCCCATGAATGTTAGCAGCAACAAGGTGACCACGAGTCCGCCAAACGCCGCGCCGGAGATCCACCACGCGTCGAGATTGTTTTTGCCCTCGGCAAGCAATTCGCCGAGGCTCGGTGTCGGTGCGGGCACGCCAAGCCCCAGGAAGTCCAGACTGGTCAGCGCGAGGATCGCCGCGCTCATGCGGAACGGCAGGAACGTGATCACCGGGGTGAGGCTGTTGGGTAACACGTGACGCCACATGATCTGCCAGTTCGACAAACCCATCGTGCGTGCCGCGCGTACATAGTCTAGCGAACGGTTGCGCAGGAACTCGGCGCGCACGTAGTCCGACAGCGTGAGCCATCCGAAGGCCGAGAGCAGGATGAAGAGCAGCCACAAGGTCGGTTCGAAGATCGACGCGAAGATGATCAGCAGATAAAGATCTGGCATCGAACTCCAGATCTCGATGAGGCGTTGCCCGATCAAGTCGGTGCGTCCGCCATAAAACCCCTGCACGGCGCCCGTCAGGACGCCCAGGAAGACGCCGGAGACCGTAAGCGCAAGCGCCATGAGGACAGAGAGCCGGAAGCCGTACAGCAGGCGCGAAAACACGTCGCGGCCGAACTGGTCGGTGCCGATCCAGTTGGCGGCCGAGGGCGGCGCGGGATTGGGCTTGGTCGCGAAATAGTCGACCGTGTCGTAGTGAAAATGATTGGGCGGATAGATCGCGAAATTGCCCTTCGATTCCAGCCGGTCGCGAATATACGGATCGAGATAGTTCGCGCGCGCCGGGAAATCGCCGCCGAATACCTTCTCCGAATAGTCCGTCACGATCGGGAAATAATAGTGTCCTTCGTAGCGGATCAGGAGCGGCTCGTCGTTCGCCAGCACCTCGCCCAGCAGGCTGATGACGAACAACGCCACGAACACGATCGTGCTCCAATAGCCTAAGCGCTGCGCCTTGAAACGCAGCCACACGCGCCGGCCGGGCGACTCCGACGGCGGCGGAACGGGTGCGCTCGCTGGCGCGCCGCTTACGGACACGCTTTCGGGCACATTCACACGCTCATCGGTCCAGCCGGTCGAACTGGATACGGGGGTCGACAAGGACATAACAGACGTCCGCAATGAGTTTGGTCACGAGACCAATCAGGGTGAACAGATAAAGCGAACCGAGCACGACGGGATAGTCGCGCCGGATCACCGAGTCATAGGAAAGCTGGCCCATGCCATCGAGTGAAAACAGCGTCTCGATCAGCAGGTTGCCGTTGAGGAACGCGCCGACAAATGCCGCCGGCAAGCCCGTCAGGAGCGGAATCATCGCGTTGTGCAGGACGTGCTTCCAGAGCACATCGCGTTGCGGCGCGCCCTTCGCACGTGCGGTCAGCACGTATTGCCGGCTGATCTCCTCGAGGAACGTGTTCTTCGTCAGGATCGTGACGATCGCAAAGTTGCCGACCACCGAAGCCGTCACCGGCAGCGCGATGTGCCACAAATAGTCGAGCACCTTGCCCGCGATACTGAGCTGGTCGAAGTCGTCGGAGGTAAGGCCGCGCATGGGGAATACCTGCCACATCGTGCCGCCGCCGAACAGCATGAGCAGCAGCACGCCGAGCACGAAACCCGGAATGGCGTAGCCGGAGAGGACGAGGACACTCGTGGCCGTGTCGAAGCGGGAACCGTTGCGCACTGCCTTGGAAATACCCAGCGGCACCGCGATGAGATAGGTCAGCAGCACGGTCCAGAGGCCCAGCGTGATGGAGACCGGCAGCTTCGAACGGATCACGGCCCAGACACTCTGATGCTGGTAATACGACTGGCCCAGATTGAAACTCGCATAGTTCTTGAGCATGCTCGCGTAGCGCACCAGCGGCGGTTTGTCGAAGCCGAATTGCTTCTTCAACTGTTCGACCTGCTGCGGATCGACACCCTGAGCGCCGTGATACCCCCCGCTACTGCCACCCTCGCCGCCCTGGTTTCCACCGTGGCGCATCTGGACCAGGATCTGCTCGACCGGACCGCCCGGCACGAACTGGGTCACCACGAAGGTAAGCGTGACCACGCCGATCAGCGTGGGGATCATCAGCAACAGGCGTCTGAGGATATAGGCGGCCATGTCGACCTCAGTGTGTTTGCGCGACGGTGGCCGACGAAACCGGCTTCACGAACCAGTAATCGATCAGCCAGTCCTCGGCATAGTAGGAATGCGGCAAGACCTGCGGAAAACCCATGCGCGCCCGATAACCCACTCGCGTGTTCGGTGTGTAGTACTCCGGCACGATGTAATATCCGTTGATCAGGATGCGATCTAGCGCGCGCGTGGCGGTCTGGAGATCGCTTAGCGTCTGCGCTTTCAACGCAGCGTCGATCATGGCGTCGGCGGCTTTTGAACGGATGCCCGGGTAATTCTCCGAGCCGGTCTGCGATGCAGCCGCGCTACCGAAACGGCGCGTCAGTTCACCGCCCGGAATAGTGACCGGCCCGTAGATATACGTGGTCATGTCAAAGTCGAATGCGTCCATGCGTTTTTCGTACAACGCGCTGTCGAGTTCGCGCAGGTGCGCCTGTATGCCGAGTGTTTGCAACTGTTCGACATACGGCAAGATGACCTTGTCCATTCCGGGTTGATCGTCCATGACTTCGATGGTCATCGGCGTGCCGTTTGCATCACGCAATGCTCCGTCACGATACGTCCAGCCCGCTTCGTTCAGGAGCGCCTGGGCTTCGCGCAAATTGGCGCGCAACGAATGCGGCGGGATGGTGTCCGGTGGCTTCAGCATCGGGCCGAATACGGCTGCCGGGAGTGCCGAACGGTACGGCTCGAGCAGCGTCAGCTCCTTCGCATCGGGCATGTCCTGCGCACCGAACGGACTGTCTTGGAAGTAGCTGCCCGTGCGCCGGTATTGACCATAGAAAGTCAGTCGGTTAAGCCAGTCGTAATCGAAGGCGAGCGTCAGCGCGTGACGGACGCGAATGTCCGCGAACTGCGGCTTGCGCGTGTTGAAGAACATCCCTTGCATCTGCGCTGGCCCATCGGGGAACTCACCTTTCTTAAGCGAGCCGTTGGTGAAGTTCCTGCCCACATACTTGCGCGCCCATGTCAATGACGAATACTCCACACGCATATCGGTGTGACCCGCCTTGAAGTCTTCGAGCGACGTGTAGTGATCGGTGAAGAGCCGGAAGGTGATGCGCCGGAAGCGGTACATGCCACGCCGCGAAGGCAGATTAGCGGCCCAGTAGTCGGGATTGCGCCGATACGTAATCTGCTTGTCGTTCTTGCGCTGCTCGATCAGATAAGGACCGCTTGCAACGGGCGGCACGTCCGAGATCTGATCGAACGATGGCCGTGTTCCATCCGCTTTCATGCCCCACTTCGGCGAGAAAACCGGCAGGTCGCCTGCTATCAGCGGTCCATCGCGACGCGCTTCCCTGAAGTCGAAGCGCACCGTCAGGCGATCGATCACACTCGCCCGGCTGATGTTGGCGAACTGCGAGTTGTAGATCGGCGAGACCTGATGGCTCGCGAGCGTGTCGAATGAATACTTCACGTCGGCGGCGGTGATCGGATCGCCATTCGAAAACCGTGCCTTGGGATTGATATGGAACGTCGCCGACTTGCCATCCTGGGCCACTTCCACGTCATCGGCAATCAACGGATACTCCGACGCCAGTTCGTCCCAGCTTCGCTGCATCAAAGTATCGAACATCAGATTCTTCAAGTCGGGTGCCGGTGCGCCGCGAACCAGAAAGGGGTTCATCGAATCGTAGCTCTGCAGTTCATCGTAGTTCTGGAAATTCATGTCGCCGTCATTCGGCGCGTCCGGGTCCGCATAGTCGAAATGCGTGAAGTTCGCCGGATACTTCGGCTCGTCGTATTGTGCGATGGACGGTCCGGCGAAGGCTTGTGACGCAGAGAGCGATGTAACGAGCAGTGCGGCAAACCCCAGCGTGATAAAGCCCTTATTCATCGTCGCTTGCCGCCGTTGTCTTGAACGAGAACTGCACCTCACCAATGTACGGCTCCGGATTCTTCTCGCATTTATATCCCTTGCCGGCAGCTATCACGGCCTCGTTGAATACCGACGTGGGCGGCGTTACGCGGACGATCTGCACATCGCCGACCTGGCCATCCGCGCCGATCGACAAGCGCGCGACCACGGTCGCCGAGATACCCTGCTCCAGCGCGCGCCGCGGGATCTGGGGCTGAACCGACTGGCAATGGCCACGGCCGTCGACCACACCATGCAACCGCGGCGCCGGCGCGGGCGCGGCGCCTGTCGCGGCAACGGGTGTAGACGGAGCGGCGTTCGCAGGCGCAGTCGCCAGGGCCGGCGCGTTCGGCGCGGGATTGGCTGCCGCCGGGATGTTCGCTTCCTTCGGCGCGGGAGCGGGCTTGGCGGGCGGCGGTTTAGGCGTTGGCAAAGGCTTCGGCTTGACCCGTGTGGGCTTCGGCTTTTCTGTGGGCTCGGGCGCAGGCGGCGGTTCGATCTTCTTGACCTCAGGCGGAGGCGGTGGTGGCGGAGGCGCCATCGTCACGCGCATCTCCTTGGGCGGCGTTGGCACCGGTGCGAAATTCACGTGGGCCAGGCCGTAGACCAGCAGCACCGTCACCACCAGCGCAGCCGCGATAAACACACCCATCGGCATCGGCCGATGCTCCGAATGCGCCGACGCCCACAACGCGCCTTTCAGGGGATTATGCGGATCGTTCATGACCAAACCTGCAAATTGAAACGGGCGCGTGTCTCGATACGAAGACGCCGCGTGGGATCTTGGCCACGCGTTCGGAAAACGCGATACGAGCTTAGTTCGATTAACGAACGAAGTTCGATACGATCAGCGTGGCTGTCGCACATTCGAATGACTCCGGCGGCCGCAGCGTTCAGTGCTTGATGATGTACATGTCTTCGCTGCGGTAGTGGTCCATCGGATTTTTCGTCGAATATCCGCCCACATAACTCTTCACCAGCCGCACCAGGGTGTATTGCAGCAGCGGCAGCATCGGGTAATCTTCCATCGCCACCTTGCCCGCTTCGGTCTGCAATTTCTGGCGTATCGCCGGGTCCGTTGAACCGGACGCCTGGCGCATCAGCGCATCGGCTTTGGCGTTGCACGCCTGGTTGTCGTTTTGCTCCGAGCCGCATTGGACCAGCGTGAGGAAGGTGCTCGCGTCGTTGTAATCCGCCACCCAGCCGTTGCGTGCGATCTGATAGTCGCCGTCGTGCCGCTTCTTGAGCAGCACCTTGAATTCCATGGTCTGAATCTCGGTATCCAGGCCCAGTTTCGTCTTCCATTCGGACGCCGCGAAGATCGCCATCTTCTTGTGGTATTCACTGGTGTTGGTGGCGAACTGAAGCTTGGTGCCGGGTTTCACGCCCGCCTCGGCCAACAGTTTTTTCGCTTCCTCCACACGCTTCGCCATCGGCCAAGAAGCCCAGTCGTACGCACTGACATCGGCGCCCTTCACACCCTTCACGATCACGCCATACGCCGGTATCTGGCCGTCGGCGGTCACGCGTTGCGCGAGGATGTCCCGGTCGATGACCATGGAAAGCGCCTGGCGAACGCGCACGTCCTTCAACAGCGGATCTTTGTTGTTAAACGAGTAATAACGCAGGCCGAGCATGGGCGCCGCGCGCATCTCGTTCGGATACTGCTGCTTGTAGCGGGCGTAGGTGCCCGAGGGAAGCTGGTAGACCCAGTCGTTGCCGCCGGACTCATACAGCTTCACGTCGGTGTTTTCATCTTCCACCGGCAGGTACGTGACCTGGTTCAGTTGCACGTACGCGGCGTTCCAGTACTGCGGGTTCTTGACGAGCACCAGACGGTTGTTCACCTGCCAGTCCTTCAGCATGAACGCGCCGTTACTGACCAGCTTGCCGGGTTTGGTCCAGTCCTTGCCGTATTTTTCGACGGCCGTCTTGTTCACTGGCCCAAGGTTCGTATTCGACATCAGGTCCGGCAGGAACGGCACCGGATATGGCGTCTTCACCTCGACGGTATACGGGTCAGGCGCGCTCACGCCCAGCGACGCCACCGGTTTCTTGCCCGTGACAATATCCGCTCCGTTCAGCAGGAACATGCCGTAAGTGGTCGCATACGGCGATGCGGTTTTCGGATCGACAAGCCGCTGGCATCCATAGACGAAATCGGCGGCAACGACCGGCTCGCCGTTGGACCACTTCGCATTCTTTCGCAGATGAAAGACCCACGTGGTGGGGTCCTTCATTTCCCACTTCTCCGCAACACCGGGGACGGTCTCTCCGTCGGCTCGCGTCGCGGTCAGTCCTTCGAACAGATCGCGCGTGACCGTGTTGGCCGGCACCGATTCGGCCACGGTCGGGTCAAGCGTCTCGACTTCCGTGCCGTTGTTGCGCACCAGTTCCTGCTTCGCGGCGAGTTGCACACCGGGTGGAACGATAGCCGCCTGGACTACGCCGGCAAGCAGGAGGCCACTCAAGGCGAGCGCCGCCGATGCACCGCGAAGACGGGCTGCAGGATAAGGAAATGGTGCGAAAAACATCTGGAAACTCCTGGTATTCGTTACTTCCGCGCTCGGCGGTTACTGCGGCCTTCGGCGCGTCGTGCTGCACGCGACCAGAGTCGCGCCACGCGCTCAGGCGTCGAAGGATTGCCTCGGGGATTCGGGATTCAACAAGATGAAACCACGCCGGTCAAGCGCGACGGCGATCACGTCCGGCGTATCGAACCGCCCGGACATCTCGCCGTCGCGCTTGCATGTCACTCGTCGTCGCTCCCCGCGCTCGTCTTGAACGAAAACACCACCTCGCCAACATACGCTTCGGCGTTCTTTTCGCACTTGTACGACTTACCGGCGGTCGTGACGGCCTCATTGAAGACCGACGTGGGTGGCGTGGTCCTGACGATATTCACCGCGCCCACGCTGCCGTCCGGATTGATCGACAGACGGGCGACGACCTCGGCAGAGATCCCCTGCTCCAGGGCCTTGCGCGGAATCACCGGTTGCACCGACTGGCAGTGTCCGCGTCCGTCCACCACGCCGTGGAGCGCAGGAGGCGCCACCGGCGCGGCGCCGGCTGCGGCCACCGGTGGACCTGGAGGCGAGTTCGACGGCGTGGTCGCCACGGCAGGCGCGTTGGCGGCCGGATTCGCGGCCGCCGGTATCTGCGCTTCCTTCGGCACCGCGGCAGGTTTCGCCGGCGGTGGTTTAGGCGTCGGCAACGGCTTCGGATCGATCTTCTTCGCCACCGGCTTTTGCGGCGTGGGTGCGGGCGGCGGCTCCAGCTTCTTGACCTCGGGCGGCGGAGGCGGCGGTGGCGGCGGCGCCATCCGCACGCGCAGTTCTTTCGGGGGAGGCGGCGCGTCCGGCGTGAAGTTTACATGCGAGATCCCGGCGATCAACAGCAACTCGACCAGGAGCGCCGCGCCGACCGCGAGCTTCATCGACACCTTGCCGTCGCGCGTGGCGCCCTTCGACGCCCATAGCGCCCCCTCCAGAGGCACGCGAGGCGTGCTGACTAGATGTACTGGAGCGTTCATGTTGTTGGATTCGTCGCCAGCGCCACCGAACTGATGCCTGCCGCGCGCACCAGGTCCATGACATGAATGATGTTCTTGTAGCTCGTGCCTTCGTCGCCCGAGATGGCGACGTCGACCTTCTTCGAATCGCCCACGAGACCCTTCAGGTGCGTGGTAAGTTCATCGGGCGTGATGGGCTTGGCATCGAGGTAAAGCTCATCGGTCTTCGTCACGCCGATGGATACCTTGATGGTCTGCTGCAACTGCTCGGCAGTGCTCGACTGCGGCAGGTCCAGCTTGATGCCTGCGCCTTGAATCATCTTGAGTGTGGCCAGCATGAAGAAGACCAGCAGGAACATCATGATGTCGATCATCGGGATGATCTCGATGCGTGCCTTCTCTTCCGCGCCCAGGTAATGACTGCGGTGATTTCTACTCATCTCAAACCTCTTCTGTTTCAATGCAACGGTCAGGCCTGATTCAACCCGCTTCGACCTTCTTAAAGCCGCCGGGGATACAAACTCACGCGGCGATTTCAGGCCGGATGTCCGCGGCGCGGCGAACCGGTGCGGAGAAGCGCGAGACCAGCAACGACTTGATCAAGTCGAACTGATTGACCGTCATGCGGATACGCTTGTTGAAGTAGTTGAGGAAGATCACGCAGATGATGGCGATGACCAGGCCGCACGCGGTCGCGGTCAGCGCATGGCCGATGCCGCCTGTCACGCCGTTCGGATTCGCCGTACCGCTCGAGCCGAGCACGTTGAACGACTCCACCATGCCGATGATCGTACCGAGCAGACCGAGCAGCGGTCCGAGCGTGACGGCCGTATCGAGCACCCACAGGTTACGGTCGAGACGCGGCATCTGGAACATGATCGCTTCTTCCACTTCGCGTTCCACCACGGCTTCGTCGCGGCCGCTGACCTTGATGGCGGTCTTCACGAGTTCAGCCTGTACCGTCGACTCGTAGTGCTTGACCAGTTTGGCGGCGTCTTCCGGGTGATTGGCCTTCAGGAGCTTCAGATCGTGCTCGATGGTCTTGCCTGCGCGCACGGCTCTCGCGAAGAAGACCAGCCGTTCGATGATGACGGCCATACCGATCAGGAAGATGACTGCCAGGAGGGGGATGAGGCCCATCGACTGGACCGAGTAGTTAATCAGGGTATTCAGCACTGCGGACTCCGGTTAGGACAAAAGACGCTAATCATTTTGTGGATGACAGTATTTCTTTCGGCGGTCAGCTTCGGATTCGAAGGCGACCGTAAAAGCGCGAGCAACTAAGCAACGGTTATGCCAAGCGTTATTTCCCTGATCGCGGCTTCGAAGCCTTAAACCCATATGGCGCTTTGATCTTACGTCACATTTCCATGCTAAAAATAGTTGCTCCCCTGTGTGGATGAGGTTCGTGCAAGATTCTCATATCAATATCACGCGCTCCAGAGGGTGCCAAAGAACTTCTGCTTCGATGAATATCGATATAAACCCATTTTCTGTGCACCCGGTATTAGGTCTGGTGCGAAAGAAAGGCTAATGTAATAAATATCAGGTTCTGTTGTCGCGTTAAACAGCAGCGTTGGAGGATCCTAATTCCGACCTTTCGTCAGCAGACGCAATGCCCCTATGGAAAAGACTTTGCGCAAGGGTATTACAAAAACGCATTGATTATGTTTATACTGTGCACTCGCACCGGGATAATAGAAAAAAGGTGCTTTCAGATCGTAATGCACATCAACAGGCCTTCAGCGCCCTTTCAAGGTGCAGGTATTGCACCAAATTGATTAGACGAATACCTCTAACTCGCGATAGATACAACGATTACAAAAAATAAAATGTGCTAATCCGAGTTAAAATGCATTTCCGGTACGGCTTTAAAATTGTCCATTTAATAAAAAATTAAAAATCATTCATTTCAAATCCTTACTTCATAAATAAATAGCTGCATCCGTTTTTTCGGCTTATCTCCTTCTCTCAATTGGCATAACTCATGCTCAGGTGCTGCCGCTTCATCAACGGCGCCTTTCAACACGATTGAGATCGCGCCTTGACTGACGATGCCCGATCGGCGTTATCGGCGTTTAGCGCCTCCGCATAAAACGCGTCGAAAAGCATCGTATGACCGGTCCGTGCAACACACACGAACCGGCCGGGTTGATTCGATCAAAAAATGCTCAACGACAAGAGGGAGAGCACGTGAAACAGAAGAGATTGGTAACGGCGATCAAGGGCATCATTGGCGCCGAACTCGTGCTGAGCGCCGCATTCATTCCGATGGCGCACGCACAAACCACCGACCAGAGCGGCACAGGCGGCACCGCGGGAACATCCGCCACATCGGCCGCGGCACCGGCCGCTGCGGCCAGCTCCGTGGCTCCGACCAAGCTTGAAAAAGTCGAAGTCACGGGCTCGCTGATCCGCACCTCGGACAAGGTCGGCAACACTGAAGTCCAGACGGTGACCGCTAAGGAAATCGAACAAAGCGGTTATACGACGGTGGCGGACTTCCTGCGCGGCGTGTCGGCAAACGCCGCCAGTAGCTGGTCGCAATCGACCATGAACAGCACCGCGCCTGGCGGCGCCGGCATCGCATTGCGAGGTCTCTCCGAGAAGTACACGCTGGTGCTCGTGGATGGCCAGCGCGTGGCGAACTATGCGCAGGCAGTGAACTTCACCGACACCTTCTTCGACATCAACACGATCCCGCTGAACACCATCGACCGGATCGAAATCGTGAAGACCGGTGCGGTCTCGGAATACGGGTCGGACGCGATCGCGGGCGTGGTCAACATCATCACGAAGAAGAACTTCCAGGGCCTGCAAATCGACGGCCAGGTCGGCAAGGCGCAGCATCCCGGCGACGCTCAAGGCAGCTTCAGCGTACTCGGCGGCTTCGGCGACCTGAACGCGGACCGCTACAACATCACGGCTTCGGCCAGCTGGTACCGCGACTCGGGCTCGACGCTCGCGGACCGCGACATGACGAGCAGCCAGGACTTCACACGCTTCGGCGGCAACAACGCGCCGGCCGGCAACAACCAGCAAACCTTCTGGACCCAGCCAAACGGCACCAATATCCCGTTTAACCCGTGCCCGCCAAACACCACGACGAGCCGCACGGGCGGCACCTCGTGTACCTACAACACGGCCCACGACTACTCGCTGATGCCGTCGACAACGCGCCTGAACGCCAAGGTGCGCGGCACGTTCAAGATCAACGACGACATGCAGGCGTATGCCGAATTCTGGGGCAGCCGCGACGAGACTGTGCAATACAGCGGCCTCACCTCGGCTAGCAGCTTGTCGAACGTGTACAACCCGGCGACCAACACCATCTCGCCGCTCAACCGCGTAATGCCGGCGTCCAATCCGTTCAACCCGTTTGGCGTCGCCACGCCGATGACCTACACCTTCCCGACTTCGGGAACGGGCGTGGATACGGTATCGACGTTCTGGAAGGCATCGACGGGCGTGAAAGGGTCGTTCACCACGCCGAAGCTGGGCGACTGGGACTGGTCCGTGGACGCGGGTCATTCGCAAAGCACGGTGGACAGCCACTTCTACAACTCGCTGAACGTCGCTGGCTTCGAGAACGCGCTGCAAAACGGGACCTACGACTTCGTCAACCCCGGCAACACGCCAAACGGCCTCGCCGGCATGTTCACGGACGACTACCAACAAGCTATCTCGAAGATGGATTCGGTGTCGGCCAAGACGTCGACATCAAACCTCTTCACGTTGCCCACGGGCGACGTCGGCCTGGGTCTCGGCACCGAGTTCCGTCACGAGAGCTCCGTCATCAACCCGCGGACGTATTCGTCGCTGGGCATCGTCGCCCCCGCGCAGATCCAGACGGTGCAGGGCTCGCGCAACGTGGCAGCGGCCTTCTACCAGGTCGATATCCCGATCCTCCGCACGCTGACGTTCACGCAGTCCGGCCGTTACGACCACTACAGCGACTTTGGAGGTGCTTTCTCGCCGAACTTCGCGTTGCGCTTTCAGCCAGTGCAGATGCTGACGACGTACGCGTCTTACAGCCGCGGTTTCCGGGCGCCGACGCTGGTTGAAAACGCGCAGGCTTCATACACGGGTCACCAGAACCTGACCGACCCGTTCGATCCGCGCGGCCCGACCAAGTCGTTCACGACCGAGTTCACCAACGGCAATCCGAACCTTCAGCCTGAACACACAAAGAACTACAACATCGGATTCCAGTTGTCACCGGATGCGACTACGGATATTGGCGCTGGCTTCTACAAGGTTCGCATTGACGGCGTGATCGGCACGGAAGATCCTGTGGCGGAACTCGCTGCGAACAATCCGAGCCAGGTGATTCGTAACCCGGACGGCACGTTGCGCTATATCACGTCGCAGTTCATGAACCTCGGCGCACTCGATACCGACGGCTTCGACTTCAACTGGCGCAAGTCAGTGGGCACGCCTGTGGGTTCGTTCACGCTGTCGGGTGACTGGACCTACGTGTGGCACTTCAAGCTGCATAGCGCAGGTTCGCCGACGGTCGATTTCGCCGGCAACAATTTGGCGTTGAACCAGCCGTTCGGTGCATCGAATCCGCGCTGGAAGGGCAACACCGACCTGACATGGGGCTACCACAACTTCACGACCACCCTGACCTGGCAGTACACCGGTCCGTACACCAACGCGATCGCCGACATAAATGGCGACACTCCCTTATCGGTAGCGTCGTACAGCCAGTTCAACCTGTTCACGAGCTATCGCGGCTTCAAGAACTGGACGATCTACGCCGGCATCAACAACCTGTTTGACAAGAAACCGCCGTTCGACGCGGAATGGACGTCGGGTGCGGACCTGACCGGTTATGACCAGTCGCTGTACACCAACGTGGGCCGCTTCTTCCAGATCGGTGCGCAGTATCGTTTCAAGTAGGCTTTAGTTTGTCAGCTTGAACCTGTCCGGGACACGGAGTTTTTCGTGTCCCGGACAGTGCGTTTACGGAGCCACGACGTTGAAACAACATTCGGATGCCGAAGCATACTTACAAGACTTTCACCGACGACGGGGTTGATTGGGGTGGTCCATGCCAAATTACTGGTTTAGGGTTGGCGGCCGGGGGTGATGCCCCCCCCCGCAACCAATCCCGTCCGCTCTTATCCGCCACACCTAAGTCGGATTCGGACAAGCAACTCTGTGCGAGGTTCTATATAGCGTGATGCGGGCGAATGCAAGTGTCGCCGATATGCATCAATGCGGTCTACAAAACATACCGGGGTACTAACTTCTGAATTAATTGCACTATTCTTATACGAACGATCCGGCCGCATCATGGTGCCGGCATCGACACTTGCCCGGGGGGTTCGGCATGAACCTGTTATCTTTTCGCACGCCTGTCCTTTACGCGGCTTGCCTTCGCTGCGGCAACGCGCTGACTCACGGCGAAGAAGAATGCCCGCATTGCGGCACGAATCAGTCGCGTGAAATGCGTGCACTGAACTCCGTGGGCTTCAATAACAGCAGCGTCATGCTGATGCCGGGGCGCATGCTCGTGCCGTATCCGAGCGTGCCCGAGGAAGTCGACGCGGCAATGAATATAGCGCGTGCACGCGCCCGGATCGCCAGGCGCGTGGCGTTCGGCGTGGCGAGCGGCGGGCTGCTCGCCATAGCGCTCGCGCTGACTTATGCCCCTGGCCTGAGATCGCCGATGGTTCAGCGGCTGGCTGCACTACCGGAGCCCGCGAAGACGCCCGCCTTCGTTCCGGTAGCACCTGAGAATGCCGCTGTGCCGGCAAGCACGACGACCGTCGTTGCGGCGGCAATCCCGGCAAGCACGACAACTACCATTGCAGCAGCAACCCAGGCGAGCACGACAACTACCATTGCAGCAGCAACCCAGGCGAGCACGACCACGGTGATTGCGGCAGCGAATCCCGTGAGCTCGATCACTGCGGCACCGAATCCCGCAATGGCGATGATCGCGACGATCACGAGGAACGTAACGAATGCCATTGCCTCCATGCGCACGGCAAGTTCAACGGTCGCACTGAACCCGGCTACCGGACCGGTTTCAAAAGGTTCCACGAACCCATCCGGCCCGATGACCGCGACGACCACGCCAAGCCCGGTAACGGCAACAGCTTCGAAGAGCGCAACTCCCGTCACGACCGCGCAAACCCCGGTAACAACAGCGCCATCGAAGAACACAACGCCCGTCGCAACCGCGCAAACCCCGGTAGCAGCACCGCCAAAGAGCCCAACGCCCGCGACAACTGTCACGATCGCGCAGAACACAATCACCGCACCGGCCCAGAAGAGCGCCACCACCGCGCCGAGCCCAACGCCTGTAACCCACACACCGCCCTCACCCGCCGCAGTCAAGCTCGCCGCCATACCGCCCGCGCCCAGCCCTGCCGCCATCGCCGATGTCCCTCTCGCAAGCCACGCGCCGCAGCCGTCCACGCCCGTTGTAAAGGAATTGCCGAAGCTGTCGTTACCACCCGTCTCGCCGGTCGTTGCCACGGAGCGTCCGCCCTTGGGCAGCCCGGGAGAAAGCCTCTACTTCACACGCCTTGCATTGGCCACGGGCGATTTGAGCGCCGCGCGCAAGAACCTGGCCAACGTGCCCGCGAATCAGGCCAATAGCCCCGGTGTGCAGGGGCTCCGCGACGACCTGGCCCAACGCGAAGCTGCACGCGATGCCGCGATGCAACACGCCCGTGCATGCGACGCGACAGCTTCATGGCGATGCGCACGGCGCTATGCGAAGGACGCGCTTGCCATCGATTCGAGCTATACCGACTCACGCGCGTTTCTCAGGCATGTCGCTATCAAAGTAGCCGAGGCAAAGAAGGCCGCCGAAGGCGCGGCGGCTCAGACAGCGGCCACCACGCCAAGCGCTGTCACTCGTCCAGCGCCGCTCCGCGAGGCCGAACTGGTCCCGCGCACAGCTACGGCCACGGTTGCAAGTACGGGTAGCACGTCGACAACGAGCAGCAGCGGACCGCACATGATTGCGAATCCGCCCACACGCGCGCCTCTTGCACCGCGCGTGACTCGTGAAACCCACGATGCTCACGAAACCCGCGTGGTACAAGAGGCGCGGGACCCCATCGCGGCATTCCAGTACGCTCAGACTGCAGACGTGGCGTCGCCGGAGCCCAAGGCGCTCGACAACAATGCGCCGCTTCGCCCGGCCGGTCGCGGCGAAGCACATTGAATGCATCAAGGCTTGAAGCGGAGACGGGTCCGGCGCCGCTTCAAGCAACAACCGCTACCCCGCACTCACTGCCCGTTCGCCTTGTCTTGTGCTTTGCGCAAGTTATCCGGGTAGTCGTTACGATCCGCCGCCGGGTTATACCCGTTCTTCTCCAACTGCCCCAGTTCGGCCGAATTCTTCGCGCGCGCGGCTTTTCTCTCGGCCTTGCGTTGTGCTTTCTGCGCCTGTTCGGACGTCAACGCCGGCGTCGACGGTGGTGCGGCCGGCGTTGCATCCGCGCTTTGAGCAAATGAATCAGGAGTCGCGCCCAGCACTATGCCGAGCGAGGCCAGGACGGTGATCGAACGAACCCGAGCGCATGACATGGCACCCGCCTCCTGTAAGAAGCAGGCCCGTCGATCCGAGTCACCCGCGTCGGCACTGCGCCAGGTCTGCTACGAATTCAATCGCGCCGCGGCACGTTCAACTATTGCTGTGCGCTGAGCACGCCCCGCTTCGCCGCGATTCCACACCAGATCCACTACCGCCTTCGGTGCGGTATCGGGCGTACCTGAATTAAATGGCGGAGCGGGCGCATATTCCAGTTGAAGTTGAATTGCCTGCGCTTCTGTTTCGCCGATCAAACCGGTGAGAAGCGTCAGCGCAAAATCGATGCCTGCCGTCACACCGCCGCCCGTCATCAGATTGCCGTCCTGAACCACGCGCTCTTTCACGGGAATTGCCCCGAACCGTTCGAGCAAATGATGGAACGCCCAGTGCGTGGTCGCGCGCCGGCCGCGCAGCAAACCGGCCGCTCCGAGGACCAGTGAACCGGTGCAGACCGACGTGACGAAGCGCGCCTTCCCCGCTTGGCGCTTGATGAAATCGAGCGCGGCGTCGTCCTCCATCAAGTCGCCGACGCCCACCCCACCCGGCACGCACAACACGTCGAGCGCGGGGCAATCGGCGAACGTGATGGTGGGCGTCAACATCAGGCCACTGCTCGCCTTGACCGGATCGAGGGTGTTTGAAATCAGGTGAACGGTTGCGCCCGGGACCATCGCGAAGACGTCGTGCGGGCCGGTCAGGTCGAGTTGCTGGACGCGCGGAAATACCAGGAAACCGATATGCAATGTCATGGTGATGGCCTTAAAAGGAAGTAGACGTGCCGACGATACCCCGCTACGCTTTGGCGTAATCGTCAATCAACCCTCGTTTCACGCCAATCGAGTCATGAACCATGAATGACGCGCCTCGCCGTATCGATATCCTGGCGTTTCCAGATGTCCAGTTGCTCGACGTTTCCGGGCCGCTTCAGGTTTTCGCGTCCGCCAACGAACTCTCCCTGGCAAGCGGCGCAAGCGCGCCCTATGCGGCGCGTGTGGTTGCCACGACCGCGGGGGAAATCCAGAGCACCGCGGGTCTCGGCTTGTTCGCCCAGCCCTTGCCGACTGCGGACCAGGCGACGGATACGCTGATCATCGCGGGCGGACGCGGCGTGCATGCGGCATCGGAAAATGCGGCGCAAGTGGCCTGGGTCAGGGAGCGCGCGTCGCAGTGCCGGCGAGTGGCATCGGTGTGCACGGGCGCGTTTCTGCTCGCGGCCGCCGGCTTGCTCGACGAGCGCCGCGCGGTCACGCACTGGGCGCATTGCGAACAACTCGGGCACCGTTATCCGGCCGTCCGCGTCGATGCCGCACCCATTTTTATTCGCGACGGCTCGGTGTGGACATCGGCGGGCGTAACCGCCGGCATCGATCTCGCGCTCGCACTGGTGGAGGACGATCTCGGGCGCGCGCTCGCGCTCGACGTGGCACGCGAACTGGTGGTGTTCCTGAAGCGGCCGGGCGGCCAGGCGCAGTTCAGCGCGACGCTGTCGCTGCAAAAAGCGGGTGACCGCTTCGGAGATCTGCACGCGTGGATAGCGGAAAACATGGCAGCCGAGCTGTCGATCGCGACACTGGCCGAACGCGCCGGCATGAGCGAGCGCAGCTTCGTGCGGCACTATCGTGCGCAAACGGGGGTCACGCCGGCGCGCGCCATCGATCAATTGCGCCTGGAAGCAGCGCGCCGCCTGCTGGGCGATACGTTGTTTCCGGTCAAGCGCGTGGCCGCGCGTTGCGGGTTCGGATCGGAGGAAACCATGCGGCGCAGCTTCCTGCGTTCAACGGGGGTCACACCGCAGGCTTACCGCGAACGTTTCTCGGCAGGCGGCCACGGCGAAAGCGATGGTGAGTCCCACCACGGGACACCCACGCACGACTAGCGGCTACGGCAACGCATCAACCTAGTTCAGCACGCCCGTTCGAGCGTTTGTGGATGCGAAAGACTTATTCTTTCGCGATAATGCTGCATTGCAGCTCCGCCAAAAATCCACAATTTTTCCAAAATGTCCATTATCGATGTCCCCAATGACCCGTTCACGCGCGTGATCGCGCCCTATGGAGCGGGTCCCGCCGAACTCGCGCTCGCCATCGGCGGCCTGGCTATCGGCACGGGCGAATTCGCGTCCATGACGATCCTGCCCGTCATCGCGAATGGCCTCGATACATCGCTGCCCACCATGGGCCACATCATCAGCGCGTATGCGCTCGGTGTGGTGATCGGTGCACCGCTCATCACCATTTTCTTCGCGAAGATTCCGCGCCGCGCGATGTTGATCGGCCTGATGCTGATGTTCGCCTTCGGCAATTTGCTGAGCGCGCTCGCGCCGAATTACCCCATGCTGCTGATCGCGCGCTTTATTTCCGGCGTGCCGCATGGCGCGTATTTCGGGGTAGCGGCTTTGACGGCGGCGTCGCTCGTGCCGCCTGACCGGCGAGCGCGAGCAGTGGGCCGCGTGATGCTGGGCCTGACAATCGCCAATATTTTTGGCGTGCCGCTTGCAACCTGGCTCGGGCAATGGCTCGGCTGGCGTGCGGATTTCCTGCTGGTCGGCACACTCGGCATTCTTACGATGATTGGCGTGCGCATCTTTCTCCCACCTATTCACGCAGGCGGCGCCACGCCGCGGCGCGAGCTCGGCGTGTTCAGGCGCTTGCAGGTCTGGCTGACGCTGTCGGTGATCGCGGTCGGCTTCGGCGGCCTGTTTGCGGTGTACACCTACATCACGCCGACGCTGCTTAACGTGACCCACGTGGCGCCCTGGCGCGTACCGCTGCTGCTCGGCGCGCTGG
Source organism: Caballeronia sp. SEWSISQ10-4 2 (assembly GCF_030464885.1). Lineage (GTDB taxonomy): Bacteria > Pseudomonadota > Gammaproteobacteria > Burkholderiales > Burkholderiaceae > Caballeronia. Next base: position 3,776 of record NZ_JALPRJ010000097.1, on the reverse strand, counting down.
GTGTCGGCATGACGGCGGGCAGCCTGATCGGCGGCGTGCTGGCTGACAAGTCGCGGCTCTGGACCATCTTCGGCATGCTGATCTGGAACGCCGCCGCGCTGGCTGCTTTTGCGTATTCTTCGGCGAACGAATGGACCGCGACGCTCAACCTGTTCGCGATGGGACTCGGCATCGCCGTGGTGCCGGCCGTGCAGACGCGCCTGATGGATGTGGCCGGCGACGCGCAGACCGTGGCCGCCGCGCTCAATCATTCGGCCTTCAACATTGCGAACGCCCTGGGTGCGTGGGCGGGCGGTGTAGTGGTCGCGATGGGCTTCGGACTCGAGGCGACGGGCTGGACGGGTGCGCTGCTCGCGTGCGGTGGTATCGTGCTGCTGGGTGTTTCCGTCGCGGTGGAGCAGCGTTCGATAGCGTCGGGACCCGCGACGGTATGCGGTTCGTCGGGCGCATGAAAGGTGCTTCTCACGCGTTGCACCCAAGACGCCCGGTAAGGGTGAAACGGGTGGATTGCTTACGCAAAGCCCTCAAGCCCCAAGCTGCGCTGCCGTTATAACAATCAGGCGCGTACGCGCGCACAAACGAAGGAGCGGGCTCGTTTCAATCCCTCCTGTGTCAGGATGAATGGTCAATAGCATCGACATCGAACGAGATTGAATCAGGAGCCGGGGCATCCTTCGGCTCGGAGCACCGATGAACGTCCCCGCAAACCATGCCAGGCCGACAGCCGACGACAGCAGCGATGAAACCGCTGCGGGCGTCGCACGCGCGTCCGTTGAACCGGCGAGGTGGACGGTTACGGACAGTGCCGTCGACGTGCTGTTGCGCAATGCCCGCGCGCAAGTCGATACCAACGCCTGGGCGTGGTATCAGGTCGGCGAGGACCTGCATCTGGCGGCCCAGGGCGACGCGGCAGAAGAGTGGCCCGCCCTGCTCACCGCTGACACCTTCCACGCCTTTTGCACGACCCACCGCCTGTGTCTCTGGCCGACGGGCAGCGGCGAAAGCATCCTGGGCTGGCTGCTCGCGCCCGCCACCCACGCGGGAAGTCCTACGCTTGCCAACCTCGCCCGCAGCTTGGGCGAAGCCTTGCAAACCGACGCCTTGGCACGCGCGCAAAACATCCAGCGCGTGCTTTATGAAATCGCTTATCTCGCCAGTTCCATGCGCGAACGATCGGCGTTCCTGCTCGGCGTGCATCAGCAACTCGCCACGCTCATCGACGCAGAAAACTTCTATCTCGCGCTTTACGACCCATCGAGCGGCAGGATCACGTACCCGTATTACGTCGATGTGATCGATACCTACGCGCGCGAAACAGCGGCCTACGACACACTCGATCTGTCGCGGCTGTCACTGACCGGGCAAGTGCTGACCACGGGCCAGCCGCTTCTCATCGACTCCGCCGGCATCCTCGCCGCCGAGCAGGAAGGCCGTTTCTATTGCGTGGGCGATCGCCCGGAATTCTGGATGGGCGCGCCGCTCAAGAATGCGTCCGACGAAGTCTTCGGCATGATCGCCATGCAGGTCTACGACATCTCGCGCCTCTACAGCGTGGAGGATCGCGCGCTTTTCCTGGTCGTCGCCCGGCACGTGGCCATGGCGCTCGACCGGATCCTGCATCGCGCCGATCTGGAAGAAACGGTATCGCGCCGGACTGCTGAGTTATCCGAACTGAACCAGGCGTTGCGGCAGGAGATTGCGGAGCGCAAGCGTGCCGAACATCTGCAGGGCGCGTTGTTCCAGATCGCCGAGCTGTCGAGCCGCCACGGCGACATGATGGAGTTTTTCCGCAGCCTGCATGGCATTGTCGGCGAGTTGCTGTATGCGCAAAACTTCTACATCGCGCTGGTCGACAGCACGACGGAAACGGTGTCCTTCCCGTATTACGTCGATGAACTGCTGAACACTCATCCCACGCCTCGATGCAACCGGCGCGGCCTGACAGAGTACGTGATCAGGCAGCGCCGTCCGTGTCTGATCGATCTCGCCGAAGCTACGCGGCTGGTAGATACGGGTGAGATCGAACGCGCGGGCGAAAGCATCAAGCTGCGCTCGTGGCTGGGCATTCCGCTCTTCGACGGCGATGTCGTGCGTGGCGTGCTCGCCGTGCAAAGCTATTCCACGCAGGTGCGTTACTCGTTGCGCGACCAGGAACTGCTGACGTTCGTGTCGCGCCATATCGATACCGCCCTCTCACGACGCAGCGCCGCCGAAGCACTGCATGCGGCCAACCTGGAACTCGAGGAACGCGTGCAGAACCGCACCCGCGAACTCGACGAGGCCAACGCGCGGCTGCAGCACGAGAATTCGCACGACGCGCTGACCGGCCTGCCGAATCGCAGCCACTTGTTGCAGCGGCTGCAGGAAGCGTGGCTCGATCATCACGGTGAAGGTCAGCAACTGGCCGTGATGTTTATCGATCTCGACCGCTTCAAGGTGGTGAACGATAGCCTTGGCCATCATTTCGGCGACCTGCTGCTGGTGCAGGCCGCGGCCCGCTTGCGTAGCTGCCTGCGCGACAACGATCTGCTTGCGCGCCTCGGCGGCGATGAGTTCGCCGTGCTGTCGCCGGGTGCGCCGCTGGATGCCGCAGTGGCTATCGCGGAACGGATCCTGGCGGCGTTCGACCTGCCGTTCCATATAGACGACCACGTGGTGTTTTCGTCGTGCAGCATCGGCATCGTGAGTCCGGACAGCCAGTTTCATAACGAGCCAGCCGATCTGCTGCGTGACGCCGATACCGCGATGTACCGCGTGAAGAACGGTGGCCGCGATAGTTTCGTCGTGTTCAATCATGCGCTGCGGCGCGAGGTGTCGGATCAGGTCGAACGCGAAGGAGCGCTGCGTAATGCGCTCAAACGCGACGACGAACTGGTGCCGTACTTTCAGCCTATCGTCTGCGTGAACAGCGGCCAGCTCGTGGCGCTGGAAGCGTTGATCCGCTGGCGTCAGCCCGACGGCAGCGTGATCGGGCCGGGGCAATTCCTTCCGGCGGTGGAAGGCTTGCGTCTGATCGGGCGGCTCGATCTCTACATGCTCACGCGCGTCGCGGCCATTCTCGCGAAGCCGGAGCACGCGGACTGGCCGCCGGTGCATGTGAACTGTTCGAGCTACAGCATGACGCGCCCGGAATTCGCCGACGACGTCCTCGCCCTGCTCGCGCGCCATGGCGTCGCGCCGTCGCGGATCTGCCTCGAGCTCACTGAAGGCGCGCTTGTCGCCGAGCCCGATCTTGCAAGGCGTTCGATGCAGCGTCTCGCCGACCACGGCATGTCGGTCGTGCTCGATGACTTCGGCGCGGGATTTTCGTCGCTGAGTTATGTGCATCAGTACCGCTTCAGCGGGCTGAAAATCGACCAGTCGTTCATCTTCGAACTGACCACCAGTCCACGCAGCAGGGCGATCGTACGGGCAATCGTGCGAATGGCGGAGTCGCTGGACCTGACGCTCGTCGCCGAAGGCGTGGAGGACGCTGAAACGCTGGCGGCGCTGCGCGAGATGGGCGCCGCGCAAGCGCAAGGTTATTACTTCGCCGAGCCGATGCCGCTGGAAGAACTCCTGCTGACCACCCTTGCGCCCCGCTTGCAGGTGCTGGCGCAAGAGCCTTGAGAGAGGGAGTTGGACGGGGTTCGCTGGCGCTCGTGGGGCGGGGTTGGTTGGGGTTGGGGTTGGGGTTGGGTTGCACGGGGTTTTGGGGCGTAGTGGTCGGGGGCGATGCTGGGCTGCTGCTTAGGCCTGCGGTCGGTTTAAGTTAGTTATTCTATTTATCACTATTA
>NZ_JALPRJ010000096.1 GCF_030464885.1 Caballeronia sp. SEWSISQ10-4 2 | reverse complement strand
CCACGCACAGTGGCTAATAGTGATAAATAGAATAACTAACATATAACGACCGCAGACCTAAGCAGCAGAAACCCGTCACCGACCCGGTCCCACGAGCACCGACAAACCCCGTCCAACCCCGAGTGCGAACGAAATCTTAACGCGTTATTAACACCACACGGTCAGCTTTTATCCCGATCGATACGCCAGGCAGCGTAGCCTTCCTGGACGCTAACGACAAGAGACCGTGATGCATGAAAACCAGGTACTGGCGGCACGCGTACTAAGTGCATCAAAGCGACGGTTGCGCGCGACATTTGCCCTCTGCGCGCTTTCGGTCATGGCCGCAAACGCGGCCTATGCAACCGACGAGCAGCCTGCGCCCATCGGACAGATAACGACAAGTATCGAATCCACGCCCAGCGAATCGCCGCAAGTCGCGAACGTAGCCGCGGTGTTATGGCAGCAGTTTCGAGTAGCGCGCCGGGAGGCAACGCTGATTGCGCAAGCGGTGCTCAGCGCGGCAAACGAATATGCGGTGTCGCCAGTGCTTTTGCTTGCGATGATCGCGACCGAGTCGGGGTTCGACCGGCAGGCGGTCAGCGTCGCCGGTGCCGAAGGGCTCATGCAGATCCTGCCGACTGCCCATCCGCAGGTGGTGGCATCGGGCAAGGATCTGACGGAGCCCGCCGAGAACGTGCGGATAGGATCGTCAATCCTGCGTGAATATCTTGACGCGTCGGGCGGCGACCTCGGGGCGGCGCTCAAACGATACAGCGGCGGTGGCAAAGGTTATGCGCAACGCGTGGCTTTTCACATGCGACAGTTCTCGGCCAGCCTGCACACGCCCCCGGAAAATGCCCTCAAAGTCGCGCTGGTTCGGTCGCCTTGACACAATTTTTACGCAATACGCCCGAAACACTGCTCATGTTTAACACTGCGTCTGCTGTAATCAAGTTGTAGTCATTGATGAATCGGGGAAACTTATGTTACGGGTGCTCATACCGGTGATAAACAAGGATGGCGCGCTTCAGGCCGCGCGGCATGCCGCATTTCTTTTTGCCGAGCACTGCGTGTCCGAGGTCGAGTTGATGGAGGTGCTTGAACCTCCGGACCAGGGGCGGGCGAGTGCGTTTCATTCTCGCGGCACGCTGCGCTTGCAGGAAAAGCGCGCGATGTTGAGTGCGCTGGTTCAGACTCGCGCCATTCTGGAAGACGCGGGGGTTCCGTATCACTGGTCGCGTGTATTTGGGCCGGTGGCGGGAACGATCGCTGCGCGTGCGGCTGAAAAACGCTCGGATATTGTCCTGGTCGACGGCAGCCACCTGGGTTTCATGAGGCGATGGTGGGTGATGACCAGGTTGTGGCGGAGCACGCAAACGCCGGTCACGATGATTCACTAGTAGTGCCAGTGGCTATGGCGATCAACAATTCAATTTTTACTGGCGTTCAGTCAAGAGTACACAATCGTGTTGAAGCTTCATACGGCCATGCGGATCAGAGGCATGGCGAAGGTGGTTTGCGTCGCGATCGTCGCGAACCAGGTGCTGACTACTGCATTCGCTTATGTGGTTCAGCAGTTGGACCCAAGTGCTCCGAGTCTTATAACAACGGTATTCAGTTTCCTGACGTGCGGTCTGGTAAGCATGTGGCTGCAGGCGGATGCACGGCGGGCATATTTGCTGGCACGCGAGAAGGGGTGCATTACGCCCGTGGACAAGACCAACCCGGCGCTCAAGATTGCACCTGATTGCCCGAAGCTGTGGCTTGTGGTTCTGCACATCGAAATGAATCCGGCTGCCGTGGGACTATAAAGGGACGTTCCCAACCGCTCCCAACGCCAAGCAGATCAACCCCCAAACGGCAACACCATCCCGACTTTCACCCGCGGCATCACGACCATGGTTTTGACGTGGCGGATGTTATGGCGCTGCCGCTCCACGCATGCGATGCGAGCAAGGCAGAGACGTCCCCCACGCGTCTCCGCACGCCTCGCGTTTTCCCCTAGTACGTCGAGGTTGACTCAGACCCGCAGGCGCACCAAACTTCCTCTTATTGTGTGATCACAGGTCACACATCTCGTAAGGAGTTGTTTAATTGACACCACGTGAAACGACCTCGGATGCGCTGCCGCTCGAGCTGGTGGGGCGCGAGACCATGGCAGGCCGTGTCTACGCGCAGTTACGCGAGGCGATCATGACGGGGCGCTTTGCCCCGGGTCAGGCTCTGAGCTTGCGCGGCGTGGCCGAGGCAGTCGGTTCGTCGACCATGCCGGTGCGCGCCGCGCTTACGCGGCTGCAAGCTGAGGGCGCGTTGATCGACGGTCCAGGCCGCGCGCTGATGGTGCCGCCCATGACGCTCGACCTGCTCGAAGAGCTGCGCGACGTGCGGATCGCCCTGGAAGGTTGCGTGGCGAAGCGAGCGGCATCGCGGATGACCAAGGACCATCTGAGCGCGCTGCAAGCCGTCTTCGACGCAATGGACGCCCACGTGGAAGCCGGCGATGTACCCGCCTACCTGCGCAGCAATTTCGAATTCCATATAGCAATCTATACGCACGGCGCAAGCGACCTGACGCTCGCCACGATCCAGAATCTCTGGATGCGAATCGGCCCATTTTTGAACCTCGTGGCACCGGATATTCCGCATATGCGGTTGTCGATGGCGGCGCACCGCAAGATCGTCGACGCACTCTGGAAGGGCGACGGAGAAGGCGCTCGGGCGGGCATTGAAGAAGACATCGGCGGTGCCGCGGCGGACTTGCAGGAACGCTTGCAGAGCAGGGAAGCGGCAAGAGCCTGAGGCTGAGCCGGCCGCTCGAAAAACAACGGAGACAAGCATGACGGTTCTACAAATGTTGAAACCGCACGCGGGGTTGCGCGTGCTGGTTACGGGCGGCGCGTCGGGTATCGGTCTCGTGATCGCGCGTGCTTTCATCGATGCCGGTTCGCGGGTGCATGTCTGCGATGTGAGCCAGCAAGCTATCGACGCGCTCAACGAAGCCGAACAAAGCGCCGAGATGAACGCGATCACCACGTCGCTTGCAGATGTGTCGGACCGCACGGCGGTCGACCGCGTATTCGACGACGTCAACGCGCAGTTAGGTGGCCTCGACGTACTGATCAACAACGCGGGGATAGCGGGACCGACGGGCGGTATCGATGAGATGGATGCCGGTGACTGGGAACAGACCGTCGATGTGAATCTCAATGCTCAGTTCTACTTTGCACGTCGTGCAGTGCCCTTATTGCGAAAGGCGCGCGATGGCGGTTCGATCATTGCGTTGTCGTCGGTGGCGGGACGGCTTGGGTACGCGTACCGCACGCCGTATTCAGCGACCAAGTGGGCCGTCGTCGGCCTCATCAAGAGCCTCGCGATCGAGCTGGGGCCGGACAACATTCGCGTCAATGCGATTCAGCCGGGCATTGTGAAGGGGCCACGCATCGAACGCGTGATCGCCGCGCGCGCCGAGCAACTGGGCCTCTCCTACGAGCAGATGGAGAGGGACTATCTCGCGAAAATATCGTTGCGCCGCATGACCACGCCGGAAGAAATCGCGGCGACCGCGCTGTTCCTGTGCTCGCCGGGAGGCAGCGGCATTTCGGGGCAGGCTATCTCGGTGTGCGGCAACGTCGAAGTGCTCTGAACGCTTTTCTTATCTGACGAGGGCTTACGGCATGGCAACGAAGCGCAAAGTCATCATTACCTGCGCGCCCACGGGCGCGATCCATACACCTTCGATGTCGCCGTATCTGCCGGTCACGCCTCAGGAGATAGGTGATGCGGCGCTGGCCGCAGCCAAGGCAGGTGCCGCAATCCTGCATCTGCACGCACGCGATCCCAACGACGGCCGGCCCACGCAAGACCCCACCGTGTTCCAGCAGTTCCTGCCGCGCATCAAGGCCGAGACCGATGCAGTGATCAACATCACGAGCGGCGGCAGTCCGCACATGACGGTGGAGGAACGCTTGAAACCGGCTCATTTCTTCAAGCCGGAGGTGGCGTCGCTGAACATGGGTTCGATGAACTTCGGTCTCTATCCGATGCTCGACCGCTTCAAGGAATTCAAGCACGACTGGGAGCGCCAGCACCTGGCCAACAGCCGCGACCTGATCTTCAAGAACACGTTCAAGGACATCGAATACATCCTCACGTCATGCGGCGCGAACGGTACGCGTTTCGAGTACGAGTGCTACGACATCTCGCACTTGTACAACCTGGCGCATTTCGTGGACCGTGGTCTCGCGAAACCGCCGTTCTTCGTGCAGAGCGTGTTCGGCTTGCTCGGCGGTATCGGGCCGCATCCGGAAGACCTGATGCACATGCGCCGCACCGCCGATCGCCTGTTCGGAAGTGACTACGTCTGGTCGATCCTCGGCGCCGGCCGCAACCAGATTCCTCTCGCGACGCTGGGCGTGGCGCAGGGTTCGAACGTGCGGGTCGGGCTGGAAGATTCGCTCTGGATAGAAGCGGGCAAGCTCGCCGAATCGAGCGCGGCGCAAGTCGTGAAGATCCGGCAGGTGATAGAGGGTCTTTCGCTCGATATCGCGACTCCGGACGAAGCGCGCGCCATGCTCGGGCTCAAGGGCGCGGACAACACGAATTTCTAAACAACCCCTGACGATGGAGACCATCGTGACCGTGTCGAAACTCAAAGTCGTCGCGATGCCTACGGGCTGGCTGAGCGTGGACCGTTCATCGCAGATATATGGCCGTTATTACGGCCAGCAGATCAAGGTGCCTGTATGGTCGACGGCAATTGTAGGCGGTGACAAGAAGATTGTTGTAGATACCGGGATTCACGATCCGGGCTGGGTGTCGAGCTTCGTCTGCCCATGCGAGCAGGCACCGGAGGAGCGGCTTGAACGCGCGCTCAAGGAGTACGTGGGCTGGAATGCGGACGACGTCGATATTGTCATCAACACGCATTTGCATTACGACCATTCCGGCGGCAACACGCTCTTTAAGAACGCGCGTTTCGTGGTGCAGGCGAGCGAATGGGAATATGCCGGCCGGCCCTTGCCGACGCAGTCCACGTTCTATCAGGAGTTCCTGATCGGTCGCGAACCGCTGGCTTATTTCCGCTGGCAATTCGTTCACGGCGTAGCCGATATCGCGCCCGGCGTGCGCGTTGTGCCAACGCCGGGACACACACCGGGCCATCAGTCGGTAGCAGTCGATACAGCCGATGGCGTGGTCCTGATTGCCGGCGACTGTGCAAGCTGCATGGAGAATATTGTCGATCTCGTGCCGGTCGGCATTGTTCACGAAACCGCGGCCGAACTGGCTTCGCTCAAACGGATCCGGCAGCTCGCAGACTTCGTTATTCCCGGGCATGACCCTAACGTCGTGGCCGGCTCGGCAGGCATTCAGCTGCCGGCAAGTGCACGGCTCAAGCACGTGGAAAGTTAGTACTACAAGCATTAAACGTACCGACTCATATGACCATACGCAGGATCGGAGGAAGACATGAACGCACTGACGAACACCATCCGTCGGGGGGCTCGGCTCGCGCTCGGCGCCACGCTTCTCGCGACGCTGGCAGTCTCAGGCCCAGCGTCGGCGGCTGGCAAATACAAGATTTTCCTATCGATGAGTTATGTCGGTAACGACTGGCAAACGGAAGCCGCCAACATGGTCAAGGCCATGGCCGCGACGCCCGGACTGAAGGACAAGGTCGACCTGGAAGTGCAGGTCGCCGGCACCGACGCGCAGAAACAGATCCAGCAGATCAACTCGATGGTCCAGGCCGGCGCGAAAGCCATCGTGATCTACCCGATCTCGCCGACCGCGTTGAATCGCGCCATCAAGAACGCCTGTTCGAAGGGTGTGGTGGTTGCAGCGTATGACGGTGAAGTCACCGAGCCGTGCGCCCACAACGTGACGATCGACCAGAAGCAGGCCGGCACCGTCACCGCTGAATGGCTTGCGAAGACCATCAACGGCAAGGGCAACATTGTGCTGATCAACGGCGTGCCGGGCACTTCCGTGGATCGGGCGCGCACTGAGGCCGCAAAGGCCGTGTTCGCGAAGTATCCGGGCATCAAGATCGTGGCGGAAGGCACGGGCATGTGGAGTCAGGCAACGGCCAAGACGGAGTTGTCGAAGATCCTTGCCACCAATAGCTGGGACAAGATCGATGGCCTGTGGATGCAGGTGGGCTGCTTCACGGCGGCGTCCATGCAGCTCGACGCCGGTATAGCCGACGACAAGATCAAGCCGTGCGCAGGCGAGTCGTCGAATGGTCACCGCGTGCAGATGTTGCCGCCGGGCACGGTCAAGGGCGACGGTGCATATCGCTCGATCGGCTACCGTTCGATCTCGTATGGTTCACCGCCGTACTCGGGTGCGCTGGCGCTGAAGCTGGCCGTGGACAAGCTCGACGGCAAGGATTTCCCGGCGCACGTGACGCTCAAGCTGCCGCTGGTGGAGACGTCGCAATCGAAGCTGTGCAAGACCGGTTCCATCGAAGAGCTGAAGGACGGTTGTACCGCTTTTATGCCGGACAAGGTGCCGCCGGGCTGGTTCGCGGACATCTATTCGGCAGAGACCACCGAGGTTGGCTTTAACGCGGCGCTGACCGGCAAGCCGGACTAAAGCTAAAGGAGCACGCCATGTCGAGCGCGGGGACAGAGACGATGACCAGCAGCACGAGCAGCACAAGCGAATGGGCGCTCGATCTCTCGAAGGTCACCAAGCGGTTCGGCGCCACTGTCGCGCTCGACAACGCGTCGTTCCGCGTCAGGCGCGGCGCCGTTCACGCGCTGCTAGGCGAGAACGGCGCGGGCAAGTCGACGACCGTCAAGCTGTTGTCCGGCCTCATGCAGCCGGATGCGGGCAGCATCTCGATCATGGGCCGCAATGTGAGCATGCGCGGTCCGAAGGACGCGCATCGCGCGGGGGTGCAGACGGCGTTCCAGGAGATGACGCTCGTTCGCGACCTGACCGTCGCGCAGAACCTGCTGATGGCGTACGAGCCGACCGGCTGGTTCGGCCGCATCAAGAAGCGGGAATCGCAACGACAGGCGGCGGAGTGGCTCGACCGGCTTGAACTCGGCGATATCCGCCCCGGTGCATACATCCGCGATCTCGCTTTGCCCGTGCGCCAGAAGGTCGAGATTGCGAAGGCGCTGGTCCGCCAGCCCGAAGTGCTGCTGCTCGATGAACCCACGTCCGCGCTATCGGGCCGCGATGTCGTGTGGCTGGCGCGGCGGATTGAAGAGTTGAAGGCGCGTGGCGTGACCTTTGTTTTCATCACGCACCGGATGCAGGAGGTGCGTGAGTTCTGCGACAGCCTCACGGTGTATAGAAACGGCCGTGACGTAGGCGCTTTCGATACCGCCGCGATCTCGGACGATGATGTCATCCGTCTCGTGATCGGCCGCTCGATGGACACGAAATATCCGCCGAAGGTCGCGACACCTGCGGCACTTCAAACGCCCGCGATGGAAGCGCGCGGCATCAAGGTGGACGGCGTGGTGAATGACTTCGACCTCACGCTCAAGGCGGGCGAAGTGCATGGCATCGCGGCGTTGCAAGGCATGGGGCAACGCCAGATTTTCGAGGCGCTGTTCGGCGCCGAGTTTATCGATGAAGGGCAGATCTTCATCGATGGAAAACCGGTGACGCTGACCTCGACTGCCGATTCGCTCAAGGCCGGGGTATCGACGAGCTTCCTGCCCGAAGATCGCAAGACGGAGGGTTTGTTCCTGCGCCTGCCTGGCGGAGAAAACGTCTCGCTGCCGGTCATCAAGCGCTTCTCGCGTTTCGGCCTGATCGACAGGAAACGCGAGCAGGCGGCCATCGAGCGCGCGCTGGCACAGATGGAAGTCAACCCGCGTGCAGTCTATAAACCATGCCTGTCGTTTTCGGGCGGCAACCAGCAGAAGATAGCCATGGCGAAATGGCTCCTGACGCAAAGCCGCGTTTGGCTGATGTTCGACCCGACGCGCGGTATCGACGTAGGCACCAAGCACCAGATCTTCGCGCTGATGCGCGCGTTCGCGGCGGCCGGCGGTTCCGTGTTGTTCTATTCCACCGACGTACCGGAACTGGTCAATGTATGCGATCGGGTTTCGGTGGTGTATCGCGGGCGCAATGTCGCAGAGCTGGCCGGCGAGGCGCTCACTGAAGAGAACGTGATGCGCAAGATGCTTTCAAGCTAGGGCACTGAGGCATTCAAGAAATCAGAGGTGTCGATCATGAAAATTGCAATTGCGTCGCCTGACAGCGAGATCGTGCGGCCCGGTGCGCACGTCGGTTTGCGGGCGCGCATGGATCATTACCGTGGACTGATCATCGCGATCGGCGCACTGCTCGCGATGATGATCGCGTGGGTGTCGCTGTCCGCCACGCCGGTCGGACTGTATGACGTCGGCTCCGTGATCTCCAGCAGCGCGACACTCGCGCTTGCGGCGATCGGGCAGACCATCGTGGTGCTGAGCGGCGGTTTCGACTTGTCGGCGTCGGCGGTGGTGTCGTTGTCCAACGTGCTCGCGGTGCGTTTCGTGCAGGGCACGCCGATTGAACAGTGGGGTGGCGTTGCGCTGATCATCGCCATAGGCGGCGGTATCGGGCTGATCAATGGTGCGTTGATCGCGTGGTTCCGGCTGCAGTCGATCGTGGTCACGCTCGCCACCATGTTCATGGTGCAGGGCTTGACGCTGCTGATCCAGAACAAGCCGGGCGGCAGCATCGGCGATCAGTTCGGCGGTTTCATCACCTCCGATCTCATACCCGATAAAGTCCCCATGTCAGCCGCCGTGCTCGTCGCCGCGCTGCTTGTGTGGACCTTCGCCAAACGCACGCGCTTCGGCGTGGGCCTCTATGCGCTCGGCAGCGATCCCGACGGCGCCTACGCGAACGGCATGCCCGTAAGAGGCTACCGGATCGCGACCTATGCGCTTGCCGGGATGTTCTACGCGGCAGCGGGCTTGTATGTGTCGGCGCAGACCGGTTCCGCCGATCCGCTCGTGGGCCGGCCGTTGCTGCTCTCCATGTTCACAGCCGTCGTGCTGGGCGGCACCTGGCTCGGTGGCGGACGAGGCGGCTGCGTGGGCACGGTATTCGCCGCGATGACCCTGATGATCACGGTGAACATCCTGCTCGTGCTGAACGTGTCCGCGTTCTTTACGACCATTGCTGAAGCGGTGATCCTGATCCTGGCCGTGCTAGGGTCATCGATAGGCAAGCAGTCAGCGGCGCATCACTGCGCGCGATACGCCGGGCGATGGCTCACCGCGTGGCGAACAGGAACCCGCGCACGCAATGATCAGGGAGCACGGCGCGTAAAGTTCGAAGTAGACGACTTCCGGCCGATAGAAAACACCGAACTCAAGGGCCACTTGATTGGCGACTGGATTGAACGCAATCGCGAATGGGTCAAGTACGTGGTGCCGGCGTATCTGCTGTTCTTCGCGGTGATCGCGATCACGGGCGTGGTCTATGGTCCGGGTGTCCTCGCAAGCGCCAATTTCTATACCAGCCTGCTGACGCTCACCTTGTTCCTGGCCATATTAGGACTCGGGCAAGGCGCAGTGATTCTCACGGGTGGGCTTGATCTTTCGGTGCCGTGGCTCATCACGCTATCAGGCGTGTTGCTGACCGGGCTAACGCATGGCGTCAACGAAGCCGCAGCGTGGGCCGTGCCGCTGGTGCTTGGCGCAGGCTTGGCTGTAGGCGTGTTCAACGGCGTCGGGGTCGTGGTGCTGGGCTTGCCGCCCATTGTGGTTACGCTGGCGGCCAATGGCTTGTTGCAGGGCATCACGCTGATCTATTGCAACGGTTCGCCGCAGGGCTGGGCGCCCTCGGCCATCAGCAGTTTCACAAACGAGCGCTTCGGTCCGTTGTCGCTTGCCGCGTGGTGCGTGCCGCTGTTCCTCGCGCTCGCGTTGCTGTTGCTGCATCGCACGGCCTTCGGACGACGCATCTATGCCGTCGGCAATTCGCAGGTTGCGGCGAAGCTCTCAGGCGTGCGCGTGGGTGCAACGTTGATAGCTGTGTATTGCCTCTCTGGTTTGTGTTCGGCTGTGGTGGGCCTGTTGCTTGCCGGCTTCAGCAACCAGGCGTTTCTCGGCATGGGCGATCCTTATCTGCTGCCTTCTATCGCGGTCGTGGTTGTCGGTGGTGCATTGATCACCGGTGGCCGAGGTCATTATCTGGGTGTGTTCGGCGGTGCGTTGCTGTTGACCGCGCTGGGGACGCTACTCGCCGGCACCACCGTGCCGCCAGCCGTGCGCGACATCATCAACGGGCTGGTCGTACTGGCCGCGGTGATTACGTTGCGCGACAAAAAAGCTTGATCGTCGATGGAGCCGTACCATGAACAGACGCATAGCAGTGATCGGATCGGGGCGTATCGGCCGCGCGTGGGCGATTGTGTTTGCGCGCGCGGGTTTCGAGGTCAGGCTTCACGACGCCGAGCGCGCGATGCTCGACGGCGCGATTCCTTCTATCCGCCGCAGCGTCTCGGATCTCGGCAAATACGGGCTGATCGACGAGCCTGAAGAACATATCGTATCGCGCGTGACCGCATGTGAAAAACTCGCGGACGCGGTGCATGACGTCGATCTGGTGCAGGAGAACATTGCGGAGATCGTGGAGGTCAAGCGCACGCTATTCGCCGAACTGGACAAGCTGACGCGCCCCGACACGCTGCTGGCCAGTTCGACCTCGGGCTTGCCTGCTTCCACGTTCACCGAAACCCTTGGAGGCCGCGCGCGCTGCCTCGTGGCACACCCGGTGAATCCTCCTTCGCTCGTGCCGCTGGTCGAATTATGCGGCGCCCCTTGGACGACGCCGGAGACGCTGGCCCGTGCGCGTGCGCTATACAAAGAGGCGGGTCAGGAGCCTGTGACCGTTGCGCGCGAGATACCGGGTTTCCTGCTGAACCGCCTGCAAGGCGTATTGCTTGACGAAGCACTGAGCCTCTACGCACGAGGCTACGCGAGCGCCGCCGATCTCGACACCGTGATGCGCGACGGCCTCGGCCTGCGCTGGTCGTTCATGGGGCCGTTCGAGACCATCGACCTGAATGCGCCCGGTGGCGTGGCGGATTACGCGGCGCGTTATGGCGCGATGTACCGCTCCTTTGCGAAAGACAGCGTGCCGTTCGACTGGTCGCCTGACAGCATTGCAAGACTCGATGCCGAGCGCCGCGCCGTGTTGCCACTCGACGATATAGAAAGCCGTAGCCGCTGGCGCGACCGGCGGCTGATGGCATTGCTCGCGCATCGCCGCGCGACGTCAGAGTCCGACGATGACAAGCGTTGATAACCGGAGACAGCCATGATCGAAACCCGCTTGATCGTCGATGCCAACAATCATCTTGGCGAAGGGCCGCTGTGGGATGTGAAGGAGCAGCGTCTTTACTGGATCGACAGCACCGCTGCCGAGATCAGCAGTTGCCGCGGCGACGGCAGCGACGTGAGGCGCTATTTCGTGCCCCGTCATATCGGTTCGATGGCGTTGCGCGAGCGCGGCGGTGCGGTGGTTGCACTCGCGAACGGCCTGCACTTCTACGACTTCGAGACGCAGACGGTCAAGCTCATTGCAGACCCGGAAAGCGACGACCCGGAGACGCGTTTCAACGACGGCAAGGTGGACCGCCGAGGGCGGTTTATCGCGGGCACGATGGCGTATGACTTCGACCGTTACGACGCCGATCGGGGACAGCGTTCGAGCCGAAGCGGTGCTTTATACCGGCTTGATACGGACGGCTCGGTGACGCGTCTGGATGGCGGTATCAGTTGTTCTAACGGTCCATGCTGGAGCCCGGACAATCGCACGTTCTATTTCACCGATACCTATGACAGGCAGATGTACGCATACGACTACGACATCGAGACGGGCGCAGTGGCGAACCGGCGCGTGTTTGCATCGGCGCGGGATAGGGCGGGCACCTTCGACGGCGCAACAGTCGATGCTGAAGGATATGTCTGGTCGGCGCTTGTTTTCGGCGGACGGATATTGCGATTCGCACCGGACGGTATGCTCGACCGCGTGGTGGAGTTTCCTGTGCGGAACCTGACGAGCGTGATATTCGGTGGTCCGAATCTGGACATTCTGTTTGTCACGACCATGGGGCGGCCGATGTGGGGCATTCCGCAGAAGGAGCGCGATAAGGGCGGTTTGTTTGCAATAACCGGACTGGGGGCAAAGGGCCTGCCGGAGCCGCGATTTGCCGGCTAAGGGCGCAATGCCATTCGCCCCCTGTCATGACAGGGCTCCGAAGCCGACACGGATCAAGACAAGTCAACAGCACTGACGAACGGCACGCGTACCTTGATGGAGGTACCGTGACCCGGCGAACTGGCGACGTCAAGCGCGCCACCCAGCATCAACACGCGCTCCTTCATACCCGCCAAGCCAAAGGATTTCTTGCGGATGGCCACTGGATCAAACCCGAGGCCGTCATCGCGCACTTCCAGCAGACAGTCGTCGTCCGTCTGCTCCAGCGTAACGAACACCTGCTGGGCATTGGCATGTCGCGCGACATTGGTGAGCGCCTCCTGGACGATCCGGAACATCGCAACGGCCCGTTCCTCGGCAAGCTCCGGACTCTCTGCCGGCACGCTCAGGCGGCAAATCGTCTGGCCATTCTGCGAAAATTCGGCGGCCAGCCACTCGAGCGCCGCGGAGATACCCGCGTCGAGCACCGCAGGACGCAGCGAGGTCACGACGTCGCGTAGCACCTGCATCGTCTTGTCGGACAGGAGCAGTATTTTCTGGACGTGCTCGCCGAGGTCCGGATTGTCATGGCCGAACCGCAGGCGCAGGGTCGAGACACCCATGCGAAGCGCGGTCAGATGCTGGCCGAGTTCGTCGTGCATCTCGCGGGCGATACGTTTGCGCTCATCCTCGCGTGCCGTTTCGCGCCGTGAGGCGAGTTCGCGCAGCAACTCGTACGATTCGCTCAAACGCTGCTCGGCTTCCTTGCGCTCGGTGATATCGCGCCAGATAATCAACACACTCTGGACCACCCCATCCGCGTTGTACTCGGGTACAGCATGGGCATACCAGCACTTCGGCTCGCCGTGCCGGATCCAGTTCACTTCGAATTTGGCCGCCACGCCGCTTTCCATGATCTCCTTGAGTTTCTCGTAAACCCGCCGTGTCACTTCGTTCGTCGCACCCATTACGTCCGTAGGTTCACCCAGCAGCTTCTCGGCCGCGACGCCGCTCACGCGCACGAACTCCGGATTGACATAGGTACGGCGGCAGTTCCGGTCATACCGGACAATGGCATCCGGCGCATTCTCCGAAAGCGTGCGAAAGGCCCGTTCGCTGTCGCGCAAAGCCAGTTCGGTCGTTCTCAGTCTCGTGATGTCGCGCCCAATGCCCAGCACGCTGACGACCTTGCCTCCGGAGTCCTTCTCCGGAACGTGCCGTACCTCGAGTATGTGGATGTCCTCTACGACGGTTTGCCATCGCGTTTCGCTTTCGTTCGGTTCCCCCTCAAGAAACGCGCGGTGGATACCCTGTTCAATACGCTCGGTCTGGTCCGCGTCGCTGGTAGGAAGCTCGCTCGGCCGCTTGCCGATCAAAGCCTCCTGCGGCAGGCCGTACGCCGCGGTGACGGCGGGATTGGCGTAGAGATACCGGCCGTCGCTGTCGAACCGGGCAATAAAGTCCGGGAAATTCTCGGTCAGGGTACGAAAGAGCTGCTCGCTTCGCTTCAGCTCGTCAATGTCGCGACTGATGGTGAGCACGCTGGCAACCGTACCGTCGGGCGCAAACTCGGGAACCATCCGCATATGTGCCCACCGAATCCTGCCTTCGGCACTGCGCAACAGCACCTCCCCGGTCACTTCGGTGCCTGTCCCGACCGCGCGCTGCAACGCGTCCATATATTGGGGAACGTCGACGAGCACAGATAGCTCGGTTGGTGTCGTGCCGAGCACCTGGCCAGTCAGGTGGTGCATCAGATTCAGTAGCGCGGGATTTGCGTACACACGGCGATATTGGAGATCATAGCGGGCAATATAGTCAGGCGAATGCTCCACGATGGCGCGGAAGGCCTGTTCGCTCACATAGAGCCGCTGCTCCGCCTCCTTGCGCTCGGTGATGTCGAGTCCCAGCGCAAGCGCGCCCACAATCTCGCCCTGCAACCCGCGCTCAGGGATGATCCGGATGTGATGATGGCGCGTGCCACTGCCGCCATCGGGCACCATGACTTCGAGATGACGCTCCGTGCCAGTACTGATGACGCTCGCGAGCGACGCCTGATACTGCGCGTACCGGCCATCGGAATCACGTTCCGCCGGTGTCTTGCCCAGCAGATCCTGCAAGGGCTTATGCAGCGTCGCTGCGAGCCCCGAATTCGCGTAGACCAGACGGCATTGCCGGTCATAGCGGCAGATAACGTCGAGCGTGCTTTCCGCCAGCCTGCGAAACTGCGCTTCGAGTTCCAGTTGGGCTGTCAGTAGCGATTCTGTCCGATGGTGGGCCGTCATGTCGCGCGCAATGCCGACAATCCGGTGAATGCGTCCGGACTCGTCGTGCACGGGGATCAGGGTCGAGTGGTAATAGTGGCGGCCGCCGGGCAGCTCGAGCGTCAGTTTGTCGTCGCAAGCCACGCCAGACTGGACACATTGCCGGCATTTCTCGCCCAGGACCTCGGCTGCCTCTTTCGGCACCGTTTCGTCGATGAACTTGCCGATCAATTCCGCCCTCGGGATACCGAGCGATTGTGCGCCCGCAGGGTTGATCTCCAGCATGCGGACGCGTCCTTCCGGCATCACTTCGAGCAGATAGAGCACATCTGAAGCATTGTCGAAGACTTGCCGGTAACGCTGCTCGCTCTCCCGTAGCGCGAGCTTTGCACGCTCGCGCTCGGTGACATCGCGCGCGATCGCCAGGTTGTACTCTTTACCGCCGTATTCGAAATGGCTGGCGTTGACCTGGACAGGAAGCAGGCTGCCGTCCTTGCGGCGATGCGTGGTCTCGACGACGACCGAACCCTGCTCGCGCAGCACCGGCCATGCCTCGTCCCACCTGTCGGCAGTCCAGTCCGGATCGATATCCGCCACGCCCATCTGCAACAGTTCCGCATTGCTGTATCCCAACGTCCGGCAGGCTTCCTCGTTGACATAGACGAGGCGGCCGGTTTCATCGAGTAGATAGGCGGCTTCGCGCACCTGGTTGAGCGCAAAACTGGTCAGGTGCAGGAGTTCATTGCGCTCGGCCACCAACCGCTCCAGATTGTCGCGGTCCTGACGCAGAGCGGCATTTTCCCGTTGCAGTTCTTTGAGAATCGCATCTGTGGCGGCGTCGCGTGCGGATTCGTTCATACGTTGTCCACGAAAATTTCTACCTGACGCGGAATTGCGCCTTCAGCCGGAATTTCAATGCGAGCGTGCCAAGCCATTGTTTCGCGAACGTCTTGCCGTTGACGAGATGCAAGTTCGGTTTGCACGCGCATCCCGAAGAAAACACCTTCGGCAGGCCTGACTATTACAATACGCCGCGGTATATCGACAAGCCAGTTGAACCGCATCTGGAACCCGGCGGCTTATTGGTGTGAATCATACGGCCATGCGAGATCCGGTAAGTAGCGGACGATGTGTATTGGTTCTGACCCAACCTGACAGGTAGTCGGAGAGGCGAAGTTTGGTAAGCGGATTCAGCAAGAGGACTCAGCGGGGGATCAGTTTGTCCCTGACGAGTTCGGGTGAATCGAGGAAGGTGCGCATAGCGGGTTTGCCATAGCACCGTCGCCGCTGATGTTCACGGTCATTGTTGTACTGTTCAATCCATGTATCCAGATCGGCTTGAGGGGCCGGGAATGAGTCATGGTTTTCCCGCGGAAGGCGATGCCGCAGGACTCGTTGAGCATGGTCTTGTGAAGCCGCTCGACGATAGCGTTGGTTTCTGGAGCGCGCGCTTTGGTGCCGGTTTGATCGATGTTCTCCACGGCCGGATCAGCAGCCGTCGAATGTGATGCGTCGCACAATAATAAGAGCTGGACCGACAGAACTGCCCCGAGACCAGATCAGTTCGGCGCCCAATGCCCGCGGATCCACAACCACTGATTTCCTTCCCACCGGTAATGGCCTTTCACCCAGTGGTAACCGGGAGCCGGCTGCACCGGCACGACTTCTACCAACGGTTCCGGCCGCGGCGGCCGTGCGGGTTCCACTACGCAAGCGGCTAGCAGCACGCTCAGGAGTGCAACGCTGAATAGTTGTTTCATTTTTAGTTTGTCCCTGACGAGATTAAAAAGGCTGCTGTTTGTTATCCGCTGCGCCATTACGTCCGGAGCAACCGGCTCGGCATCGGGCTGGCGGTCTTTTGCGAAAACAGCGTCGTTCTGACCCGGACCGGATCGAGACCGAACGTCTCCCCGGCTGCTGCGGCAATCAGGCTGTCGAGCCCGAGCGTCGGCCGTAAATCCCTGCCCTGATACAACGCCGATGGCGCGAGCCCCGGCCAGTCCGCCAGGATCCGGCCGCCTTGCACGGCGCCTCCCAACAGCATCGCGGCGGATGCCGTGCCGTGATCCGTGCCTCCGGTTCCGTTCGCTGCCGCCATGCGCCCGAACTCGGTTGCGACCAGGACGGTCGTGTTCGCCCAATGCTCACTGAGGCCGTCGCGCATGGACGCCATCATCGTGTCGAGCGCCTTCAGTTGCGCGCCCAGCCGCTGGTTCTGCGCGCTGTGCGTATCCCATCCCCCCGTCTCGATCATCGCGATACGCGGGCCGTCGCTGCGGCCCAGGAAGCTCGCTGTGAGCTTGCCGAGACTTGCCGGGTCCTGACGCGCGCCGGCATCGGCGGCGAGCCCGCGGGCGTCCATCGCAGAGGTCCAGAGCGCATGAAGCTGCGCGTCGCCGGCATAAAGTTGCGAGACGCGCACGAGCAGATCGTCGGGTGCTTGCGGCAGCGCGGACGGTGCGTACGACGTCACCTCGGCATGCCCGCGCAACGCCAGCGGCACGGTGGGCGCCAGCGCAATGGCATTGGCCTTGGAAGCAGGCAGCATCGACACCAGCCGGTTCAGCCAGCCGTCCTTGACCTGATAAGGCGCGGTGCCGCCGGTTTCAAGCACGTTCTGGCCATCGAAGTGCGAGCGGTCGCGGTACGGAGACGCAACCGCGTGCACGAACAACGCCTGCTGTGCTGTATACATCTTCGCGGTCTCGACTAGCGACGGGTGCAGCGCGAACGTCCCGTCAAGCTTCGTTGCGCTCGACGGATCGATCGCCAGCGCCCCGCGCAGGCTTGCATAAGCAGGATCGGCGTAAGGCACCACGATGTTGAGTCCATCGGCGGCACCTCGCTGGATCACGAAGACAAAACGCCGCTCCGACTCCACCGAAGCCAACGCGATGCGTGGCCCAACCAGCATCGCGCCGACGCCCGCACCGGCGCACCACAAGAAATTCCGACGCGTGATCATCGTGTCATCTCCTTTGGAAATCAGGGGAAACAAGCAGTAGCGCGAGCGCGGTCGGCGCGCTCTCTGCGCGAGATAGTTCGGATGCCGTAGCATCGCTTAGAGAACCGGCCAGCAACTGGTTGCCGAGCGTGCGTGCATCGAGCGTGTCGCCTATACGCGCCGCAAAACGCTGGGCGATCTCGACGCGACGCACGAGCGCATCGGGCGCGGCCCAGCTTGCGGCGATGTCGTCGTAGCCCGCAGGCGATCCGGGCCGCCACACGGGCTGGCCGAGCTGCGTCAGCAAGGGCGCGATCTGCATGTTGCCGATATCGTTGCGCCCGAGTCCCCGCAGCGACGACACGGTCCAGTCCCACGGCGTCTTGAACTTCGCATCGACTGGCGACCATGCTTCGGGTGAATCGATCAGCATCTGATACACACTGGGCAGGTCGCCGTTCGTCGCGCTGAATACGCCGGCGAGGCGATCGACCAGCGCCGGCGGCGGGGTATCGGCAACAAAATGACGGGCGAGCTTGTCCGCAATGTGTTGCGCGGTCGCGGACGAGGTGGCGAGATCGTGCAGCACGGCAAGTGCTTGCTGCTCGCCGGGCTGATCGTATTGACGGCTCATGATCGCGCGTGTTCCCGGCTCGTGCAGTTGCTGCCGGAACACGAATTGTCCAGGCGCGGTGGCGTTATAGCGCTGCGCACCCGCACCCATGCCGCCCATCGCGCCGATGCTCCAGCCGGTCAGCGCCCGGGCGAACTCCGTCACGTCGTTTTGATCGTAGCCGCTGCGCACGCCGAGCGTGTGCAGCTCCATGATCTCGCGGGCAAGGTTCTCGTTCAGGCCGGGCTTGCGCTCGGGGTTCCGCGCGGCGGCACGTTCGGCGGCCGGGCTGTCGGGGCCGACGGAGCGAGCCTGATCGAGGAAGATCTGCATGGCCGGATGACGTTCGACCGCGACCAGCATGTCCTCGAAACGGCCAAGCACGTGAGGGCGGATGGCTTCTGTCTCGAACGAACCGGCGAGCATGGCGACGGGCGGTTTCTCCACCGATACCGCGAAATGGTTGGACCAGAAAACCACCAGCCGCTCGACGAACGGCGTAGGCGTTTGCAACGCGCTCAGAAAACGTGCGTTGACGGCTGCACGATAGGTATCGCGGAGCTTCTCGTTATAGGACTTGCGAACTACCTGCTTGTCGTCGTTGCCGGCATTGCGAATAGCGCTTTGGCGCTCGGCGAATTCGGCCGATAGTGCACTACTCGTCGGCTGGTTCGCCAGCGCTGGCGGCATCGCTTGATAGCTTGCGCCAGCGAGCTGGCTCGTCAGCCAGCGCTTCGGATCGGACGGCGCCGCTTCGCCGGCACGGGCGCCGAGTCCGAAGCGATTCAATACAATCGCGGCGGGTGTCACGGATCTCACGTCGGCCATGGTCGCTCCCACGCATCAAGTTGCCATGTCTCTTGAACGGTGGGAGCCGCGTGAATCCGTCGCTGTCAGGCAGGTTTATTTTTTCGGCGGCGGACCGACATGCAACGGACCGTGCTGCTGAAGCGCATCGACGAGTTTCAGCCGTTCGTCCGGCGTCAGCGCATTCGCGAAATCGGCCACCGTTGCCTCGACTCGCGCACGCACCGCCGTATCGGCTTCGCGCGTACGGGCGAGCGCGGCATCGAGCGCGGCACGATCGAACTGCGGCGCAGCGAGCGCCTGCACGACATCGAGGCGTCCCGAACGAGCGTTGATGATCAGCGGCAGGCTGTCGCGCCGAGTCTGCCGAAGCGCTTCGCGCAACTGGCCGCGGCGTGCCTCGGGCAATTCGGCAGCAGCGAAGCGCAAGCCGCGCTGCTGAGCAACAACGTCGGCCTTCTGCTTCGCCACCCACCGGTACGTCCCGCCCGCTATCGTTCCGAGCAGGAATATGTTGAGTACCAGAGACACGATCAGAACGGTCTTGAGCCTGGTTGTCGATAGGGTCATTGATCGCTCCAGTCCGAGGCGTTGCTGAACACAGTGCTTTCACCGGTTTGATCGAAGAGGCTCGGCGGGTTCGCACCCGAACCGGAGAATGGGGCCGTCAACGAAATAGCCAGCACGCCCGCCGCGATTCCTGCCACGCCTACGCCGACGAGACCCGCGCCCGAGATCCACCAGTTCGGCCGTTTCCATGAAGGCGCCGGGCGTAGCGACGCCGCTGGCGCCGACGCCAGGATGCGCCGGATCAAATCCGATTCCGGCGCAGCGACGTCATGCCTTGACAGCACCAGGTCGAGCGAACGGGCCTCGGCCAACGCCGCCAATACAGCCGGGTCACGTTGAGCCAGCAGCGCTTTGGCTTCGGCGCGCTCGGCGAGCGGCCAGTGCTCGGGCATGGCGCCATAGGCCTCGGTGAGGCGGCGAAAACGTTCGGGGGTCATCGGCGTTCCTTTCCAAAGACTTGCTCGCCGCGTTCGCCGGCAAGACGGCTGCGTAGCGTGCGGCGTGCTCGCGAGAGCAGGCTTTCCAGCGCGTCGACGGTAATGCCCATCGCGGCGGCGGCCTCGACGTTCGACAGTTCCTGGTAGTACTGCAGCACCAGGGCTTCGCGCTGGCTTGCGGGCAACGCCGCGAGCGCCGCGGCAATGCGCTCGCTGCGCGCGGATTCGTCGAGTTGATCTTCCGGTAGCGGGGCTTGATCGACGGGCTCCGGCAGGTCGTCGCCCAGGGGCACTTCCTGACGGCGGCGCAAGCGGTCATAACATAAATTGAGCGCCACGCGATGCAGCCACGTGTCGAAGCGGGCCTGGCCGCGCTGCCAGCGCGAGGCCTGTTTCCAGATCCGTACGAACACTTCCTGTGCCACGTCGCTTGCCTCGTCACGGTCTCCCAGCATCCGCGTCGCGAGCGCGAGCAACCGCGGCAGTTTGCGCGCGACCATCTCGCGAACCGCTCCGGGTTCCCTGCCATCGATACGGGCCAGCAACTCCGCGTCCGGGTCTTCTTCTTTCAATGTGTTTGATCTCGCCGCACATGTTCAACAGCCTGCGCCGTGGCCGTCAGCGGCCTGGCGCGCCGATATGGAATGCACTCAGTACACGACTACCGCCGGCCGATAATAAGCCGGACGCGCGGGATAAACGACGCACGCAGAGAGCGCCGCAACCGCGAACGCGATGGCGACTAAAGTCTTAAGCATGGTTGTCCACCTTGCCTGGAGAAAGTTGAGCGTAGCCTCGCCGGATTTAGCGAGCCCAGTGACCTTCGATCCATCGCCAGTTCGGTCCCCGTTGCACCCAGTGCCCCGGCACCCAATGTGCGCCGACCCGTACCGGCCGCCAGTGGCCCGGCACCCATTCGTAGCCGCGGCCAGCCCAGCGCCAGTGGCCGCCGTCCCACACATAACCAGGACGCGCTACGGGCACGACTTCCGTGCGCATCGGCGGAGGCGGCGACGGCGCGATGATGACCGTCTGCGCGAATGCCGGCACGCTGGCGAGCGTTGCCGCTGCGGCAATAGCGGCCAGAGCGGCCTTTATTGCGAACGTGGGTGTAGCCCGTCCTTTTAGAGTTTTCATCACGATTCCCTGGGTAGTAAGACGCTCGAAGCATGCGCCTGTCGAGTGCTTAAACGCGAGCTACCGGAAAATCCGTCGCACAAATTTTTGTTTTTTCCGAGTGAGTCGCAATGGGACGTTGCGCTCGTGAATACCCACCGCTGATCTCCTCTTGTGACGAAAACAAATCTAAAGAATTTCGTCAGCTTTTCGTAATTATTATGTAATTCATCGTAATATTTAGACCGGCTTTGTTGCCGTCGATCTTTTCGATGGTGCACCGCGCAAATGAAGGAAAGCCCCTTAAAAACGAACGTAAAGGGCTTTCTTGCGGATGTCACATAGGCGCCATCACGCGCGAAGGCTGGATTTTGATCGGCCCAATCCGCGTTAAACCATGGGGGTCCAGTTTCTATGTCCGACGCAATCAAGTCTGCGGGGCAATCTCTAATCAACGGCTCAACCGGCAAGAACACCGACGTGCCAGCGCTTGTCGCGGCTCTCGTCAACTCGCGGGTAGCCGGATTAAACGCAGCCAATACCGCCAAGCAGAAGATCAGCACCTCTCAACTGACCGCAGTCGGGTCGCTGAAATCCGTGTTGTCGCTCCTGCAAAGCGCGCTCACCACACTTTCAGATGGCACGGCACTGTCCGCGGTCACTGCCAAAGCGGACGGCAAGGGCATCACGGCGACGGCGGGCAAGGGCGTTGCGCCAGGCAGCTATGCGATCCAGGTCACGAACATCGCGACGTCGCAAAGCCTCACTTCGGGTTCGTTCGGCGCCAAGGAAGCTCTCGGTACAGGTACCTTGAAACTCTCGGTCGGCGGCGCGAGCATGTCGATCAAGATCGACTCGTCGAACAACACGCCGAGCGGCATTGCCGCGGCGATCAATTCCGCCTCGCGCAATCCGGGCGTGAGCGCGACGGTGATCACGGGCACGGATGGCGCGCACCTCGTTCTGCACTCGTCGTCAACGGGCGTGGCGAACGGTATCTCGGTCGAAGTCACGCCGAGCGGTTCCGGCGACAACACGGGGTTATTGAAGCTCAACGTCAATTCATCCACATCAACCGTCGATCCCGCCGATCCGGCCAAGACCGTGCCTCCCTACACGACCATCGGGACATCGGATAACTGGAGGCAAACCGCGGCCGGCAAGGATGCCTTGCTGACGGTTGCCGGCACGCAGGTCAGCAGCGCGAGCAACAGTGTCACATCGGCCATCGCGGGCCTGTCGGTCAACCTGACCTCCGAGTCCGTGGGGACGACGCAAATGCTGAACGTCACGTCCGACGCGTCCGCCCAGCAGACATCGATCAAGGCATTCGTCACCGCCTATAGCAACTTCATCAACATGGCTGCGTCGCTGACTTCCTTCGACAAGTCGCAACCCAAGGGCGCGCAAGGCGGTCCTCTGCTAGGCGACTCGATGATGAACACAGTCAGGAACTCGCTTGCCGGTGCGATCGGCAAGGGCGTTCCGACGGGCGGGGGAGCGGGGCAGGCGAACCTGGGGTCGATCGGTGTCTCGCTGCAACCGGACGGAACGTTGAAGATCGACGAAACTGCGCTGGGCGCAGCGTTGACCAACAAGCCCGGCACCATCAACGGGTTGTTCAACTCGACCACCGGCATCGGGGCGGCGATGAACAGGAGCCTGACGACCTTTCTCAAGAAAGGCGGCATCCTCGATACGAAGACGACATCGCTCAACAAGGACCTCGACAATATCAAGGTCCAGGGGACGAAGCTGGACGCATACGCCACGCAACTGACGAACAGCTATAGCGCGCAGTTCACCGCGCTCAACACGCTGATGGCGCATATGAGCAACAATTCGGGCTACCTGACCGCGCTATTCGGCGGGGCCAATAGTGCAGGGGCACTGGCCAGCGGCAAGGGCGGGTGACGAAAGCGTTACGCCAGGAATGGCGTCGGGGCATTCTGTGAGAACGCTCCGTTCATTCAAATGCGGCGCGCTTACGCATGGCGCGTGGCAAGACCGGGTCTAGACGGATGCGGGTACGCTCCAGGTCACGCTGGCTGCGTCATGATCGGCGCGTGCGTGAATGTGGACGATGCCTTCGGCGGTGCAGACAGCATCGAAATCAACTTCAGAAAGAGCGACCACGGGAACGTATATGGCGTACAGGTCGCTCGCGACGATCGCGCCGATTGCGATGATCAGGTCACGTTCGCGCAGGATGATGCCAACCGGACCGGTGCCATTCCGAATCGCTTCAGCGAGCACGCTGCTGCTCGAACTGGAGCCTTTGGCTCGCGGCATGACCATCACGCTGCCTGCCAGGCTTTGCCCAAAGCACGGATGCGTTTTCTCGACAATCACGCCATTGGCGGAGTCGTAACCGCCCCAGAAACTCAGTGGTGCCCGCAGCAGCTTGAGCGGTCCGGAGGCGGTTCCGTGCGAGAGCATGACGCCCGTGACGGTCCTGTCGATGCGGATAGCTTTACTCATCGAATAACACCTTTCCGGCAATAGCCGAGCGCACGCATTCGTGCATGCTTCCATAAGCCACGCTCACGCCAATATTGGCCGGCGCGTAATGTGCCCACTTGCCCGAGTTGGTCATGACGAGACCCGACATGTTTCTCATGACCGGCGTGATGTAGGTGCAGGTATCCACGACAATCTGAATGCCCTTCGCTTCCAGCGTTTTGGCAATACCGGACTCCTCCAGTTGCCACAGGATATAGCGGCTCGTGTTGACGTAGAAGTCGCACTGGAGCGGCGCGTCGGATTGCGCAAGCAGCGCGTGCAGTGTCATGAATTCAGCAACGGAGAAGTGGGGCGTGCCGAGGGCAACGGCAATCAGCGCGTCGCCGGCGTTCCCGCTATTCAACATCCGGCGCACTGCGCGGAGGTCGTCCATGACAACGCGAACCGAGCGTTCGGGCGCCGCACCTTGTAACGCGGCATCGAGCGTGGGCGCTTCAGGCGTGATGCCGACCGCGTGGAAAAGGGCCACGGCGCCACTCGATGCCGCCGCGGCGCCGAGCGCTTTCAGCTCGTCTTCCGTGGTGTCGCCGGGTAATCCGGTGATGACGGGAACCATTGTGCCGGCCTCCTTGCCGACCAGGAAACCCAGCGCGGCGAACCAGATATCGCGGCCATGCACCGCGCTGAAATCAGGCGCTTCAAACACGATCCGCGCTGCGCGATTTCCGGAGACATGCAAACCTGCGTAAGGCGCACGGCCTGTGATTGCCGCCGCGAGATCGAGGAAGTCGCCATAGCGGTTCGTCCGTGCACCGAGCACGGAGTTAGCGAAGACGATGGCATTCGACTCAGCCCACGCAATCTGTTCGCCGACTTTTGGCCGGTGTTCGAGTTGATAAGGCGCGCAAGTAAAGCTCGGTGCGCAACCGAGTTCGAGGTGCGCTTCCATCAGACGTTTCGCCGACTTGCCGAGCGCGGCATCGCCGTGAAAGAGATCCGGATGAATCAGGTCCAGCGACCCGACGTTCAAGGTGGTGGGTATCGAGACCTTCGTGCCGTCTGCGACAAAACGCTCGACGAAATCGAGGCTGGCTATGCCGTGATACAAGCAGCCGTCTATATGCGCCGACGATACGTCGACCAGCTTTTGCGCATCCATCACGTTCGCTGTGCGGCTCACTACGCGCATGGCCAGTGCGACACCAGCGCCCAAGTCACCGCCGAGCATCGCCCGGTCGCGTTCATTCAGTTCCAGCATGCCGTTCCTTATGTTGGAAGCCACCGCGCCGGCCGGGTTGTTGCACCGTTGCGATGGCACTTTCATGACCGGAATGTAGCATTGTTTTGTCGCGAATTTGCTAAGGCTAAAGCGCGCCTTAGCCTCCTTAGCTTTGAGTTGCCGGCATACGCGTCATTAATCTAAAAACAAAAATTTCAATGCGCATCCCGCGCATCTCTTAGTGCCGCCAACAGGAAATTTTTTCTCGGCGCAAATCGTTAAATCTTGTCAGATCGATGCCAGGGTTATTTCCTTTCGGCGCGGATGCGAAGACACTGTACTCACCCTTCCGAGGGTGTGTCCCGCGACGACGGTGATCTTCGTCGCGCTTAAGTCCCGTCCAGTCTGGATGGGACTTTTTTTATCCCGTGATTATCCTGAGCCCGGTAGTTAGCGGTTTGTAAAAGCCTGGCCGCGCCGGTACAGATCACGTGCGATGGAACAGAAGAGGGCCGTGGTCTCGCCTTCGTCCTGAAGGCGTCGGCTCATGATGATCGGCGACGTGGGGCTTGGTTCAGGCAAGTGCCGGTAGACAACGCCATGTACCCTCAAACCGTCGACACTCTCCGGCACGAGCGACACACCTACTCGCGCCGCGACCAGCCCGAGGGCTGTCTGCAACTCCCGCACTTCGTGTACGGCGGCCGGTTCGAGCGCATGATCGCGCAGTGCTGAGAGTTGCTGGTCCGCGTAACTCGGGCGCGGCGAACTCGGATAGACAATCAGCGTCTCGCGTGCAATATCCTCCAGCGTCAACTCCACCGAAGCTGCCGCTAACGGATGATCTTCCGGGAGCGCCGCGATCATCCGTTCCTCGATAAGTACTTCGCGTGTCAGTTGCACATCGTCGAAACGCAGCCGTCCAAAGCCGACATCGATACGTCCGCCCTTTAATGCGCCGAGTTGTTCGAGCGTGAACATCTCGATCAGCGACAGGTCGATCTGCGGCGCGGCCTCGCGAAATGCGCGGATCACTTGCGGCAGCGCGCCGTAAAGCGTGGAGGGCACGAAGCCGATCACAATGCGTTGCGCCAGTTGCGCGAGCCTGCGCGTAAGCGGAACGAGCTCGTCGCTTTCATCGACCAGGCGCTTCGCCTGCGTGTAGAAAACGCGGCCCGCTTCGGTGAGGCGCAAAGGCCGCGAACCGTGCTCGAAGAGCGGTAGCCCGACACTTTCTTCGATCTGCTGGAGTTGTCTGCTGAGTGGCGGCTGCGTCATGTGCAGGCGCGCGGCGGCTCGCGTGATGTTCATTTCTTCGGCTACCGCAATGAAATAGCGGAGTTGACGCAGCTCCATGCATTCCTCAAACGGTTAAAGGCTTGGTCGAACGGAACTATCGGTAAATTATTTACCGGCTCGAAGCGCAGGATACTCTGTTGTTGTGTTTTCGTTCGCACTTGGGGTTGGGCGGGGTCTGCTGGCGCTCGTGGGGCGGGGGTGATGCTGGGGTGCTGCTGCTCAGGTTGGCGGTTGGTTTAAGTTAGTTATTCTATTTATCACTATTAGCCACTGTGCGTGGCGGCACTT
>NZ_JALPRJ010000095.1 GCF_030464885.1 Caballeronia sp. SEWSISQ10-4 2 | reverse complement strand
AAAATTCTGATCAAGCTCATGGTTCAGTAAAGTCGGCCTGTATTTCCGCAGCCTGTTAAGGCGTGCGGCGTAATGATCGGAGGAGTCTTAAAGGGTGTGAATGTGCATTAAGACACAGTATTCACGGCGTATTGATTTTGATGAATCGGGCTAATTTGATAGCATGCTGGATAGAATCATAAGTAATACGCAAGACTGTAGATCTAGATAAATCGGACTCTTCTTAATTAATGAGATTTCAGATAGTTACTTATATTAAATGAAACGTATCGGGAGATTGATTCTTTGGCAGAAACAAAAAGGGCATCGCGGCTGTTAAGCCGGGATGCCCAAAGATAAAAACTGAAATTGCAATAAACGTTGCCGGTCAGACGGCGGCGATTGTCTCCGCTTTTCGCGCCTTTACTCCATGCGCGACGAAATACGGTGTATCGACGCGAGCCAACGGCTGACGCCCTCGAATAACATCGGCCATTTTTTCCGCCAGCATGATCGTCGGCGCATTCAGATTGCCGGTCACGATCTGCGGCATGATCGACGCATCCACCACGCGCAGCGATTCGAGTCCATGCACGCGGCCCTCGTTATCGACCACGGCCATATTGTCGTAACCCATCTTGCACGAGCACGAAGGATGGAAAGCCGTCTCCGCGCGCTGCCGCACGAACGTATCGAGTTGGTCGTCCGTCGTGAGATCGGCACCGGGATGCAATTCGCGTCCACGATATTTCTCAAGCGCCGGCTGAAGCATGATCTCGCGCGTGATACGGATAGCGTCGCGGAATTCGCGCCAGTCGAGCGGGTCCGACATATAGTTGAACAGGATGCTCGGGTGCGCATTCGGATCGCGTGACTTCAGCTTCACGCGACCGCGGCTAGGCGACCGCATTGAACCGACGTGCGCCTGGAAGCCATGCATCTTGATCGGATTCGAGCCGTTGTAATTGATCGCGACAGGCAGGAAGTGATACTGAATGTTCGGCCAGGGATCGTCGTCGCGGGTACGGATAAAACCGCCTGCTTCGAACTGATTGCTCGCGCCAATCCCCGTACCCTTGAACATCCATTCGATCCCGATCTGCGGCTGGTTCCACCACTGCAGCGCGGGATACAGCGACACGGGTTCAAGGCACTCGTATTGCATGTACATCTCCAGATGATCCTGAAGATTCTCTCCGACACCGGGCAGGTCGTGCACCAAAGGCACGTCGAGTTCACGTAGCCACGTCGATCTGCCGACGCCCGAACGCTGCAGTAATTGCGGCGATGCAATCGCGCCGCTGCACACCAGCACCTCGCGGCGCACGTGTGCGGTGATACGTTCGCCGCCATGAAGATACGCCACGCCTATGGCTTTTTTCCCCGAGAACAATATGCGATCGGTGACGGCATGCGTGACGATCGTGAGATTCGGCCGGCCCTTTGCGCGATCGAGATATCCGCGCGCCGTGCTCGAGCGGCGGCCGTTCGGCGTCACGGTGCGATCCATCGGGCCGAAACCTTCCTGGCTATAACCGTTGAGGTCGTCGGTACGGGGATAGCCTGCTTGCACGCCTGCTTCGACCATCGCGGCGAACAAAGGGTTGTTGCCGGGTTTCGATGTCGTCACGTGCACCGGACCGTCACCGCCGTGATATGCGTTCGGTCCGGCATCGCGCGTCTCGGCCTTGCGAAAATACGGCAGGCAATCGGAATAGGTCCAGTTTTCAAGGCCCTTTCGCTCGGCCCAACCGTCGTAGTCGAGCGCATTGCCGCGGATGTAGCACATGCCGTTGATCAGCGATGATCCGCCCAGTCCCTTGCCACGGCCGCATTCCATGCGGCGATTGTTCATGTGCGGCTCAGGATCGGTTTCATAGGCCCAGTTGTAGCGGCGGCCTTGCAACGGAAACGCCAGGGCTGCCGGCATTTGCGTGCGGAAATCGAAACGGTAATCCGGGCCGCCTGCCTCGAGCAGCAGCACGGTCACACCGGCATCCTCGGTCAGACGCGACGCCAGGACGTTACCCGCCGAACCCGCGCCCACGACGATGTAGTCGAACTCCTTCGCGCTCATCGTTCAGCTCCTTAGAACACGGGTTGGTAGGGACCCATCTCGACCTGCACGGACTTGATGCTCGTGTAATGTTCAAGCGTGGTGATGCCGTTCTCGCGGCCGACGCCCGATTGCTTGTAACCGCCCACGGGCATTTCAGCGGGCGATTCGCCCCAGGTATTGATCCAGCAGATTCCGGCTTCCATCGCATGAATGACGCGATGCGCCCGCGCCAGGTTTTCGGTGACCACGCCAGCAGCAAGCCCATACGCGGTTGCATTCGCTCGATCGATAACTTCGGTTTCCTCATCGAAGACGAGGATGCTCATGACCGGCCCGAAGATCTCTTCGCGGACGATGCGCATGTCGTCGCGGCAATCGGTGAAGACGGTCGGTTCGACGTATTGCCCTTTGGCAAATTCGCCATGCTCGATCCGCGATCCGCCCGCGATCAACCGCGCACCTTCCTGCTTGCCGCTTTCGATGAAACCTAAAACTTTCTGCAATTGCGCGGCGCTGACGAGCGGGCCGAAGTTGGTGTTTGCGTCCGTGGGCGAGCCCACTCGAATACGCTTGACGCGTTCAAGCACGAGCGCTTCGAAACGCTCGTACACCGGGCGCTGGACAAACACGCGTGTGCCGTTCGTGCAGACCTGGCCGGAGCTGAAGAAGTTGGCGCTCATCGCGATGTCGGCGGCGCGTTCGAGATTGGCGTCGTCGAAAATGACGAGCGGTGACTTTCCGCCCAGTTCCATGGTGACTTCCTTCAACGACGATCCAGCTGCCATCGACATCACTTTCTTGCCCGTCTCCACCCCACCGGTAAACGATACCTTCGCGATGTCCGGATGCGCGGCAAGCAACGCGCCGACGCGGCCGTCGCCTTGCACGACGTTGAACACGCCCGCGGGAACGCCGGCTTCCGTAAAGATTTCCGCCAGCTTCAGCGTGCTCAAAGGTGTGATTTCGCTGGGCTTGAAGATCATCGCGTTGCCGGCGGCGAGCGCGGGTGCCGCTTTCCAGCAGGCGATCTGGATCGGATAATTCCACGCACCGATGCCCGCGCAAACGCCGAGCGGTTCACGTCGCGTATAGACGAACGAAGTGGGACGCAGCGGGATCTGCTGGCCTTCTATTGCCGTTGCGAGTCCCGCGTAGTACTCGATCACATCGGCGCCGGTGACAATATCCACGGCGCGTGTTTCCGCTATCGGCTTGCCCGTATCGCGTGTCTCGAGCGCGGCAAGTTCGTCGTTGCGTTCACGCAGGAGATCCACTGCACGGCGCAGGATGCGCGAACGTTGCATTGCGGTCATGGCAGCCCATTCGCGCTGGCCTTCGCGCGCCGAACGCACCGCACGATCAATATCAGCAGCGCTCGCTTGCTGCACGCTCGCGAGCGTTTCGCCCGTGGCGGGATCGAGCGTGTCGAAGGTTTCGCCGCTGGTGGCGTCGACGTAGGCGCCGCCGATGTACAGGCGCTGCAATTCGAATGCGGGCATCGCGTAGTCCTTTAGGTGAGAGTCCGGCCGCGTGTGTCGAGCACGAGGTCGATGTAGTCGTTAGCCAGGCGCAGGGCCGCCTTGGTGTCGAACGGTTCGCCCGACAGCGCGCCGCGCAACCACAAGCCGTCGATCAATGCAGCGAGTCCGCTTGCCGCGCGACGGGCGGCGACACGCGGCAGCGCCTTCGAAAAATCGGCGCACAAATTGGAATACAGGCGACGCGTGTTGACGTTTTGCAGCCGCCGCAATTGCTGCTTGTGCATGCTCTCCGACCAGAACGCGAGCCACGTCTTCATCACCGGATTGCTGACTTGCGCGGCATCGAAGTTTGCCGCAACCACCGCACGCAAGCGCGCTCGCGGCTCGTCCTTCGCGACCCGCCGCTTTCGCGACGTGGCGTTCCACAAGTCTCGCAGCACGTGGCGCATGGTGGCTTCGAGCAAGCCGTCTTTATCGCCGAAATAATGACTGACGATACCCGTGGAAATGCTCGCGCGCTGCGCAACCGACGCCAGCGTCGTGCCGGCGAGACCGGCATGGTCGATGGTGAGCAGCGTGGCGTCGATCAGCTGCGCCCGGCGAATTTCGCGCATTCCGAGCTTGGGCATGGGCCTTGTCTTTCTATATAGCGGTTAGCAAAAGCATCATCCAAATGCTAGTTATTTTATATTGATCGGTCAATCAATATAAATCATCGATGTCGGTTTCAGCCAAACCCATGTCGCGTTGGAGGCGCGTCTCTGGTGCAGGACGGGACTACGCTCGTTAGACGGTGCATGGCGCTGTTTTGTCATGCAGATCGTCCACGAGACTAAGGAGACAGGCAATGAGCAGCAATCGCGGCGTCGTGTATCTGGGGCAGGGCAAGGTTGAAGTGCAATCCATCGACTATCCGAAGATGGTCGATCCACGCGGGCGGCAAATCGGCCATGGCGTGATTCTCAAGGTCGTCACCACGAATATCTGCGGCTCCGACCAGCACATGGTGCGCGGCCGCACGACTGCCGAAGTGGGCCTCGTGCTTGGCCACGAGATCACCGGCGAGGTCATCGAAATCGGGCGCGACGTGGAGACGATCAAGATCGGCGATCTGGTTTCTGTGCCGTTCAACGTGGCCTGCGGACGCTGCCCGACCTGCAAGGCGCAGCACACCGGCGTGTGCCTGACCGTGAATTCGGGGCGCGCAGGCGGCGCATATGGTTACGTGGACATGGGTGGCTGGATTGGCGGCCAGGCCGAATACGTAATGGTTCCGTACGCCGACTTCAATCTCCTGAAGTTTCCCGATCGCGACCAGGCGATGGCGAAGATCCGCGATCTCACCTGCCTCTCGGACATTTTGCCGACGGGCTATCACGGTGCCGTGATGGCCGGCGTGAAACCGGGCGCGACTGTGTATATCGCAGGCGCGGGACCGGTCGGAATGGCCGCGGCGGCATCGGCTCGCTTGTTGGGCGCGGCTTGTACGATCGTTGGCGACATGAACGAAGAGCGTCTCGCGCACGCGCGCAAGGTGGGCTTTGAGACAGTAGATCTATCGAAGGATGCAACGCTGGGCGAGCAGATCGCGGCGATCCTCGGAACGCCGGAAGTGGACTGCGCGGTCGATTGCGTCGGCTTCGAAGCACATGGTCACGGCAGCAGCGGAAGCCATCAGGAAGCGCCTGCCACGGTGCTGAATTCGCTGATGGAAATCACGCGGGTAGCGGGCGCGATCGGGATTCCAGGTCTTTACGTAACCGATGATCCAGGCGCCGCCGACGCAGCCGCGAAGAAGGGCGCGCTGAGCATTCGCTTCGGCCTGGGCTGGGCGAAGTCGCATTCGTTCTTCACCGGACAGACGCCGGTCATGAAGTACAACCAGAACCTGATGCAAGCCATCTTGTGGGATCGCCTGCCGATTGCGGATATTGTGAATGTGTCGGTGGTGACGCTCGATCAGGCGCCGGATGGATACCGGCAGTTCGATGGCGGCGCGCCGCGCAAGTTCGTGATCGACCCGCACGGGATGTTGAAGGCGGCTTAAACGGCTCTGTCCAGGACGTCACGCTAGCGTTAAGCGGCGTTCTGGGCAACCGCCATCGAAGGAACGACGGAGAGTGAAGGCAACTGACGCCGGCGTTCCCGCGTGGGCGCCGTGCCGAATGCATCGCGATAGCTTTTGCTGAAATGGCACGCCGACTGAAAACCGCAAGCCATCGTGATGTGCATGATGGACATGTCGGTCTGCAAGAGCAATTCTCGCGCACGGCGCAGCCGCAGCGTGAGGTAATAATGCGTGGGCGTCATGCCAAGATGCTCGCGGAACAGCCGCTGCAATTGGCGCTGGGACATCCCGGCCAGCCGCGCGAGTTCTTCACGCGACAACGGCTCCTCAATGTTGTTCTCCATCAGCGATATCACTTCGAACAGCGACTTGTTCGCCGAGCCCAAGCGCGCGACGAGCGGCATGCGTTGCTGCGCACTGGTATCGCGGACATGCTCCACGATGAACTGTTCCGCAATCTGCGTGACCTTCGCTGTGCCCACGCGCGTGGCGATCAGATTCAGCATCATGTCGAGCGGCGCGACGCCGCCAGTGCACGTCACGCGGTCCCGGTCGATCACAAAAAGCTCTTTGAGAAAGCGCGTTTCTGGAAATTCCTCTTTCAGCGCCGACATGTTTTCCCAATGGATCGCGCAGGCGTATCCGGCGAGCAGGCCGGCGCGCGCGAGCGCATAGGTGCCAGTGCAGAGACTGCCGAGCACGCTGCCGAGGCGCGCAAAACGGCGCAGCGCTGACAGATGCGCAGCCGTGGTTTCGCGCTGGACGTCGATACCGCCAACCACGAACACAATGTCTGGTTGTCCCACACACTCGACCGGGCCGGTATCGACGGAGAGGCCGTTGCTCGCCGTCACCGGGCCGCCGTCCGGGCTCACGATTGACCAGCGATACAGCGTCTGCCCGGTCAGGTAGTTCGCCATGCGCAGCACTTCGATGGCGTTGGTGAACGCGATCATGGTGAAGTTAGGCAGCGGCATGAACGCGAAATGCGCGAGCGACGCGGTTCGGTCGGGGGACATTGAGGAATGATTCCTTCGAATCTAGGGTGTGGCTGTTGTCGTGGGGACACGACTACGGACATTTTGTAGATGTTTGCAACATGCATGCCATCAGGCTAAACCCTATTGACGCTGAAGCTTACGTCCCCGTAAGCGCTTAAATGCGCACCTCGACGGGGATAGAAATCATGCCGCGCACCGCCCGGGAGCGCGAAGCGTCCGCCGCAGTGCAGCATGGATTGCGCGGCCCGCACCGCCTGCGGACGACTTGTGTAAAACGGACGCGCATGTCGGAAAAGGCCAAGAACACGTCTAAATTCATAAATTGGCGCGTTGGGCGAAAGTCAAGAATAGACGCATCGGAAAGCGGTTTGGGCGTGGTTTTAAAGTGCCCGGCGGCTTTTCAAAAAACGACTTGTCCCCGAACCCACGGATGCTTCAATGTCAAATTCCTCGACCCGCCCCGCCGCCCCGTTCTTCGAAGAACCGCTTTCCACCCGCGACGCGCCCGTGCGCAGCGCGATCCTGAAAGAGCTGGAACGCCAGCAGTCCCAGATCGAATTGATCGCGTCGGAAAACATCGTGTCGCGTGCCGTGCTCGAAGCGCAGGGCTCGGTGTTGACCAATAAATATGCGGAAGGGTATCCGGGCAAGCGTTATTACGGCGGTTGCGAATTCGTCGATGAAATCGAAAGCCTCGCGATCGATCGCGTAAAGCAACTCTTTAACGCGCAGTTCGCGAACGTCCAGCCGCACTCGGGCGCGCAGGCGAACGGCGCCGTGATGCTCGCACTTACGAAACCGGGCGACACCGTGCTCGGCATGTCGCTCGACGCAGGCGGTCACCTCACGCACGGCGCCAAGCCGGCGATGTCCGGCAAGTGGTTCAATGCGATCCAGTACGGCGTGAACCGCGAGACGATGCTGATCGACTACGAGCAGATCGAAGAACTCGCGATGCGACACAAGCCGACGCTGCTGATCGCGGGTTTCTCTGCGTATCCGCGTGAACTGGATTTTGCACGGCTGCGCGCCATCGCCGATAAAGCCGGTTCAAAGCTGATGGTCGACATGGCGCACATTGCCGGCGTGATCGCAGCCGGGCGGCATCAGAACCCGGTCGAGCATGCGCATGTGGTGACGTCGACCACGCACAAGACGTTGCGCGGTCCGCGCGGCGGTTTTGTGCTGACCAATGACGAAGACATCGCGAAGAAGATCAATTCCGCGGTGTTCCCGGGCCTCCAGGGTGGTCCGCTGATGCATGTGATAGCAGCCAAGGCCGTGGCTTTTGGCGAGGCGCTGCAGCCCGGTTTCAAGACCTACATCGACAACGTGCTGGCTAACGCGAAGGCGCTGGGCGAAGTGCTGAAGGCCGGTGGCGTGGATCTCGTCACTGGCGGCACGGACAACCATTTGCTGCTCGTCGATCTGCGGCCGAAGGGCTTGAAGGGCAACCAGGTCGAGCACGCGCTGGAACGCGCCGGCATCACCTGCAACAAGAACGGCATCCCGTTCGACCCGGAAAAACCCACCGTCACGTCGGGCGTGCGCCTCGGCACGCCGGCCGGCACCACGCGTGGTTTTGGTGTGGCAGAGTTCCGTGACATCGGCCGCCTGATCGTGGAAGTGTTCGACGCACTGCGCGACCACCCGGACGGTCACGCTGAGACCGAACATAGCGTGCGCCGCGAAATCTTCGCGCTGTGCGAACGCTTCCCCATTTATTGATTACGTCCTCCCTTTCTGGAGCATGAGATGAGCACACTGCACGACAACAGCATCATCATCGACGGCCTGAACATTTCGAAGTTCGAGCATTCGGTGTTCGAGGACATGAGAAAGGGCGGCGTGACCGCGGTGAACTGCACGGTATCGGTCTGGGAGAGCTTCCAGAAGACTGTCGACAACATCGCTGAAATGCGCCAGCAGATTCGCGAACACAGCGACATTCTCACGCTCGTGCGCACGACCGACGACATTCGCCGCGCGAAGAAAGAGAACAAGACCGGGATCATTTTCGGTTTCCAGAACGCGCATGCGTTCGAGGACAACCTGGGTTACATCGAGA
This sequence comes from Caballeronia sp. SEWSISQ10-4 2, assembly GCF_030464885.1. Taxonomy (GTDB): domain Bacteria; phylum Pseudomonadota; class Gammaproteobacteria; order Burkholderiales; family Burkholderiaceae; genus Caballeronia. Next base: position 18,295 of record NZ_JALPRJ010000095.1, on the reverse strand, counting down.
CGTTCAAGCAGCTTGGCGTGAACGTGGTGCAGCTTTGCTACAACACGCAGAACCTGGTTGGCACAGGGTGTTATGAGCGCGATGGCGGCCTCTCCGGTTTTGGCCGTGAAGTGATTCAGGAAATGAATCGCGTGGGCATCATGGTCGATCTGTCGCACGTGGGTGGCAACACGTCTTCTGAGGCAATCGCTGCTTCCAGGAAGCCGGTGTGTTATTCGCATTGCTGTCCTTCGGGGCTGAAAGAGCACCCGCGCAACAAGACCGATGACCAGCTCAAGGAAATCGCCGATGCAGGCGGTTTTGTCGGCGTGACGATGTTCGCGCCGTTCCTGAAGCGCGGCCCGGATGCGACGGTGGAGGATTACCTTGAAGCAATCGAATACGTCGTCGATCTGATCGGAGAAGACAACGTAGGTATTGGCACGGACTTCACGCAAGGCTACAGCACGGAATTCTTCGACTGGATCACGCACGACAAGGGCCGTTATCGTCAACTGACGAATTTCGGCAAGGTCGTGAATCCTGAAGGTATCCGAACGATCGGCGAATTCCCGAACCTGACGGCTGCGATGGAACGCGCCGGCTGGAGCGAGTCACGCATCAAGAAGATCATGGGCGAGAACTGGGTACGCGTGTTCGACAGCGTCTGGAACGTCTGAGCCGCCCCCTACATACAAAGGAAACCCACGATGCAACCACAACTGCCTATCGACGTCGATCCGGAAACCGGCGTATGGACGACTGACTCGCTGCCGATGCTGTACGTGCCGCGTCACTTCTTCACGAACAATCACCTGGCTGTGGAAGAAGCGCTCGGCCGCAAAGTGTATGCGAAGAGCCTTTATACAGCGGGTCACAAGTCGGCGTATCACTGGTGCGACAAGGAAGCCAAGCAGCACGGCATCAGCGGCATGGCGGTGTTCGAACATTATCTGAAGCGCTTGTCGCAGCGTGGCTGGGGTCTGTTCTCGATCGTGAAAAGCGATCCGGCTGCATCCACGGCGACCGTGCATCTGCATAACTCGTCGTTCGTGCTTGCTCAACCGGGCAAGGAAGGCAAGCTTTGCTACATGTTCGCCGGCTGGTTCGCAGGCGCGATGGACTGGGTCAACGACACCGCGCCGGAAGGCACGAAGAAAGGCCCGAAGTCGTTTTCAGTCGAAACACAATGTGCGGCGGAAGGTCATTCGCATTGCGTGTTCGAAGTGTCGCCGCTGGCAGCGTGAACGAGTAATACAAGATTAAATCCCGAGGTCGACTGCGATGCGTTACCCCAACCTTTTCAAGCCTCTCACGCTGAACAAGCTGACCCTGCGCAACCGCATTGTCAGCACTGCGCACGCGGAGGTCTATGCGGAACCGGGTGGTTTGCCCGGCGATCGGTACATCCGTTATTACGAGGAAAAGGCCAAGGGCGGTGTGGGCCTCGCCGTGTGCGGCGGCTCGAGCCCGGTGTCCATCGACAGTCCGCAAGGCTGGTGGAAGTCAGTCAATCTTTCGACCGACAAGGTTATCGATCCGCTTTCGCGTCTGGCCGAAGCCATGCACAAGCACGGCGCGAAGATCATGATCCAGGCGACCCACATGGGCCGTCGCACCGCGTATCACGGGGAGCACTGGCCGCACTTGATGTCGCCGTCGGGCGTGCGTGAACCGGTGCATCGCGGGAACGCGAAGATCATTGAGGTGGAGGAGATCAAGCGCATTATTTCCGACTTCGCGGCGGCCGCGAAGCGCGTGAAAGATGCTGGCATGGATGGTGTGGAAATCTCGGCGGCACACCAGCATTTGATCGATCAGTTCTGGAGTCCGCGCACGAATTTTCGTACCGACGAATGGGGTGGCTCGCTCGAGAACCGCCTGCGTTTCGGCAACGAAGTGCTCAAGGCCGTGCGTGAAGCAGTGGGTCCGGATTTCTGCGTCGGCCTGCGCATGTGCGGCGACGAATTCCATGAAGACGGTCTCGATCACACGCAGTTGAAAGAGATCGCGCAATCGATGTCGGAGTCGGGTCTGATCGATTACATCGGCGTGATTGGTTCCGGTGCGGACACGCATAACACGCTCGCGAACTGCATGCCGCCGATGGCGCTGCCGCCCGAGCCGTTCGTGCATCTCGCAGCCGGTATCAAGTCGGTGGTGAAGCTGCCGGTGATGCATGCGCAAAGTATCCGCGATGCGGGGCAAGCTGAACGTCTGCTCGAAAGCGGCATGATCGATCTGGTCGGCATGACGCGTGCGCAGATCGCCGATCCGCATATGGTCATCAAGATCCGCGATGGCCGCGAGGACGAGATCAAGCAGTGCGTGGGCGCGAACTATTGCATCGACCGGCAATACAACGGCCTCGATGTTTTATGCGTGCAGAACGCGGCGACATCGCGTGAAGAGACCATGCCGCACGTGATCGAGAAGTCGCGTGGGCCGAAGCGCAAGGTCGTGGTCGTCGGCGCGGGTCCTGCTGGGTTGGAAGCGGCGCGCGTCGCGAAGTCGCGTGGCCATGACGTGGTGTTGTTCGAGAAGAACGACTACGTTGGCGGGCAGATCATGCTGGCCGCAAAAGCGCCGCAGCGCGAGCAAATGGCCGGCATCGTGCGCTGGTTCGATATGGAAACGAAGCGCCTCGGCGTGGATCGCCGCCTGGGAGTGGCCGCCGACGAGAAGATGATCATGGCTGAGAAGCCGGACATTGTTGTGCTGGCTACCGGCGGCTCGTCGTTCACGCAGCAGGTTCCGGCGTGGGGTGTCGAGCAAGGTCTGGCCGTGAGTTCATGGGACATCCTCTCAGGTAAGGTCGAGCCGGGTAAGAACGTGCTCGTCTATGACGGCGTGAGCATGCACGCAGGCGCGGGCGTGGCGGATTTCATCGCGAGCCGTGGATCTAATGTTGAGATCGTGACGCCGGACGTGAAGGTCTCGGACGATGTGGGCGGCACGACCTTCCCGATTTTCTATCGGCGTCTGTATGCGCAAGGCGTGATCTCCACGCCGAACTACTGGCTCGACAAAGTGTACGAGGAAGACGGCAAGAAGATCGCCGTGATTCGCAACGAGTACACGGAAGAACAGGAAGAGCGCGCGGTCGATCAGGTGGTGATCGAGAACGGGATTACGCCGAACGACGAGCTCTACTGGAAGCTCAAGCCGGAGTCGTTGAATCGCGGACAGATCGATGTGCACAAGCTTTTCGCTTCCGAGCCCCAACCGTCGTTGAGTGAAGAGCTGGGCAACGGCCGCTTCCTGCTGTTTCGCGTAGGCGACTGCATCTCCATGCACAACATCCACGGCGCGATCTACGACGCGCTGCGCCTCGTCAAGGATTTCTGATAATGAGCCCGGTGTTTGTCATTACCGCGTTGTTGTGGTTATCCGTGGCGGGTCTGGCATTCGCATTGTATAAACGTGCGGCGTATTGGCGTGAGGGTCGCGCGACTGCGGCGGGTGCGTATGGCTGGGGCAATTTGCTGTCCATTCCGAAGCGCTATTTCGTCGATCTGCATCATGTGGTCGCGCGCGATCCGTATATAGCGAAGACGCACGTGGCGACGGCCGGTGGCGCTATCGCCGCGATGGCGCTCGTGTTCCTCAACTACGGTCTGGCGATCTATTCGCCGTGGATCGACAAGCTGATCTTTCTTGCGGCGTTGGTCATGCTGGTGGGCGCGGTGTTCGTGTGGCGGCGCAGGCATGGAACGAAGGCGGTGCCGGTGCGTCTGTCGCGCGGTCCGTGGGACAGCTTGCCGTTGCTGCTCGGTTCGTTTGCGCTTGGGCTCGTACTGTTCATCATATTGCCCTCAGCGGCGATGTCCGGCGCATTGGCGATCATCGTCGCGTTGCTGATTGCTGTGGGCGCCTTCACGATGACCTTCGGCGCAGCGCGCGGCGGCCCGATGAAACACGCGCTCGCTGGCTTGCTGCATCTTGCGTTTCATCCGCGGCAGGAGCGTTTCACCGGTCGCAGTCACGAGCATGACGTGGTGCCGCCGACCGCGCTCAAGATGCCCGTGCTCGACGCGAAGGAATACGGCGTCGGCAAGCCGGTGGAATTTCGCTGGAATCAATTACTGAGCTTCGACGCCTGCGTGCAATGCGGCAAGTGCGAAGCCGCATGTCCGGCGTTCGCGGCGGGCCAGCCGCTGAACCCGAAGAAGCTGATCCAGGATCTGGTGACCGGCATGGTCGGTGGCACGGACGCCGCGTATGCCGGCAGCCCGACACCCGGCATTCCGCTCGGCAAACATTCGGGTGCACCGCTTAAGCCGCTGGTATCAACGCTGATCGAAGCGGACACCCTCTGGTCCTGCACGACATGCCGCGCGTGCGTTCAAGAGTGCCCGATGTTGATCGAGCACGTAGACGCTATCGTCGATATGCGGCGTAATCAGACGCTCGTTGAAGGCATCGTTCCGGGCAAGGGTCCCGAAACTCTTGCCAACTTGCGCGAGACGGGCAGCGCGAACGGTTTCGATATTGGCGCGCGTTATGACTGGGCCGTCGATCTGCAAGTCCAGGTCGCGCAGCCGGGGCGCCCGGTGGACGTGCTGCTGATCGCAGGCGAAGGTGCATTCGATATGCGCTACCAACGCTCACTGCGTGCACTGGTCAAAGTGCTGAACAAAGCCGGCGTGGACTACGCAGTGCTTGGCGGCGTGGAAACGGATACGGGCGACACAGCGCGCCGTCTCGGCGACGAAGCCACGTTTCAGCAACTCGCGACGCAACTCATTGCGACGCTCTCGAAGTATTCGTTCAAGAAGATCGTCACCGCGGATCCGCACGTGATGCATAGCTTGCGTAACGAATATCGCGCGCTTGGCGGATTGTACGAAGTGCAGCATCACACGGCGGTGATCGCGGAACTCGTCGAGAGCGGCAAGCTCACGCCGGCCGCCGAAAGCGCGCTCGCTGCAGGCAAGACCGTCACGTACCACGATCCGTGCTATCTCGGCCGCTATAACGGCGAAACGGAAGCGCCGCGCAAGTTGCTGAAATCGATTGGCATCAAGGTGGTCGAGATGGAACGCAACGGCATGCGCGGCCGATGCTGCGGCGGTGGCGGTGGCGCACCGCTTACGGACGTTCCCGGCAAGCAACGCATTCCCGATATCCGCATCAATGACGCACGCGCGATCAACGCGGAAATCGTAGCGGTCGGATGCCCGAACTGCACGGCGATGCTGGAAGGCGTCGTTGGGGTGCGGCCGGAAGTGCTGGACGTGGCTGAACTCGTTGCAGCGGCGCTGGAGTAAGCGATGCACACTATCAAACGAATCGATCCGCGCCGGCCGTTTTCCATCACGGCGGAAGGGCTCAAGCGCATTACGCTGGGTGCTTTAGGCGTTGCGGGGGAAATCCCAACGGCCGCGCTCGGCGGGCATCGTGAACAGGTGAAGCCACGCCGCACGACGTCTGCCGCGCAACGTTCATTGCTCGTGGCCGCGCATAGCGACCGCGGTTCGCTCGACGACCACGCTCGTCAGACACTTGCCGCTGTGGCATTGCTTGCGGACACGGCCACGCAGGTCGTGCTGCTTGTCCTGGGCGAATTGAAGGACGACGCCGCTGCACTCGGAGCGGACAAGGTCATCGAGATACCCGCGTTCGATCGACGCGCATTCGCGCCCGACGCTGCTCTGGATGCGCTCGCCGCATGTGTCGCGGCCTACTCGCCCGCGCATGTTTTCGTCCCCGACAATGCAACCGGTGACGGCGACCTCGGCCGCCGATACGCGGCGCAGGCGAAGGCATCGGTGGCGACGCAAGTGGTCGAGATCGACGCCACGCACGTCGCGGTTTATACGCAGACGCGCAAGGCGTTCGCTGTGCGTTCGCTGCCCGATGTGATCTTGCTGGCGGCGAATGCCGTCGATGCAAGGTTGCCGTTCGTAGGCACAGGCGAGCGGGTGGCGGCGGAGCAATTCCTTGTTGAAAGCCCGCAGATAACAAGCCCGTACAAAGACCTCGGCATTGAGGAAATCGACGCCGCGCAAGTCGCGCTTGAAGAAGCGGATTTCATCGTGTCGGCAGGCAATGGCGTCACCGACGTGCCCGCGTTCGAGCGTCTTGCAAGCACGGTAGGCGCGGCCATAGGCGCGAGCCGCGTCGCCGTCGACGACGGCAAGTTCCCGCGCGACAAACAGATCGGTGCAACGGGCAAGACCGTCGATGCGAGCATCTATATTGCGTTCGGTATTTCGGGCGCGGTGCAGCACTTGCAGGGCATCAAGGATTGCCGCCATGTGATCGCCGTGAATCTGGATGCCAGCGCGCCGATTGCGAAACGCGCAAACCTGACGATCATCGGCGACGCGGCGGAAACGATCGCTGCCTTGACCGACGCCGCCGCGGCCGCGCGTAACGCGCGAGCCGATCCGGGCGCGATGACAACGCCCGGAGGCAATGCATCGAGCACGGCCAAGCTGGAAGGAGCGCTCGCATGAATCTGGGCAACTATCCGATCAAGCACGCTCGGGGAGCTTTCAATTGAGCAACGCATCGACCACCAGCCGCCTGAACAAGATCGCCGTGCTCGTCTCGATCGGCCGTCACCCGGTAAGCGGCACGGCACGTTACAGCCGCAACGATGCCGCCGCACTGACGCTGGCGACGAAACTCGCGACACAACATCAAGCGACGCTCGACGTATTGCACGCAGGCGATCCGACTAGTCCGGCGCTGCGCGAATACCTTGCGTTGGGCGCGGCAAAAGTAGAAGTGCTGGCTGTGGCAACCGGTGATGAAATCGCGCCCGCGTTGAACGCCCGGTTAAAGGGCTACGACCTTATCCTGACCGGCACGCGTGCGGAAGGCACTGAAGACAGCGGCATGCTGCCGTACCAGCTCGCCGACGCCCTGAACATTCCGCTGCTTGCATCGGCGGTCGATATCGACGTTGAAGCGGGCCAGGTAACCGTTCGGCAATTCCTGCCGAAAGGTTTGCGTCGCCGGGTACAAGCAAGCTTGCCTGCGCTTGTCGCTGTGCATCCGATGGCAAACGCCACGCCGCGCTATGCCTACGCGAAGCTGCGCGAAGGGACCATCGAAAAGGTGCTCGTAAGCGCTGCAAACGCATCGGACGTTACCGCCTGGTCGACCAAACCGGTAACGGCGAAACCGATTCGCCTCGCCGCCGCGGAAAAGCGTTCGGGCCATGCGCGCATGCTCTCTGCCACGACCACGGAAAGCCGGGGCGGCAGCGTCGTAATTGAAGGGACTTTCGTCGAAAAAGCACAAGTGATCCTGGCGTATTTGCGCGAGCATCAACTCGTAGATTACTGATTTGCGACACGAAAATTCCCGCGCGTTCAAGGTCGGGCGGGGCACCAAAACACGGAGTACACGATGAAAGTTTCCGCAGACGTTCGCGCAATGATCGAGCGCCGCAAGAAGGGCCACACGCTCGAGGCGCCGTTCTACGCGAGCGAGGAAATCCACGCGCTCGACATGGACGTGATCTTCCGCAAGCACTGGATCCAGGTCGCGGTCGAGCCGGATGTGCCGGAAGCGGGCGATTACATGACCGTGGAACTCGGCAACGATTCCATCCTGATCGTGCGCGACGACGACATGCAGATCCGCGCATTCCACAATGTCTGCCGGCATCGCGGTGCACGCCTGTGCAGCTCGGAGAAGGGTTCGCTCGGCAATATCGTGTGCCCGTATCACAGCTGGACCTACAACCTGAACGGCGACCTGATGTTCGCCGAGCACATGGGCGAGCAGTTCGACAAGTGCAAGCACAGCCTCAAGAAGGTGCACCTCGAGAATCTCGCGGGGCTGATTTTTATCTGTCTCGCCGATACGCCACCGGCCGATTTCGCCGTGTTGCGCGCTTCGATGGAACCGTATCTTCTGCCGCACGGCCTTGCCGATTGCAAAGTGGCCGCGTCCATCGACATCATCGAAAAGGGCAACTGGAAGCTCACGATGGAGAACAATCGAGAGTGTTATCACTGCGTCGCGAACCATCCCGAACTGACCGTCTCGCTTTATGAATATGGCTTTGGTTATCAGCGCAACGCCGATAACGAAGAAGCGATGGCCGCGTTCGACAAGACCGTCGAAGAACGCACGAAGCAATGGGAAGCGATGAACCTGCCGTCGAAGGAAATCGACCGGCTGGCGGATCTCGTCAGCGGCTTTCGCACGCAGCGCTTGCCGCTCGACCGCAGCGGCGAGTCGCAGACGATGGACGCCAAGGTTGCATCGAAGAAATTGCTTGGCGGTTTTCAACAAGCCGATCTCGGTGGCCTCTCGTTCTGGACGCAGCCGAATTCGTGGCATCACTTCATGAGCGATCACATTGTGAGCTTCTCGGTGATTCCGCTGTCGGCCGGTGAAACGCTCGTGCGCACCAAGTGGCTCGTGCACAAGGATGCGGAGGAAGGCGTCGACTACAACGTCGATAACCTCACCGCAGTCTGGCGCGCGACCAACGATCAGGACCGCGCATTGGTTGAATTCTCGCAACTCGGCGTGACGAGCAGCGCGTACGAACCGGGTCCGTATTCGCCGTTCACGGAAGGCCTCGTGGAGAAGTTCTGCGAGTGGTACATCGGACGTCTCGAGGACTACGCGAACACGCCGGATGAAGCGAGCGTGACCTCGCACGGCGAAAAAGTCGTGTCGTTCAAGCGTTAAGCTTGGCTAACATTCACGGCGCACTCAAAGCACCAGCGGAGAAACAGATGATGCGCGATCAGGCGGCGTTCGAGCACGCCCCGAACCGAGTCACCCAGCCCGAGTTCTGGGGCACGCTTCCCGCCCGTTGGGACAGCGACACCGACGACACGCTCGTCTGTTGCCACGTTCGTCAGGAAACGCACGACGTAAAGAGTTTTTTCTTTCGTGCGCCGGTTGAGCGGACCTTTGCGTTCGAGCCGGGCCAGTTCATTACGCTGGAACTGGAGATAGACGGCGAATCGATTAACCGCTGCTACACGATCTCGTCGCCGCCCACGCGTCCACACACCATCTCCATCACGGTGAAGCGCGTGCCGGGCGGCAAGGTGTCGAACTGGCTGCACGATAATCTCCAGACAGGCGGCAAGGTTCGTGTGCTCGGTCCGGCCGGCGAGTTCACCTGCGCCCGGCATCCGGCGCGCAAGTTCCTGTTTTTATCGGCGGGATCGGGTGTGACACCGTTGATGTCCATGAGCCGCGCGCACCACGAACTCGGCGAGGATCGCGACATCGTGTTCGTGCACAGCGCACGCACTCCCGACGACATCATCTTCGCGCGCGAACTCGATCTGATTGCATCGAACCAGGCGAATTTCCGTACCGCATTTGTATGCGAGCGAGTTGGCGGGCGCACCAACTGGCCGGGCGTGACGGGCTTTCTTACGCTGCCCTTGCTCAAACTGATCGCACCGGATTTCCTCGAACGGGAAATCTTTACCTGCGGTCCGGCACCCTATATGAAAGCGGTGCGCGACCTGCTCGCGGAAGGCGGTTTCGACGCCACGCACTATCACGAAGAAAGCTTCTCCTTCGAGACGATCGCGGAAGTCGCGGCGCAACTGACGACCGCTCACGTGGCCGATGCGCTCCAGTCCGGCGAAACATTCAGCGAGGCGCGAGAGCATGCAATCGGCTTCGACCTCGCGCCGGCTTCCGCGCCAGTGGAAACCTCCTTCAAGGTCAGCTTTGCAAAGAGCAATCGCGAGATCGAATGCGGCAGCGCGCAGCATGTGCTGGACGCGGCCAAGAAATCGGGCGTGCGTTTGCCGGCATCGTGTACGCAAGGCATGTGCGGCACCTGCAAGGTCAAGCTGCTGTCCGGTGAAGTCGAGATGAAACATAACGGCGGCATTCGCCAGCGCGAGATCGATCAGGGCATGGTGCTGCTGTGTTGCAGCAAGCCGCTGACGGATCTTGTCGTCGATAAGTAGGGTATTCATCAGGGGCCGGCGCCGCAGCCGGATAAAGCGAGGTCGCATCCGGACAACTGGGTGTCGAAAAACAACCAGTCGGCGCATTTCTGGCCGGTGATTCTAAAGCCTCAATGGTTTGAACCGCACAGGGGAGTACGACAATGAGACTGATCAAAAAACTGCTTGTTTTAAGCACTTTAAGCGCTGCGCTGGCTGCAACCAGCACGGCTGTATTCGCCGCCGATGCGAAACCGACCATCAAGATCGGCTACGTGGAAGGCTGGGACGACAGCGTGGCGACAACCAACGTGGCGGCGCAAATCATCGAGAAGAAGCTGGGTTATCCCGTGCAGCTCGTGCCGGTTGCCGCCGGCGTGATGTGGCAAGGTGTGGCGCGCGGTGACCTCGACATGACGCTGTGCGCGTGGCTGCCGGTCACGCACGGCGCGTACTGGGAGAGCTTCAAGTCAAAGGTCGTCGATCTCGGCACAAACTTTCCCGATGCGAAGATCGGCCTGATCGTGCCGGAAGATGTGGACGTCACGAGCCTGGCGGATCTTGAAGCGAAGAAGGCGGAGTTCGGCGGCCGGATCGTCGGTATCGACGCGGGTGCCGGCGTGATGCAGAAAGCAGGCGAAGCGATCAAGGCATATAACCTCGACTACACGTTGATGCCGAGTTCGGGTAGCGCAATGACGGCAGAATTGGCGCGTGCGGAAAACGCGAAGAAGCCGATCATTGTGACGGGCTGGAAACCGCACTGGATGTTCGCGAAGTACAAGCTGAAATTCCTGGAAGATCCGAAGAAGGTGTTTGGTGAAGCGGAGCACGTCGACAACATCGTCAATCCGGAACTCGAAAAGAAAGCGCCTACGGTGGTCGCTTTCCTGAAGAAGTTCCAATGGAAACCGGGCGAGATCGACAGCGTGATGCTGGCAACGACGAACGGCGCCAAGCCGGCCGCTGCTGCCGATGCATGGATCACCGCTCACGGCGACCGTGTGGCGAGCTGGACGAAGTAAGCTTCCTGCGCTTCATTAGCTTCAACGAAAAACGCCGCTTTTTAGCGGCGTTTTTCGTTATTCCTTATTTCTGACAGAGGCTTATTGCAGCACCACCGTCCGGTCGCCGTTGATAAACACGCGCCGCTCAATGAACGCCTTCACCGCGCGTGCGAGCGTGATGCATTCCACGTCGCGTCCCGTCGCGAGCAGACGCTCCGGCTTGTAGGAGTGGTCTACGCGTTCGACCACTTGTTCGATGATCGGACCTTCGTCGAGGTCGTCGGTGACAAAGTGGGCTGTTGCGCCGATCAACTTCACGCCACGCGTATGCGCCTGGTGATACGGCTTCGCACCCTTGAAGCCGGGCAGGAACGAATGATGGATGTTGATTGCGCGCGCGGCCAGCTTCCGGCTCGTCTCGCCCGACAAGATCTGCATATAGCGCGCAAGAATCATCAACTCCGCACCTGACGACTCAAACAAATCGAGCAGGCGCGCTTCCTGTTGCGGTTTGGTATCGGCGGTGACGGGAAGGTGATGAAACGGTAAACCATGCTGCACGGCCAGCGGTTCAAGATCGCGATGGTTCGACCCGATCCCGACGATATCCATCTTCAGCTCGCCCATGCGCCAGCGGAACAACAGGTCCGCGAGACAGTGCTCGAGCTTCGACACCATGATGAGCACTTTCGGCCGTGCGGCCACGTTGTGGATCGCCCACGTCATGGAGAAGCGTTCGGCAATAGGCGTGAATTCCTGCTGCAACGCGGCGATCTGCAGCGTTTCATCGTGATCTACGCCGTGGAATACGCAGCGCACGAAAAAACGCTGGCTGAGGTCGTCGTCGAAGACGGTGAGTTCATCGACATAACACTGGTGCCGGTCGAGGAAGCCGACCACGGCGGCGACTTGTCCCGCGGCGCTCGGACATGCGATCGTCAGCACGAGTTGGTGGGGAAGGGTGTCAATGACGATATCGCCGGCCATGCGGTTCTCCACTATGCAAATGGCAGCGCCGCGAAGGCGGCGCGTATACATGGCAGTAGAACAAATTGCACGGGGCGGCGGCTAGAAGCTAAACGCCGTGACGCTGGTATCGGAGCGTCAGGCGGGTTCAGGCCGCCACGCCACACTCGACGAGCAGCCAGTCGCGAAACGCACACACGGCCGTGGTTTGAGCGCGCGGCGCGTTCAAGAGATATCCGCCGTCCGTTGTGACGGGTGTGTCGAACAACTGGATCAGCTGACCGCTCGCGACGAGTTCGTCCACCAGGGGCGCCCAGCCCAACGCCACGCCCTGACCCATGATCGCGGCATGCACAACGAAGCCATAACTGTTGAACGTGATGCCGCGATGCGCAGGCGGCGCCGCCAACCCGTGCGCCGCGAACCAGCCATGCCACGACAGCCAGCGCTCCGGGTTTGTCGGCTCCAGATGCAGCAGCGGCAGGTTGATGAGGTCCGAGGGATGACCGGGCTTGCCGTGTCGCGCGAGAAACGCCGGACTGCACACGGGCGTGACTTGTTCGGCAAATAATTTGACCGTACCGCGTCCCGCCCAGTCGGTCGCCGCATGGCCGAAGCCGATCACGATATCGGCATGATCGTGATCGGCGGCGAGCACGTCTTGGGCCGTGGTGATCTTTACATCGACGTCCGGCATCAGCGCCTTGAATTGCGACAGGCGCGGCATCAGCCAGTACGTCGCAAAGCCGAAGTCGGTCAGGAGATTGAGCGAGCGCTGCGCGGGCGCGGCGTGACGCGCGCGGATGTCGTTGGTGGCAATGCGGATGGTGTCCAGGCTCTGGCGCACGGCTTCGAACAGGCGTACGCCGTCCTCGGTCAACGTCACGCCGCGGTGCCCACGCTCGAACAGCAGCGCGCCGAGGTTTTCCTCGAGCTGCACCACGCGCTGGCTGACGGCCGGCTGCGTGGAGCCGAGCTCGCGGGCGGCGGCGGTGAAGCTGGCGAGACGCGCGGCGGACTCGAACATCGATAGCGCCTGCATTGGCGGCAAACGGTCCTGTCTCGGCATAAGTCCCCCTTATGAGCTCATAACGTTTTGCTCTCTTCACAGCCGTGAATTGGACGGCAATAGTGGTGCGCAATGCGGGCTGTCCGCGTTCCATCTTGCTGCAATACCGCGCCACCTCTCCGATTCTATTCGAGCCTCGCTCCGATGCTTAAACCTAAACAAAATATCCTTATTCTGATGGCCGATCAAATGACGCCGTTCGCGTTATCGGCATATGGCCATCACGTCACGAAAACGCCAAACATGGACGCGATCGCGGCCCGGGGCGTTGTTTTCGATTCTGCGTATTGTGCGAGTCCGCTTTGCGCGCCATCGCGTTTTTCGTTCTTGTCGGGCAAGTTGCCCTCGGCAATAGGCGCCTACGATAACGCCGCCGAATTTCCCTCGCAAACATTAACGTTCGCGCATTACCTGCGTGCGGAGGGATACCGCGCGATTCTCTCGGGAAAGATGCACTTTTGCGGTCCCGACCAGCTGCACGGTTTCGAGGAGCGCCTGACTACCGACATCTATCCGGCGGATTTCGGCTGGACGCCGAACTGGGACGACTTCGAGACGCGGCCGAGCTGGTATCACAACATGAGTTCCGTGATCGACGCGGGGCCGTGCGTGCGTACGAATCAACTCGATTTCGACGATGAAGTGACCTACACCACGCGCCAGAAGTTATTCGATATCGCGCGTGAGCGGCAAGCGGGAAAAGATGAGCGGCCGTTTTGCGTGGTGGCGTCGCTTACCCACCCGCACGATCCGTACGCGATTCCGCAGAAATACTGGGACATGTACCGCGACGAAGACATTCAAATGCCCGCGTATCGCGACACGCTGGACGCCGCCGATCCGCATTCGAAGCGCCTGCGTTACGTATGTGAAACCGACAAGACGCCGCCGACGGACCAGCAGATCCGTAACGCACGCCATGCGTATTACGGCGCGATTTCCTACGTCGATGCGCAATTCGGTGCGATCCTCGAAGCACTCGATCAAGCGGGAATGGCCGACGACACCATCGTGATCGTGACTTCGGATCACGGCGAGATGCTTGGCGAACGCGGCCTCTGGTACAAGATGACGTTCTTCGAAGGCGGCTGCCGCGTGCCGCTGATCGTGCATGCGCCGGGTCAATTCAAGGCGGGTCATGTGAGCGTGTCGGTATCGCATCTCGACTTGCTGCCGACGCTCGTGGAACTCGGCCGTGGCGCAGCGCGACCGGTATGGCCGGATACGCTCGATGGCCGGAGTCTCGTGCCGCATCTGCGCAGCGAGCCACAGGCACACGATGAAGCCATCGGCGAGTACCTTGCCGAGGGTGCGATTGCACCGATCGTGATGCTGCGCCGGGGCAACTTCAAGTTCATCCATACGCCCTCTGACCCCGACCAGCTCTTCAACGTTGCAGAGGATCCACTTGAACGCACTAACCTCGCCACGCTGCCGGAATACGCTGCGAAAGTGTCTTCATTCCGTGAGGAAATCGCGGCGCGCTGGAATCTCGAAGCACTGCGCGAAGAAGTCGTGCGAAGCCAGCGACGCCGGCAATTCCACTTCGAAGCGACCACGCAAGGTCTGATCGAATCATGGGACTGGCAGCCGTCGGTCGATGCCAGTCAACGCTACATGCGCAATCACATCGACCTCGACACGCTCGAAGCGATGGCGCGTTTTCCCGCAGTCAAACGCTAAGTCCGAGCTGCTGAACCAACCACACCACCCACAGGAAGCCAACATGAAAAAGCCCTTCAAATACGCGCTATTCTGCATTGCGGCACTTGGCGCATGCATCGGCACGGTGAGCGCCGCCGAGCCCCAAAGCTGCATACAGGTGAAGATGGCGGACCCGGGCTGGACGGATATCGATGCTACCAATGCCATGGCCGGTGTCGTGCTGAAAGCGCTGGGTTATAAGCAAAGCGTCTCGAACCTTTCTGTACCGATCACGTACCAGGGTTTGAAGAAAGGCCAGGTCGATGCGTTCCTCGGTAACTGGATGCCGGCGCAAGGGCCGCTGGTCAAACCCTTCGTCGATGAGAAGTCGATTGACGTGGTGCACCCCAACCTGACCAACGCGAAGTTCACGCTCGCTGTGCCGGACTACGTGGCTGCGGCCGGCGTGCATACGTTCGCTGACTTGCAGAAGAACGCGGACAAGTTCGAGGGCAAGATCTACGGCATTGAACCGGGCGCGCCGGCGAATCAAAACATCAAGAAGATGATCGATGAAAAGGCTTTCGGACTGAACGGCTGGAAGCTGGTGGAGTCGAGCGAGACGGGCATGCTGACGCAAGTCGAACGCTCGGTTCGCGACAAGAAATGGATCGTGTTCCTTGCCTGGGAACCGCATCTGATGAACACGAAGTTCCATCTCACCTACCTTGATGGCGGCGATCAATACTTCGGCCCGAACTTCGGCGGCGCGACGGTCAACACGGTCGCCCGGGCCGGTTATATGGGCGAATGCCCGAACGTGGGACGCCTCTTCAAGCAGATGACATTCAACGTCGATCTGGAGAACGGCATCATCACCGATGTCCTTCAAAACAAGACCAACGTGGATACCGCTGCTGCAGCGGCGCTCAAGCGCAACCCGGATCTTGTGAAGGGCTGGCTCGACGGCGTTACCACAGCCACGGGCGGAAATGGGTGGCAGGCAGTGCAAACGGCGCTTGGTTCCAAATAACAACAGTGCGTCGCAACTGGACAGATTTGCGTCGCAAAACGTCGAGCCGCTGCAAATATGGCCTCTTACTTTTGCAAGGCTGATTAACGCTTCTTAAGATTTTGCGCGCGGATCAGCGTCACAGGCTTCAGATCAAGGTATTACGCCGGTCTCTGCAATAAAAACTCGAGCGAGAAGCGTTGCGCGATATTGACCCATCGCCGGAGCAGCGCGGACCTCGCTTCGTCCAACGAAACGTGCAAAACGGGTATCAGGGAGAATCAACGATGAAGAAGCGAAATGCCGTAAAGCTGGCGGCCCTAGCCTTGAGCGCAGGCGCGGTGTCCGCACCTGCTGTGGTTCACGCGCAAAGCAGCGTGACGCTGTACGGTATCCTCGACGCCGGCATTACCTACGTCAACAACACGGGAGGATCGCACGTCGTCAGATTCGAAGACGGCATCTCTTACGGTAACCGGTTTGGTTTCAAGGGCGTGGAAGACCTGGGTGGTGGTTTGAAGGCGGTCTTCGTGCTCGAGTCCGGCTTTCACCTTGGCAACGGTACGCTTGCCCAGGGCGGTGCTGAGTTTGGCCGGCAGGCGTATGTGGGCTTGCAGAACCAGTGGGGCACGATCTCGGCGGGTAACCAGCTGGACATGACCAACGAGTTCATGGAGGGATACAACATCTCCGCGTTCGGCAGCGGCTACGCGATCCACCAGGGCGACTTCGACCGCATGAACGGCGACCGCTTGCCGAATTCGATCAAATACATGTCGCCCGATATCAACGGCCTGACCTTTGGCGGCATGTTCTCGTTCGGCAATACGGCGGGTAATTTCCACGAGAAGAGCTCGTACAGCCTGGGCGCGCACTATGCGCGTGGTGACTTCACGATCGGCACGGCGTACACGCGCCTGAACAACCCGAACGGCATTTACGCATTCGATCCGTACGCGATGATCGGCACGAAGACGTTCCTCGGCCAGACCGTTGCGACGGTGAACGCCGCGACGGGCGCCGTGACCGACTTGTTCAGCAGCACCGCGTTCAACGTCGACAGCCAGTCCACCGTCGGTATCGGTTCATCGTATGCGCTCGGCGACTTGATGCTGCTGGCCAACTACACCTACACCACGATCAAGGGCTTCGGGCAATCGTCGCACATGCACGTGGGTGAAGGCGGCGCGTCGTATAACTTCACGCCGGCGTTGGCCCTGTACGGCGGTTATCAGTTCACGGCATTCGAAGGTCACAAGTGGAACATGGGTTCGCTCGGGCTGCACTACCTCTTGTCCAAGCGTACCGATGTCTATGTGTCGGGCGACTACCTGAAGGCATCGAGTGGTGTGAACGCGGTGATCGGCTATAGCTTTACGCCGTCTACGACGAGCACGCAAAGCGATGTCCGTATCGGCATCCGGCACTCGTTCTAAGCGCCACCAGCTTGTAGTCACTTGCATCAGCTTGCCGCGACGGTTTCCCGCAAGGGCGCCGTCGCGCGTGGCGAGCTGCGGTCCTGGCGCGGGCTGGAACCGAAGCGCGTGCGGTAGGTGCGCGAGAAATGCGATGGTGATTCGAAGCCGCATGCCACGCACACGGTGGTGATGGACATGTCGGTTTGTTGCAGTAATTCGCGGGCGCGTGCAAGGCGCAGTCCGAGATAGAAGTGGGTGGGTGTGTCTTTCATCGCCGAGCAGAACAGGCGTTCCAGCTGACGCCGCGTCACGCCGATTTCCTCTGCCAGCGCGTCTGGCGACAGCGGTTCCTCCATGTGTTGTTCCATCACGCCGATCACTTGAATCAGCTTGCGATTGTGGATGCCGTAGCGCGCCGCGATCTGCATGCGTTGATGGTCCGAGCGTTGCCGGATGCGGCCGAGCACGAATTGCTCGGACACCTGGGCGGCGAGTTCGGCGCCCTGCCTGCGTCCGATCAGATCGAGCATCAGGTCGATGGATGCCGTGCCACCGGCGCACGTGATGCGCCGCGCGTCGATTTCGAATAATTCCTGGCTGACCGTAAGCGATGGATAACGCTCCTGGAACGCCGATGCCGCTTCCCAGTGCAGGGTGACGCGCTCGTGCTGCAGCAGGCCTGCTTCGGCCAGCACGAAGCTTCCTGTATCTATACCGCCGAGCGTGGCGCCCTGGCGATCGAGCCGGCGCAGCCAGTCGCCGATTTCGCGTGTGTAGCGGCTTAGCGGATTGAAGCCTGCGACTACGATTACGTTGGTGGCTGTGTGGACGTCGGCCAGGGCGCTTTCTGCGTTGAGCGAGATGCCGTTGCTGGCGCAGACCGGGCCACCGTCGACGCTGAGGATGTGCCAGCGGTAGAGTTCGCCGCGAAAGCGGTTGGCGACGCGTAGCGGTTCGATTGCCGACATGAAGCCGATGGACGAAAACTCGGGCAGCAGCAGGAAGTGGAAGTCTTCGGTGGCGGGCATTACGAGGTTGGGGCGATTTGCAATCGGACTGACAAGCTAGCAAGCTGAAATTGCGGGCGCAATGGGGCCAAATCCTTAGGCTTTCGTTCGCACTCGGGGTTCTGGATGGGTCTGCCGGGGTGGGCTGTGGTGTTTGGGATTGGTGGTTCGAGGGTGGTGGTCGCGGGTGGTGCTGGGTTGCTGCTGCTTAGGCCTGCGGTCGTTATAAGTTGGCTGATTTCTTTAGGGGGTGTAATTAGTTTTGTGTAAACGGTCATTTGGCAGGAGACTGCCAGCATC
>NZ_JALPRJ010000094.1 GCF_030464885.1 Caballeronia sp. SEWSISQ10-4 2 | reverse complement strand
ATCCTCGTTTTACTCTCGGGAGCTTACTTTCGCTGGCCCCTTACATAGTATCTAGGACAGTGGCGATTCCGGCAGCTGTTATAGGCGATGCGTTGATGGCCGCAGGCATCGCACTGTTCGACATGTCCGCCGAGCGCAGCGGTCCGGCATAGCTCAACCGCGCTCATGATGCGCCGCTGGGCGAGACTGAGTGACCCGGCATGGATTTGACGATACGCTGCGCCGTAGCGACGCAACACGTCCGCCACTTCCAGTGGCGCGATCTTCATGGACGCGCTCAGAAGTTCGCTGGCGGTTCTTCTGGTGGATCAGGCGCAACCGGTTGAGGGAGCAGGTCAAAGGGGCTGGTGGTCGCACAAACCGTGCTCGTGGCCACCTTCAGATAGATAAAATGTGCTGCAGCACATTTACGCTATCTGCACAGCGATGAAATTAAACGCGCCCAGCAGCTCTGTCAGGCTTTTGCGGCCTGGTGACTGTGAACGTCTCTGTACCTGACCCATCGCGGCCTTAGTACTTTGTCGCCCCTTTCGTCAAACACCCCCAACAACGTCGAAAACAATGTGGATTTGTGGCATGAGGTTTTTTCTCGTTCAATGAAAGGACGTACTTTGGTTCGGGGCGCCCGGCGGTGGGTCGGCCACGTGCCGCATCGGCGTAAAGATGAAAGTGAGGGCAGCTACGCCGAGCAGGAAGCAACCGCTGCCGGCGAAGAGTTGCGTCAGACTGACGTATTGCATCAACCAGCCCGTGCTCAACGCAGACAGCGGCGCGAGCCCCATGAAGATAAACATGAAGATACTCATGGCGCGGCCCAGCATCACCGGCTGCACGCGCCTTTGCAGCCAGGTAAACACGGCCACCTGCATGAACCCTCCGAGTGCGCCGACTACCAGCAGCAAGACCACTCCTTGCCACGCAGCGGTGATGAAACCTAGCGGGATCAGGAAGGCGCCGGCAACGGCGTCGAGCAGCAGCAGCGTGTTGCCGAGGCTACCGGCGCGGCGCTTGCCAACCACCGCGGTAGCCACCATGCCGATCAGGCTGCCTGCGCCGTGCGCGCCCATCAGTTGGCCGAGGGAGCCGGCGCCATGCAACCGGGTGTGCGCCAACACCGGCAGCGCCACTTGCATGGAGCCGCCGATGCAAAACATGACGACCGCCCAGTAGCAAAAACAGGTGCGCATGTCCCGGTCATGCCAGACCGTCGCCAGCCCGGCGCGGACTGCGCTCAGGACCGCCTGCTCGCGCTGCGGCTCTGGCATGTGCCGCACGCGCACTCTGGCCAGCGTCCACGCCGAGACGACGAAACTCAGGCAATCGAAGCCGAAGGCAAGGCCTAGTCCACGTGCATCGGCGACGGGCAGGGTTGCATCCTCGCCGGCCAGCGCGATCAGCAAACCGGCCAGCAATGGCCCCGCGAGCAGCGTCACCTGACGCGTCCCCATCATCAGGGTATTCGCCATCTGCAGGTTCTGCGTGGGGAGCACGTGAGGCAGCACTGCGGTCCCGGAGGGAATGCTGAATGCCGACGCCAGCCCGATACCCAGTGCGAGTGCGAAAACAATGTCGAGTACGACGTGACCGCTAAGTACCATCAACGCCAGCAGTCCGAGCAGGGTCGCGTTGACGTATTTGGTCAACAACAGCACGCGTTTGGGCGTATAGCGGTCGACCAGCGCGCCACCGATCAGGATGAAGATCGCTCGGGGCGCACCGGTCGTCGCTATGATCATGCCGGTCGCGAATGCGCTGCCGGTCATCTTCAGGACCAGCCATGGCAACGCCAGAACGGTGAGTTGATCGCCCAGCATCGAAATGACGCTGCCGCTGAGCAGCCAGCGGAAATTTACGTCGTGCATGACGCTGCGCTGGTCGGATGGCGTGTCGTGCATCGGAAGGTTCTCAGGTATTCGACAGGTTGATGCCGGCTATCTCGCCCAGCTCGCCCGCCTGTCCGTCGAGTGGTGGGTTTATTGGCACGTCTGGATAACAAACTGACAAACGGCGAGCTCATGCTGCAACAAGGCCGTGAGCAACCCGATTACGGCACACCATTCCCAACGAACTCCTGAAATCCCGCGCGCTCGCCCAGCCGCTCGAAATACCGACGCACCGACGGAAGCTCCGGCCGAGCAAACGGCGTTGAATACCAGCGTTGCACCGACACGCCGATCACGATGTCCGCAGCCGTCAGTCGCGCGCCTGCGACGAACGCGCTAGTGCGTTCGAGTTGTGCGTCGAGAATCCGCATCATCTTCAGCCACGTGCTGATGCTTTCGTTCAGCAGCGCACGATCCTGCTTTGAAGGATCGTTGCGCACCAGGCTCGTAAACGCATAACGCCACGCACCGTTCAGTTCGGTAGCCTGCCAGTCCATCCATTTTTCGACTAACGCGCGTTCGCGTGGTGCGAGCGGCAGTAACGCGGAATCGGCGCCGTAAGCGTTCGCGAGGTAACGGACGATGGTGTTCGATTCGCTCAGCACGAAGTCGCCGTCGATCAGTACCGGCACCAATCCCACCGGATTGAGCGAGAGAAATTCGGGATCGTCGGTGCTGCGATGGCCGGCGCCCCATTGCGGGTTGTCGAACGCGAGGCCGAGTTCCCTGCAGGTCCACAGCACTTTGCGGACGTTGATCGAAGTGGACTTACCAAGAACGGTTAGCATGGCGGCAGTGCTCCGATGTAAGAAGGGAGAAGGTTACGGAGAATGAAGCACGTGTCAGGCCGGCTTCGGCCGGCTGCGTGTCCGTGCATACAGCAACACATACAGCACGCCGCACGCGAGTGCGACGCCGTTCAGACCGATAAACGGTACGGCCACACTACCGAGGCCCATGATTACCATCATCGCAACATACATCGCCGCGTATTGGTACGCGGCCATTGTACCGACGTGCTCGCGCGGGCAGGCTTCGACGAGGTCCGCCTGGCATTGAAGGAACATGATCTCAAACGCGAGGATATAGACGAAGTAGAGCGCGAAGTTGAGAGCCGGCGAGTGGAGGGTGACCGCCATCGTCGACGCTCCGATACAGATCCCGATCAGGGCCGCCTCACGCCTGCCTGCGAAACGCCAGCCACGCCTGGCGCTAGCATAGAAGCAACTGGCGCCAACCAGCATCGCGGCGCTGCTCAGCAACTGCAATAAGCCGACGTAGTGGTCTGAGAGGTTTAGCAGATGAGCGGGTAACGCGACGCGCGACAGGTTATAGAAGCCCTGGAATACACCGATGAACATAACTACACGCACGAAGTGACCTCGCATCTCCGGATGGGCGTCCAATGCGCCGAGCAATTTGCTCACGCTGCTGTTGGCTTCGACAGTGCTCGCATGCTGTGTCGGTACCACCGGTAAAAGCAGACTCACTGCGCCGGCAAGCGCAAACAGCGCGCCGATCCACGGCAAGACGACGGCCGGTGCTGCTTCGTTCGGCGCGAGACCCATCAACACACCCGCTAGACCGCCGGCGATGAACTGCGCGCTCAGCGCGATCGGCACGGCGGTTTTTACATCCCCGTCAGGATAGAAAGCCTTGAGCGCGACGATGCGTGTCACACGCTGCAAGGCATCGACGACGCCTATCAGAGTGGCACCAGCCAGTGCGGCCAGCGGATAGTGACCGAGTACCAGCAACAGCAATAGAGTGATGCCGAGCGCGCACCCGTTGGCGACAGCAAAGATTCGGCGCGGCCCTGAGCGGCGAGTAATCGATGCAATGCCAAAACACGCTACCACCGGAATAGCCATCGGGCACATAAGAGTGATATTTGACCACTCGATCCGCCCTGTCTGCCGATATATAAAACTTGCTAGATATATATATGTAAGATTACTCGCAATCACGGAAGACAGATTCGTAGTCCAGAGCGCCACAGTCAGACGCTTACGTGCGCGCGCCGCACTAGTCGTTATTGCGTATTGCGGAAGATCCTGCGCCATTTTGCGGTCCTATCAGTTTGAACTGAAATGGATGGTAAGGAATTGTTCTAACCCATCTATTTTATGTCATTTGGATTTGTTAAGTAGCACTTTACAGAGCCGATTGTTTGTTTTATTGTTTCTCTGCGGATGGTCAGTGATATTCCGCTGGACCGTTACAAAGGGTCGTCCGGCCCATCGAGCTTGTTCTGTCCGTTGATCCAGTCAGTCTGGGTGCTTGTCGAGAAGGAGAGGGCAACGCCCGACCGCTGACTACTCAGCTTCGCGTCAGTATCTGTTTGAAGTCACGAATACGATTCCGCTGGTCAAGTACTGCTTCATTGCCAGTTTTGCTGCTGCTTCAGCGCAGGCTTCATTGCGGTCTGGTAGTTCCGGATGTTGTTCAAGTTCGGTCATTGTCTAAATTCTATTAGCGAGATTTCGTATCTCGTTGGGAGCATTTTTTTAAATTTTTATCGATTGTCTAAAAAGATGCGATTGGGCATCGGAAAGTGCTCGCCCATACGAAATGTGAAACGCGCAAATTGCCAGATGACGGCCATATGGCATCTGCTCGCCTAAACCAGACATCAGGAGTGGTGTCCAAATATGACAGGTCCTGCGTCGTTTTGCGGTCCTATCAGTTTGAACTGAAATGGATGGTAAGGAATTTTTGATCTGTCCATTTTGTGCTATTTGGATTCGTTAAGTGGCACTTTACAGAGCTGATTGTTTGTCCTATTGTTATTTCCCGGATGGTCAGTGATATCCCGCTGGACCGTCACAAAGGGTATCCGGCCCATCGAGCTTATTCTGTCCGTTGATCCGGTCAGTCTGGGTGCTTGTCGAGAAGGAGAGGGCAACGCCCGACCGCTGACTACTCAGCTTCGCGTCAGTATCTGTTTGAAGTCACGAATACGATTCCGCTGGTCAAGTACTGCTTCATTGCCAGTTTTGCTGCTGCTTCAGCGCAGGCTTCATTGCGGTCTGGTAGTTCCGGATGTTGTTCAAGTTCGGTCATTGTCTAAATTCTATTAGCGAGATTTCGTATCTCGTTGGGAGCATTTTTTTAAATTTTTATCGATTGTCTAAAAAGATGCGATTGGGCATCGGAAAGTGCTCGCCCATACGAAATGTGAAACGCGCAAATTGCCAGAAATACGGCCTGACGGCCATATGGCATCTGTTTGCCTAAACCAGACATCAGGAGTGGTGTCCAAATATGACAGGTCCTGCGTCGTTTTGCGGTCCTATCAGTTTGAACTGAAATGGATGGTAAGGAATTTTTGATCTGTCCATTTTGTGCTATTTGGATTCGTTAAGTGGCACTTTACAGAGCTGATTGTTTGTCCTATTGTTATTTCCCGGATGGTCAGTGATATCCCGCTGGACCGTCACAAAGGGTATCCGGCCCATCGAGCTTGTTCTGTCCGTTGATCCGGTCAGTCTGGGTGCTTGTCGAGAAGGAGAGGGCAACGCCCGACCGCTGACTACTCAGCTTCGCGTCAGTATCTGTTTGAAGTCACGAATACGATTCCGCTGGTCAAGTACTGCTTCATTGCCAGTTTTGCTGCTGCTTCAGCGCAGGCTTCATTGCGGTCTGGTAGTTCCGGATGTTGTTCAAGTTCGGTCATTGTCTAAATTCTATTAGCGAGATTTCGTATCTCGTTGGGAGCATTTTTTTAAATTTTTATCGATTGTCTAAAAAGATGCGATTGGGCATCGGAAAGTGCTCGCCCATACGAAATGTGAAACGCGCAAATTGCCAGAAATACGGCCTGACGGCCATATGGCATCTGTTTGCCTAAACCGGACATCAGGAGTGGTTCCAAGTATGAACCAGACGATTCTATTCGATGCCAAGCGGAGCCGTGAAATTCTCAAGGCCATACGGTACGGCATGGAGGTGCGGCTCGACACCTCGTTGTACAACGAAGATGCAGAGCGCTTGCGAGGCCGTCTGGTTGACCTGAAAAAAGCCTATCTCGCGAAGCGCCGTTTCATCGATGAAAAGCGCAGCGGCTTCGGCAATGTCATCTTCTATCAGTTGCTCCTTGAGAAGTACCCGGAGTTCGAGTATCGCTTCGATACACAAGGGCGGCTGCGCTCGAACCTGTATGAATTCAAAGTGGACGGCCGATTACCGTCGTTGCTGACGATGCTGTTAAACGAGCGGATCGGACGCTTGAGCGAGCTCGAGAAGCGATACGGTCGCAGCGCGAAATTCGGCGCGCTGTTCGCTTCGGTCGAGCAGCTGTTCCAGGACGCCACGCTCGTCTATCCCGACAGCGCGACCTTTTTCCGTTTTCTTGAAGCACTCACGCTGGCGACGCAAGGCGACGAACCGCTGACAGTGGTGTCGGCGATCTGCCCGGACTATTCGTATACCGCGGAGGCCGACACGGTGCGCTATACGTTCGAGTCGCTCGGTTCGCAGCCGGGCCTTGCCGGCAACAAGTTCATCGCGATCCTGCCGGCGGTCGAGCGCTGTCTCGACGAGCTCGGCGTACGTCACGAGGTCAGCCTGTTCGGCGGCGATTTCGAGTCGCTCGCGTTCGTCGACAGTTCGTCGTCGCTGAAAATCAGCCAGCACGATTTCATCGCGCAGGTGCGCCAGCAGATCGCCGCGATCTCCAATGCGGTGCAGCGGCCGGTGTCCCAGTCGTTCTTCTTCGGGGTGGTCGGCGGCGAAGCGAACTGGATCGCGCGGCACGAGGAAATCTATCAGTCGCTCGCGCGCAGCGATTACGGTCAGACCGGCTTGAGCGAGGCGGATGTCGACGCGATCTACGCGTCGCGGATGCCGCTGTACGGCGCATGGTTCGACAACGCCGACGACGACAAGCTGTGGCAGATCTTCCTGCGCCAGGCTGCCGAATATGCATTGATGGGCGAGGTCTACGCGAAGCTGTACCGCAATTTCGTGGTGCTGGGCGTCGATCATTCGCGGATGGCGCCGTTCTATTCGTTCGCCCAAAAAATCGCGGTGATTTACCGCAAGACCGATTACATCGTCGATACCGCACCGCTGGACGCCAGCAACCAAAGCAGCCAGAGGAGCCCGGCGCTGGCCATCCGGACACCGGCCGGCGCGGCGATCCGGCACGCCGAAGATTCCCGGGAAGAGGAGAGTGTACGGTGAAGCAACCCAACGATTTCGCGACCCGCTATTCGGCGCATGGCTACGGTTTCAATGTTCGCGAGACCTATCGCAATCTGCCTTTTCAGCCGTTCTGGACGTGGGTCACCGGCAAGTCGCTGAACAGCGAGCCGCCGAAAGCGCCGGAAGAAACGCTGTTGAAAGTATGGCAATTGCTGCTGCACGTCAGTTGGGCTTATGCGGTGTTGATCGGCGGGACGCTGCTCGGCAACCGCCTCCTGCACGCGGACTTGCCGTGGTACGCGAAGGCGCTGCTGTCCGTGCCGATCATCGTGATGGTGATGAACCGGCAGCGCGGCATGCTGCACACGTTCCACTACACGATCCACGGCGCAGGCATCAGCAACCGCAAGCTCGCGCGTTTTCTGTGCAAGTGGATGCTGTCAGTGCCGATCCTGCATACGACGTGGGAGAACTACATGCTCATCCACATCAAGGATCACCATAGCCGCAGCACGTTTTGCACCGACATCGACCCGGACCAGCAGTTCATGACCTCGCATGGTTTCTACAAGGGCATGTCCGAACGGCGCTTCTGGTTTCTCGTGGTGTTCGCACCGTTTTCCCCGATGCGGATCTGGGAGCATCTGAAGTTTCGCTTCGACCAAAGCTTCGTGGTCGCGACGCGCTCCGAACGGATTGCCCGCATCGCTTACTGGGCGGTGCTGGTGACGCTGGTCTCGGTTGCGCATCTGTGGCCGGCATTCGCGCTCTACTACCTGTTTCCGATCTTCTTCGTCACGCAGCACTCGTCGTGGCTGCAGCACGTGGCCGAGCATCTGTGGTTTCCCGAGCGTCCGGCCGACGTGTCGCAGGAAGTCTATTACGCGTCGCTGAGTTGGGGCCGCTTCTTCGGCCGTCCCTATCCGGTCGACGACAAGGGCCTCGTCAAACTAGGCAAGCTCGCGACCTGGACGGCCGGCACGCTGCTCGTCGATATTCCGCTGCGCGTGTACTCCTTTATGCAGGACCTGCCGAGCCACGATTTTCATCACCGCAGTCCCAAGGTGAACTTCTGGCAGATCGCGCCGGAGCGCGCGGCCAATGAAGGCCTGCCGTCCCCGTTCGGCCCGATGGCCGAAACGTGGGGTTATGTCGAGAACCTGCTGGTCCAGCGCGACCATTTGTGCCGCGGTGTGCAGGACCCGTTCGGTCTGCTCGAATGGGGACGCAGACACAAGGCCAGTCTGGACGCCGACGCGGCAGCGCGCCGGGCGCAGCGAGTCGCTGTCTGATGCACGAGCGGGTCGTCGCAGCCCAGTCATTCTTCTTTTCATCTTGGGGTATTAATCCATGAACACTCTCGTCGAATTGCTGAATCCTGCCGCGTCGCTCAACGATACGGGCAGCATCTATCTGCCGGAAAGCACTCAATTCTTCTCGCGCAGCGAGTGGGAAGAGATCGAACGGATTGCTCGCAGCCCTGAATTGCCCTGGGAGAAAGTCGTGGTCGGCGACGCCGACGAACCGAACGACGTATACGTCGCTCGGTTCATAACCGACGTCGACCGGCCGCGTGTCGTCAACGATGCGCTCGCGCAGCAGATGCTGCCGATTTTGACGTCGGAGCGCGTCGTGTCGTATTTCGAGGGCGCGCTCGACGCCGAGAAACTGTACGTGCGCCGCGTCCAGATCAACCGCATGGAAACCGGCTCGTTTATCGGTCTGCATCTCGATCAGGACAGCAACCCGGACTACGAGATCTCGATCGTGTTGCAACTGGGCGACGACTACCAGGGCGGCGCGTTCGTCGTGCATCGCGCTGAAGACGATCACCGTACCTACATGACCGAATATCGCTCGGTGCTGGTCAGCCGCTGCGACTTGCGTCACGAAGTAAAGCGGGTCGAGGACGGCCATCGTACGACGCTGGTGTTGTTCTTCAGCCGCGACGGGGGCGACAACCCGCGCGTGCGAGCCGCGGCGTGATCTGCGCGCACTGTTCCCAACTTTCGCTGAATGTTTCCACGAGGAAGTCATGACCATATCGAAACTGTCGGGGTACGAAGTCGCGCGGCGACTGGTCGGCCCGTTTTATCTGGTGTTCGGCATCTCGTTGTATATCGCGTTGCATCGCGAGTTCACCGAGCATCCGGTGCTGGTCTACTACGCCGCCACGCTCGGCATGATGGCGTTCACCGGTTTGCTGGAATGGGTGATGCCGTTTCACAAGCCGTGGCAATCGCCGGACGACCAGTTCATCAATGAGATCGGCAGCACGTTCATTTCCGCGTTTCTCGGCCATAACGTCGGCAAGGCGGTCGCGTTCGCACTGTTCGGCTGGTTTGTCGTGTACTGGCGCGGGGTGGATGGCTCCGCGCCTTGGTGGCCGTCCAGCCTGCCGTTCGCGGTGCAGGTGTGTCTGTCGTTCGTGATCTGGGAATTCGGGCTGTATTGGAATCACCGCTGGATGCACGCGGGCGGCTGGCGCTTCCACTCGCTGCATCACAAGCTGCGGCGCCTGTCGTGGCTCAACTCGGGCTACGGTCATCCGATCGGGTTCTTTACCACCAGCCTGTTTTCGTACGGCATGCTCGCGCTGTCCGGCGCGTCGGCGGAAGTGCTGCTGTTCAACAGCTTTCTGTCCGCGGCGATCAACTTCCTGAGTCACGCGAACGTCGATATGAAGGCGGGCTTTATCAACTACATCGTCAGTGCACCGGAAGTGCACCGCTGGCATCACGTGAAAGACACCCCGGAGGCGTACGACAAGAACTTCGGCACGCAACTGATGGTGTGGGACCACGTGTTCGGCACCTTCTATCTTCCGAAGGGCAAGGCGGCGAGCCACCTGATCGGCGACGACGAAACCTATATGCCGGCCGGCTTCTGGGCACAGTGGCTCGAACCATTCCGTGCCGCCAAGGAGAAAGGCGGGCAGGTCACCATCCCCGAGCAACGGATGCCGTTCCGTTCAAAACGGGCCACCGACTGACGCGGCGACACGGTTGCGGCTGTCAACACTATTTCGATTGGTAAGCAGGAGGAGGAAGGGCCATGGATATCCAGATCGCGGAGCGATATGCGGACGTCAAGACGTTTGCACGTTATCAACTCGAACACAACACGAAGCGGCAGCCCATCGGCATCGAGCGCGGACTGACCGTCACGACGGACCTCGTGCAGGGTTTGCCGACCTTCAACGTCAAGCAGTATTTCGGCAGCCAGCCGACCATCTTCGACGATTACGACCATGTCGTGACCGCGTACTCGAAAGACGACGGCCGCGTGGTGTCGCTGATCGGCGCGCGCTGGCTCGGCGATGCGGACTTCCGGTTCCTGTATCTGTGGACCGCGATGGTCGCCGACGAATACCGTAATTCGGGCGTGTTCCGGCGTTCGCTCGCGTATTTCTTCGAGCGCGTTGCGAACAGCCCCAGCCCTGACCCGCGCAGCGGCGGCCAGCGCATGCCGCCGCTGATCGTCACGAAGACCTACAACCCGGTGGTCTACAGGATTTTCAGTTCGTTCGCCCGGGCGGGTCGCGGCGTCGAACTGTATCCGTTGATCCCGGCCGAGCAACAGCCGGAAACACTCGTGACGCTGGCGAAAAAGATCGCTTACGCGATCAGCCCGAAAATGCAGTTGATCGAGCAGACCGGCGTGGTGCTCGGTGGCCAGGCGCTGGTCGCGCCGGACTTCTTCCCGCTGATGGAAGAGTCGAAAGACGAGGACGTGAACCGGCACTTCCAGCAGCACGTATCGCGTGCCGATCAGGTGCTGTGCATTCTGCGCATACCGGATAGCGACAACGGCGCGGTGCTGTCGGCGGTGACGGCCGCGTTGCGCTGACCAGTCAGCACGGCGACGGGCGCGCGACCGTTACGCCCCCGTCGCGATCGTTGGATTCGTAGGTCCCATTCCTAGCCACACAATTAATTGTCGATGATCGATCGAGATTCGCATTACCTTGACGGCTTGCGCGCGCGGGCCATGACGACAACAGCGCTCGCCGCTGCCGTTTTATTGCTCGGCGCCTGCGCGGGCGGCGTGCTCGACACCCATGCATCGGCCGAACTGATCCGCACCGAAGGGGGGATCGTGCATGTGAGCGCCAATGATTTCACCGGCCTCGGATTCGGTATAGCGTATGCCTACGCGCAGGACAACGTCTGCATGCTCGCCGACCATCTGCTGACTGTGCGCGGCGAGCGCTCGCGCTACTTCGGACCGGACGCCACCGCCACGCGCGGCGAGAACGGCGAGTATTCGGCGCAGGTGCAGTACACGGTTGGTTTCAAGAATCTCGACAGCGACCTTTTCTACCGTGCATATCTCGATCCGCAGGCGTTGAGCGCCGACTATCGCAGCGTGTCGCCGGACGCCAATCAACTGGTGCGCGGTTATGCCGCCGGCTATAACGCATACCTGCGCGAGCATCGCGATACGTTGCCCGCCGTGTGCCGGAACGCCGCCTGGGTCAAGCCGATGAGCGTCGCCGACGCGCAACGGCTGATCGCCGAAAAGGCGATTCACGCGACCGGTGAGTTCTTCCGCAACGAGGTGCTGGCCGCCGTGCCGCCCGCCGGCAATCTGCCAGTTGAGAAGGCAGATAAGCAGGCCCCGTTGGACCCGCAGCCGCTGAACGTCGCGCGCGACGCGCTGGTCGAGCGGCTGCATGAGAGCCGCCTCGGCAGCAATGGTCTTGCGGTGGGCAGCGAGCTGAGCGACAGCGGCAGTGGTCTGCTGCTCGGCAATCCGCATTTCCCATGGAGCGGCCCGGACCGCTTCTACGAGATGCATCTGACCGTTCCCGGCCGTTATGACGCGATGGGCGCGACCCTCGGCGGTCTGCCGATCATCGTCATCGGCTTCAACAAGGACGTCGCGTGGACCCACACGGTGTCGACCGCCAAACATTTCGCGCTCTACCGGCTGGCGCTCGATCCGGCCGATCTATCGCACCGCACGTATCTGCTCGACGGCCACGCTGAGCCAATTCGGCAAAAAGACGTGAACGTCGACGTGCTGCAAGCGGACGGCTCGATCAAGACGGTGCAGCGCGCGTTCTATTTCACGCCGGTCGGGATGCTGGTGGCGTCGAAAACGCTGGGGTTGCAATGGGATGCTCAGCATGCGTACGTACTCGCCGACGTGAATCGCGACAATACGCGCATGCTCGATCACTGGCTG
Source organism: Caballeronia sp. SEWSISQ10-4 2 (assembly GCF_030464885.1). Taxonomy (GTDB): domain Bacteria; phylum Pseudomonadota; class Gammaproteobacteria; order Burkholderiales; family Burkholderiaceae; genus Caballeronia. The sequence continues at coordinate 16,155 of NZ_JALPRJ010000094.1, read as the reverse complement.
GCGATCGGGCGCGCGAGCGGCGTTCAGGGCGTCGAGCAGGCCGACCGGCAGTTCGTCGGCTTACCGTGGGTCAACACGCTGGCGGTGGACCGTGCGGGCCATGCGCTGTTCGAAGACTACAGCGCCGTGCCGAACCTCGGGCGCGCGTCGCAGACGCCGGGCTGCTTGCTGGATCCACGCATCCTGCTGCTCGACGGATCGCGCGTGGTATGTGGCGGCATTGCGCTGACCCAGACGGCGCAAGTGGCGCTGGAAGCGCAGCCTGCCACGAACGCGGGTGGCGTCTTTGCGTGGAACCTGCCGCAGCAGCGTCGTCCGTATCTGCAACGCAGCGATTTCGTCGCCAATTCGAACGACAGCTATTGGCTCGCCAACCCGGCCGCGCCGATCTCGAAGATTCCGCCGTGGTTCGGCAAGGAAGGCGCCGGCGCGGTGCAGTCGCTGCGCACGCGCCTCGCGTTCGAGGAAATCCAGGCGCGTGCGGCGGGTCGCGACGGCCTGCCGGGCAATCGTTTTTCGTTCGACGCGTTCGCGCAGATGCTGTTCGACGCGCGGGTCTACGCAGCGGACCTGTTGCGCAAGCCGCTGGTCGACACCTGTCGCGCCGCGCATGACGCGACGCTCGAACCCGTGTGCGCGACGCTGGCCAACTGGAACGGCAAATCGTCGCCCGATAGCGCCGGCGCGCCGCTGTTTCGCGCGGCATGGCTGCATCTGTCGGAGATTCCGAACCTGTGGGCCGTGCCGTTCGACCCGCAACAGCCGATGACCACGCCGAGCGGACTCAATCCGGCCGCCGCGCCGGCGGTTCAGGCCGCGTTACGCGCGGCCGGCGCCGATCTGCGCGCGGCCGGCATTCCGCTCGACGCAACGCTTGCCCGCCTGCAGTTCACCCGGGTCGGCCCGCAGGACATCCCGCTCACGGGCGGCCCGGGCGAGGAAGGCATCTACGACGTGGTCTCGGCGAGCACGAAGTACGACAAGCATCTGTTCGGCGAAGTCGCTTTCGGCACCAGCTATGTGCAGATGGTCGGCTTCAACGGGCAAGGACCGGTCGCGCGCGCGGTGCTGACCTACGACCAGTCGACCGATCCCACATCGCCGTACTACGGTCGGCAAACCGAACTGTTTGCACGGCACGGCTGGATCGATCTGCCGTTCACGCGCGATGCGGTGCTCGCGCATGCGCAAGGAACGCCGCTGCAGGTCGGACAGTGAAGTGCGTAGACCGGCGCGGTGCGTCGGCGGCGCGTTAATTTCCACCGCGCGGGGAACGCGCCTGTTTCCCCGCGCGATCCGTTTTCTGAGCGACTAGAGAGGTCTGCCCGTGGACTGCAACCGATTGACGGAACGCATTGCCGGTTTTAGTGGCCGGCACATTCACTTTTTCGATGACGACGGCGCTCCGTGCATGCTGTCGTTTCCCGCGTTCGCGGAACGCGCGCAGCAGATCGTGCAGCGCTTGCGCGACGCGGGTTTGCAGCGCGGCGAGCGCGTCGGCATTCATGCGGCCAATTCGGTGCATTGGCTGACCTGGGATCTTGCGTTACTGCAACTAGGCTGTGTGATCGTCGCGCTGCCCGACGAGATCGTGCAGCACTACGGCACGGCGGTGTTCGACGTGTTCGGCTTGCGACTGGTCGTGCTCGGGACGACCGGGCGGTCGGCCCAGTTCGAATCGTGCGCCAACGTCACGCCGGTCGATCCGCGGGCGCCCGGTGCGATCGAATTGCGCGCGCCAGCTGCGACCGCGCAGTTCGACGAACGCGGCTCGGACGCCTGCGCACTGGCATTCTCGTCGGGGACGTCGGGCGTGCCGAAATGCCTCGTGATCAACCGGCGCGGCATCGAGTGGGACGTCGAGCATTACATGCCGGTGTTCTCGCCTGGCGGGTCGGACCGTCTGCTGCTGTTCATGCCGCTCACGCAGCAGCAGCAGCGTTTGCTCGCGTACGCGGCTTACTGGCACGGCGCGTCGATCGTGCTGATCGCACCGGAGCGGCTATTCGATGCGTTCACGACGTTCCAGCCGACCTTGTGCCTCGCGCCGCCGTTGCTTTACGAAGGCATGCACGACCGCTTTCTCGGCAAGCTCGATACACTGTCCGCCCCCGCCTCATGGGCGCTGGCGCAATTGCGCAGCGCGCTCGCCGCCGCGCCGCAAGCGCTGGCGGCGCCGTTGCGGCGGCGGCTCTTCAAACCGGTCCATGCGGCGCTCGGCGGCAAGATGCGCGTGCTGGTCACCGGCATGGCGCCGATTCGCCGCTCGACGCTCGAATTTTTCGCCGAGACCGGGCTGCGGCTTTACGAGGCCTACGGGCTGAGCGAAACCGGCGTGATCGCGTCGAACACGCCGGCGGATCAGCGCATTGGCGCGGTCGGCAAGCCGGCGCCGGGCTGCACCATCACGATTGCGGAGGACGGTGAAATTCAGGTGCAGCGCCAGCAGTTGCAAGCGCTGGGCTATTTTCTGCCGCAGCAGGGCACGGTCGACTGGTTCGAGCGAGACAAGCCGCTCGGCACCGGCGACATCGGCGAATTCGACGCAGACGGTTTCGTGATGCTGCGTGGCCGCAAGAAGGAAATTCTCGTGACCTCGCAGGGTTACAAGATTCATCCCGAAGTGGTCGAGGCGCGGCTCAACGAGGCCGCTGTGATCGTGCGGTCGGTGGTGTTCGGCGACGCCCGCAAGCATCTGGGCGCGGTGGTGGTGGTACGCGGTGACGTGACGGCCGAGCGTCGCGCCAGCGTCAACGCGGAAATCGATCGCGTGAACTGCACGCTGCTCGATACCGCGAAGATCGCCGACATCGTCGTGACCAACGACCCGTTTACGCCGCAAAGCGGCTTGCTGACCGCGAACCTGAAGCTGAACCGGCGCGCTATCGAAGCGCGCTACTTTCCATCATGGGCCGCGGACGACCGCGGCGGGCGGGAGCGCAAGGCGAATTCCGCCGCCCAGCCGGTCACACCGCCGGCCACGCTCGCGCCGGCCGACGTCGATTTCGTGCAACTCGTCAAGCAGGCGTGGGAACACGTGCTCGATATCGGCACGATCGACGTCCACGCGAATTTCTTCGAAATCGGCGGCGACTCGCTGTGTGCGATGCGCGTGATATCGCGGTTGCAAGGCAAGATCGTCACCGCGCTGCAGCCGTCCGACCTGTTCATAGAACCGACCATCCATGCGATTGCCGCGCAGTTGACGGCCGAGCGCCACACGCTGGCGAAAGCGGCTGCCGCCGCGCCGAGCTACGAGGAGGGCGTGTTATGAGCGTGTTGCATCGCGAGATCGTCGAGTTGCTGCTGGACGGCGCGGCGCTATGGACGGCCGACGGCCAGATTCGCTTTCGCGCGCCGCCCGGTGTGATGTCCGCACCGCGCGCCACGTTGCTGCGCGAACACAAGGCGGCGCTGCTCGCGTACCTCGACGCGCGCGGCGCGACCACCGACGCGCCGCTGGATGCGTCGCGCTGGCCGGCGTCCGGCGAGACACGCGCGCCGTTGACGACCGCGCAGCAGGAGATGTGGCTGGTCGAACAGATCGGCTGCGGCACCGCGTACAGCATGCCCGCCGCGATCGACTTCGACGGTGTGCTCGACCTCGCCGCGCTATCAACGAGTCTCGATGCGCTGCGCGAGCGGCATGCGAGTTTGCGCACCCGCATCGTCGAGACCGGCGACGGTCCGCAACAGCAGATCGATCCGCCCGGGCCCACCGTGCTCGACGTGTTCGATCTGTCCGATCTCGACGCGCACACGCAGCAGGCCGAAGCGGAACGCATCGCGCTCGACTGGGCGCGCGCGCCGTTCGATCTGGCCAGCGCCGCGTTGCTGCGGGCGCGGCTGGTGCGCCTTGCCGACGAGCGCTACCGTCTGCTGCTCAATCTTCATCATCTGGTAGCGGACGGCTGGTCGATGGCGGTGCTCGCCAACGATCTGACTGCGCTGTACCGCGCGGCCGTCTCCGGCACGCCGGCGGCGCTCGATCCCCCGACTGTGCAGTACGGCGATTACGCGTGGTGGCAGCGCGCGCGCGCCGCGCGCCGCGGCTGGGAGCGGCAGTTGCCGTACTGGCGTGAGCAGTTACTGGACGTGCCCGCGACGCTGAACCTGCCGCACGATTTCACACGACCGGCACAGCGCGATTTCGCCGGCGACGAGGTGCCGTTCGCGCTCGACGCGGCGACCACGCAGCAACTGAAGGCGCTCGCCCGCACGCACCAGACCACCGTGTTTACGACGCTGCTCGCTGCGTTCCAGATCGTGTTGTCGCGCTGGTCCGCTCAGGACGATCTGGTGATCGGCGTGCCGACTGCGGGCCGCGAGTCGCCGCAGGCATCGCTGCGCACGGAACAGATGATCGGCCTGTTCGTCAACATCCTGCCGGTGCGCGCGAGATTCGCCGACGACGACACCTTCTGCACCGCGCTCGACCGCGCCAAGCGGGGCGTCGAAGGGGCGTTCGCGCATGGCGACGTGCCATTTTCCGAACTCGTCGGGTTGTCGAACGTGCCGCGCGACGCGTCGCAGCAGGCGTTGACGCAGGTGGCCTTCGTGTTCGAGAACATGCCGCGTGCGCGCCTCGCGTTGCCAGGTGTCGAGATCGAACAGCGGCGTCTGCGGACGACCACGTCAAAGTTCGATCTCACGCTGTTCGCCGGCGAACAGGACGACGCGATCGACGGCTACCTCGAATATTCGACCGGACTGTTCACCCGCAGCACGATGGCGCGTTTCGTCGACAGTCTGCAGCGCTTGATCGTCGCGACGGTTCGTGAGCCCGGCCTCAGCATCTGGCGGCTGCCACTGCTGCCGGCCGATGACGACGCATCGCTGGCGAGCTGGCACGGCGAGAGCGTGCCCTTTGATGCAACGCGCCGGCTACCTGACCTGTTCGACGATCAGGTACGTCGCGACCCGCAGCGCGTTGCGCTGATCACGGATGACGAACAGATCAGCTACGGCGAACTCGATGTGCGGGCAAACCAGCTCGCGCGCTATCTGCAGCGACGTGGCATCGGGCCCGAAGCGGTGGTCGGTGTGTGCGTCGAACGGAGCCCGGCGATGATCGTGGCAATGCTGGCGGTGCTGAAGGCCGGCGGCGCATATCTGCCGCTCGACGCAGCCTATCCGCGCGAGCGCCTGAAACTGATGGCCGATGACTGTGGCGCGGCGCTGATCCTGGTGGGCGACGAGCTTGGTGCTTCGCTGGTCGGAATCGGGAGTTGTATGTCACTCGGAACGATCGCCGACGAGGTGGCGCGCGAAGACCCAAGCGTACCGCCGTCGACAGCCACCGCGCGAAACCTCGCGTACATCATCTATACATCAGGTTCGACAGGGCGTCCGAAAGGCGTGGCGATCGAACATCGCAATGTGCTCGCGCTGCATGCGTGGGCGGTGCGCGAATACAGCGCCGATGAACTGTCGAATGTGATCGCGTCGACGTCGATCTGTTTCGATATCTCGGTCTTCGAGATTTTCGTACCGCTGATGAGCGGCGGGGCCGTGACGGTCGCGGCCGGTCCGCTAACATTGCCGAGAGCCGCTGCGCAGGCGCGCATCCTGAATACTGTGCCTTCAGCGGCGGCACATCTGCTACAGTCAGGCGCCATTCCGGCGTCGATCACGGTCGTCAATGTGGCTGGCGAACCGCTCACACCGCGACTGGTGGCGGCGCTATACGACGGCACGTGCGCGAAACGCGTATACAACCTATATGGTCCATCGGAGGACACGACATACTCGACGTTCGCGCACGTGCCAACCGGTGTGGACCCGGTGCCGATTGGGCGGCCACAGCCGAACACTCTCGCCTATGTGCTCGACCGCTACTTGCAACCAGTGCCCGCCGGCGTGACCGGCGAGCTATATCTGGGCGGCAGCGGCGTTTCGCGCGGCTACTTCGGGCGCCCCGAGTTGACCTCGCAGCGCTATATCGACAATCCGTTCGGCACCGGCGGCCGGTTGTACCGGACCGGCGATCTCGTGCGTTTCGGCGCGGATGGCCAGCTTTATTGCCTCGGCCGTTGCGACGAACAGATCAAGCTGCGCGGTTTCCGGATCGAGCTCGGCGAGATTGAGGCGTCCCTCGTGACGCACCCGGATGTTGAGCAGGCGGTGGTGGTCGCGCGTGATGCGGCGAGCGGCGAGGGGACGGACGGCTCCCACGGCGGGGCGGCGGTCGAGCGCTTCCTCGTGGCCTATGTGGTGCCTGCAGGCGGCGCGCAGATCGATTCGGAGCGCTTGCGGCGTCATCTGCGCGCATCGCTGACCGAGGCGATGGTGCCCGCCGTGTTCATGGCCATCAACGCATTGCCGAGATTGCCGAACGGCAAGCTCAACCGGTCGGCATTGCCGGTGCCGTCAAGGAACAAGGCGCGCACCGCCTATGCGCCGCCAATCACCGAACTGCAAAAAGCAGTCGCCGCGATCTGGGCCGAGGTACTGGGCGTCGGGGAAGTGGGTGTACATGACGCGTTTTTCGAATGCGGCGGACATTCGCTGAAAGCCGCGCAGGTGATCCATCTGATCGGTCAACGGCTGGGCGTGACCTTGTCCCTCGCCAGCATGTTCCGCGATGCGACAGTTGCGCGGCTGGCGGACGAAGTGGACGCACGGTTGGCGGCGGGACGGCGCCCGTGCGCACCGGGTGATACTGACAGTAACCCATGCGTCGTACTGCTCCGCGAGCGCAAGGAGAACTTCGATGACCAACGCATCGGTAGTCTGTTCTTGCTGCATCCCGCCGGCGGCAATCTGTTCGGCTACGTGGAACTGCTACGTCATCTGCGTTTCGGCGGCCGCATCTTTGGAGTGCAGCGGCTGGACCTCGCGGCCGGCGATGCACCTGAGCTGCAAACCGCAACGGTTCTTGCCGATCGTTACGCGAGCGCAATCGGTGCAATCGATACGGGCGGCGGGTGCCATCTGCTTGGGTGGTCGTTCGGTGGACTGCTTGCGCATCTGGTGGCCGCGCGTCTAAGCGCGGCGAACGTGACAGTACGCTATGCGGCGGCGCTCGATACCTGTCTGCCTGATTCACCATCGGCATCGCTGCTCGCGACCCTCGAAGCCTGCGACGGTAGACCCGTGCATCAAGCGCTGGCGAAGTTTCCAGCCGACCTGGTCGAGCGCGTTCGAGCCATGGCAGAGATCGACCGATCGGCGCATGCGGGCACAAGTACGCAGCCGGTTCAGGAATCCATACGCGAAGATGTGCTGTCGCCGATCGCCGCCGCATATATCGCGGACGTATGGGCGATGTATGTACATGTTGGTCGCCGCGGATTCGAGGGATCGCTCGCCGCGCTGAGCCATCGTTATTACGCGAGCCGGACCGTCGCGCAGGACCGCTTCGCGCAGGAGCAGGTGGCGGCGCAAACAGCGCGCGTGTTCGAAGGAGACCACTTTTCGGTGCTGCGTCCCGAGACTGCGGCACTGCTTGCAACTTGGATCGACACCGATCTGTCCGATGTGCAAGCTGCGGCGCTCGCTTGATCCGGCGCAGGTCATTACGATTGGCATATGGGACGGCCATGGGGTCGTCCCTCTGCGGGCACCGCCCGGCATGCGGGTTCGCAACGGGCGGTCCGGGAAGTTGAGGTTATGAGAGGAGGAGAACACCGACTCGGCCGAATTCGCGGCTCGCGCAGTCGTAGTTCGCCTTGGACTTGCCGCGCCCGCTGCCTTCCGCGCCCCGGCGTGAGTCGCGCCACTGCGTGGCCGTCCAAGTGGAAGCCGTTATCTCACTTACAAAAGTGTGAACCCAACTCGCGTCATTGGAACAACTATGTCTTCTGCTCTCTCGCTTGCTGTCGTGAATGCGCTGCGCGCCCGCACGCCCGGTGCACATAGCACCACACATTTCAACCATGCCGGTGCCTCGCTGCCGTCTTCGGCTACGCTGGAGGCGATTCACGCTCACCTTTGGCGCGAAGCCACCGAGGGACCGTCGGAAGCCGGCGTAGCCGGACGCGAACAGACTGAGCGAGCGCGCACGCTCGCGGCGCAACTGCTGAACGCCCGACCAACCGAGATCGCCTTGACCACCGGCAATTCGCCCGGCTGGGGTGCCGCATTCGCCGCATTGGGCCCTTGGAGATCAGGCGAGCGCATCCTGGTCGGGCGCCACGAATGGGGTGGCAATCTGGCTGCCATGCGCCTGACGGCGCAGCGTACCGGTGTGACGATAGAAGAAATTCCGTCCGATTCTTGCGGCGCAGTGGATCCGCGCGCGCTGGAGGCTATGCTCGACGATCGGGTGCGCTTGATTGCGCTAACCTGGTTGCCGGCGAACGGTGGACTTATCAATCCCGCCGCGGCGATCGGGCAGGTTGCGCGCCGCCACGGCATTCCATACTTCATCGACGCTGCGCAGGCGGTGGGGCAACTCCCTGTTGATGTAGTCGAGGTGGGTTGTGACGTTCTGAGCGGTGCGGGCCGTAAGGCACTGCGTGGTCCAAAAGGTACGGGCCTGTTGTATGTACGACAGGATTTTCTATCCCGCTTGACGCCGGCATTCGTTGACACGCGATCTGCGCCGCTGAACACGAATGGCGAACCAGTCTTACGAGACGACGCTGTGCGTTTCGAATCGGCGGAAGCATCGCTGGCGCTGCATTGCGGACTCGCTAATGCGCTGCAGGAGGCGTTGGAGATCGGGGTTGAGAATATTCGCGCACGGATCGACAGCATCGCACAGGCATTGCGTGTGGAACTGGCTAGGATCCCCGGCGTGACGTTGCTGGATCAGGGCCTTGAACGTTCCGGGCTGGTAGCGTTCAACGTAGCGGGTCTGGACGCCGTATATGTGCAGCGCAATCTGGCGGTTCAAGGCGTCGTGATCGGCAGCAACGGCTTCAACTACACGCCGTTGGATATGGAGTCCAGAGGACTTAAGCAGATCGCGCGTGCCTCGGTAAGCTATCTGACCACTGAAGCAGAGGTCGGCAGATTACTGGATGGAATACGAGCGCTGGTAATTTAGGGATCAAGTGGCGCTCGAGCGGACAAATGTCATGGCGGTATAGTCGCTGAAGCTATAGTTTGTTCTTATCTGCTAACAACGACTGCCACCCACATTCTGGAGAATTGATGCAAATCGATGTGCACATCGTAAAAGCCTTTCTTGATGGGGGGAGTGGTGGCAATCCGGCTGGCGTAGTAACTGACGCGAACATGTTGACGTCGGAGCAGAAGCTGGCTGTCGCCCAACGGGTTGGCCTCTCCGAGACGGCCTTCGTCTCAACATCGGAACGGGCCACGATCAAACTGGAGTTTTTCACGCCTGCCCGACAGATTGCTCATTGCGGACACGCTACGATCGCCACGTTTTCTCTGCTGCGCGAGCTAGGGAGCGTAGACGACGGGCGTCTTTCGAAAGAGACAGTCGATGGCGTAAGGAATGTCCTCGTAGACGGAAAGATGGTTTTCATGGAGCAGAGGGCACCCCGCTACACCCGGGTTGCGGCGACGTCCAAACTGGCAGGTCGCGTAGCGGCATCGCTACGCCTCTCCCAACCGCAGATCGCTGTGGGAATCGATCCATTTGTGGTCAGCACAAGCAACCCATTTCTCCTCATCTCGATGCCGGACGAGCAGTCTGTAGCGCAACTGCGACCGGACTTTGACCGGGTGGAACAGGTTAGCAACGAGCTGGATCTGATCGGCTACTACCTGTTCTCGACGACGACCAAAGTACCAGGCCGCCACGCGGGCGCACGCATGTTCGCTCCGCGGTTTGGAATAGTCGAGGAGGCGGCAACGGGAACGGCCGCCGGGCCGCTTGCGTGCCTTCTATACGACCACATGGGGATCAAGGAGAGGACGCTTCTAATCGAGCAGGGGCAACTGATGGAGTCCCCGTCGCCGAGCATTATCGAAGTTCGCCTGGAAGTCGGTGACACTGGAATCTCCCGGATTATGGTTGGAGGTACTGCCAAGATCGAATCGTCGGTCAAAGTGGAAATGTGACTTTCGCGGCGTTGAAACAGGAGAAGCCTACGCCGGTTTTGAAGCGCGGCTGTTTAACGGCTTGTCCTGTCGCGATCAGGCCCGCGGTGTATTCCGGCCAGTTCCTCACGCGGTGGAAGCCCTAGGGCTCGCGTGTCTTGCTTTCGTCCTTGCGTATCTTCCTAGCCAAAAATCGAGAAGCTACTCAGTGCCACAAAGAGTTGATAGGGGCAATGACTCGACCGTCGCGTGTAAACGGTAGCTTCGCACGCAACGCTCAGATTTATGTAACAACGCTATTGGGAGTCAGAGATTTGGGCCGTGGGGGATTTTCTCTACCAGTACTTCATCGCGCTGTTCGCGCGGAGTTATTGTCAAATGTGGTGTTTGGGAAGTTCGGCAAGGTTAGGCAGCAAGCGGTTGCTGAGCCGGTGTACCGTCGGTCACCGGTAGGGCGAATACAAAAGTTGTGTGTCGAGAAGTATCTAAAATGCCGTATTGCGGAAGCTACCGCTTGAGAGCTATCGAGAGTGCTAACAACTCTGGCGCTTAACGCATCCAAAGGTGTAGCAGCGGTCAGGAAACAACGTGGAGGTTGGTCGGCGTTGCTTGGAGCGCATTTGATCGACCTATTTCTGCTATCTTGACTCAAGAAAAATTGATCCGAAGTTCTTAACGAACTCAATAGTGAAGAATATGACATTCACTCCTACGTCGTCGCGCCTGGCGGCACATGGACGCTGGCCGAACGACGTGGACGTCTGGCATGTCCACATCCCCAGTGGACTGACGGGCTGGCCGTCAATGGAACTATATTTGAGCGTGGACGAAAGGCTTCGCGCTGCCCGTTTCATGCGCAATCAGGATCGATTTCGCTTCGCTGCTACGCGTGCAGCCCTGCGTGCGCTGTTGAGCAAACGAACCGGAAAACCCGAGGATACCTTGCGATTCAGTCTCGGTCAGTATGGAAAACCTGTACTTGATGGCCATCCGCAGATTTCCTTCAACGTAACACACTCAGGACAACACGCTTTAATTGCTGTCTCAGACTCGCGGCGGGTCGGCGTGGATGTAGAAGTCATTGATCCATCGATTCGCTGGCGAGAGCTTCTCGACCTTGTCTGCAGCGGCGTAGAGCAGCAGACGGTCGTCTCTAGCTCAAAGGATTCGCAGCCTCAACTTTTTTTCCGATGCTGGACGGCGAAAGAGGCATTGCTCAAGGCTGCAGGTGTCGGGCTCACCGAGGGTCTTTGCGGCATTACGCTGGATCTTCTATCCCCAGGCGGGCAATGGCGGTGCGATCAGCCAAACGAGGACCTAGGCACTTTCCTCTTCCAGTTTCATTGGCTTTCCGAAATTCCTGATTGCATCGGCTGTGTCGCGTTCGAAAAAAGCACATCGCAAGTTCATGACGGCGTGTCAGGCGACGGATCATACTTATGATAGTAAGTATACCTACGGAATCTGAACGTGCCGCGCTGAAACAAAAAGGAGAGGCTTCCAAAGCGAATCACATTTGTGCAACGAACGCACTAGGGCATTGTCAGGTTGCTGGGCTAGTCACGTAAGATGGGGCGGCTTCGGAAAAAGGAATTTAAAGCACGCTAAGCATCCCGCGACTGACGAAGAGGCCTAAATTTTCCTTGTTCTGGCTTCTGATTTCTTAGCCATAGGTAATCTCCCGCGAGATTGATGTGCTCCCAACCCAGCGGCGATAGGTATGTCAACAAATCGTCGCCGACTAACATGCCTTTGGCGTGCAATGCTTGAACGGTTCGCTCTAGGTAGACTGTGTTCCACAAGACGATCGCCGCAGTAACCAGATTCAAGCCGCTGGCTCGAAATCGTTGTTGCTCGAAACTGCGGTCCCGGATTTCGCCAAGGCGGTAAAAGAACACGGCACGCGCCAGCGCATTGCGTGCTTCGCCTTTGTTGAGTCCCGCGTGCACGCGCCGGCGAAGCTCAACACTTTGTAGCCAGTCGAGGATGAACAGGGTCCGTTCGATGCGACCGAGTTCACGCAACGCCACCGCCAACCCATTCTGACGCGGGTAGCTGCCCAACTTTCGCAACATGAGCGATGCCGTCACGGTTCCCTGCTTGATCGATGCGGCAAGGCGCAAAATCTCGTCCCAGTGTTCGCGAATACATTTCTCGTTGATTGTGCCGCCAATCATTACCGCAAGTGCGGGATAGTTGTCACGCTTTCCCGGAACGTATAGCTTCGTGTCACCAAGATCGCGGATGCGCGGAGCGAACCGATATCCGAGGAAATGCATTAACGCAAAGACATGATCGGTGAATCCGTTCGTATCGGTGTAATGCTCTTCGATCCGTAAATCGGATTCGTGATACAGCAAGCCGTCCAGGACGTATGTCGAATCTCGCACGCCGACGTTGACGAGTTTCATATTAAAAGGCGCGCCTACCCCACGAGCTCAACGGTTCGCAGGGCAATTTCCGCGCGCCGCTTCACACGTGCACGCTCAATGCGACGAATGATTATCAAGCGGTGCAGGCGTGGCTTGCGCTGCATGAAACTCCCGCTACGCAACGCGCCTATCGCAAGGAAGCGGAGCGGCTAATCTTGTGGGCGATTGTCGAGCGCAACCGGGCCTTATCGTCGCTTACCACCGACGATGCGATCGCATACCGTAATTTTTTGCGGCGGCCGACACCCCGTGACAAATGGATCGGACCGTTACGAGCCCGCGATTCGGCAGAGTGGCGCCCGTTCGTAGGGGGCCTATCGGCGCGCTCGAGCGCGTATGCGTTGTCCGTGCTTGGCGCGCTGTTTCGCTGGCTCATTGAGCAGCGTTATATGCTCGCCAACCCCTTCGCTGGCGTTAAGGTGCGCGGTAATTCGGGGGTCGCGATGCTGGACACCTCACGCGGCTTTACCGAAGGCGAATGGCTGTTGATACGCGCGCTCGCCGACGGACTCGAATGGTCGTATGGTTGGGCGGCTCCGGCCGCCCAACGACTGCGTTTCCTGCTCGATTTCGGGTACGCCACGGGTTTGCGCGCAAGTGAACTTGTCGGCGCGACTCTGGGCAACATCAAGACAGACGAACATGACGACCACTGGCTCCATTTGGTTGGCAAAGGAACCAAGGCAGGCAAAGTGGCCCTACCACCGCTGGCGCGCACGGCGCTTGATCAATATCTTCTAGGCCGTGGGCTATCGGTCACACCAGCGCGTTGGAATCCAAAGACCCCGTTGATCGGAAGTCTCGAGCAAGATTCCACAGATGGCATCACGGGGGCGCGCCTCTGGCACGTCATGCGGCGGTTCTTCTTGCAAGCAGCTGATGTGATCCAGGCTGAGCAACCGGTGACGGCCGAAAAACTAAGACGAGCAAGTCCACATTGGATGAGGCATTCACACGCTACTCATGCCCTGGCTCGTGGCGCTGACCTAACAAGCGTGCGCGACAACCTTCGTCATGCATCCATCGCAACGACATCGGTTTACCTTCACAGCGACGAGATTAAGCGTGCGCGGCAGATCGGCGCAGCTTTTGCCGCGCGCACATCGCCGTAACGACGGCACCAATCGGCTTAGCGTGCTTTAAATTCCGTTTTCTGAAGCCGCCCCTACATCGCATGCGGCGAGGCGCGGCGAACCATTGAGTCGCGCTACGACGAAGTCGCCTTTGCTATGAGCAGCACTTAAATGGAGAGCCGGATGCATCGAGAGGTGCAAGTCCGGTTCGGAGAGGAGAGGCAGGGAAATAGTTCGACTACGCCCTGCCTCTTACTCTACTTTGGACCGACGAGGGCTGGCTGTATCTGGCTATCGTTCTGGACCTGTTCAACCGCGAGGTGATTGGCTGGTCGCTCAAGCCACGCATGACGGCAGACATTGTGACGGACGCGTTGACGATGGCCTGGTTTCGCCGCCAACCGGCTGCGGGCCTCATGCATCACTCGGATCGGGGTAGTCAATACGCCAGCGACGCTTTCCAAGACAAGCTCAAAAAATATGGCATGACGTGCTCGATGAGTCGCAAGGGCAACTGCTGGGACAACGCCCCCACTGAGAGCTGGTTTAACAGTTTCAAAAACGAGCGGTTTCATGGAGTGCGCTACGCGACACACGCCGAAATGAAGGCGGCCAGCTTCGAATACATTGAAATCTTTTACAATCGCAAACGGCAGCATTCGACGCTTGGCTACAGCTCACCAATCCAGTATCTCGACCGCTGGATCAGTGAACAAAATCAGGATGAATGGGCCGCATAAAATCCGCCTGCTGGAAGACGAAATATCGAGGGAACCTCAGTGCGTGGAGTTCTCGCTTGTTGCGACGCCACGGGATCGAGTTACCTGTGACGAATGTCGTTGGTAAAGATGTTCGTCGCGCACATGCATAAATTTAACATAATGTTAATTATCAATTTTAAGTAACTGAGTACTTGCTAAAATCATTGCACGCGGATGCACCTGATTTTCGGCGTTTAAACGCTGGCTGATCCCGCGGCTTAGCGTCTCCTCGTGCGCATCGGCACGCCGGCTCCAGATACGGCCGTGCGGCTTTGTGCGATTAAGCTGCTATAATAGTGCAAATATTGTGCACCACGGAGCTGAAAATGGACACATCACTCTCCCAAGCTGCCGGTCATCGCGCCAGCTTCGAACAGTTCATGGACTCCCTTCGTGACTCGGACTCGCCGGCGTTGTCTGCGCGTGCATTCGGACAAGCGCTGAAAATTGACCTGCAAACATTGGCTCAGCAAGCCCACGTACACCGAAACACGATCAGCCGGGCACCGAGCTCTGAGGGCGTGCAACGGTTCTTGCGCGAAGCGGTACGGGTCCTTCGAGCCGCAAGCGATGTTTCCGGCGACGTTGAGCGCGCGATGTTTTGGTATCGAAACGAGCCTCTGCCTGTATTTGGCTATAAGACCGCCGAACAGCTCGTCTCCGATGGGCGGGTTGACGATGTGATCCGCTATGTTGTGTCGCTTGAAGCGGGCGCTGCTGGATGATTGTCACTCAGCTTGACCGCATCACCGCCTACCGCGTTCACGCGCCAAAGTGGGCTTCAATGCCGCTCAGTGGCGCTGGCGCGGCTACCCACGGTGGCCCCCCGTCAATAGGCCCGGGGTAGAAGCGCTTTACCTCGCACTGGATCTACAAACGGCCATTGACGAATACAAACAGGTCTCGACGCTGCTGCCACCAGGTACGTTCGTGACCTATCAGATTAGCGCTGCACCGATCGTTGATTTTCGTGAAGGGTTTAACGCGCGCGAATGGGATCCGCTCTGGGAGGATTTCTATTGCGATTGGCGCGCGTTGTGGTTTAACAATCGGATTGAACCGCCCAGTTGGGTGCTCGGCGATTTGGTGCTCAGTGCCGGGGCCAAAGGCGTTCTTTTCAATTCACGCCTAGCCTCAACGGGCATCAACCTCGTACTCTACCCGAGCGCATTTAACGAGGCCGATACAATGTCGGTGTTTGATCCCGCCGGCGCGCTTCCGAAAAACCAAACGTCGTGGCAATAATCTTCCTTGATCTTGGATCGCCCCAGTTGGCATTTCCTCAAAACGCCGATGCGCGTCGTCGATCAATCAAGTTGAGAGGGCTCTGTGAACAAACTGGCCGATGAGTTGACCCAAGTTCTCGCGGAAGCCGGCGAAGGGCTCAAGGCACTACAGGAGGACGTCATCACGACCGGCTTCGATCCGGACGACCCGGTGAGCGTCGAAGCCGCCATTCAGCACGTGGAAGACACGATCGACGCGAAGGTTGCGCGTTTTTACGGCAACGCGTTGGTTAGGGACGCGGCGAACCAGATCAAAGCCGAGTGTCGCGCGAATATCCTCCAACAGGTCGAGACCGCGGACACGCATCGCGGCGCGCGGACTCTGCATTAATCAATGGCGGCCGTTCCGAAATTAACGCGCGATACAACGCGCGCCACGACCAACTGAGTGCCGAGAGAAAAGCCGCCGAGGAATTAGGCTCTTCCATAAATTTTGCGATTTCATTCGGGAAGCTTTGCTTAGTCGCTAGACTTTCCGAATGCGTCCCTGAGGACTGAGTTCACAAGCTTGGAAGTCACGCCTTCTCACGCTTAACAGGCTGCGGAAATACCTCACCCCGAAGTCACCCAAAAGGTCAGTTCAAACGTTGTTAAACATGGCGACATAAATATTGCAGCATTATATGATTGACTGGTTACTCTTTTG
>NZ_JALPRJ010000093.1 GCF_030464885.1 Caballeronia sp. SEWSISQ10-4 2 | reverse complement strand
CAACCCGAGCTCGCGGTATTCTGCAAGCTCCGCCCTTCAGGGCGGGGTAGTTGACTCTTCCTTGATGAAGTCGATGAACGCGCGCAGCGGCGCTGGCATATGCGTGCGGCTCTGGTAATACAAAAACGGCCCTGAAAAGTTCTCCCACCACTCGTGCAGCACCGGCACGAGTGCGCCGCTTTTTATCGCCGGCCGCAAGAACTCCTCGAACGTATAGATCATTCCGAGACCAGCGGTCGCGGCGCCCACTTCAAGCTCGATCACCGACGCCACCAGCGGCCCGTTCGGCGTAAAGCGAACCTGTTCGCCATTGCGCTCGAAGCGCCACGCCGCCAGCACGCCACTTGCAAACCGATGCCCGATGCAAGCGTGCTCCAGCAAGTCACGCGGATGCTCTGGCTGCCCACGCGCCGCGAAATAGGCCGGCGCGGCCGCCGCCACGAAATGCTGGGCGCGCGGTCCGATCGGCACGGCGATCATGTCGCGTTCAATCCGTTCGTCGTAGCGGATGCCGGCATCGAAACCTGCTGCCAGCACGTCGATAAACGTATCGTTCGATACCACCTCCAGCGCGATGCCCGGATGCGCCGCGAGAAAGCGCGCCACGATTGGCGGCAAGACGTGCATTGCCACGATGCTCGGGACATTCAGGCGCAAGGTGCCGGTCGGGCTGTCGCGGAAACTGTTGACGGCGTCGAGCGCGCCGGCAATTTCGCCGAGCGCCGGCCCAAGCCGCTCCAACAGGCGCTGGCCGGCCTCCGTGACCGTGACGCTACGCGTGGTCCGGTTCAGCAGCCGCACGCCGAGCCGGGCTTCGAGCCGGCGGATTGCCTCACTCAACGCCGACGCCGAAACGCCGCGCAAACGCGCCGCAGCCCTGAAACTGCGCACGTCGGCTACCGCCACGAAGGCGCTGAGATCGGAGAGATCGGGATCGTTCATTGTACGTTTTTCCGGACAGCCCGTTCTGTGAAGGCCGGATTGTCGCACGACAAAACGGCTCGCATACTCCTTCCAACGCTCGCAATCACGCGACGCCAGACCTCAAGGAGACTGGAAATGAACCATCTGCAACTCGGCGCGACCGGACCGCGCGTATCCGCGCTTGGACTCGGCTGCATGGGCATGTCCGGCATGTATGGACCTTCCGACCGGAGCGAAAGCATCGCCACGATTCATGCGGCGCTCGACGCGGGAATCACGCTGCTCGACACTGGCGACTTCTACGGCAGCGGCCACAACGAGGCGTTGATCGGTGAAGCGCTGAAGGGTACCCAACGCGATGTCGCCGTCATCAGCGTGAAATTCGGCGCGATGCGCGATCCGTCCGGCGGCTGGGTCGGCTATGACGCAAGGCCCGCGGCCGTCAAGAATTTCCTGACGTACTCGCTGCAGCGCCTGGGTGTGGATTACATCGATATCTATCGTCCCGCGCGACTCGATCCGAACGTGCCGATTGAAGACACCGTGGGTGCAATCGCCGATATGGTGAAGGCCGGTTATGTGCGCCACGTCGGGCTGTCCGAGGTCGGCGCGCAGACCATCCGGCGCGCGGCTGCGGTGCATCCCGTCGCCGATCTGCAGATCGAGTACTCGCTGATCTCGCGGGGTATCGAAGGCGAGATTCTCGACACGTGCCGCGAGCTTGGGATAGGGGTGACGGCTTACGGCGTATTGTCGCGCGGGCTGATCAGCGGCCATTGGCAGACGGCACAAAACCTGAGCGGGACCGATTTTCGTGCGCATAGCCCACGTTTCCAGGGCGAAAACGCCGAGCGCAATCTGCAATTGGTCGAAGCATTGCGGCGGATTGCCGAAGCCAAAGGCGTGTCGGTGGCGCAGATCGCGATTGCATGGGTTGCGGCACAGGGCAAGGATATCGTGCCGCTGGTTGGCGCGCGGCGCCGGGACCGTTTGACGGAGGCGCTCGGTGCGCTCGATGTCGTGCTGACCCCGGACGATCTTAGTGCAATCGAATACGCCGTGCCGAAGGGCGCCGCGGCCGGCGACCGTTACGCCGCCGCGCAAATGGCCCATCTGGACAGCGAGTCGAGCCACGGCTAAAACGATTCCCCTGGGGCTGGCGGCGTTGGCGCGATCCGATTGCAAGTTGGCGCGATCGGATTAGTGCCGCGGGGAGCGCGCTCCTAAAATCCGGTGAATGCAGCACTCATCGTTCACCGTTAAAGGAAGCACGTTTATGTCGTCAGTCTGGCTTATTACCGGCAGTTCGCGTGGCATCGGCAACGAATTGGCGAAAGCTGTTCTCGCCGCAGGCCATCGTCTTGTAGCGACCGCGCGTCGTCCCGAGGATCTTTCCGCGCTTGCCGAGCAGTATGGCGAGCGCGTACGCGCAGTCGCGCTCGACGTGACCGACCCCGCTTCGGCGCGGGCCGCCGTTCAGCAGGCCGTCGATGCCTTCGGCCGCCTCGATGTCGTTGTGAACAACGCGGGTTACGGCAACATCGCCTCGATCGAGGAAGGCGACCACGCCGATTTCCGCGCGCAGATGGAAACCAATTTCCATGGCGTCGTCAATGTCACACGCGCCGCGTTACCGGTCCTGCGCGCGCAGCGCAGCGGCCATATCATCCAGATTTCATCGATAGGTGGACGTGTAGGTTCGCCCGGGCTTGCCGCGTATCAATCGGCGAAGTGGGCAGTGGAAGGGTTCTCCGAGGTGTTGTCGAAGGAAGTCGCGCCGCTTGGGATCAAGGTGACGATCGTCGAGCCGGGCGGATTTCGCACCGACTGGGCCGGTTCGTCGATGACCATCCACACGCCCGGCCCGGATTACGCTACAAGCATCGCGCCTTTGATGGAGTACCGTCATTCGCACGAGCCCGTCGGCGATCCGGAGAAAGCGGCGCAGGCGATTCTTGGCATCGCAGAACTGGACGAACCGCCGCTGCGTTTGCTGCTTGGGAGCGACGCCGTGCATATCGCGGGACAAGTGCACGAAGCGCGTGGCGCGATGGATGCGAAGTGGCGCCATGTGAGCCTGTCGACCGACGCCAGCGATGCCAATGAATGGCGCGGTCTGATGGATAAACTCGATATCGTAAAGCAGCCGGTCAAGGATTAATGAGGATTGAATGAGCGTATGAAAACTGACGGTGTTCCGGTCAGTCACGCACTGCTCGCGCGGCTGGACAAGCTGGGCGTGGACGTGCCGCGGACGTTCCGCACAGCGGGTCTGCCTGTTCCCGCTGGCGCGAACGCCGAGCCGGGCCGGTTGTGGCTCACGACGCAGAAGTACTTCGCGCTGTGGGAGGCTATCGCGCAGGTGAGCGGCGACCCTGCTATCGGCTTGGGCATCGGCGCGGAAACCTTGTATGGGCAGCTAGACGCCATGTCGCTCGCGGCGCTGCATTCCGCTAATTTTGGTGAAGCGCTGGCGAAGCTCGGACGCTACAAACGGCTAAGTTGTCCGGAGGAGGTGCTCGTCGCGGTGCAGGGCGACGAGGCGGCTGTGACGTTCCGCTGGTTGCTTGCCGATGGTTTTGTCCCCGAGCGTCTGGCCGATGCGATGTTCGCGTCTACCCTTGCAATGGCGCGACGCGGGTCGGGTGTTGCGATCAAACCGCGTCGCGTCGAGCTGACGAGACGTTCCGTCCATCGGACGATGTTCGCGCGCCACTACGGCTGCGAGATCGTGTTCGATGCCCCGAACGATGTGCTCGTCTTCGATGCTTCCAGTCTCGCACTGCCTTTCGTGACGCATAACGTCGATTTGCTCGCCGCCGTGCTGCCGCAACTCGATGCCGGTTTGGCTGCGCTCGACCGCGAGCAGACTTTTGCCGATCATGTCGATGCCGTCATCGCGCGAAGCATGCACGGGCAGCGGCCGAGCGTTGAAGCGCTTGCGCGTGAGCTGGGAATCAGCACACGCACGCTGCAGCGCAAGCTTGCGCTCGACGGGACGAGTTATCAACAACAGTTGGACAGGGTGCGCAGCCGGATCGCGCGCCGGCTGCTAGGTAGCACGGATCTCGCTGCGGGCGAGATTGCGTGGTTTCTAGGCTTTGAGGAGGTCAACTCGTTTTCCCGCGCGTTTAACCAGTGGGAAGGGACGACACCTCAGCGATGGAGAGGGAACGAGGGCGGTAGCCGGGATCGATCGTTTTCAGAGCCCGTTGTTTGATTCGGGTTGCTGATGAATTACCTTGAATCGGATGGTTCTTACAGCAGTTCTATCCCATCCAGTTGCGCGGCGCACGTGTCGCGCACGATAGTCACGAAGTCCTCGAAATACGGGCGGCTTGCAACCGATTTCATCGATACCGCATACAGTTCGCTCCATAGCCCCGCTGGCCCAATGCGTTTCGCCAGCACGTAGTCGTGGTCGACATAATTCTTCACGCCCCAGTTTGGTAGCGCGGCAATGCCGCGCCGGCTCGCTACCAGTTGCATGATCGCGACCGTCAACTCCGCTGTGCGGCGTTCCAGCTTGATGCCCGCGGGCTCCAATACGTCCCTGATCAAGTCGATGCGCGGTTCCGGCACAGGGTACGTAATCAGCGTTTCGCCTCGCAAATCCTCAGCGCTCAACCGGCGTTTGCTTCGCAATCGATGTTCGTTCGCGATCACCGCCAGGATCTCGAACCGGAACAGCGGCGCGATGTGCAAATTGCGCTTGGTCTCCGGCCGCGATCCGATCACCACGTCCGCTTTCCCATCGATAAGAAGGCGCAGCGGGTCTGCATGAAAACCCGCCACCAGGTCCACTTCGACCTCGGGCCAGCGTCGTCGAAACTCGTCCATCACCGGCATCAGCCAGTCGAAACACGTGTGGCACTCCAGCACGATCCGTAGTTCACCTCGCGTGTCGCCCTTCAAACGCGCGACGTCGCGCTCAGCGGCGCTGACGGCCGCCAGCACTTCGCGCCCAAGTGCCAGCACCCGTTCGCCCGCAGCCGTGAACCGCAATCCATGCCGCGTGCGCTCGAACAGCGAGGCGTCGTAGTGGGTCTCGATGTCCTTGATCTGATGGGAAAGCGCTGACTGGCTCAGGTTGACGCGCTCGGCGGCGGCCACGAGTTTCCCCGATTCCGCGATCGCGACCAGCGAGCGCAGATGACGTATTTCCAGCATCTCTAGTGATCCCGATTAAGCAACGGCCACGGCGCAAACCCGTAGCGATATGAACAAAATTAATACATGGATGAAAACATCTCTCTAGACGAATATTAGCGCGACTCGCAGACTCCCGGCTATTCAATCAGGAGTTTCATATGGCACGTACTCATACTCTCGGCTTTCCACGCATTGGCGCTCACCGTGAACTCAAATTCGCGCAAGAGGCCTTCTGGCGTGGCGAGTCCGACGAAGCAGCCTTGCGCGGCGTCGCGAAAGACTTGCGCAATCGTCACTGGACGCTGCAATGTTCAGCAGGGCTTGACTTCGTGACGGTCGGCGACTTCGCGTACTACGATCAAATGCTCAACCTGAGCGCGCTGCTCGGCGCATTGCCTGCTCGTTTCGGGTTCACGCCCTCAACGCTGACGCTCTCGCAATACTACGAACTGGCGCGCGGCAACACGGCTCAGCCAGCGATGGAAATGACCAAGTGGTTCGACACGAATTACCACTACCTCGTGCCGGAACTGGGACCGCAGACCACGTTCGACGGTGGGATCGACTGGTTCTTCGATGAAATCGACGAAGCGCTTGCGCGGAATCTGCCGGTCAAGCCCGTGCTGGTCGGGCCGGTGACGTTTCTGTATTTATCGAAGACACATGAAGCCGGGTTCGACCGCCTGAGCTTGCTGCCCGCGCTGATCGCGCGATACGCCGCGATCCTCGAGCAACTCAGGCAGCGCGGCATTGAATGGGTGCAACTCGATGAACCCGCGTTGTGCCTCGATCTTGAACCGCAATGGCTCGACGCATTCGCGATCGCGTACGACAACCTGGGCGCGTGCGGCGTGAACGTGCTGCTGGCGACCTACTTCGACACCGCGGCCAATAAAGCCCGGCTCGTCGCGAAGCTGCCCGTCCACGGTATTCATATCGATCTCGTGCGTGCGCCGCAACAACTTGACGTCTGGCGCGCGGTGTTGCCAGCTCGGACAGTGCTGTCGGTGGGTGTCATCGATGGCCGCAACATCTGGCGTGCGGATCTTCGGAAGATCGTGTTATCGCTGGAGACGTTGAAAGCCGAGCTGGGCGACCGGTTGTGGATCGCGCCGTCGTGCTCGCTGCTGCATGTCCCGGTGTCGTTGGAAGCGGAGCGCAAGCTCGATGTGAGCATCAAGTCATGGCTGGCGTTTGCCACCGAGAAGCTCGGCGAACTGAACGTGATCGCGCGGGCTTTGAACGACGGTCAGCCGGCGGTCGAGCAACAACTGGCCGTCGCCGATGCCGCGCTCGATGCCCGCCGTTCGTCCGGGACGGTGGTCAATCCGCTGGTTCAGAAGCGCGTCGGCGCGGTGACGGATGATATGGCGGAGCGCAAGAGCGGCTTTGCCGCGCGCAACATCATCCAGCATCAGACTCTGCGGTTGCCAGCATTGCCGACGACCACGATCGGTTCGTTTCCACAGACGCCCGCGATCCGCCAGACGCGCGCGGCTTTCAAGCGCGGCGACATCGGCGCGCTGGACTATCTGGAACGCATTCGTGCCGAGATCGAAACGGCCGTGCGCCGGCAAGAAGCGCTGGGCCTCGACGTGCTCGTTCATGGTGAAGCCGAGCGCAACGACATGGTCGAGTACTTCGGCGAGAAGTTGTGGGGATACGCGTTCACGGAGAACGGCTGGGTCCAGAGTTATGGCTCGCGCTGCGTGAAACCGCCGATCATCTACGGCGATATCTATCGTCCGGAGCCGATGACTGTCGACACCACGCGTTATGCGCAGTCGCTGACCGAGCGTCTGATGAAGGGCATGCTGACGGGGCCGGTCACCATGCTGCAATGGTCGTTCGTTCGCGACGACCAGCCGCGTTCGACGACGGCACTGCAGCTTGCACTGGCCATCCGTAGCGAAGTCAGCGATCTGGAAAAGGCGGGCATTCGCGTGATCCAGATCGATGAACCCGCGTTCCGCGAAGGCCTGCCGTTACGCAAAAGCGACTGGGCGCACTACCTGCAATGGGCTGTGCGCGTGTTCAAGATATCGGCGTCGGCGGTGGCCGACGAGACGCAGATCCACACGCATATGTGCTATTCGGAGTTCAACGATATCTTGCCGTCCATCGCGGCCATGGATGCCGACGTGATCACCATCGAAACGTCGCGCTCGGCGATGGAGCTGCTCGATGGGTTCGGCGAATTCGACTATCCGAACGAGATCGGGCCGGGTGTCTACGACATCCATTCGCCGCGCGTGCCGAGTGTCGAAGCAATCCAGCGTCTGCTGGAACGTGCGTGCGAGGTGATTCCGGCTGAGCGTCTTTGGGTCAATCCCGACTGCGGGTTGAAGACTCGCGGCTGGCCCGAGACGGAGGCGGCTCTGGCGAATATGGTGGAAGCGGCGAAGGCGTTACGCGCGAAGCTTGCTATGGAAGCAGTCACGGAAAACGCAGTGCCTGGTTAAATGAATGCCCGTGATTGAAGGTCCGCCCGAGTCCCGGCCCACGAGGTCGTGCACTCGTGCGGGCCGATGCAATAAACTGTGAGGCTCGAATCCAGCCGCGGCCATCACGGCAGCGGACTGGTCCCGGAATTCCAGTTTGAAAAGGGCCCATCTTGCTTCACATCGAAACCCCGTTGATCCTGCATCCCCGACTGTCTACGTCCACGCGCCGCATCTGGCTCAAGCTTGAGAACCTGCAACCGAGCGGCTCGTTCAAGATGCGCGGCATGGGTTTGCTGTGTTCGCGCGCGAAAGCGGCAGGCAAGCGCCGCGTGGTTTGCCCGTCGGGCGGCAACGCCGGTTTCGCGACCGCGTTCGTGGCGCAGATGCTTGGCATGCAGGCTGACATCGTGGTGCCATCCACGACCCCTGAAAGCACGCGCCGCCGGATTGCCGCGCTCGGCGCGACGGTGATCGTGCATGGGGACGTCTGGGACGAAGCGAACGAGCATGCGCTTGTGCTGTCTGCGTCCGATGAGGTCGAGTACGTGCCCGCATTCGATCACCCCGTCTTGTGGGAAGGGCATAGCACGATGATCGATGAGATTGTCGCCGTGCTGCCGCAAGTGGATGCGGTCGTGGCCAGCGTGGGCGGGGGCGGTTTGCTCGCAGGTATCTTGACGGGTTTATTGCGGCACCGCCGCACGGATTGCCGGGTTGTCGCGTGCGAAACGACGGGCGCGGCGTCGTTTCGCGCGGCGCTCGATGCGGGGCATCCGGTGAAACTTGATCGCATCGACAGCATCGCGAAGTCGCTCGCGGCGCTTCAGGTGGCGAGCTGGCCTGTCGATGCCATCAAGCAGTTTCCGCACGAGTCGGTGGTGTTGACGGACGCCGATGCGATCCTGGGCGTGACTCGTTTCGCCGATGACCATCGGCAGTTGGTTGAACCGGCTTGTGGGGTGTCGCTTGCTGTCGGTTACCTTGATCATCCGGCGATTGCCGGCGCGCACGATGTGGTGATCGTGGTCTGCGGCGGAGTGAGTGTCGATGCAAGGATGGTGGCCGACTGGGCCAGCCAATAACAGCTAACAGCTAATAGCGCAGCGCCTAGCGGTCGTATGGGTGTTGAATCGATTGATCGTCCTCGTCGAGCACGTCTCCGAAGCCCGTCGGCACAACGACGAGCGGGTGGGTGTTCGTCGTGTCCTGGTTGTCGGCAAGCGCGAAGGCCTCCGAAATGATCTTGTGCACGTCCTGGCGCATCATCGTCACCTCAAACGGTAGGTGCGCCGCAAACGGATCCCAGTCGAAGCATCCGACAACCGCCGATTGCACGACATCCCGGGACAGTTGCGACGTGAACTGCACCAACCCTTCGAACGCGGTAATCGAGTTGATAAACAAGCCAGCGGGCAGCCGGCCGAGGCTCTCGTAGCCGCGAGCGAGCGCTTGCCGGGCGGCAGACGCGTTGTATCCGCAGCAGTCGACCGCGTCGGCTGCCGGGCTGATTCCCCTGGCTTCGAAGGCGTCGCGGAACCCTGCAATGCGTTCTTCCGTGGCGTATTCACCAGCGACTCCGCCTAGAAAGACCATTTCTTCCGGGGCACCACCACGCATCCTCATTTTGTCGATCAACACGTCGGTGAGCGCGCGAGCACCGCCGCGATTGTCCGAGACAACCGAGGGTGCGCCTGTGCCGGGCAAGTCGACATTAATGCAGGAAACGCCCGCCGCCGCACACAGTGAATTAAGCGGGGTAGGGTTTCGCACGCCGGCAATGAACAGGACTTCGACCCGTTGCGAGAGGAGCGTCTCCGTCACGCTTGTCTCGACCGCGGGATCTCGCTGAGTACTGACGACGATGGGGCACAGGCCCCGGCATCTTGCCTGTTCTTCGAAGGTTTCCGCAAGCCCTGCAAAAAAGCGATTGCGATAGTGCGGGAGAATCATGCCGGCGAGTCCGGAACGGGAGAGCCTCAACCCTCTGGCCCGCATGTTGACGTTGTACCCGAGCTGCTGCGCGCTCTCCAGGATGCGGTTAGCGGTTTCTTCCTTGATCCGGTACCGCGTCCAGCTTCCGTTCAGCACCATGCTCACCGCGGTGACCGACGTGCCGGTCGCCTCGGAGATATCGTAGATCGTGGACTTGCGTCCATTACCGCTGCGCGCCATCTGTATTTCCCCTTTCAATTGCGTTGCGCCGTCACCTGAAGGCTGACCTGCTTCGACCGGAAACCATACTAGGGTATCCGAGAGTTGACCACATTGCTAAATGGATTCAGCATCAGTTCCGTCGTTAGCTGAATGGATTTAGCAAATCGAGAATGAGTTCGGCGACCCGACAACTTTGTCCACAATCAAACCAACGGATTCCCTTGGGCGAGGCTCACGGGAGTCCACGCGGAGGAGGAGACATGTCAAGGTACTTCGTACGCGCTCTGTGCGTAGGCGTCGCTGCATTCGCGTTTGGAACGGGTCTGGCTCTGGCCTCGCCCGACAAACCCGTGATTGGGGTAGTGGTAAAAATCGGCGGGATTCCGTGGTTCAACGCCATGGACGCCGGAATCAAGAAACGAGCGGACCAGCTTGGCGTCAAAGCCTTCATGGTCGGGCCGACCAGTTCAGATCCAGCGCTGCAGGTGCGGGCGATCGAGGATTTGATCGCACAGCATGTGGATGTCATCGGCGTTGTGCCGAATGACGCCGAGGTACTGGAACCCGTCTTGCAGCGGGCGCGCGCCGCGGGCATCAAGGTCATCACGCACGAGTCGCCGAAGCAAAAGAATGCTGATTGGGACTTCGAACTCGCCTCGGTCAAAGGTTTCGGCGAAGCGTACGCAAAGAACCTGGCGACGGCCTTGGGCGGGAAGGGCGAATACGCGGTATTCGTCGGGTCACTGACCGTTCCTTTGCACAACGCGTGGGCCGACGCCGCGATTGCTTATCTCAAGGCGAACGATCCCGGCATGACGCTGGTCGGCGACCGTTACGGTGTTGCCGAAGATGTCGACGCGTCACGCAAGACCGCGCTCGATCTGATGCGGGCGCACCCCAACCTCAAGGCCATCCTGGCATTTGGTAGTCAAGGCCCGATCGGGGCTGCTCGCGCGGTGGCGGAAAAGCACGCTCAGGGGAGTGTCCTTGTGCTCGGTCCGTTCTCGCCGGGGCAGGGCAAGCGTCTCGTTCACGATGGCGTCCTGACCGGGGGCTATATGTGGAATCCCGAAATCGCCGGTGAAGTGTTCGTGACCTTGGGTGTGATGGTCGCGAAGGGCGAACCGATCAAGGACGGCACGAAAATCGAAGGGCTTGGTGTCGTCCACCCCGACGGCCATAACCTGATCGTCGACCAACTGGTGGACCTCAACGCGAAAACCGTCGACGACCTCGCGAAGATGGGGCTCTGACCACGATCGCATCCCGAGATGGGTGAAGCTCAGGAAGGCTGACCTTCACCCGACAGATGAACGGTGCGTCAGATCAGGCTACAGGCTACATATAGGTAGCATCGGAGCGTTTCCATGTTTCCAGCGGCTTCCAGGGACCGCCTCGCGCCTGAGCGAGGCAACACCACGAGCGATATGCCAGTTGCCCTTGGCACTGGCAGCGCCGCGCTGCTCAAGCTTGAAAATATCACCAAGATATTCGGCGGCGTAAAAGCGCTGCAGGCTGTGAAGTTCGACGTCATGCCGGGCGAGGTGTTGTGCCTCGCCGGCGAAAACGGCTGCGGCAAGAGCACCCTCATCAAGGTGATCAGTGGCGTCTATCAGCCCGAATCCGGAGCCGTCATGCTGATGGACGGACAATCAATCGAGGGTCTGGAGCCGTCGAAGGCGCGGGACCTGGGTATTCAGGTGATCTGGCAGGACCTCGCGCTATTTCCCGAGATGACAGTCGCGGAGAACATTGCCTTCGAACGAAACCTCGGTCCTCGTCCGCGCCTGGTCCACTACGGCCAGATGAAAGTCGCAGCCCGTCGCATTCTGGAGCGCCTGGGCGTTGCCATCGACCTCGGCCGTTCCGTGCGTTCGCTGTCTATCGCTCAACGGCAGATCGTGGCGATCGCCCGCGCACTCGTCGCCGATGCCAGGCTCGTGTTCATGGACGAGCCGACGGCGTCGCTCAGTCACGCCGAGACCAAAGCATTGCTGACCATCGTTCGCCGCCTGTCGGTCGACGGGATCGCCGTTGTTTTTGTCAGCCATCGGCTTGCTGAAGTGCTCGACGTGTGTACGCGCGTGACCGTGTTGCGTGACGGGCAGTATGTCGGCACCTTCCCCACGGCCGGCATGACGCAAACCCGCCTCACGGAACTCATGACCGGTCGCACGTTCGACTACGCGGTGCGCGCCACGGATCTGTCCGCCGCACCTGTCGTCCTGAAGGTCGAGGGCCTGTCACGGCGAAATGAATACGACGCCGTTTCCCTCTGCGTGAAGAGAGGCGAGATTCTCGGTGTCACCGGCCGGTTGGGTGCAGGGCGGACAGAACTCGCGTTGTCGCTGTTCGGAATGACGCGGCCGGGCGCCGGCACGGTCAGCCTCGATGGAAAGAAATTGTCGCTCGGCTCGAACCGCGACGCGATCCGGGCCGGCATCGCCTATGTTTCGGAAGACCGACTTCAGCTAGGCCTGGTGCAGCAGCAGTCGATCGGCGACAACACCGTGGCCGCCGTGCTGGACGACCTGCTCGACGCCACCCGTCTGATCGCGCCCGGCAAGCGGGATGCCCTGGTTCATGATTGGATTCAGAAGTTGGCGGTCAAGATCGGTAAGCCGGAAGACGCAGTCTCAACGCTGTCCGGTGGCAACCAGCAGCGCATCGTGCTTGCCAAATGGCTGGCGACCAACCCGAAACTGCTGATCCTCGATTCGCCCACGGTAGGGGTCGACGTGGGTGCGCGAGCGGGCATCTTTGCCATCATCCACAAGCTCGCCGAACAGGGCATGGCCATCTTGCTGATCTCCGACGAGATCCCCGAGGTTTATTTCAACGCCGACCGTATTCTGCATATGCGCAACGGGCGCATGGTCGCTGAATATGTGCCGGGAACCACGACCATCGACCAAATCGAGCGAGACGTCCATGCCTGATCTGCGCAAATGGGGGATCGGTTCGATCGAGGCCCTGCTGATTGTAGTTATCGCCGCGATGGTGGCCGGCCTCGGCGTTTCAACTACGACTTTTCTCACGTTGCCCAACTTGTTCGACCTGCTTAACCAAAGCGCGGTCAACATCATCTTCGCTGTCGGATTGCTGGTCGTACTCATTGCCGGCGGGATCGACATCTCGTTCGCCGTGGGCGCGTCCGTGGTCCAGTACCTGACCGCGCTCACCGTCATGCGGCTTGGCGGCGGGAACTGGGCGTTGGGCTTCATGGTGGCCGCATGGTTCGGCTTTCTGCTGGGCGCCCTCAACGCCACCATCATCTACCACTTTCGCATCGTGTCGATCGTCGTGACGATAGCGACCTTCAACGTGTTCTTCGGCGGCCTGATGTTCCTCACCGGGGGCGTGTCCATCTATGACCTGCCGGACTGGTGGATGACTCGCGTTTCGCTCGTCGCGTTCAAGACGTCAAGCGGCGTCGCGGAGCTTGCGCTGCCGGTCGCAGTCATGGCCGTCATGGTAGCGGCCACCTGGTTCCTGCTCCGGCGCACGACCATCGGCCGGCAACTCTATGCGATGGGCGACAACCCCGAGGCGGCCCGGCGTGTCGGCGTCAACGTGGGCGCCATGCATTACGTGGCCTTTGGCTGGCTCGGCATGATGGCAGGCATTGCCGGGCTTATGCAGGCTCACTACGTTCAAGAGGTGGTGCCCAACGCGTTGTATGGCCGCGAACTCGACGTACTCGCTGCGGTGGTGCTCGGCGGTGCCCGGCTGGGCGGCGGGCGCGGCACGATCCTCGGCGCTATCCTTGGCGTCATGCTGACAGCCATCACCGCGAACGGGCTGAATTTACTCGGGATTTCGCCCTACGCGTTCAAGATGATCGTCGGCGCCATCATCCTGATCGCCATCACCTTGTCTAGCGATGGCTTCGCCAAGCTGGCCGGATCACGCTTTTTGCCGCAACGAGCAAAGGCCCCGTCATGAAAACTTCCTCGTCACATCGCGCAGCTGTACCGCTCGTGCAAGCTGACGTCGTCGGTCTGCTCGGATTCCTCGCCATCGTGATCGCGGCCATGAGCCTCGCCTCGGATCGCTTCTTTTCCGCCGGCACCTTTGTTTCGGTGGCGTTCCAGTTACCCGAACTGGGGCTCTTTACGCTGGCCATGCTGATGCCGCTGATCTCCGGCGGCTTCAACCTGGCAGTGACCTTCACTGCCAACATAGCCGGGCTCGTAATGGCCTGGGTGCTGCATTCGCAGGGCGGGGCGGATGCCGGCGCCGTCGCCATCGTGCTCGGGATTGCCGCGGCACTTGCTACGGGTGCGGCAGCCGGATGGATCATGGGGGCCATCATCGCGCATACCGGTGCAAGCCCGATCCTGGTGTCCTTGTCGATGATGATCTTCCTTCGCGGCCTTGGGGAATTCCTGACCCACGGCGGCGACATCTCCGGGTTTCCGCCTTTCGTGTTGAAGATGGGCAACGGCCTTTTGCTCGGCGTTCCGGTGCCGCTCTGGATCTTCGCCGGCTGTGCGGCTCTCTGGCATGTCGTGATGACGCGCTCCCGGCTCGGCTTTGCCACACGCATGATCGGCTCGAATATCGAGGCGACCCGCTATTCGGGCATCGATACACGGCGCTCGGTGACCCGGATCTACATGCTGTCAGGCCTGATGTGCGGTGTTGCCGGCGTGGTGATGCTGGCCAGTTTCAACTCCGTGCGCGTCGGGCATGGCGAGGCGTTCCTCCTGATCGCCGTGCTTGCCTGCTTCCTCGGGCGCGTGGATCCGTTCGGCGGCTTTGGGCGCGTCGTTCCCGTCGTGATAGCGCTCGTCATCCTGCAGGTCATTGCCTCTGGCCTGAGCCTGCTCGGTGCCAACCAGCACCTGGCCACCGCTTTGTGGGGCGTGTTTTTGCTTGCCGTGATGCTCCTGCGCTGGGCATGGGCACACGGCAATTTTCAGTCTTTGGTCCGCAGACGCGCGACCGCTACCGGAGGAGTTACGCAATGAATAAGCTCGGGGTTCATGCATTGGTATGGGCCGGCGATCTGACGCCGGAGTCGACCCGCAAGGTAATCAGTCAAACCAGGGCCGGCGGTTTCGATCTGGTCGAACTGTCCCTTCACGGGCCAAAGGTCATGGATCTGGCGCTGACGCGCGACCTGCTCCAGGAGCATGGATTGGAGATTGGCTGTTCCCGGGGCCTGACGCTGGATGCCGACGTATCCAGCGACAATGCGGA
Organism: Caballeronia sp. SEWSISQ10-4 2; assembly: GCF_030464885.1. Classification (GTDB taxonomy): domain Bacteria; phylum Pseudomonadota; class Gammaproteobacteria; order Burkholderiales; family Burkholderiaceae; genus Caballeronia. The sequence goes on along the minus strand of NZ_JALPRJ010000093.1, from coordinate 13,657 downwards.
GTCGGTGGCGCGTGGCCTGGCATTGCTGGAAGAGGGCGTCCGCATCACGGCGGAGCTCGGCGGCAAGTACTTCGGCGGCATCCTGTACGGTGCGATGGCGAAATACCAGGCGCCGCTCACCGCTCAGGGAAGGCGCAACGCGGTCGACTCGTTAAAGCGGATCGCCGATTTCGCATTGAAGAAGGACGTCACCCTCGGCCTCGAAGTGGTGAATCGCTACGAAACCAACCTGCTCAACACGGCATCGCAAGCGCTCGCCATGCTGGACGAAGTCGATGCGCCCAACGTCGTCGTGCATCTCGATACCTATCACATGAATATTGAGGAATCCGATTTTATGCAACCGGTGTTGGCGTGCGGCAAGCGTTTGGGTTATGTCCACATCGGCGAAAGTAATCGGGGCTACCTGGGCTCCGGCACCATTGATTTCGCACAGTTCTTCCATGCGCTGGCCATGATCGACTATCAGGGCGTGGTCACCTTCGAGAGCTTCTCGTCCACTGTCGTCAATGAGCAGTTGTCAAACGCGCTGGCGATCTGGCGAAACTTGTGGGATGACAGCATGGATTTGGCCACTCATGCACGGACGTTCATCGCCGGCGGCATCAACGCTGCGGCCAAGGCGAGGGCTCACCATTAACGAACGAGATCCGCGCCGCGTCGTCTCTTCGTTTCGCGGCGAGCGTCCCGGCCACGTGGACATCGGCGACAATCACCATCACTTTTTCGAAACCACTCAGGATTGCGTCCATGATCGAAGATCGCTTTCTTGTACGGCTGCAGCAGCTTGCGGCCGACGGCCGGCGCCGTATCCTCGGGTTGGCCGGTGCGCCGGGCGCCGGCAAATCAACGCTGGCGCAGGCCATTCTCGACGCACTGCCTGGGCGTGCAGTCGTCGTGCCGATGGACGGGTTTCATCTTGCGAACGTCGAACTCGAACGTCTCGGCCGTGCATCCCGCAAGGGCGCCGAGGATACATTCGACAGTGCCGGTTACGTCGCGCTGCTTGCACGTTTGCGTGCGCAGCGTGACGACGAGATGATCTACGCCCCCACGTTTCGCCGGGAGATCGAAGAACCCGTCGCCGGGGCCATTCCTGTCATGCCGGACGTGCCGCTCGTGATTACGGAAGGTAACTATTTGCTGCTGCGGCATGGGCACTGGAAAGCGGTTCGCCCGCTGCTCGACGAAGCCTGGTATGTCGACATCGATCCGGAGCTGCGAAAGCAGCGGCTTGTTGCCCGTCACGTGCAGTTCGGCCGCGATGAAGACGCTGCCAGAAACTGGGTCCAGCAAACTGACGAGGTGAACGCTGCCCTGATCGATTCGACGCGCGCGAGTGCCGATCTGGTTTTCCACTGGCCGTCGTAGAACGCTTCAAACCACACTCGCCGCCCCGGGCAGAATCGCCTCGATGCGCCAGTAAACCCACCGCTGGCGCGAGTAAAACTAACTTCCCCGAATCGTCTTACCTATCCCCAGCCGCCTGCCGGCACGTCTGTACATCGCCTAAACGCTCCCCATTGCATCGCAGCAAAAAAAACAGCAAATCCGCTGTAGAGCCAGCATTTTAAACCTCATCGCACCGCACCACGTTGTGCGCAATGCAGAAATCCGCTTGACTAATACTGTGTGTGGAATATTGTATATCACAAACAACGCCCGCCAAGGAGACAGACGTTATGGCCGAAGTACTGATCACCCCGCAGACCGCCACTGCAGCAGAAACAGCGAAAAGAGAAGCACCGGAGACCACGGATGGCTTCCACCTGGTCATCGATGCCCTGAAACTAAACGACCTTCACACGATCTTTGGGCTGGTCGGTATTCCTATCACCGACCTGGCGCGCCTTGCGCAAGCCGAAGGCATGCGCTTCATCGGCTTTCGTCACGAACAGCATGCGGGCAATGCGGCGGCCATCGCCGGCTACATGACCCAAAAGCCCGGGATCTGCATGACCGTTTCGGCGCCGGGTTTCCTGAACGGCCTGACGGCGCTCGCCAACGCGACCACCAATTGCTTCCCGATGATCCTGATCAGCGGATCCAGCGAGCGGGAGATTGTCGACTTGCAGCAAGGCGACTATGAGGAAATGGATCAGCTCAATGCTGCCAAGCCCTACGCCAAGGCCGCCTACCGCGTCCTGCACGCTGAAGACATCGGTATCGGCATTGCCCGTGCGATTCGCGCAGCTGTGTCGGGCCGTCCCGGCGGTGTCTACCTGGACCTGCCGGCGAAACTCCTGTCCCAGACCATCGACGCAGTGAAGGGCAAGCAGTCCCTGGTGCGCGTGGTCGACGCAGCCCCGCGCCAGATTCCCGCGCCTGAATCGATCAAGCGGGCGCTCGACGTACTGAAGAGCGCAAAGCGTCCTCTCATCCTCCTTGGTAAAGGTGCTGCCTACGCCCAGGCCGACGCACAGATTCGCGAGCTCGTGGAAAAGAGCGGCATTCCGTACTTGCCGATGTCGATGGCCAAGGGGCTGCTGCCCGATACCCACGAACAATCGGCATCGGCGGCTCGCTCGTTCGTCCTGCAGGAAGCCGACGTCGTGTTGCTGATCGGCGCGCGCCTGAACTGGCTGCTGTCGCACGGCAAGGGCAAGACGTGGGGCGCGGCGCCGAAGCAATTCATCCAGGTCGACATTGCGCCGACGGAAATCGACAGCAACGTGGCTATCGCGGCGCCGGTTATCGGCGATATCGGTTCGTGCGTATCGGCCTTGCTGGGCGGCATCGATGCAAGCTTCCCGAAGCCGAGCACCGAGTGGACCGGAGCGATCTCCGAGCGCAAGAACAAGAACCTGGAGAAGATGGCCGCGACGCTCGCCAAGAATCCGTCGCCGATGAATTTCCACAGCGCACTGCGCGCGATCCGCGACGTGTTGAAGACACGCCCGGACATCAACGTGGTGAACGAAGGCGCCAACACCCTCGACTACGCCCGCAGCATCATCGACATGTATGAGCCGCGTAAGCGCTTCGACTCGGGCACGTGGGGAATCATGGGTATCGGGATGGGCTTTGCCATCGGCGCGGCGGTGACGAGCGGCAAGCCGGTCGTGGCGATTGAAGGCGACAGCGCGTTCGGCTTCAGCGGCATGGAACTGGAAACCATCTGCCGTTATGACCTGCCGGTTTGCACGATTGTCTTCAACAACAACGGCGTGTATCGGGGCACCGACGTGAACCCGACCGGCGGCAAGGACGTTGCCCCGACCGTATTCGTCAAGGGTGCCCGCTACGACAAGATGATCGAAGCATTCGGTGGCATCGGCTACAACGTCACGACGCCGGAAGAGCTGACGAAGGCGCTGCAGGAATCGATCGCGTCCGGCAAGCCGACACTCATCAATGCCGTCATCGACGAAGCTGCGGGCACGGAGAGCGGCCGCCTGACCAATCTGAATCCACAAAGCGCAGCGATGAAAAAGTAATTGGGTTCGACGGTATCGGCGAAGTGAACAACACGTGCCGCCGGTACCGCCGCAAGAACATGAGTAACCAAACCACCTTTAGCCAGTGAGTCAGGAGACAGGAAAATCATGAGCAAACCACTCGACGGAATCAAGATCATCGACTTCACGCACGTGCAGGCCGGACCGGCTTGCACGCAGTTACTCGCGTGGTTCGGCGCCGACGTGATCAAGGTGGAACGTCCCGGTTCGGGCGACGTCACGCGCAGCCAGTTGCGCGACATCCCGGACGTCGATGCGCTGTATTTCACGATGCTCAACAGCAACAAGAAGTCGCTCACGCTGGATACGAAGAAGCCGGAAGGCAAGGAAGTACTGGAAAAGCTGATCAGGGAATCCGATGTGATGGTGGAGAACTTCGGCCCGGGCGCGCTTGATCGCATGGGCTTCTCGTGGGATTACATCCGTGAGCTGAATCCGAAGATGATCCTGGCGTCGGTGAAAGGCTTCAGCGACGGCCATCATTACGACGACCTGAAGGTGTACGAAAACGTCGCGCAATGCGCGGGCGGCGCGGCATCGACCACGGGGTTCTGGGACGGCCCGCCGACCATCAGCGCAGCGGCGCTCGGCGACAGCAATACCGGCATGCACCTGGCCATCGGCATCCTGACGGCGCTGATCGGCCGCGACAAGACGGGCAAGGGGCAGAAGGTCGCGGTATCGATGCAGGACAGCGTGCTCAACCTGTGCCGCGTGAAGTTGCGCGATCAGCAGCGCCTGGACCGGCTCGGTTTCCTGGAGGAATACCCGCAATACCCGCACGGCGAATTCAGCGACGTCGTTCCGCGCGGCGGCAATGCGGGCGGCGGCGGCCAGCCGGGCTGGGTGCTGAAATGCAAGGGCTGGGAAAGCGATCCGAACGCGTACATCTACTTCACGATCCAGGGTCACGCCTGGGCGCCGATTTGCCGCGCGATCGGCAAACCGGAGTGGATCGAAGATTCGAACTACAACACGGCGACGGCGCGTCAGCCGCATATCTTCGACATCTTCAAGACCATCGAAGAATGGCTCGCCGATAAAACCAAGTTCGAGGCCGTGGATATCCTGCGCAAGTTCGATATTCCGTGTGCGCCGGTGCTGACGATGAAAGAGCTTGCCAACGATGTTTCGTTACGCGAAAGCGGCACCATTGCCGAAGTCCCGCACAAGGAGCGTGGCACGTACCTCACGGTGGGCAGCCCGATCAAGTTCTCGGACATGAAGCCGGAGATCACGGCGTCGCCGTTGCTGGGTGAGCATACTGATGAAGTGCTCGAGAGCCTCGGTTATAGCAGCGCGCAAATCGCTCATCTGCACGAATCTCAAGCCGTTTAAACGCGACGGCAGCGCTGTGGTTCGCTTTGCAGAAAGAACCGCCACGGCGCTGCTTGAATCGAAGAAGGTCGAAGAAGGCCGTTTCAACCATGAATAGCGCCGAGCAAACTCCCGCCGTGCAAACATCATCCCCCATCGATTTCGAACAACTGGTCGACGTGATCGGCGACGCGGTTGTCATCTCCGACGCCAGTGGCGCGATCACTCTGTGGAACCCCGCTGCCGAGCGCATGTTCGGGTTCACGCAAGAAGAAGCGCTTGGCAATTCGCTGGACCTCATCATTCCCGAACGCTTGCGAGGGCGTCACTGGAGCGGCTACGAAAAAACCATGGCGACCGGCGAAACGCGCTACGGACACGACGTGCTGCGCGTGCCCGCCGTGCACAAGGACGGCCGGTCCTTATCGATTGCATTTACGGTCGCGCTGCTTCATTCAGCGGGACCGGAGCAAAGCGTGACAGGCATCGTCGCCGTTATCCGCGATGAAACCAGCCGCTTCACTGAAGAGCGAAACCTGCGCAAGCGACTGGCTGAACTCGAAGCAAAATCCGGCGCATGATCGGAACAAGTGCGGAGTGCGCCGGAAGGCGCACGAGACTGCACTACGGTAAAAGGAGACAGCAATGACCGCCCAAGCGGACGTGAAACGTTACGAACTGCTGATTGGTGGCGAAGCAGTGGCGCCCGGTGGAGGCGCGTATTCAACCATTCTCGATCCATCGACCGAAGCGCCGATCGCGAGCGTGGCCCAAGGCACCGCAGCCGATGTCGACCGCGCCGTGCAAGCCGCGCGTGCCGCGCTGAAACCGTGGAATGCCATCAGGGCGGCCGAGCGTGGGCGAATACTGATGCACTTTGCAGAACTGATGCGCACGCATCAGGAAGAGATCGCAGCAGTAGAAAGTCTGGACGGCGGCAAGCCGATCTCCGGCGTGCGTCGCCAGGATGTACCGGCTGCCATCGATACCCTCGCGTATTACGCCGGCTGGTGCGACAAGATCAATGGACAAGTGGTGCCCGCTCGCCCGGACGCGCTGACTTACACCGTGCGCGAACCGGTCGGTGTGGTCGCGGCGATCGTGCCGTGGAATTTCCCGCTGATGATCGGCATGTGGAAGATCGCGCCAGCGCTTGCCTGTGGTTGCACGCTGGTGGTCAAGCCAGCAGAGTTGACGCCGCTGTCGGCGTTGATGCTGGGCCGTCTTGCACTGGAGGCCGGCGTGCCGCCGGGCGTGCTCAATATTGTGACCGGCAAGGGCTCCGTGGTCGGCGATGCACTCGTCGCGCACCCCGGCGTGGACAAGGTCACATTCACCGGTTCGCCATCGGTTGGGCGGGGCATCCTGCAGGGCGCGGCGGTCAACTTCAAGCGGGTCACGCTTGAACTGGGCGGCAAGTCCGCCAACGTGATTTTCTCCGATGCCAATCTCGATCAGGCCGCACGCGCGGCCGCGTCGGGGATCTTTTTCAACGCGGGGCAGGTGTGTTCGGCAGGCTCGCGCGTGCTGGTCCAGCGGCCGGTGTATGACGAGGTCGTCGAGCGGCTGGCGCAGCGTGCCAAGTCCGTGACGTTGGGTGATCCATCGCAGAAAGAGACGTCGATGGGTCCGCTCATCTCCGGGAAGCAGATGAAGACGGTGCTGGATTACGTGGACATCGGCAAGAGCGAGGGGGCATCGCTTGTATCGGGTGGCAGGCGATGGGGCGAGCGCGGTTATTTCGTCGAGCCCACGGTATTTGCCAACGTCGAGCACGAGATGCGGATCTCGCAGGAAGAGATATTTGGCCCCGTGGCAAGCGTGATTCCCTTCGACGATGAAGCCGATGCCGTGCGCATCGCCAATGGGACCTTGTATAGCCTCGCAGCGGGCGTATGGAGCGCAGATATAGGCCGCGTACACAGGATGGCGTCGGCGCTCAGGGCGGGCACGGTGTGGGTGAATACGTACGGTTATACGGATGTGCGATTGCCGTGGGGCGGTTCGGGCGATTCAGGTTTTGGCCGCGAGCACGGTGACGTGGCGATCGAGAATTTCACTGAGCCGAAGAGCGTGTGGGTGTCGCTGGCGCAGTGAGGTTGGCGCAATGAGAAAAGGGCGGGCTTGATTAGCCCGCCCACGTGGACATGTGTTGTCTTCGTTCGCGCTGGGGCTCTGCGTTAGCTGGCAGAACCCCGCGAAGACTCCGTGAACGAATTCAGTATCAAGCTGGTATCAGGTCAGTATCAAGCGGCTTCAGCATGCTTGCGATCGCACTCCGGACGCCACATGCGCGCGCCGCGCGTATCGTCGGCCCGGGCGATAGTCGTGGCACGGCAAGCGTCGTAATGCGCGTTCTTCCTGTCGACGATGGCCTGGCACAGGAACTCGGCGCTATAGGCTTTGAGCAAGTGCGGGCAATGCGATTCGATGTACTGCGAGATGCGCGCCTGATCGGTGTGAGCGTGCGCCAGCGACTGAAGCGTTTCGACGTCCCAGCGGAACATCAGGTCAAGCTCTTCGAAGGCGCTGTTGTAGGCGCAAAGCTGCGTCTGGAGTTCGCGCGCGTCGGCGATCGTGGCTTGTGTACGGATCATGGTCGTCTCCTGTGTCGACCGGAGTTAGCGTGTCGACCGGAGTTGGCGCTTTAGCGCTTACTCCGGTCCCATGCGGTTACTCCGGTCCCATGAAAGATGGTTACTGGCTTAGCCGTGACGGGCAGCGTGACTTGGCTGCATGGCTTAACTGCAGGATAGAAAGCTTTATCCATATACGATAGTTACTTGTTTTTTTAATAACTATTAAAGATGCCTAATAGATGGTTTACCCGATATGCGTAATTGCCGCGATTTGCGCCGCTCCTTCGTCGATGAGGAATTGCTTGAACGCCATCGCCACTGGCGGCAGCCGTTTGTTATGACGATGCACGAGATACCAGTTGAGCATCACGGGGAAACCCTGGATATCCAGCACGGCCAGCCGTCCGATCTGCAGCTCCACGCTGACCGTATGCGCCGACAGGAAGCTGATCCCCATCCCCGCGATAACCGCCTGCTTGATGGTCTCCGTGCTGGTGATCTCCATCGAGATATTCAGCGCCTTGAGCCGTCCGGCGAACCCTTCCTCCATCGAATTCCAGGTGTCCGAACCGCGCTCCCTGACGATGAACGGCTCTCCGGCAAGCGACTCCAGCGGAATGTTTTTCTTGCCCACCAGCGGATGATCCGGTGGCGCGACGATCACGTAGGGATGCGGCGCAAACGACACGTTCTCGGTGTCCATGTCCTTCGGCGGACGAACCATGATCGCGAGGTCGGTGAGGTTGTCGGTGAGCTGGTGCAGCAGTTCTTCGCGGTTGTGGACGGCCAGGTTCAGCTTGACGTCGGTATTGCGTTTGGTGAATTCGGCCAGCAGACGCGGAAAGAAATAGTCTCCCGCGCTGATCACGGCCACGTTCAGCGTGCCTCCGGAAATACCCTTGAGTCGCGCCATGGCGTCGTCGGCTTCGCGAAACTGTTCGAGGATCGCGCGGCTGTGATGAAGCATTTCCTGGCCGGCAGACGTCAGGTAAATCTTCTTGCCGAGCTGTTCAAAAAGCGGCAATCCGGCGTGCTCCTCAAGCTGCTTGACCTGCGTGGAGACGGCCGGCTGGGTGAGGTAGAGCTCCTCGGCGGCGCGCGAAAAGCTGAGCCGCCGGGCAACAGTTTCGAATATTTTCAGCTGCCTTAGCGTCGCATTACGCATCATGACGAATCTCCATCCATAAACGATCCTGAATTTATACAATAAATTTTTCTAACTTTCCCTAATCGTTTTTCTGCCGCAGCATGGTTTCAACGTGCCCTAGTTCCGTAAGGCGCATGCCGGGAGAGGGCCGCAGCAGGGTCAACCCCTATAAACATCAGTTCGTTGGGAATCGCTTGAAAATGATTCTTCGATCACCTTCCTTATTCCTCCGGCCCGCCGCATTGGCGTGGCTGCAGCCGGCGCAGTGGCGCCACGGGCACGTACCCTGACCGACCAAAACCCACTCTCATGCCGGTGATTCAAAGACCGGTGAGCCGCAGTCGATTACGCGCCGCACGAGCGCAGATACATAACGGAGACAGACATGGCAAACGCAGGTACGGCATCGGCCGGGGGGCAGCCCAAGCTAGGGCGGCACAATAATCGATGGGCGCAACTCGCCATCGGCATCGTCTGCATGGGGCTGGTCGCGAATCTGCAATACGCGTGGACTTTGTTCGTCGTCCCGATGGATGCAAAACATCATTGGGGCCAGGCGGCGATTCAAACCGCGTTCACCATTTTCATCGTCACGGAAACCTGGCTGGTACCGCTGGAAGGCTGGCTCGTCGACAAGTTCGGCCCGCGGCCGGTCGTGATCGGCGGCTCGATCTGCGCGGCGATCGGCTGGATCATCGATGCAAACGCCACCAGTCTCATCCATCTCTACATCGCAGCGGTGATTGCCGGCATAGGCGCGGGCTGCGTGTACGGCACCTGCGTAGGCACGGCGCTCAAGTGGTTCCCGGACAAGCGCGGCCTTGCTGCGGGGTTGACGGCGGCCGGTTTCGGCGCAGGCGCGGCGGTCACGGTCATTCCCATTTCGAACATGATCCAGACCTCGGGCTACGAACATACCTTTGTGTTCTTCGGCATCTTCCAGGGCGTCTGCATCCTGCTGCTCGGCCTGATGCTGGTTCGTCCGCGGCCGCCGGTTCATGCCGTATCGGCCAAGCGCGTGGTGGCCTCGAAGATCGATTACACGACGGGACAGATGGTGCGCTCGCCGCTCTTCTGGGTGCTGTACATGATGTTCGTGTTCGTCGCGGCGGGCGGTGTGATCGCCACCGCGCAACTCGGTCCGATCGCGAAGGAATACGGCTTCGCCAAGATGCCGGTCAACCTGCTCGGCGTGACCTTGCCGCTGCTGACGATGGCGCTGTCCATCGACAATCTCTGCAACGGTTTCACGCGTCCGTTATGCGGCTGGATCTCTGACAAGATCGGCCGTGAGAACACGATGTTCTTCATCTTTATCGGCGAAGGGCTTGCGTTGCTGGGGCTCATGGAGTTCGGTCACAACCCGTACCTGTTCATGTTCTTCGCGGCCGTGACGTTCCTGTGCTGGGGTGAAATCTTCTCGATCTTCCCGGCCACTTGCGCCGATACCTTCGGCAGCAAATACGCAGCCGCCAACGCCGGCACGCTGTACACGGCGAAGGGCACGGCTTCGATGCTGGTACCGCTGGCCTCGGTGCTGTCGGCCATTGGCTCATGGGATGCGGTGTTCATTACGACGGCGACCATTTCGATTGCCGCCGGCCTGTGCGCCAAGTTTGTCCTCGCGCCGATGAGAAAACGCTGGATCGATAACACGGTCGCCGAATCGAGCCGGCTCAATTCTTCCGCTACGTTTCAGGCAGGCTGGACAGAAGCCCCGCGCAACTCGTCGGCGCAATGACGCGAAGCCAGACTGATGCCGTGCAGGGATTGAAAGCGTCCGGCGTGTCGTTGCAGCAGTTACGCCTGTTCGTCATCCTTGCACAGCACCGGAGTTTCACGCAGGCCGGCAATGCGCTCGGCGTCACGCAGTCGGCGGCGAGCCGTAGCATCAGGGAGCTGGAAGACCTGCTGGAGCTGAGATTATTCGACCGCACGACGCGGCAGGTCGCACTCACCGATACCGGCCGCGCCTTGCTTCCGCGCATCGCGTCGCTGGTCGATGAACTCGAAGTGGCGTTGCGTTTCGGGCAGCAGGTGTCCACTGCAGAAAGCGGTGCGGTATCGATCGCGAGCAGTTCCAGCGTGGTAGCTTCCGTGTTGCCCGCGCTGCTCGCATCGTGCCGGGCGAGCTACCCCAATATCGCGCTGACATTGCACGACGCGCCGCAGGGCAGGGTGCTCGAACTCGTGCGCGCCGGCGATGCCGACATGGGTGTGCTCATCGGTCCTTCGAGCGATCCTCATAGCCTCGGCGATCTATGGGCGGAAACGCTTTTCTCCGATAATTTCTGCGCCATCGTGCCGGCGCGTCATCCGTTTGCGTCGCACGCCACGGTGCGATGGCGCGACCTGAGCAGCGCCGGCCTGTTCCTGCTCGACGACGACGCCGGCAGCTTCGACGTCATCGCGCGAGCGCTCGACGAACACGGCGCATCGAACCTCAGGCTGCAGCGCCTGACACAGGCCGCGAGCGTCATGCAAATGGTCGCAGCAGGACTCGGAATTGGCATCCAGCCGATGCGTGCCGGTCCAGCCTCGGCGCAAACGCTGGTCCAGCCGGTACCGCTATGGCCATCCGTCACTCGCACCGTCATGGTGGTCAAGCGCAGGAACCGTACGCTGCCGGCGCAGGCAGCGTGTATCTGGACGCACGTCGTTTCGTCCTATGATGAAGAACACAAGCCGCTGCAAACCGCTGACGCCTGACCCCTAATTCACTGAAAAATCGAAGCGCGGCTCCTTGAAAAGAGTCGCGCTTTTTTACTTGCTCTTTCGGCGTTGTTATCCAATACTGAATCTAATATGTTGTATATCAGAAGACTGGTGGTCTAGGAGACGACAATGAAAATTTGCATTTACGGCGCCGGTGCGATCGGCGGTTACATGGGTGCGCAACTGGCTCGAGCCGGGGCGGACGTCAGTTTTGTCGCACGCGGGCCGCACTTGGCGGCCATGCAGGCGAACGGCGTGCGCTTGCAGATCGATGGCGAGGAGCACACCGTCAAGGTCCGCTGCACGAACAATCCTGAGGAGCTCGGACCGCAGGACTACGTGGTGATTGCGCTCAAGGCGCATTCGGTGCCGGGTATCGTCGACCTGATACCGCCGCTGCTAGGACCGGATACCGCGATCGTCACCGCAGTGAACGGGTTGCCGTACTGGTATTTCTACGAGCACGGCGGCGCGTTGTCGGGCACCACGCTGGAAAGCGTCGATCCGGGCGGCCGCCAATGGCAGGTGCTCGGGCCGGAGCGCGCGATCGGCTGCGTGCTGATCCCCGCCGCCGAAATTGCGGAGCCCGGCGTGATCCGCCATGTGTACGGCAAGAAATTTCCCATCGGCGAGCCGAGCGGGCTGGTTACGCCGCGCCTGCAGGCGTTCCACGACATCATGACTGCCGCCGATATGGAAGCGCCGATGCGCGACAACATCCGCGACGAAATCTGGCTGAAGCTGTGGGGCAACCTTTGTTTCAACCCGATCAGCGCGTTGACAGGCGCCACGCTCGATGTCCTCACCAGCGATCCCGCTGTCCGCGCACTGTCGCGCCGGATGATGGAGGAGGCGCAGGGCATCGCGGAACAACTGGGCGTTCATTTTCGTGTCGACGTGGAAAAGCGCATCAACGGCGCGGGCGCGGTCGGCGCTCACAAGACTTCAATGCTGATGGATTGCGAAGCGGGCCGGCCCATGGAGATCGATCCGATCGTGACCGTCGTGCAGGAAATCGGCCGGAAGCTTGCCATCGACACCCCGATGATCGACGCCGTCCTGGCGCTGATCAAGCTGCGTGAGGGCGTCAACCAGGGGACGGCGCGGCCTAGTATCAAAGCAATTGAATCTTTCACGCGTTCGCAAAAAGCCGCTTAAACTGCGAACACGGAAGGACTGTTGTTTGTGATATATCACATACGAAATATATTGCGTTGCGCTGCGACGCAACATATACTGAAGGCTCTTGGAGTAAACCACTAGGAGCCGGAAATGAGTATCGCTTTATTAGTCGTGATCGGAATCGCCTTGGTAGCGGGCGGTGTTGGTGTGACGTTTGCACTGGCGTCGACGCTGCCGCAGGACGTGTTGCAGCGTGCGCAGGACAATGGTCGCTATGCCGGTTTGACGGCGGACGATCAGGGCGGCAGCACGGGTACACGGGCGACGACGGGCGCGCGGAACCTGGGACATCAAACCATCAATGCCATCTGATACTGAAGTTGCTACAACGTCGGCCAATCTTCTTGAACCGCGGACGGAAAGCAAGCCTGCTGGTGTAACGCTTTCGCTGGCGCCGATCAACGCGACGGTTTCGTTGCGCGATCAGGCTTATGCGCGGCTGCGCCAGGCCATTTCGGAGGCAGACATCTATCGGTCGCGTGAAGAGATCCGGCTGGATGAGAAGGATTTGACTGAGGCGCTGGGCGTGAGTCGTACGCCGATTCGCGAGGCCATGACGCTGCTGGAGCAGGAAGGGTTTCTGCGAACGGTGCCGCGTCGCGGGATTTACATCGTGCGCAAGACCAAGCACGAGATTGTCGAGATGATCAACATGTGGGCCGCGCTGGAAAGCATGGCGGCGAGGCTTGCCACGTTGCGGGCGACGGATGCTGAGATTGCGTCGTTGCGGCACATGTTCGATCACTTTCAGAATGCGACGCCGGCGGAGCATATTGAAGAGTATTCGGAGGCGAATATTGCCTTCCATCAGGCGATTGTGCAGTTGAGCAAGTCGCAGATTATCTTCGATACGATCAAGAATATTTTCGTGCACGTGCGCGCGATCCGGAAGATGACGATTTCGCAGAGTGACCGGGCGGCGCGGTCGATTGAAGACCATATGAGAATTATTGAAGCGCTTGAGGCGCGGGATACCGAATTGGTCGAGAGGCTGGTGCGCCAGCATTCGCTTGATTTGGCGGCTTTCGTCGAGGCGAATTGCGATTTTCTGGATTAAATTCGTTCGCACTCGGTCGGGGGGGCTGGCGCTCGTGGGACTGGGTTAATGCTGGGTTGCTGCTTTCAGCGTCTGCGGTCGTTATGTCTTAACTGTTCTCTTTATCACTGTTAGCCACTGTGCGTGGCGGCACTTCATTTCTTTTTCCACAACGGCGAAAAAGAAACAGAAGCAAAGAAAACGCCTCCCAACAATTAGCAAT
>NZ_JALPRJ010000092.1 GCF_030464885.1 Caballeronia sp. SEWSISQ10-4 2 | reverse complement strand
GACGTGGCCGTCTTGCAGAAGGAATCCCGGTCCTTTAGGACCGCGAGGACGTCAAGAGGATTTCTTGCGCATTGAGCCGAATCGAACCGGGCATAGTGTCCGCCTGTCGGTAACCTGGTACATGCAAGACAGGAACGTCACTTTTCGAGGTACCGCTCCACAAGCCTAAGGATGGCCTTGGACTGATACCCCTGCGCCAGCAAATGGAGCCGGTCGGCGAAGGGGCGATAGCATTCGTCGAGTCCGGCTGCCCACTGCGCAATGTCACGCATGTTTCCCGTCCGGGCCAGGTGATGCAGGAGTTCCAGATCCTGCGGGGGCGGCGCAACCAGCGCCCCGCCCTCCTCACCCGCCACAGGAGACGTTCCTTTTGGTTCGTAAGTCAGACTGACTTTCAAGAGCTGGGCGATCTCCCGAAAGAACTTGTCCAGATCGATGGGTTTCGGGAGGAATGCGTTTACCCCGGCCGCCAGACTCTTCTCCTCGTCGCTGCTGGCCGTGCGAGCCGACATCGCAATGATCGGCACTTCCTCGAGGCCCGGTAGTTGTCGCAAGCGGCGCGTGGCTTCCAGTCCGTCCATCTCCCGCATGACGATGTCCATCAAGATCAAGTCCGGCCGTACGGTTTGGGCCTTCTCCTGCGCCTCGCGGCCGTCGACTGCCTCGACTACGTCGAAGCCGAACCTGCTCAGCATTTCGAGCGCCATCACACGATTCGCCTCTACATCATCGACCACCAGGATCTTCTTGCGCGGACCCGCGTAGCCGATCACATTCCGTTCGCGTGGCTCCACGGTCTCGATCTTGACCGGTATCTCATCCAGTTCAAACCAGAAGGTGCTGCCAACGCCGACCTGGCTCGTGACGTGGATCTCACTGCCCATCAGCCGCACAAAACTTCGGCTGATGGCCAACCCCAGGCCGGTGCCCCCGAGCCGGCGCTGCGGGTTATTCACCTGCTCGAAGGGCTGAAAGATGACCTCCCACTGGTCGGCGCTCACGCCGATCCCGGTGTCCTGCACCTCGAACCGCAGCCGGCTGGGGGGCGAAAAGCGTACCCGAAAGCTCACCTGGCCAAAGTCGGTGAACTTGACCGCGTTCGCCAGTACGTTCAAGAGGACCTGGCGCAATTTGCCCTCGTCTGCACGAATTCCACCAGGCAGGTCCAGCGCCAGGTCGCAGATAAAGTTGACGCCCTTTTGCTCCGCTGTAACGTTGATGATCTCAGCAATGTTTCGCAGGAATTGGGGCAGCGCGATGTCGGTGAGGTTGAGGTGCGCCTTGCTTGCTTCGATCTTGGCGAAATCCAGAATGTCGTTGATGAGCGTTAGCAGATGCTCGCCACTCTGCTGGATCACACTGAGGCCTTCGATCTCACGTTCGCCCAATGTTTCGTTGCGTTTCAGGATCTGGGCGTAGCCCAGAATACTGTTGAGCGGCGTGCGTAATTCGTGGCTCATGTTGGCCAGGAATTCGTTCTTCGCCCGATTGGCGGTTTCGGCAATCCGCCGTGCTTCCCGTTCCGCCTCCGCCCGCTTGCGCTCCGTAACGTCCATCGTCGTACCGATATATTCCGCGGTGTCGCCCGAGTCCGAAGCGACGGCACGGCCGACCGTCTGCAGGTGCTTGATTGCCCCGTCGGGGAGAACGATCCGGAACTCGACGTCGAAACCGCGGCGGGTCTGCCGTGCGGTCATGAGTTCAACCAGCACGCGCGACCGGTCCTCCGGATGGATGCGTTCCAGGAACAATTCGAACGTCGCGGCGGTTGTCGCGCGATCGACCTCGAAAATCCGGTAATGTTCGTCCGACCAGACGAGGTCGCCGGACGCGAGGCGCCATAGCCAGCTGCCGGTGTGGCTGATCCGTTGCCCTTCTGCGAGAAACGCCTCACTGCGGCGCAACTCGTCTTCCGCGCGCCGGCGGTCGGTCATGTCGTGCGTCACTGCAAGCACGCACGGCCGGTCGCCGACCCTCACCAGCACGGCGGAGGTCGCACCCAAGCGACGCTCACCCGTGCGCGTACGCAAGCGAAATTCGCCCGAGCAGACCATGCCGTCTTCCCTCAGGCCATCGAGCATTCGCTCGTACTTCTCACCTTCATCGACCAGATGCAGTTCGGCCGCCGTCTTGCCAAGCACCTCCGCCGGCGCATAGCCGAGAAGACGCGTAAATCCGGCGTTGATCTCGATATAGCGGCGATCAGCCAGGCCGCGCAGACTGATCGCGTCAGGCGTTGCGTGGATCATCCGCGCGTATTTTTCTTCGGACTGCCGCAATTCCTCCTGCGCACGTTTGCGCGGCGTGATGTCCTCGCAAACAACCAGGACGATCGGCGCGGCGTCGTCTCGCTGTACCGCCCTGGCGGTTTCGCGCACCCACAGCACCCTGCCATCTTTACGAACCTTGCGAAGCTCCCAGCTCATCGGCCGGCCGATCTGTTCGAGACAGTCGGCAACGTTGCGTTGAACGTTCTGCCGGTCAGTCTCATAAAAAATCTTCAGCACGGAATCGCCGACCAGTTCTTCGACGGCGTAGCCGAGTTGCTCGGCACCCAGTTTGTTCACGTGCAGAATCGTGCCGGCCGCATCGACCATGAAGTACATGATCGGATTATTGTCGAAGACCGCTCGCCATTGCGCCTCGCTTTTTCGCAATGTGGTTTCGGTGCGCTTTAGTTCGTTGTACTGCTCTCGCCATGCACTCGACGACAATTGTGTCTCGACCTTCAGGAGCAACTCCTCAACCTGCACCGGCTCGTTCAGCCAATCTGCCGCGCCAATGGCATAAGCTTCGGCCGCCGCGACGGCTTGGCTTCCATGCACGATGAATATGACTGGAATATCGGAGGTATGCGGGTTGGATTTCAGCCGGCGGCAAATGTCGAATCCGCCGGGTCGCGGCGAGCTCACGCCGAGCAAGATGAGCCGAGGCTGCTCCGAGCCAGCGCGCCGCAGCACCTCTCCCGCGTCATCAACTGCCATGACGTTGACGCCGCGTGCGCGCAGAGCCTCGATTGCCTCGACCCACTCGTCAGGGGTGTGGCCGGCGATCAGGACCGTGCTATCCGGTTGGAGGTCCCAGGGATGTTCGTTCACCGTAGTTCTGCCTCTCGTTGCATGACCATCATATGCTTGTTCCCGCAAGGCAACTCACTCCCGGAACAACGCTCTCCGGTTCTGCTTCCCATCCGGCCCGCCCCTGTCCCGCCGCGTATAAGCGCCTGAGGCCGGTGCGTTCATTTCAAGAGCCCTGTTATAGGGATTTCCTGATAGTCCAAAAGCAGCAATTCCGAGGGAAGTTTCAGCGTGTCCCGACTAAACAATCGGGCCTCTCAAGACTAGGATTGATGTATGGACGAGCCTCAGAGACAAGACTGCCGGCCGCATCGGATGCCTTGTGCGGTGTGTCAAAAATTCTCGCCGAGACACCTGCCATGAAGCACAAAGGGCCGTCCAATGGCAGGGCCTCAGGAGACATGCGAAATGAACTTCGAATGGATGGACGGCAGCGTAAAACCGCCGCGCCCCGGGGTGTATCCGGTCAAGGACGCACACGGAACCGCAGCAAGGTACTTCGCGCGATGGACTGGAACAGTCTGGAATGTCGCGTGCGCGTCCCAGGCCAGGGCCTTACTGGTCAGCGCTGAATCGAAATATCAAAACCGTCAGTGGCGCCGTTGGGCGACGGATGTGGCAGCGTGAGCGAGTGCTTTCCAAGGCGGGTCGCACAGGTTCTGGTTGGTGCAAAAATCGTGTGATGAATAACGCAAGATCGCTTTGTCGGTTTCGATTTGAGCGGCAAAGACCGGATGAATCAGTCTGTCGACAGCTTGCCGGATACGGATATCAAGGACACCGGATATTCACCGTGTGCCAGTCAAGGAACTCAACCATGAAAACGCTGTGCTTTCTCACTCATCAAGAGATTTTTGATAAAGCCGTGCGTCACCTCTTCAGCCAAAGCCCCAGCGCATACCGTGGGTACTGCGGTGGATGCCCGGTGGGCAACTTCATCGCCCCGGGCGATTACATGACAGCCATGGAAGGTGTCCCGGTTCTCTTCGTCGGTGCGGCTGCGAGCGTGGCGCCTTCTTACATGGAGGGGGCCATCAGGGCGCTCAAGCGGGCGCTGTTGCGCTCGCGGATCAACGTGTACAACCCGTCGACCGTCGAGCTGCTCAATTGTCTTCAGAACGCCCACGATGTCTCCGGCAAATGGGAATGGCGCGATCGCCTGGAATCGATTGCGTGCCAGTTTGGCCTTTGCGCCAACCTTCTCGAACATGCTGCGTGAGTCACGTCCATGCTAAGCGCCAAAGAAATTTATGAGCGCGTACGCGACCATCTCCTGACACAGCGCGCCGTCTCCGAAGACGAAAACGGATCCTGTCGGCTACGCTGCAATGACGGCCGCAAGTGCGCGATCGGGTCGCTCATTCGCGACGACCTGTATTGCCCCGATATCGAGGGCGTCGGCCTCGCATACTATCGGCATGAACACGATGGCGCGCTTCCGCGGGTGCTTTATGCGTGCGGTGTTGACGTCTACGATGAACGTATTGTCGAACTGCTGACAGAACTCGAAGAACTGCACGACAACGCGCACATCGACGAGTGGCCGCAATTGCTCGCCGCGCTAGGTCAGCGGCATGCGGTGATCTGACGGGCGAAAGTCGATTCTCTTGCACCCGGACGGCCGGTCCCCGCATCTACCCACGCACACTCACGCACCTCTACTCACGCACTTTTCGAATTCTCGGCGAGCGCAATGGCCTTGTCGGCCTGCGTGGACTTCGGCTTGAACGACACGGTGCGCAACAAGAAGTGAGACAGCGAAGAAATCAGAACCAGCGCTCCGATCATGTTTCCCAGGAACATGAAGGTCAGCAGAATGCCCATGTCTGCGTGGACCTTGATGGGCGACCACGCCCAGGTCACGCTCCCCGCAGCCAGTGTTACGCCCACCAGCGCGACAACCTTGCCGGTGAACTGGACCGCGCGGCGATAAGCCTCCGGCAGCGGCAATCCGGCGCGCTGATAGTTAAGCTGCACGGACAGCAAATGGAGCGCTCAGCCCCGATGCCGGCCCCAAGCGCGATCACGGGCAAGGTCGCTACCTTGACGCCAATGCCCAGCATGACCATCAGCGCCTCGCACAGAGTGGAGGTGATGACGAGCGGCACCAGTGCGACCACGGCCGCTCGCCAGCTACGAAACGTAATCGGGCATAGCAGGACGACCGCTGCATAGACCAGCAGCAGCATGCGCCGGTTAGCCTCCTTCACGACAAGGTTGGTCGCCGCACGGCCAAAATGCTGGGTCTCGGCAACCGCGACAAAGTGCCGGAGGTGGCGCAATTCCATGACGTGATATCACTCTGATATGGGCCGTGGCGAAAGCATATCGCTTTTACACTTTCACGACGAGCCGGCTTTTTTGTGGTCCTGCATAGGTCGTGGATAGGCCGTGCGTCCCACGCGTTCGCGCCGGGCCGGCGCCGTTTGTTAGCAGCGTTTGACTCGCGGTTTATCCGCCGTACATGGGTAACTTGGTTGAATCGCGAGCAAGTTCTGCTTAGGAAGGCGTAGAGGTGTTGGTTCGAGCCCGTGCACAGCCCTTCAAAGGCGAGGAAGTACACGAACCATGGCCCTGAGCGGCGATCCACCGTTTGGCCACGATTGGCAAGGCAGACCTATGCTGTGCCGCCGATGGGCAATGCCCTGCCCTTACTTCGCGAAGAGTACGTACTTTGAGCCACATGGGACTGAACGGGCACTCTGCCGCTGCGCGCATTTTGGCGCTGTTTCCACGCTGAATATCGGCTCAGTGCGGCGTCAAAATCAACGACGCAATTGTGGTCCTCGACTGCGCGCAATTCATTTTCTTCGCGCAGTTCCAGCGCCATCAGCCATGCGCGCCGCCCAAACTCGGCGCAATGCCCCTTGATGTTCGCGACGAACTCCACAACACTCGCGCATTCATCGTTCGAACGGATCTGCTCCTCGCTGTACGTGACGTTGGCGCCAAACGCTCGAAGGTAAGACGCTTTTCCAGCCTCAAGATCGCGCCATTGAATGTCATCGGAGAAGGCAAAAAGCGGGAGTTCTATATCGCCCAGCAGTACCTGCTGTTGTTCCAGCATGTCTTTACGTTCGGCGCGATTGATTGTCGCCTGACATCGACGGACGAAATCCTCGAGTGCCATCGCCACGGTCAATGCGGTGTGACGTTCTGCATGGATACGCTCTGCGGCATTGCGTGCCGAACTGCGCCTGCGAGCGACCGCATTACAAGCCAGGTTGACGACCGCGCTGAAGACTCCAGCACCTAGGGCTACGGGTAACCAGGGCGACATAGTGCTCTCGCTAGATTCCATCGGCACTTCATCGGCCGATCTCAATGGATGCCAATGCAGAACGAAGTGACTCCCTAGGCGTGGCATAAAGATGCCGTCCACATCTAGAGCAGTGCGTCCAATTTAATCATTTTGCTGCGATCGCTGTCACTCTATTTGTATGAATGACAGGGGCAGTGTTGTGAAGTTTTGACACTGTTGAAACCGGCGTATCTGGGCAAGGTGACGTGCCAAAGGCGCGTAATCGAATCCGCCGGACGATTGTAAGAAACGGGCAGACCTCGTGCTGCTCCGGCTGCGGGTTCATCCTCAGCGCTAAACTTGAGCTGGAGGGTGTAGCGATCGTATTCGGGCGGAACCAACCGGCTGGTTTGTCCGCCGCGCATATAGGGATCGATCCGGGCGATATTGATAGTGTTCCCCGGATCCAACGACGCGAGAGCGTCGCGACAGATCGTGTGTACACTCCACGATGCACGGAGGACGAGCCATGGGGAACAGATATGAACGCTCGCGCATGTCGCGTTCGTTCACGCACAAAGGTATCCAATACCATCCTGGAGTACTGGTGGTTCTCGCCATGCAATTGCTCTGCCTGAGTGCGTTCGCGTATGCACCGGACAGTCTCGATCACAACAAATGGCTGTCCGCGGCAATCGCATTCAGCCTGCTTTTCGGGCTGATTCTGTCGCTCGGTTTTTTCGGAACGTGGAATCAGTTCAGAGACGATGTCGGCCTGTGGACGTTCCTCAACACGAACCCGGTCGAATCTGCCGTTGCGATAGCCACGGCAGGTGAGGCCCTTGCAATTTTGTTGAACGGCTAGGCTAAGAGATGGACGCCGCCATTGTGCCCTTCACACGGATTGCACTGCATGCTGCCTGATAGATCAGCTTCTATATATAGCTATCCGAATCAATCGACATGATTTCCCCTCCCGCTCTTCAGCGCCAATCGCTTGCGCTTCCGTTCGCAAAAACGCCCGCTTATCGAATCCGACAACCGGGCGTATCACCGCATCTTTATTGTTTAAACCAAATCAAACCCATCACCGCAGAGCGGAATAAGCCGTCGGCGTCAAAAAGTGGTTTTCAATCCGCTCGACAATAGGCTGCTTCGCCTCGGTTTCAGCGCGCTTCGCGATCCATTCGGCATCGGCCTGGAATGCGTTCCATTTGGTTTCACGCTCAGCCAGGCTTTCCCATTTCAGCAGATAAGTCAGCGCATGGTTGCTCGGGCCGGCAATCGTGGTCCAGAAACCGATCTGCTCGATCCCGTATTTCTCGAAAAAGCCGAGCGTAATGTTGGCGAACCGGTCGTTCAATGCCGGCAGACGACCCGGCGCGCAGTGATAAATACGCATTTCAACGATCATTTTTTCCTCATGGACAGGGAGTGATGCAGCCGTCAAACACGCTGCGATTGGAATTCACCGTGAGTGATCGTACCGGCGTTTGGCGCGGCCCGCGCTTTAACCCTGTCAGTCGCCCCGGTAAGCCCGCTCCAGCCCCGCGATATCGAGCTTGATCATACCCATCATCGCGCGCATGACACGCGACGATTTCTCGGCGTCCGAATCCTGAAGCAATCTGCCGAGCGTCAACGGCACGATCTGCCACGACACACCGAACTTGTCCGTGATCCAGCCGCACTGCTGCGGTTTACCACCATCGCCGAGGCGGGCCCATAGGTTGTCGACTTCTTCCTGGGTCTCGCAATCGACGAACAGCGAGATGGCAGGCGTAAAGGTGAACACCGGGCCGCCGTTCAACGCCTTGAACGGCTGGCCTTCCAGTTCAAACGCGATGCCCATGAC
Organism: Caballeronia sp. SEWSISQ10-4 2; assembly: GCF_030464885.1. Taxonomy (GTDB): domain Bacteria; phylum Pseudomonadota; class Gammaproteobacteria; order Burkholderiales; family Burkholderiaceae; genus Caballeronia. Next base: position 20,514 of record NZ_JALPRJ010000092.1, on the reverse strand, counting down.
CGCGCCCTTCGCTCCCGGTCCTGCGTCGCCGGAGCGCATGACAGACACGATTCGCGAGTTGTTGAAGATGCTCGTGTAGAACTGCGCGGCTTCCTCTGCGTTGTTATCGAACCATAGAAAAGGGGAAATCTTTTGCACGGAAACTCCTGAAGGTCTGCGGGTTTGACCGGTACGGCGCCGCACGCCGACACATCGGTACGCGGCGCCGTTCTCTATCGCGCTTTGTTCAGCAATTACCTAGGCATCTCTTTCGCCATGGCTTCCTGGATCTGTTCCGGAGTCAGATCCCGGGTGTGAGTCGCGAGCGACCAGCGGTGACCGAACGGATCTTCGATCTGGCCGTAGCGGTCGCCCCAGAACATGTCGCTGACGGGCATGGTCACCTTTGCCCCGGCTGCGACGGCTTGGGCGACAGAGGCATCAACATCCTTCGTGTACAAATGCAGCGTGACGGGCGAGCCTTTCAGTGTCAGCGGGCTGCTACTGCCGCAATTCGGAAATTCTTCTGCCAGCATCAGCGTCGAATCGCCGATGGTGAGCATGGCGTGCATCACCGTGTTGTCGGGACCAGGCAAGCGCATTTGTTCGACGGCATTGAACGCTTTCTTATAGAACTCGATGGCGTCGGAGGCGCCCTTGCAAACCAGATGAGGCGTGATCGTATGCATCCCTTCCGGGATCGGTTTGACAGCTGAAGTGGACATCGCGGTGCTCCTAGATGTAACAGGTTGACCAACTGGAGAGACGGCACCAAACAGGCGCCCTCTGTCGACACGACGTGCGATCAGCCCGCAAATCGACACATCGGCGAGACTTTTTTATGCGAACCGGCGTTCGGTTACTACGGCGGGCTGGTTTATCGGCGCGAAGCTCCGGAAAATTGCAGGAGCGTATTTGAACGAGCACGGTTCGTGCCCCCATTGTCCCGCAGGGAGCCAGCTGATTTGTGACGACGTGTAATAACAAGCCGGCATCGGACATGTGTTCAGAACCGCGGCGCGGATTTGTCCCATTTCCGCGCCGCGCTTTTAAACCCGCGCCGATGTCCGGCGCGGGCGTCGCTACTCGATCCGTACCCAGCCATTCGCCTTCGACGACGCCAGCACTGCATCCACGATGCGCGCCGAGCGCCAGCCGTCGTCGAATGTCGGCAAGCCATCGCGCGTTTCTCCGCGAATCACCGCGTAAGTGTCCGCCACGAACGCCTCGAAACACTGTGCGTAACCCTGCGCATGCCCCGCCGGTAACGTGGCGAGGCGGCGCTGCTCGGCGCTTCCACGCGACGGATCGCGCACCAGCAAGCGCGTGGAGTCGCGCTCTCCTACCCACAGCCGTTCCGGATTCTCCTGATCGAATACAAGGCTCGCCTTCGCGCCATCGATTTCGAACCAAAGCCGGTTCTTGCGTCCCGCCGACACCTGGCTGACAGTCAGCGTCGTGAGCACGCCGCTTTTTGTGCGCAGCAACGCGACGGCAACATCTTCCGTACCGACCGTTTGGGTCGGCCCGCCTTTAACCGCCGCGGTGAACGATTGCACAGAACCGGCCGGACGTTCGGCGACCGTTGTCTGCAGGCTCGCCACGACCGAGTCGAAGCGCTCGCCGCTGATCCATTCCACGAGGTCGCACCAGTGCGAGCCGATGTCAGCGAACGCCCGTGACGGGCCGCCCAAGGCGGCATCGACGCGCCAGTTGGTATCGTCGGCACCCAGCAGCCAGTCCTGGAGATAACTGCCGTGCATCAGTTGCAGCGGACCCACGCTGCCGTCTTGCACACGCGCACGGGCTTCGCGGACCATCGGGTGATAGCGGTAGACGAACGGAACCGCCGCGATACGGCCCGACTTGCGCGCGGCGAGCCCGAGCGCTTCGGCATCGCGAGCACTGGTGGCCAGCGGCTTCTCGCAAATGACGTGCTTGCCGGCGTCGAGCGCGGCCATCGCGAGGGGAAAATGGCTGGCGTTGGGCGTGCACACGTGGATAACCGACACTGAAGGATCTGCAATCGCCGCTTCCGCCGATGCATAACCCCGTTCGATTCCCAGCCGTTTAGCCGCCTCCGCCGCACGGCTTTCACTCGATGACGCAATGCCGCGCAGCGTTGCGCCAGCGAGCCGTATCGCGCGCGCATGTACCTCGCCCATCATGCCCGCGCCGATGATCGCGACGCCCAATGCACCCAATGTCTCCGCCATGTTGCGCTCCGTTTTTGGTTTCTCGAAGCACGATACCCGCTGAGCGCGGGTCGGGGCAATCGGGGATTCGTGCCGCTGCAATATGTCCCTGTTTTGCCCCTGCCCCACTTGTGTACACTCATGAACCGGCCAATGAACCGGCGACTTCCAGCGCGCAGAAATATCGCCAAATTCTCCTAAAGTTTTCCCAATCGCTGCCGAAAGCCCGTCTATGGACTACGAAATCACTCCGCCCGCCGATCCGAACGATCCGACCTTTCTGAGGGCGAGAGCGTTGAGTCTGAGCGTCGGTGCCATCCGCAAGGCCCAGGGAAAAAAATGCCCCGGTGATTTTCCGGTCGGCACAATCGAATGGCATGCGGTGGTCGAGGAATTTGCAAATGATGTACTGAAAGCGATGCTTTCGGAACCGGATTTGCCGATCCTCGAAATCAAACGCGACAACGCCAGAAAATAACCGTTTCAGGCGATGCTTAAAGCAGGTAAAACCGGGCACCCGTTGCCGGCCCGATCAAAATGAAAAAAGGCGTCGCTGATTAATCGCGACGCCTTTTTGCTTGAGTTTTTGCTTGAATCCTGCCGGTTCTCATCCGCCCAGTAAATCGATCACTTGCAGAATGTCCTTGCGCAATTGATCGACATCGACCGCAACATTCACTTGAGGAACCGCACCGCTTTCCTGCATGTCCTCGATATCGCCAGACGAGCCATTCGGACGTCCATGTGAATCAAGCCGGTTACGCGCACCATTGATCGTGAAACCCTGCTCATAAAGCAATTCACGAATGCGGCGAATCAGCAGTACTTCGTGATGCTGATAATAGCGGCGATTGCCGCGCCGCTTGACAGGCCGCAGTTGCGTGAACTCCTGTTCCCAGTAGCGCAGCACATGCGGCTTGACACCGCATAGCTCGCTGACCTCACCAATTGTGAAGTAGCGTTTAGCCGGAATCGGAGGCAGGACGACTTTTTCCATCGTCAATCAACCATCGTGGTGAATGTCGCGAATGGGGCGAATGTCGCTAATAAGCGCTCGGGCAGCACATGGCAAATGCCCGTCACTTCAGCGGCCGAAACTGTTTTCAGCACCGGCTTCGACCAGCGCTTTCAACTTCTGACTCGCGTGAAACGTGACGACACGGCGCGCCGCGATGGGAATGGCTTCCCCCGTTTTTGGATTACGTCCGGGACGCTGCGGTTTGTCGCGTAGCTGAAAGTTGCCAAAGCCGGATAGCTTGACACTGTCGCCGCTTTCAAGCGCGTCGCGAATGACCTCGAAAAATGCTTCCACCATGTCTTTGGCTTCGCGCTTATTCAACCCGACATGGTCAAATAGCATCTCCGCCAATTCGGCTTTTGTCAGCGTAGGCGTTTCAGCCGTTGCCGCACCGTTCGAAGTGGGAACATCTCGGATCATGGCGCTACGTTGCGCCGAAAGAAGGGCTTCGAAATCACTCGAGTTCATTTGGTTCATATCGAAAAAATGGCGTGACGATGAAAACGGAGGGGGCCAACTGCAGGCTACCCGCGCAATCGCGCGCCATGTACTCGAGCCAAGCGTTCCACCAGCGTTTTGATGGCCGTTTCGACCGTTTCGTCCTGAAGCGTCCCGCCAGTATCTTGCAACGTTACACGGAAGGCAAGGCTTTTCTCATGCGCGTCCAACCCACCGGAAGTGCTTGATTTTGGACGAAATTCGTCGAATAAAGCAACCCTGGTGACATGCTTGCAGGCCGGCTCGGAACGGGCACTTTCCAGCTCGTCGATAAGCGCCTGCACTTCAACTTTTTGATCCACGACGATCGCGATATCGCGGCGAACCGGCGGGAATTTCGGTACGTCCGAAGGCACGGGTAACGCACGTTGCATCAATGCCTCGGCTTCGATTTCGAACAAAACCGGTGCATGCGGCAGGTCGTATTTCTGCATCCAGCGCGGATGCAGGTCGCCGATCCAGCCCACTGCCCGGCCGTCGATTTCGATCCGTGCGCTGCGTCCCGGGTGCAGTGCCGGATGTTCCGCCTTCACGAAACGCGGCACGACCGGCGCGAACAGCGCTTCCACGTCGCCTTTCACGTCGAAGAAATCGACCGGGCGGGACGGCACGCCCCACTGCTCTTCGAGCGCCGGACCGTAAGCCAGACCGCCGATCATCTTCGGCTGGTCGAAACCTTCAATAGCCAGTTCGCCCGCCTTGATCGCCGGATCGTGCAGGAACACACGGCCCGCTTCGAACACGCGAATCCGGTCCGCGCGACGGTTCAGGTTGTAGCGCAGCACGCTGATCAGGCTGCCGAACAAGGTCGTGCGCATGACCGAAAGCTGGCTTGCAATCGGATTCAGCAATTTGACAGGATTTGTGTTGCCAGCAAAATCCGCTTCCCATTCGGCATCGACGAAGCTGAAATTCACCGTCTCCGCGTAGTCCCGCGCAGTGACCGCGTGACGCAGCACGTGGATCGAGCGCTTCGTCTCATTGGTCGGCCGCATTTCGCTGGTCGCAACCGGCGGACGCGCAGGAATCTTCTCGAAGCCGTAAATGCGTGCGACTTCCTCGATCAGATCCTCTTCAATCTCGATATCGAAACGATACGGCGGCGGCGTCACGGCGAAGATATCGCCGTCGCGCGTGAACGTCAGACCGAGCCGCGTGAAAATCTGTGCGATCTCTTCCGCGCCGATCGCCACGCCGATAATCCGGTTCGCCCGCGAAACGCGCATGCTCACCGGCTCGCGTGTCGGCACGTTGAGTGTCTGGTCGTCGACAGGACCGGCGTCGCCGCCGCAAATATCGAGGATCAGTTTAGAAATACGCTCGATATGCTCGACGGTCGTCGAATAATCGACACCGCGCTCGAACCGATGCGCCGCATCGGTGGAAAAGTTGTACTTGCGCGCGCGGCCGCGGATGCTGTCCGGCCACCAGAACGCGGCTTCCAGGTAAATGTTGGTCGTGTCGAGCGAAACGGCCGTGCTGTCGCCGCCCATGATCCCGGCGAGGCTTTCGACGTGATGGTCGTCTGCGATCACACCGACGGTTTCATCCAGTTCGACGGTGTTGCCGTTCAGCAGCTTGAGCAACTCGCCCTTTTTGCCCCAGCGCACTTCGATGCCGCCGTGGATCTTGTCCAGATCGAACACATGCGTCGGCCGGCCGAGTTCGAGCATCACGTAATTCGAGATATCGACGAGGGCGGAAATGCTGCGCTGTCCCGAGCGCTCGAGACGCTCGACCATCCAATGCGGCGTTTTCGCGTGCGCGTTCACGCCGCGGATCACACGACCTGAAAAACGTCCGCACAGATCCGGCGCCAGCACCTTGACCGGCAAGATTTCATTGATCGTCACGTCCACCGGCGGCATCTCGAGCGCATGCAACGGCGCGCCCGTGATCGCGGCGGTTTCCCGCGCGACGCCGAATACCGACAAACAATCGGCCTTGTTCGGTGTGAGCTTGATCTCGAAAACGGTGTCGTCGAGGTTGAGCGTCTGGCGGATGTCCTGGCCAATCGGGGTATCGGCGGGCAGGATCAGCAAACCGCTGTGATCTTCCGACAGCTTCAATTCACGTGCCGAGCACAACATGCCCTGACTTTCCACGCCGCGCAACTTCGACAGCTTGATCGCGAACGGCACACCGCCAGTTTCGGCCGGCGGCAACTCAGCGCCGACCAGCGCGACCGGCACCTTGATGCCCGGCGACACGTTCGGCGCGCCGCACACAATGCTCAGCGTCTCGCCGGTACCGGCGTCGACCTGACACACGTTAAGCTTGTCGGCATTCGGGTGCTTCGCCACTTCCAGCACCTGCCCGACGACAATCTTCGTGGTCGGCGGCGCGACGGGCGAAAGGCCCTCCACTTCGAGACCCGCCATGGTCAGCGCGTGCGAGAGTTCGTCGGTCGAGAGCTTGGGATCGACGAAAGTTCTAAGCCAGGATTCCGGGAATTGCATGTGTGTCTAGTTCGAAATGAGTGGTGTCTGCGTCTGGACTACTGCGTCCAGACCACGGCTCGCAGCAATAAGCGTCAGGCAAATTGCTGCAGGAAACGCAGATCGTTTTCGAAGAAAAGGCGCAGATCCTGCACGCCGTAGCGCAGCATCGTCAGGCGTTCGAGGCCACTGCCGAATGCAAAACCGATATACCGTTCCGGGTCGAGTCCCATGTTGCGGATCACGTTCGGATGAACTTGCCCGGAGCCCGAAATTTCGAGCCATTTACCGGCGTTCTTGCCCTGCTCGAACATCATGTCGATTTCGGCGGACGGCTCGGTAAACGGAAAATACGACGGCCGGAAGCGCACGAGAATGTCATCGCGCTCGAAAAATTTCTTCAGGAAGTCGGAGTACACGCCCTTCAGGTCGGCAAAGCTGATGTTCTCGTCGATCCACAAACCTTCGACCTGATTGAACATGGGTGAATGCGTGGCGTCGCTGTCCACCCGATACGTCCGGCCCGGCACGATCACCTTGATCGGCGGCTTGTTCATGCGTGCGTAGCGCACTTGCATCGGGCTGGTGTGCGTGCGCAGCAGCAGTTGCCGGCCGTCCGCATCCTTGCCATCGATATAAAACGTGTCCTGCATCGAGCGCGCCGGATGATTTTCCGGGCTGTTCAGTGCAGTGAAGTTGTACCAGTCCGTTTCGATCTCGGGGCCATCGGCCACATCGAAACCGATCGTACTGAAAATCTGTTCCACGCGTTCCCACGTGCGCATGACCGGATGCAGGCTGCCAGCGCCAAGACCGCGGCCAGGCAAGGTGACATCGATCGATTCCGATGCCAGCCGCTGATTCAGCAACACATCCGCCAGCGCCTGACGGCGCGCGTTCAGTGCCGCTTCCACCTGTTGCTTGACCGCGTTGATGCGTGCGCCTTCGGTCTTGCGCGCTTCCGGGTCGAGTTTGCCCAAGCCTTTTAGCAGATCCGTGAGCACCCCGGACTTGCCAAGAAAGCGGGCCTTTTCGTTTTCGAGCGTAGCCGCGTCGGCGGCGTGTTCGAAGGCATTTCGCGCGTCGGCGACAATCTGGTCCAGATCCATTGATCCCATCATTTCAGCGTCAAAGTTCTTCTGATCGTTTCCGGGCCGATGTTTGCGCAACCGGTGCATCGTTGCGTTTCAACCCGGCTTCACCAACAAAAACGGGGCTCGACAAGAGCCCCGTTTACGGTCGTTGCGCTGTCCAGTCAAGAACAACGCTACAACGAACCACGCAGTACCAATCTTGCTAACAAGCTCGATCAGGCTGCAACGGCGGCTTTTACCTGCTTGACGATCGCAGCAAAAGCAGCCTTGTCGAACACAGCCATGTCGGCCAGCACCTTGCGGTCGAGTTCGATCGAAGCCTTCTTCAGGCCGTTGATGAACACGCTGTACGTCATGTCGTGCTGACGCACCGCCGCGTTGATACGCGTGATCCACAAAGCACGGAACACACGCTTCTTGTTGCGGCGATCGCGATAGGCATATTGCCCGGCGCGCATGACCGCTTGCTTGGCGATGCGATAGACGTTATTGCGACGGCCGCGGTAACCCTTGGCCAGCTTGATGATCTTCTTGTGACGGGCCCGTGCGGTAACCCCACGTTTGACTCTAGGCATAATGCGCTCCTGTGAGTGTCAGTTAAGGGTTAAGCGAACGGCAGCATTGCGCGCACGGAGTTCATATCTGCATGATGAACAGCCGTGGAACCGCGCAAATGGCGTTTGACCTTGGTGGTCTTCTTCGTCAGGATGTGGCGCTTGAAGGCTTGACCGCGCTTGACGGTACCGCCCGGACGCACCACGAAGCGCTTTGCAGCACTCTTCTTGGTCTTCATCTTCGGCATGAAACTACTCCAGTTTATTTGATGGATATGGGTGTGCGGTCGATCCATTCGATCCTGACCCGCCCTTCGAAACCCACATGCCACTTATGAGCGGCAGGCTTTTGACAGCCACCGCTTTTTCATGAGCGCCGCCTATTATCCGGCGATGCCCTGAAACCTGCTTTACCGATGCCGCGCAGACCTTGAAAACAGCAAGGCCGCGCGATCCATCAGTTACTTCTTTTTCTTCGGCGCCATGACCATGATCATCTGGCGCCCTTCCATCTTCGGCATTTGCTCGACCTGACCGTGCTCTTCGAGATCGGTCTTCAACCGCTCGAGCACGCGCATGCCGATTTCCTGGTGAGCCATTTCCCGACCGCGAAAACGCAACGTGATTTTCGTCTTGTCGCCATCTTCGAGAAAGCGCGTGAGGTTACGCAGTTTCACGTTGTAGTCACCGTCGTCGGTGCCCGGCCGGAACTTCACTTCCTTGACCTGAACGATCTTCTGCTTGAGTTTCGCCTCGTGCTGCTTCTTCGCTTCCGAGTACTTGAACTTACCGTAATCCATCAACCGGCAAACAGGCGGAACGGCCTGCGGCGCGATTTCGACAAGATCCACGTCCTGCTGTTCCGACATGCGGAAAGCATCGGCCAGTTTCACGATTCCGAGCGGCTCGTTGTCCACTCCGACCAAGCGCACTTCCGGTGCAGTGATTTCCCCGTTGATGCGATGTGCAGACTTATCAGTAGCGATGTTACGTTTCCTCTAAAAATCTAAAAAAACTAGCCGCGCTGCGGGTGGGCTTACTTGTACGCCTGCACGTCCTGCTGCAGACGCTCAAGCAATGCATCGGCTGACATCACGCCAGCATCGATACCGCCACGAGCACGCACGGCTACGGTTTGCGCCTCACGCTCCTTGTCTCCGACAACCAGCAAATACGGGACCTTCTGCAGCGTGTGCTCTCGTATTTTATAGCTAATCTTCTCGTTGCGCAAATCGCTCTCTACTCTAAGCCCTTGTTTTTGCAACGATTGGGTCAGTTGCAGTGCATATTCAGCCTGACTTTCAGCGATATTCAGGACCACAGCCTGCACCGGCGCGAGCCAGGACGGCATTGCACCAGCGTGGTGCTCGATCAGAATGCCGAGGAAACGCTCCATCGATCCGACGATTGCACGGTGCAACATCACCGGGCGCTTGCGGCTGTTGTCTTCCGCCACATATTCCGCGCCAAGGCGCTCCGGCAGCACCATGTCGAGCTGCAGCGTACCGCATTGCCACGACCGGCCGAGCGCGTCCTTGATGTGGTACTCAATCTTCGGACCGTAGAACGCACCCTCGCCCGGCAACTCTTCCCACGTCAGCCCGCACGCCGTCAGCGCGTCACGCAGACCCTGTTCGGCGCGATCCCAGGTTTCGTCCGTGCCGGAACGGGCATCGGGACGCAGCGACAACTTGATGTCGATGTGATCGAAGCCGAAATCCTTGTAGATGCTCATCGCGAGCGTGTTGAACGCGATCGACTCTTCGATGAACTGGTCTTCCGTGCAGAAAATGTGCGCGTCATCCTGGACAAAGCCGCGCACGCGCATCAGGCCATGCAACGCGCCTGAGGCCTCATTGCGATGGCACGAGCCAAATTCCGCGTAACGCAGCGGCAAATCACGATACGAACGCAGGCCGTGATTGAACACCTGCACGTGGCCAGGACAGTTCATCGGTTTGATCGCGTAATCGCGCTTCTCCGACTCCGTCGTGAACATGTTTTCACGATAGTTCTGCCAGTGACCCGACGCTTCCCACAGCGAGCGGTCCATGATCATCGGCGTCTTGATTTCGAGATAACCGACTTCGCTCAGGCGGCGGCGGATGTATTGCTCGACTTGTTGCCAGATCGCCCAGCCCTTCGGATGCCAGAACACCATGCCCGGCGCTTCTTCCTGCAGATGGAACAGGTCGAGTTGCTTGGCGAGCTTGCGGTGATCACGCTTCTCGGCCTCTTCGAGCATATGCAGGTAGGCTTCCTGGTCTTCCTTCTTCGTCCAGGCCGTGCCGTAAATACGCTGCAACTGTTCGTTCTTCGAATCGCCGCGCCAGTACGCGCCTGCGACCTTCATCAGCTTGAAGACCTTCAGCTTGCCCGTGGACGGCACGTGCGGGCCGCGGCACAGGTCGGTAAAACCGCCGTGCGAATAGAGCTTGATGTCGTCGGTGGACGGGATCGATTCGATGATCTCGGCCTTGTACTTCTCGCCGATGCTCTTGAAGTAGTCGATGGCTTCACCGCGCGTCACCACGCGACGCGAGACCGGCTCGTCCTTCTTCGCGATCTCGGCCATGCGCTTTTCGATCTTCTCGAGATCTTCGGGCGTGAAAGGACGGCTGTACGCGAAGTCATAGTAGAAGCCGTTTTCGATCACCGGGCCGATCGTCACCTGAGCGTCCGGATACAGATCCTTGACCGCGTAGGCCAGCAAATGCGCCGTGGAATGGCGAATGATGTCGAGACCGTCGGCGTCCTTTTCGGTAACGATGGCAAGCGACGCATCGTGATCGATCAGCGTGGACGTATCGACGAGTTCGCCGTCGAGCTTACCGCCCAGCGCAGCCTTCGCGAGACCTGCGCCAATCGACGCGGCAACCTCCGCAACCGATACGGGGTGGTCGTACTGTCGAACTGACCCGTCGGGCAAACGTATCGAAACCATTTCGTTCTCCAAGACGCCGGCAGCCGACGCCCAAGTTCATTCAACAATGCCTTGCAAGGCGCGAGTCGAACGCGCGAAGGCAAAAAAAATGCGGCCCCACTTTTCGAGGGGCCGCATTCACTTTCCTACAAACTGCAAAGGCGAAAGTGGTCCTCGACTAGCGTCGCTCCGAAGCTGTTTCGGTCAACGTTCGCGGTGCCATCTTGTTCATTTGCCTTTCGCGCCAAGACGCTTGCTGCAGTTTTGAAAATCCGACGTGAACCGGATTTCCACTTTCGTTGGTAGGCTCGATTGGACTCGAACCAACGACCCCCACCATGTCAAGGTGGTGCTCTAACCAGCTGAGCTACGAGCCTGAAGAAGCGAAATTATATGGAGCGTTTTGAATCCTGGCAAGCACTTTCATGCGATGACACTGAAGAAGTTCGTCGATACGTTTAAGAAGCATCAACAATGCGCTTCAAATTCAACGCGTTAAGGGCATGAGGCAGGGCATGAGGCAGGGCATGAGGCAAGGCATGAGGCCGTGCGCGCTTTTCTTCAGGCGAACTGCTTCAGGCCCGTCTCGACGCGCGCACCACGCCCTGCACTTCGCTCAGCAACGAGCACGCGCGCTGAATTTGCGCGGCGCTCGACACCTCGACCGTAAATTGCATGTACGCGACGTTGCGCCGGCTCTGCGTCTTCACGCCTGTCACGTTCATCTTCTCTCGTGCAAAGACTTCGGAAATGTCGCGCAGCAAGCCTTGTCGATCGTTTGATTCCACGGCGAGATCGACCGGATACACCGACGAGCCGCGCCCGCTCATCACGTCGGCGGACCAGGCGGTTTCGAGCACACGTTCGGGCGAACGCTCGGCCATGCGCTGGAAGGTCACACAATCGCTGCGGTGAATCGACATGCCCTTGCCGCGCGTGACAAAGCCCGAGATGCGGTCGGGAGGCGCCGGACGGCAGCACCGGGCGAGTTGCGTGAGCAACGCATCCACGCCGACAACCAGCACACCCGTAGAGGCGCCCTGCGCCACGCTTTGGCCGCTGCTGCGCTTTTCGAACTGCGCCGGCGCTTCGACCTCCGGTTCCGGCGGTGGCGTGTCGTGCAGCGCCTGCTCGATGTTGCGCAGGCTGAACTCTTCCTTGGCGACGACCGCGTACAGATCCTCGGGCGTCTTGAAGCCTAGCTTCGATGCCAGTTGATCCAGATTGACCGACGTCTTGCCTTCACGCTGCAGCGTCTTTTCAACGAGCGCGCGCCCGTTCGCGATGTTTTCCTCGGAATCGACCGCGTTGAACCACGCCCGCACCTTCTGCCGCGCACGCGGGCTGTGCAAATAGCCGAGCAACGGATTGAGCCAGTCGCGCGACGGCGCGCCCTCCTTCACTGCGACGATCTCGACCGTCTGGCCGTTCTGCAGCGGCGTGTTGAGCGGCACCATTGCCCCGTCGACGCGAGCGCCGCGACAACGATGCCCAAGCTCGCTGTGCAGGTGATAGGCGAAGTCGACCGCGGTTGAGCCTTGCGGCATCGCGATCACGCGTGCCTGCGGCGTGAGCACGTAGATGTGGTCGTCGTCGAGTGTGGCGTCGCGCAAATGCTGCCACGGTTGCGTGCCCGCCTGCGGCTGGTCGCCCTCGGAAACGTCTTCTTTCCACGCTAGCAATTGGCGCAGCCATGCGATTTTCTCGTCGTACTTGTCTTCGGCCGTGACCTGACCACCGTACGCGCGGGTACCGGCTTCCTTGTAGCGCCAGTGCGCCGCTACGCCGTATTCAGCGAATCCGTGCATTTCCTGCGTGCGGATCTGCACTTCGAACGCACGGCCGTCGTCGCCAACCACTACTGTATGCAGCGACTTGTACCCGTTCGGCTTCGGCCGCGAAATGTAGTCGTCGAATTCGCGTGGCACCGGCTGCCACAGGTTATGGACGATGCCAAGCACGGTGTAGCAATCCTTGATGTCGTCGACAATCACGCGAAACGCGCGCACGTCGTTCACCTCGGAAAAATCCAGTTCCTTGCCGCGCATCTTTTTCCAGATGCTGTAGATGTGCTTCGGCCGGCCGCTTACTTCCGCCCGGATGTGCGCGGTAGCCAGTTCCTTCTGCAAGCGAGCGATGGCTTCGGTCACATAGGCTTCACGCTCGACGCGTTTCTCGTCGAGCAGCTTTGCGATGCGCTTGTAGGTTGGCGGTTCCTCGAAGCGAAACGCGAGGTCTTCCAGTTCCCACTTCAATTGCCAGATGCCTAGCCGGTTCGCGAGCGGTGCATAGATCTCGAGCGTTTCACGCGGCACGTCCGGCGAAGGGTCGAGCTTGTTCGCCGCGTAATAGCGCAATGACTGGAGCCGCGATGCGAGCCGGATCAGCACCACGCGAATATCCTGCGCGAACGCGAGCAGCATCTTGCGCAGCGCTTCCACCTGGGCACGGCGCGCGGCTTGCGCGTCGCGGCCCGTTTCCGGCAACGTTGCCTGCGCGGCCCGCGAGCTGACCGAACCGAGCCGCCACAGTTTGCGGACATCGGCGACAAGGCTCTGCACTTCCGCGCCGAAACGCTCGCTTATCACACGCTCGGGATCGTCGATATGCGGCGCGATCGCGAATAACGCCGCCGCAGCGATAGCCGCCGGATCGACGTTCAAGGTTTGCATGATCCGCGCCGTGCCGGCCGCGTGCTCAACCAGCAACTCGCCACTGGTCAACCGTACGTCCCCCGCATGCTCGCGCACGAACGCGAGCGCGTCGTCGAAGGACGGCTCGGGTATCACGGCGGGGGAAACGGCGGTATCGGTCATGCTGTGTTCAGTGCGCGTGAAGTCGGGGCTTGGCTACTCAGCTACGCACCGCAGCCACGACCACCACTTCCACGAGGCATGCCGGATTGGCAAGCTTCGATTCCACGGTAGCCCGCGGCGGCGCATTGCCTTCCGGAACCCACATGTCCCAAGCTGCGTTCATGGCGGCGAAATTGACCATGTCGGAGAGATAGATCTGCACCGACAGCAACTGCGTCTTGTCGCTGCCGGCTTCAGCCAGCAAGCGGTCGATATGGCCGAGCACTTCGCGGGTCTGGCCCGTGATGTCCTGATCGGTGTCTTCGGCAATCTGACCGGCAAGATAAATGGTGCCGTTGTGGATCGCGATTTCGGAAAGACGCGCGCCGACATGGTGACGAATGACTGCCATGAGTGTTCCTGAGAGTGAGTTGTCAAAAAACCGCACGAAGCCCGATATTATGCCTTGGACGTTTCAGTATCGAGGAAGAACCGGTACGCGATCTCGATCTGATCAGGCGCCAGAAACGCCGGCGCGTGGCCCACGCCCGCGATCTCCTTGCTCGTCACTGCCTGCCCGCTCGCGACCATTTTTTCTACCGTCTCGCGCGACAGCAAATCCGAATGTTCGCCCCGAACGACTAGCACCGGATGCTGGATCGCTGACAGCGAATGCCACAGGATCGCTTCACCGAGCGCGGCCGCTTTCTCGTCTGCCACGGCGAAAGGGACCGCGATTTTCGGGTCGTATCGATACCCCCAGCGGCCCTCGCGCTCCTGCATCAAGGGCGTGTTGATCGCACGCCATTCATCGGCCGTCAGCGGTCCGAAAGACGCGGCGAGCAGTGCAGCGTTGTCGATACCTTCCTGCAGCGTGGCGAACGTCTCACCCTTACCAAGATAGGTGCCAATACGCTCGAGCGCCACCGGTTCAATATGCGGTCCAACATCATTCAGCAGCATTTTTCGAATAGGCGAATTTGGCATTCCTGCGAGCCCAAGCCCGATCAGCCCGCCCATCGACGTCCCGAACCAATCCACTGTTTCCACGTTCAGCCGTGCAATGAGCGCAACCATGTCCGACACGTACTGCGGCACCGCGTAATGTTTCGGATCGGCGAGCCAGTCCGATAAACCTCGCCCGACCACGTCCGGACACACCACCCGATACTCGCGGCCAAGCGCTTTCGCTACCTCGTCGAAGTCCCGGCCCGAGCGTGTCAGCCCATGCACGCACACGAGTACACGCGGGTTCGCCGGATCGCCCCATTCGCTATAAGCCATGCGATGCAGGCCCGAGGGGCTAATGCACTGCACGTGGCGTTGGCGTGGTGTGGGAACAAACGAAGGCGCAGCTTCGACGATAGACACGGACATAAGGTTTTCCTCGGTGCGATAGCGCTGCGGCATACGGACAACTCAGCTGGAAACGATTGTAAACGCTTTACCCGGCCGCTTCGGCGCAACGCAGCGGCGTTGGCTGACCGGCCTAAGCAAAGTCATGCAAACCTGAAACGCCAGCCGCCTTACCCGTCCCGCCCCGCGAAAACATTGCGACGTAAACAAAAAAACCGTTCCGACTCAGGTCGGAACGGTCCGTTTTGGCCGGCAAAACAACCCGGCGTCAGTGCAGAAAAACCTTACGTAACGCCGCTCACATCGAGCGGCGCGCCGGTTTTCTGCTGGATCTCTTCCACGCTGACACCCGGCGCCAGTTCAACGAGTTTCAGTCCGGCATCGGTGACATCGATCACGCCAAGATCCGTGATGATCCGGTCGACCACGCCAACCCCCGTCAGCGGCAACGTGCACGCCTCGAGAATCTTGTGCTGGTCGCCCTTCGCCACGTGCTCCATCAACACGATCACGCGCTTCACGCCCGCGACCAGATCCATCGCGCCGCCCATGCCCTTGATCATCTTGCCGGGGATCATCCAGTTGGCCAGGTCGCCCGTCTTGCTGATCTGCATGGCGCCCAGAATGGCCAGGTTCACGTGCCCGCCACGAATCATCGCGAACGAATCCGCCGACGAAAAAATCGACGATCCCGGCAGCGTGGTCACCGTTTGCTTGCCGGCGTTAATCAAATCGGCGTCGACTTCTTCTTCCGTCGGCGACGGCCCGATGCCGAGCAAGCCATTCTCCGATTGCAGCCACACTTCCATGCCTTCCGGCACGAAGTTCGCCACCAGCGTGGGCAAGCCGATGCCCAGGTTCACGTAAAAACCATCCTGCAATTCCTTGCCCGCCCGCGCGGCCATCTGGTTCCGGTCCCATGCCATGATCAGTCTCCTTTCGCGCGCACGACGCGTTGTTCAATGCGTTTTTCCGGATGTGCGTTCAGCACGATGCGCTGCACGAAAATGCCCGGCGTGTGAATGGCGTCGGGATCGAGTGCGCCCGTTTCCACGATTTCCTCCACCTCGACCACCGTGATCTTGCCGGCCATTGCGCACATCGGGTTGAAGTTGCGGGCCGTGCGGCGATAAATCAAATTGCCCGATTTATCGGCTTTCCACGCCTTCACCAGCGCCACGTCAGCGGTGAGCGAATGTTCGAGCACGTAGTGGTTCTCGCCGAATTGACGCGTTTCCTTGCCTTCCGCGATCACCGTGCCATAGCCCGTGTTGGTGAAGAACGCCGGAATGCCCGAGCCGCCCGCGCGCAGCTTTTCAGCCAGCGTGCCCTGCGGCGTGAATTCGAGTTCGAGTTCGCCGGCCAGATACTGGCGCTCGAATTCCTTGTTCTCGCCCACGTACGACGAAATCATTTTCTTGACCTGACGGGTTTCGAGCAGCAGCCCGAGTCCGAAGCCGTCGACGCCCGCATTGTTGCTGATGCACGTGATGCCTTGGACGCCTGAGTCGCGCAATGCCGCGATCAGCGCTTCGGGAATGCCGCACAGGCCGAAACCGCCGACGGCAAACGTCTGGCCGTCCTTCACGATGCCATCGAGCGCCTCTTTCGCGCTGGGATAGACCTTGTTCATCTGTTTGTCCCTTCCTGATCTGGATGAAATCCGTTTATTTAAGCCGTTCGCGCTACCGGTTTGCATAGCGCGAGACGACTTTCTGACGTGGCAAAAGAGTACGACGCCGGATCGATCCGGCACAATACGCAAAAATACATAAGTAATTGCCGTACTGCACGGTGATGAAACAGTTAAACGCGAGTCCTGCCAGCCAAATGCCTCAACTGGATTATCAAACAGCGTTTCATCTTGCGCCGGTCGGACTGGTGTTGTCACGGGAACGGATCATCGAAGACTGCAATGCGCAGCTCTGCGCAATTTTTGGCGTCGCTCCGGAAGCCTTGCTGGGCCGCTCGTTCGAAGTGCTGTATCCGTCGCCGGTGGAATTCGAGCGGATCGGTGAGCGCATCGCCGCGTTGATGCAGCGCCAGGGCAGTTACGCCGACGACCGCATCATGAAACGCGCGAACGGGGAATTGTTCTGGTGCCACGTGACCGGCCGCTCGCTCGATCTGAGCGCGCCGCACGCCGCCGGCGTATGGACCTTCGAGGATCTGAGCGCGACGCGGCGGGTTGCCATCGAACTCACGCCGCGCGAACGCGAAATCGCCGCGCAGCTCGTCACGGGCAAGACCAGCAAGCAAATCGGCCGCGCGCTGGATATCAGCCCGCGGACCGTGGACATCTACCGCTCAAAACTCATGCGCAAATACGACACGGGAAACGCGACCGAACTGCTGCAGCGCCTGCTGGGCGACTAGCTGCCTGTTTGGAGACCCGTTCCCGCCGTTTCGATGGCATGGCGCAGCAGGTCGGGAATCTGCACCGACTTCCCCGCCGCATAGTCGATCCACACGCATTTCGCCGTACCGCGGGCGTAGAGCGTGGCTGGATCGTCGGCGCGAAACAGCTCGAAACGCGTGTCGAAACTGCTGCGGCCGGGTGGTCCGACAAACATGCTGCCGATTACATCGCCGGGATAGTGGAGCTGCCTCAGGAATTCCATCGATGCATTCACGATCACCGGCCCTTGCCCTTCGACGTTAGCGCCGGCGATGGCCAGTTGCCGGAACCACGAGATTCGCGTTTCTTCCATGAAACGGAAGTAAACCGTGTTATTGACGTGGCCGAATGCGTCCATGTCGCCCCATCGCAGCGGCATGGAGAGTTCGAATACGCGATGAAAACCGTCCGTCTTCGTCGCGGATACCTGGTCGAGAACCTGGCTCATAGGCCAAACCCGTCGTCGGCGGCGATCACCGAGCCGTTGATGAACTGAGATTCGTCGGCGGCAAGCAGCAGCAGCAAACCATCCAGGTCTTCAGGCGTTCCCACCCGGCGACGCGGCAGCATGGCCAGCAGTTTTTGGCCAGCCTCGCTTTTCCAGTGATGGTGATTGAGTTCGGTATCGATATAACCCGGGCAGATCGCGTTCACGTTGATGCCGTGCCGGCCCCATTCCTGCGCCATTGCCTTCGTCATATGAATGACAGCGGCCTTGCTCATGGAATAAATGCCGATCTGCGGCAAGGTCTTGAGACCCGCCATGGACGCGATGTTGATGATCCGGTAGCCCGGTTTGGCCGTGCCGTTGCCCCGCATGATCATCCGTTTCGCCACTTCTTGCGCGACAAAAAACGCGCCGCGCGTGTTGGTATCGAAAACAAAGTCAAAGTCCGACGGCGTCACGTCCGTGAGCTTTTGCTGGGTCGACACGCCCGAATTGTTCACAAGAATGTCGATCATGCCGGCCTCCGTCTCCGCGTGCGCGACGGCCGACTTGATGCTTTGATAATCGGTGACGTCAAGCGAGACGACGTGCGCCGCGCCGCCGGACGCCTCGATCTCGGCGCGCAGTTCCTTGAGGCGCTCGGTGCGCCGGCTTGCCAGCACGACGCGGGCGCCCGCCTGCGACAATACTTGCGCAAAGCGTTTGCCAAGTCCGCTGGAAGCGCCGGTGATCAGCGCGCATTTGCCTTCCAGGTTGATCGAACGGCCCATTGTTTTTCCTTGGTTGAAAGCGATTGAGATGCCCGGGATCGAACCGTCTTGATGCCGTTCGCCCCCAAATCAGCGTCGAATCGAAGCAGCCGATATGCTATCGTGAAATAATACGGTCGTGCTAATTACAGGAACGTTGGTTGCACCCTGCGAATGGTTCCCTGACAATACGCGATCCCCAAAAAAAGCATTCTAACGTTAGACAGGAGCATTGGATGACCCCGGAGAGTCTCATCGAGCAGTACGGTCCCCGTGAATCCATGGAGTACGACGTCGTGATCGTGGGCGGCGGTCCTGCGGGATTATCGGCGGCTATCCGGCTGAAGCAGCTCGCGCAGGAAAAAGGCGTCGAGCTGGGCGTCTGCGTGCTGGAGAAAGGCTCCGAGATCGGTGCGCATATCCTCTCGGGCGCCGTGATGGACCCGCGCGGGTTGAGCGAGCTACTCCCTGACTGGAAAACCCAGGGCGCGCCGCTCGATGTGGAAGTCACCGAGGATCGCTTCCTGTTTCTGTCGAAAGATAGCGCCAAGCAGGTGCCGAACTGGCTGCTTCCGGATAACTTCAAGAACCACGGCAACTATGTCGTGAGCCTGGCGAACGTCACGCGCTGGCTGGGGCAACAAGCTGAAGCGCTGGGCGTCGAGATATTCCCGGGCTTTCCTGCAGCCGAAGTGCTCTACACCGAAGACGGCGCCGTGCGCGGCGTGGCCACAGGCAACATGGGTGTGGGCAAGGACGGCGAACCAACCGCCAACTTCCAGCTCGGCATGGAATTACACGCCAAATACACGCTGTTCTGCGAAGGCGCACGCGGCAATCTGGGCCGTCAGCTCACCGATAAATTCAAGCTCGCCCGCGACGCCGATCCGCAAGTCTATGGCCTCGGCATTAAGGAGCTGTGGCAGATCGATCCGTCGAAACATAAACCGGGTCTGGTGATCCACACCGCTGGCTGGCCGCTGGAAAACGATACCTACGGTGGCTCGTTCCTCTATCACATGGACGATAACCAGGTGATGGTGGGCTTTGTCGTCGGACTGGGATACTCGAATCCGTACCTCTCGCCGTTCGAGGAGTTCCAGCGCTACAAGACGCACCCGGCGATCCGCACGTTCCTGGAAGGCGGCAAGCGCGTGTCGTACGGCGCGCGGGCAATCACGGCCGGGGGATTGATGTCGTTGCCGAAGCTCGTGTTCCCGGGCGGAGCGTTGGCCGGCGACGATGCCGGGTTCCTGAATGCATCGCGGATCAAGGGCAGTCACGCCGCGATCAAGTCTGGCAAGATGGCCGCCGAGGCCGCGTTCGATGCCGTGCAAGCCGGTCGTCAAGCGGACGAACTGAGCGCCTACCCCGACGCTTTCGATAGCTCGTGGCTCAAGACCGAGCTCTATCGCGCGCGCAATTTCAAGCAGTGGATGAGCAAAGGCCTGTACCTCGGCACGCTGATGGTCGGGCTTGAGCAGAAGGTCCTGGGCGGCAATGTGCCGTGGACGCTGCATCATCAACACGCGGATAACGAAACGCTCAAACCCGCGTCGCAATGCAAGCCGATCGTGTATCCGAAGCCGGATGGGAAGCTGACGTTTGACCGGTTGGCGTCGGTGTTCATATCGAATACGAATCACGAGGAAAACCAGCCGGCGCATTTGACGCTGAAGGATGCATCGGTACCGGTGGATGTGAATCTGCGGACGTATGCGGGACCGGAAGGACGATATTGCCCGGCTCAGGTGTACGAGTTCGTGAAGAACGATGACGGCAGCGAACGCCTGCAGATCAACGCGCAGAATTGCGTGCACTGCAAGACTTGCGATATTAAAGACCCGACACAGAACATTGTGTGGGTGCCACCGGAGGGCGGTGGCGGGCCGAATTATCCGAATATGTGATCGTTCGGATTTGAGGCTTTAAGAAAAGCGCCGGTTCTTTATCAGGTTGCGCGAAAGACCTCGGCCTTCAGGCCGGGGATGGACAGCGCGCCAGATGATTGCCTGTGGCTTAGGAACACTTATACTGTATGTATGAACAGTGTTCCCGCTAAAACGACC
>NZ_JALPRJ010000091.1 GCF_030464885.1 Caballeronia sp. SEWSISQ10-4 2 | reverse complement strand
GCGCCGGAGATGTTGTGGTCGTCCTTCTCGGGCAACAAGGTGCCGAGCACGGAGATGCCGGTGCGCATCACGTCCATCGGATGCGCGGATGCGGGAATCCATTCCAGCGCGGCTTTCAGGTTCGCGGGCAAGCCACGCAAACTTTTCAGCTTGATCTTGTACGTCTTGAGTTCAGCGGCCGTAGGCAGCTTGCCATGCACCAGCAGATACGCGATCTCTTCGAACTCTGAACTCCCGGCGATATCCAGGATGTCATAGCCACGATAGTGCAAATCGTTGCCCGTCTTGCCGACGGTGCACAGCGCGGTATTACCCGCCGTCACACCCGACAGCGCGACGGATTTCTTCGGTTTGAAGCCGCCGGTGGCGGGTGCTTCTTTCTCTAACGTATCGCTCATTCGACCCAGTCTCCTGATATGTAGAACGCGTTACTTGTCTTGTGAAAAAAGCGTCTCCGCGCCTTCGGGCAGCGCTTGTGCCGACGCTTTCGCGCGGCGCAGCACCGACCAGTAATACCGATAGCTTGCGCGATCGTGCAACGTGTCCTGATACCGCGTCGGTCCCCACTGCGCGTTTTGCGCGGCGAGCAGGATCTGCGTGGCGGTCGCGATTTCATCGCGTCGGGGCAGGAAGGCATCGACGATCGGCTGGATCTGATCCGGGTGAATGCTCCACATGCGTGTGTAGCCGAACTCGTTGCGGGCACGCTGGGCGTCGCCCGCGACCACGCTCATGTCGCGCACTTCCGTGGACACGTTATGCGACGCCACCTTGCCATGCGCGTGGCAAGCCGCCGCGATCTCGAGCTTCGCGCGCCGCACCAGCGGGTGATCGAACTGGCCCGGCGAGCGCATCGCGGTATCGGGGATAGCGCCGTTATGCGCCGAGACAAAATCCATCAGCCCGAAACTGAGCGCTTCGACGCCCGGCAGCGCGGCGAGCTCAAAAACCTCGGCCAGCGCGCCATGTGTTTCGATCAGCAGGTGGCACGGAATTGCATGCTTGATCCCGAACTCGCACCGCGCCGCTTCGACGAACGCGACCATCTCGGCGGCATCGAAGACGCTGCGAATCTTGGGCAGGGTGATATACGCAGGCGCTTTTTTTGCGGCGCGCAAGATGATGCGCACGTCGTCGCGCCATGCGCGGCTCTGGAAGTCGTGAATGCGCACGCCGACGCGGCCGAAGCGGTCGTCCTCGCTGCCGAGGAACGATGCCACCAACTCGGCATGCGACGCTTCCTGGCCGACTTGTGCCCCGTCCTCACAATCGAGCGTGACATCGAACACCGGACCGAGTTGCGCCTGCAACGCGAGCGATTTCCTGATCAGCTTTTCGCTTCCTGCATAGTGATCGCAGGGGGGCATCACAGCGGGTGGCACGTCGCCTTCAAACAGGACTTCGGCGGGGGTGAGAGCGCGCATCGTCGGCGTCGGGTTGCATGTAAAGAGGATGGAAACCGCGGATTCGGGTGGGTTCGGGCGTTCTTTTCAGGCGGCCAAACCCACTCGAATCAGCAGCGAGCGCCGGTTTTTTGGGCCAGACGCTCGCGTGACTGCAAATACTGCTAAATCTTGCTTATTTGCCTAGCAGATGCGCGACGCCGTCACGCTCTTCGAGCAATTCGTTCAGCGTGCCGGTCATCTTCTCGCGCGAGAACGCGTCGATTTCCAGGCCTTCCACACGCTTGTATTCGCCGTTTTCGCACGTCACGGGAACGCCGTAGATGATGCCTTCCGGGATTTCGTACGAACCATCAGACGGAATGCCCATGGTGACCCACTTGCCGTTCGTGCCGAGCACCCAGTCGCGTACGTGGTCGATAGCCGCGTTAGCCGCCGACGCCGCCGACGACAACCCGCGCGCTTCGATAATCGCCGCGCCGCGCTTGCCGACGGTCGGGATGAACGTGTTGCGGTTCCATTCGTCGTCGTTGATCAGCTTCGTGAGCGACTCGCCGTCGACGGTAGCGAAACGGAAATCCGGGTACATGGTCGGCGAGTGATTGCCCCACACGGCCAGCTTTTCGATCGATGCCACCGGCTTGCCCGACTTGGCCGCCAGTTGCGACAGCGCGCGGTTGTGATCCAGGCGCAGCATGGCGGTGAAGTTCTTCTTCGGCAGATCCGGCGCCGAGTTCATCGCGATGTACGCATTGGTGTTGGCCGGGTTGCCGACCACGAGCACCTTCACGTCGCGGCTTGCCACGTCGTTGAGCGCCTTGCCCTGCACCGTGAAGATTTCAGCGTTGGCGGAGAGCAGGTCCTTGCGCTCCATGCCTTTCGACCGCGGACGGGCGCCGACCAGCAACGCGACGTCGGCGTCCTTGAACGCGACCTTCGGGTCGTCGGTGACGACCACGCCGGCCAGCAGCGGGAACGCGCAGTCTTCCAGTTCCATGACTACGCCCTTGACGGCGCCTTGCGCCTGCGGCAGGTCGAGCAACTGAAGGATGACCGGCTGATCCTTGCCTAGCAGGTCGCCATTGGCGATGCGGAACAGCAGCGAGTAACCGATTTGACCTGCGGCGCCGGTGACGACAACGCGCTTTGCGGACTTAGCCATTGAGAACACTCCTGAACGGTGCGTGAAACGCTAGGGGAAAACGCCATTTTAGGCGCGTTACGCGAAGCGTTGATGAAGCAAGTGAATCGAACTGCGCGGGCAGCCCTGAAAAGCCGATGGCGCCGCGCCTGAAGCGAGAATGTCATCGACTGTCCGGTAGCATGCCGGCAATCGCAGCCCGGTCCACGTGCTGGAAATTCGGCCCTGTGAGCGTGGGATTTGCGCTGGATCCTGCTGGTTAGCGCCACGCAACGCCTCGCACGTCGCGTTTTCGACGGCGCGCGGGCGTTGCAAGAGCGGGGCACTGGCAGCGGCAGCGAACACGAAAGCGGTTCGGCTTGAAGCGATGAGCGGCAGGGCGTTTCCAACGTACCGGGCACGCCGCGCAACACGTGCAGCATCCCGCAAACCCTTGCTCGCGAAGGAGTGTAGGATTCGATGAAGTCAAAGTCAACCATATCATATGTCTTATATAAGACATATGAATGACCGGGAAAACTCTGGACGCGGCTTGTCGCTTTATGATGAAATGCGCGCATGAATTCGAACCCAGCGAGCACCACGAACCTTCCCGGCGCGGCCGGCGCGACGGAAGTCGTGCCCGCGACCTCGCCGACGTTCAGCCCGCTGTACCAGCAGATCAAGGCCCTGATTACGCAAGGGCTTGAATCGGGCGAATGGAAGCCCGGTGAAATGATTCCCAGCGAAGTCGAACTGGCCGCCCGCTACAAGGTAAGCCAGGGCACAGTGCGCAAAGCCATCGACGAACTCGCCGCCGATAACCTGCTCCTGCGCCGCCAGGGCAAAGGTACTTTTGTTGCAACGCACAATGAAGATCGCGTACAGTTCCGCTTTCTGCGATTGCTGCCCGAAGACGGCGACCTTCATCCCCACGTGAGCCGATTGCTGGAGTGCCGCCGTTTGCGCGCACCCGCCGAGATCGCTCGCCAGCTGGACCTGAAGCCGGCCGACCCGGCGGTGTGTATCAAGCGCTTGCTGCAGTTCGACGGCGAAACCACGGTCTTCGACGAAATCTGGCTGCCCGGTGCAGTTTTCCGCGGGCTTACGGCCGAGCGCCTCGCAGATTACAAAGGCCCGCTTTATGCGATGTTCGAAGCAGAGTTCGGCACGCGCATGATCCGGGCATCGGAAAAAATCAGGGCGGTGGGCGCGGACGAAATTGTCGCCGAACTGCTTGGCGTGACCATCGGTTCGCCGTTGTTGTCAGTCGAGCGTGTGTCGTACACGTATGGCGACCGGCCGGTGGAAGTGCGGCGCGGATGGTATGTCACGAACGGCTATTACTATCAAAACGATTTGAGCTGAAACAGGACGTGGATGGCTTGCCGGCGAACCCAGAGGGTTGCCTCAAAAGCCTTTCTCACGCGATTGGCAATAGCCTCTTGCGCGGCATTTCGCTGCAGCGCGATATAAAAAGGCGCTAAAATCGCGGACCAGTGTGATAACAAAGTTGGGGTCTAGCATGGCTGAAGCTGTAAAAAAACCAAGACCTGAGTACCGGAATATCGGAATTGCTCAGCTAGCAACCTACCGCTTGCCACTAGCGGGAAAGGTTTCGATTCTTCATCGGATCAGTGGCTTGCTTCTATTCATAGCGCTGCCGTTTCTGCTTTATCTGCTGGACCAAAGCCTTACGTCGGAGATCAGTTTCGACGCATTCAAAGGCTTCCTCGCCAATCCCCTCGTCAAGATCGTCGTGCTCGTGCTTTCGTGGTCCTTCTTGTTCCACTTTTGCGCCGGCATCCGCTTCCTGCTGCTCGATACCCATCGTGCAGTGAGCAAGGAAGGCGGCAAGCAGACATCCATCGTCGTGCTCACGGTGTCATCTCTGCTGACAATCGTCGTTGCGCTTAAACTCTTCGGAGCCTTCTAAGAATGGCAGCGAACAACAATCGAATCGGTCCCAAGCGCCTTGTTGTCGGCGCGCACTACGGTTTGCGCGACTGGCTGGCGCAACGCATTACCGCCGTCGTGATGGCCCTGTACACGCTGGTCCTGCTGTTCTGGTTTTTCGGCGCGCGTGATTTTTCGTACGACGGCTGGGCATCTATTTTCGCCATGCAATGGATGAAGCTTGCCACGTTTGTCGCGCTGCTCTCGCTCTTTTATCACGCGTGGGTTGGCATTCGGGACATCTGGATGGACTACGTGAAGCCGGTCGGCTTGCGCCTGTTCCTGCAAGTGGCGACGATCCTCTGGCTGGTCGGCTGTATCGGCTACGCGGCACAGATTCTCTGGAGAGTGTAAAGAATGGCTGCAATTAAAACGTCCCTGCCGCGTCGCCGTTTCGACGTAGTCATTGTGGGTGCAGGTGGTTCCGGCATGCGCGCATCGCTGCAACTCGCTCGCGCGGGTCTGTCGGTCGCGGTGCTGTCGAAGGTGTTCCCGACGCGTTCGCACACGGTCGCGGCGCAAGGCGGTATTGGTGCATCGCTCGGCAACATGAGCGAAGACAACTGGCATTATCACTTCTACGACACCATCAAGGGCTCCGACTGGCTCGGCGACCAGGATGCGATCGAATTCATGTGCCGTGAAGCGCCCGGCGCCGTCTATGAACTCGAACACATGGGCATGCCGTTCGACCGCAACGCGGACGGCACGATCTATCAGCGTCCGTTCGGCGGCCACACGGCGAACTACGGTGAAAAGCCGGTGCAGCGCGCTTGCGCCGCAGCCGACCGTACCGGCCACGCATTGCTGCACACGCTGTACCAGCAGAACGTCGCAGCCAAGACGCACTTCTTCGTTGAATGGATGGCGCTGGACCTGATCCGCGACGCCGACGGCGACGTGCTCGGCGTGACGGCGATGGAAATGGAAACCGGCGACGTCCACATTCTCGAAGGCAAGACCACGCTGTTCGCCACGGGCGGTGCGGGCCGGATCTTCGCGGCATCGACCAACGCGTTCATCAACACCGGCGACGGCCTCGGCATGGCGGCCCGCTCGGGCATCGCCTTGCAGGACATGGAATTCTGGCAATTCCACCCGACCGGCGTGGCCGGCGCGGGTGTGCTGATTACCGAAGGCGTACGCGGTGAAGGCGGCATCCTGCGCAATTCGGACGGCGAACGCTTCATGGAGCGCTATGCGCCGACGCTGAAGGATCTGGCGCCGCGTGACTTCGTTTCACGTTCGATGGACCAGGAAATCAAGGAAGGCCGCGGCGTGGGTCCGAACAAGGACCATGTCTTGCTAGACCTGTCGCATATTGGCGCCGAGACGATCATGAAGCGTCTGCCGTCGATCCGCGAAATCGCACTGAAGTTTGCGAACGTCGATTGCATTAAGGAACCGATCCCGGTCGTGCCGACCATCCATTATCAGATGGGCGGCATTCCTACGAACATTCACGGCCAGGTCGTGGGCACGCTGAAGGGCGGCTACGAAGAGCCGGTCAACGGTTTCTACGCGGTCGGCGAATGCTCGTGCGTGTCGGTGCACGGTGCGAACCGGCTCGGCACCAACTCGCTGCTTGACCTGGTGGTGTTCGGCCGCGCGGCCGGCAACCACATCATCAAGCATGCGTTGGACATGAAGGAACACAAGCCGCTGCCGGCCGATGCCGCCGACGCCGCGCTCGAACGCCTTGCCGTGCTGGAGTCGTCGTCGTCGGGCGAGTACACGCAGTCGATTGCCAATGACATTCGTTCGACCATGCAGTTGCATGCCGGCGTGTTCCGCACGTCGAAGCTGCTGGCGGAAGGCGTGGACAAGGTCAAGGAATTGTCCGAGCGTGTGAAGCACGTGCACCTGAAGGACAAGTCGAAGGTGTTCAACACGGCGAAGGTCGAAGCACTGGAACTCGCGAACCTGATCGAAGTGGCGCGTGCCACCATGATTTCGGCCGAAGCGCGCAAGGAAAGCCGCGGCGCGCATGCGCATAGCGACTTCGAGCATCGCGACGACGACAACTGGATGAAGCATACGCTGTGGTTCAGCGAGGGCGACAAGCTCGACTACAAGCCGGTGCACATGACGCCGTTGACGGTCGAATCAGTGCCGCCGAAAGCGCGTACCTTCTAAGGGCAAAGGAATCGAAATGGCAAAGCGTACTTTTGAAATCTACCGCTATGATCCGGACAAGGACGCGGCACCCCGCATGCAGACGTACGAGATCGAGATCGACTCGCACGAACGCATGTTGCTGGACGCGCTGCTGAAGCTGAAATCCGTAGACGAAACCCTGTCGTTCCGCCGTTCGTGCCGTGAAGGCGTGTGCGGTTCGGACGCCATGAACATCAACGGCAAGAACGGTCTGGCCTGCCTGCAGAACATGAACGACCTGCCGCAGAAGATCGTGCTGCGTCCGCTGCCGGGTCTGCCCGTCGTGCGTGACCTGATCTGCGATTTCACGCAATTTTTTAACCAGTATCATTCGATCAAGCCGTACCTGATCAACGACACGCCTCCGCCGGAAAAAGAGCGTCTGCAAACGCCTGAAGAACGCGATGAGCTCGACGGCCTGTATGAGTGCATCTTGTGTGCTAGCTGCTCGACTTCGTGCCCGAGTTTTTGGTGGAACCCGGACAAGTTCGTGGGTCCGGCGGGCCTGTTGCAAGCCTATCGCTTCATTGCGGACAGCCGCGACGAAGCGACCGGTGAACGTCTCGACAACCTGGAAGATCCGTACCGTCTGTTCCGTTGCCACACGATCATGAATTGCGTCGATGTTTGCCCGAAGGGACTGAATCCCACCAAGGCTATCGGCAAGATCAAAGAATTGATGGTGCGCCGCGCTGTTTGAGAAGGACTTGTGTCATGAATGACTCCGGGCATCAGTCCGACCCTCTACGCCGCGCACGCCTTCGCTGGCGCGCGCGGCGCGGTCTGCTGGAAAACGATCTGATCTTCGAGCGTTTTTTCAGCCGATATGAGCATGACCTCAGTGACGCGGACGTTGGTGTCCTGACGCAACTGCTGGAACTGAGCGACAACGACCTGATGGACTTGCTGCTGGCACGCAAGGAACCGGAAGGCGAACTGGCCTCGCCGGATATGACCCGCGTGCTGGAGATGCTGCGCTCTGCCTGAGTCAGCCCACGCGGTCGTGCAAGTGTCGTGCGAATTGTCGAAAACCTGTTTCCATACTTCGATTGAGGATGTGCTATGACCCCGTCAGATGTTAAAGCCACGCTATCGTTCAGCGACAACTCGCCGAGCGTTGAAATGCCGATCTACAAGGGCACCCTGGGCCCGGATGTAATCGACATCCGCAAGTTGTACGGCCAGACCGGCAAGTTCACGTACGATCCGGGCTTCATGTCGACGGCGGCGTGCAATTCCGCAATTACCTACATCGACGGCGATAAGGGTGAGTTGCTGTATCGCGGGTATCCGATCGAGGAACTCGCGGTCAAGGCCGACTTCATGGAGACCTGCTACGCGCTGCTGCACGGCGATCTGCCGACGGTCGAGCAGAAGGCCGAGTTCGTTGAAACCGTCACGAAGCACACGATGGTCCACGAGCAGATGCATTTCTTCTACCGTGGTTTCCGTCGCGATGCACACCCGATGGCCGTGCTGACCGCCGCGGTTGGCGCGTTGTCGGCGTTCTATCACGACTCGCTGAATATCAACGACCCGCGTCATCGCGAAGTGTCGGCTATTCGCATGATTGCGAAGCTGCCCACGCTGGTGGCGATGGCGTACAAGTTCACGATCGGCCAGCCATTCGTTTATCCGCGTAACAACCTCTCGTACAGCGCGAACTTCATGCACATGATGTTCTCGAACCCGTGCGAAGAGTACAAGGTCAACGACGTGCTGGTGCGCGCGCTGGATCGGATCCTGATCCTGCATGCGGACCATGAACAGAATGCGTCCACGTCGACTGTACGTCTGGCTGGGTCGTCGGGTGCGAATCCGTTTGCTTGTATTGCTGCGGGGATTGCTTGTCTTTGGGGCCCGGCCCATGGCGGTGCGAATGAAGCCGCGCTGAACATGCTGGAAGAGATCGGTTCCGTCGACAACATTCCTGAGTTCATCAAGCAGGTGAAGGACAAGAACTCTGGCGTGAAGCTGATGGGCTTCGGTCATCGCGTTTATAAGAACTACGATCCGCGCGCAAAGCTGATGCGTGAAACGTGCCACGAAGTGCTCGAAGAACTGGGTCTGCACGATGACCCATTGTTCAAGCTTGCAATGGCGCTGGAAAAGATCGCGCTGGAAGACGAGTACTTTGTGTCGCGTAAGCTGTATCCGAACGTCGACTTCTATTCGGGTATTGTTCAGCGTGCGCTGGGCATTCCGACGGCCATGTTTACGTGCGTGTTCGCAATGGCGCGGACCGTGGGCTGGATTGCGCAGTGGAACGAAATGATCGCCGATCCGGAGCAGAAGATTGGCCGTCCGCGTCAGTTGTTTATCGGCGAAACGCCGCGCGAAGCGAAGGCGATTGAGAAGCGGTAAGTTGCATTGAGTAGTGATTTGAAGGGAGCCCCGGCGGGTGTTTGCCGGGGCTTTTTGCATTCTTGGGCCTGATTGTTTCGTCGCACTTTGCTCACGGCTTTGAGCTTCGACCAGACCCAACCTGGGCAAGCCAAAACTCGCGCAAAGACGAGCATTATCAACATCGGACTTGTGTAGTAATGCCAAGATAACCAGGCTTACTGACCCCGCGGCTTTGCCCGCGAACCGCAAGAGGAGCTACCGATGTTTCCAGAATTTCGTGACCTGATTTCCACACTCAAGACCGAAGACGCCCACTTCGCCCGGCTGTTTCAGCGCCATAACGAGCTGGATCACGAGATCAATAACAAGGAGGCCGGGTCGCTACCCGCGGATGGCCGCGCTATCGAGACGCTCAAGAAGGAAAAACTGCTCTTGAAGGACAAGCTTTATGTTGTCTTGAAGAGGGCCGCCACGCCAGCTTAATCAGGCAGTGCCCCGAGCGAACCGGACAGGCGGGGCACTCAGTTCGAAAATAAAGCGATACGAATGGCGAGCGACGATCGGGTTTTCATCGCAGGCCGAGGCCATCCAGCCCATGTTCCACCGATCATCGAAGAATTTCCGTGGGGCTACGACGCATCCGGCGTGAGCATTGTCGAGCGGCTCGCTGCTCCAGACGATGCGGATATCGCATTCGAAATACCGCGCTCGGGCAACTGGTTTCGAGCGGCCGATTTTTCCTGATGTTCATTCTTAATTCGTCGCCAGCGCGGCTAAACGGCTGATTCTTTTCTGCATTTTGGACGAACCACCCATCCCGGTACTCCCCATACAGGTAGCTCCACTACCACCCTAACTCACTGTTTTATATCAGTTTTTTCTTGATCGATAGCGCAATACGCCGTCCTGCGTGGCATAATCATCAAACCAAAAAACACCCCGCAGTCACCAAACCTGAAAAGACCATGGCCCAGACTCTGTACGACAAGTTGTGGAACTCGCATGTGATCCACACCGAGGAAGACGGCACGTCCATCCTCTACATCGACCGTCATTTGCTGCATGAAGTGACCAGCCCGCAAGCGTTCGAGGGTCTGAAACTGGCCGAGCGTCCCGTATGGCGCATCAGCGCGAACCTGGCTGTGTCCGATCACAACGTGCCGACGACCGACCGTTCGCACGGCATCGCGGATCCGATCTCGAAGCTGCAAGTCGACACGCTCGACAACAACTGCGACGCCTACGGCATCACGCAGTTCAAGATGAACGACTTGCGGCAAGGCATTGTGCATATCATCGGGCCGGAACAGGGCGCGACGCTGCCGGGAATGACAATAGTTTGCGGCGACTCGCATACCTCCACGCACGGCGCGTTCGGCGCGCTGGCGCATGGCATCGGTACGTCGGAAGTCGAGCACGTGCTCGCTACGCAAACCCTGCTGCAAAAGAAGAGCAAGAACTTGCTCGTCAAGGTCGAAGGACCGCTGCCGCGCGGCTGCACCGCGAAGGACATCGTGCTGGCGATCATCGGCAAGATTGGTACGGCTGGCGGCAACGGTTACGCCATCGAGTTTGGCGGCTCGACCATCCGGGCGTTATCGATGGAAGGCCGCATGACGGTCTGCAACATGGCGATCGAAGCGGGCGCCCGTGCAGGCATGGTCGCCGTCGATGAAACCACCATCAACTACCTGAAAGATCGTCCGTATTCGCCGCACGGTGCCGAATTCGAGCAGGCAGCAACCTACTGGCGCACCTTCACCTCCGATCCGGGCGCGAAGTTTGATCGCGTGGTGGAGCTGAACGCTGCCGAAATCGTGCCGCAAGTGACGTGGGGTACGTCGCCGGAAATGGTGACATCCATCGACGGCCGCGTGCCCGATCCCGAGCGCGAAAAGGATCCGGTCAAGCGCGACGCAATCGAACGTGCGTTGAAGTACATGGCGCTCGAACCGAACACGCCGATGCAATCGATCAAGCCGGACAAGATTTTCATCGGCTCGTGCACGAATGCGCGGATCGAAGACTTGCGTGCTGCGGCATATGTGGTGAAGACACTTGGTCGCCGCGTCGCGCCGAACATCCGCTTGGCGATGGTCGTGCCGGGTTCCGGCCTCGTGAAGGCGCAAGCCGAACGCGAAGGCCTCGACAAGGTGTTCCTCGACGCCGGTTTCCAGTGGCGCGAACCGGGCTGCTCGATGTGCCTCGCCATGAACGCTGACCGGCTGGAGCCGGGCGAGCGTTGCGCGTCCACATCGAATCGTAACTTCGAAGGGCGTCAGGGCGCGGGCGGCCGTACGCATCTGGTGAGTCCGGCGATGGCTGCTGCTGCGGCTATCGAAGGTCATTTCGTCGATATTCGCGAACTGGCATGAAGCGCATCTATATTCTGCTGGCGTTGATCGCGGTCGTTGCCGGCGCTGCGGGCTGCAATACGGTCCACGGCTTTGGCGAGGACATGCGTCACCTCGGCAATTCGATCAGCAATGCGGCCGACAAGTAAGCGGCTATAAGAACGGTCAAGCAAACCAAACCGGTAACGCATCATGGAAAAATTCATCGTACATAGCGGGCTCGTGGCGCCGCTGGATCGCGACAACGTCGACACGGACGCGATCATCCCGAAGCAGTTCCTGAAGTCGATCAAGCGCACGGGTTTCGGCCCGAATGCCTTCGACGAATGGCGTTATCTCGATGTCGGCCAGCCCGGCCAGGACAACTCGAACCGGCCGCTGAATCCGGATTTCGTCCTGAACCAGCCGCGCTACAAGGGCGCGTCGATCCTGCTGACGCGCAAGAATTTCGGCTGCGGCAGTTCGCGCGAGCACGCTCCGTGGGCGCTGGACCAGTACGGCTTCCGCGCGATCATCGCGCCGAGTTTCGCCGATATCTTCTACAACAACTGCTTCAAGAACGGCCTGCTGCCGATCGTCCTGACGGAAAGCCAGGTCGACAAGCTGTTCAACGAAACCTACGCGTTCAACGGTTTCAAGCTGACGGTCGATCTGGAGCGTCAGGTCGTGCTAACCGGCGACGGTACGGAATATCCGTTCGAAGTGCCGGGCTTTCGCAAGTTCTGCCTGCTGAACGGTTTCGACGACATCGCGCTCACGCTGCGTCACGCCGATAAGATCCGCCAGTTCGAAAACGAGCGCCTCGCGAAGCAGCCGTGGCTGAATAACCGCCTCGTCGGATAAACACGAATAGAAAAGGAAACACCATGAAGATTGCAGTGCTGCCCGGCGATGGCATCGGTCCGGAAATCATCAAGGAAGCGGTCAAGGTCCTCAACGCGCTCGACGAAAAGTTCGAGCTCGAAGAAGCGCCGGTAGGTGGCGCCGGTTACGAGGCGAGCGGCCATCCGCTGCCGGACGCGACGCTCGCGCTGGCAAAAGCATCGGATGCGATCCTGTTCGGCGCAGTAGGCGACTGGAAATACGATTCGCTGGAACGCGCATTGCGTCCAGAGCAGGCCATCCTGGGCCTGCGCAAGCATCTGCAATTGTTCGCGAACTTCCGTCCGGCTATTTGTTATCCGCAATTGACGGCGGCTTCGTCGCTGAAGCCGGAGATCGTCGCTGGGCTGGACATCCTGATCATCCGCGAACTGAACGGCGACATCTATTTCGGCCAGCCGCGCGGCGTGCGGTCATCGCCGGATGGCTTGTTCGAAGGCTCGAAGGAAGGTTTCGACACCATGCGCTATTCCGAGCCGGAAGTGCGCCGCATCGCGCATGTCGCGTTTCAAGCCGCGCAAAAGCGCGCGAAGAAGCTGACGAGCGTCGACAAGGCGAACGTGCTGGAAACGTCGCAACTCTGGCGCGACGTGGTGATCGATGTATCGAAGGAATATGCGGACGTCGAGCTCTCGCACATGTACGTGGACAACGCGGCCATGCAACTGGTGAAGGCACCGAAAGCGTTCGACGTGGTCGTGACCGGCAACATGTTCGGCGACATTCTCTCCGACGAAGCCGCGATGCTGACGGGTTCCATCGGCATGTTGCCGTCCGCTTCGCTCGATAAGAACAACAAGGGCTTGTACGAGCCCTCGCATGGTTCGGCGCCGGATATCGCGGGCAAGGGCGTGGCGAATCCGCTCGCGACCATCCTGTCGGCCGCCATGATGCTGCGTTACTCGCTCGGCAAGGCCGAGCAGGCTGATCGCATCGAAACGGCGGTGAAGAAGGTGCTGGAACAGGGTTTCCGCACCGGTGACATCGCGACGCAGGATGGCCGCACGGTCGGTACGAAGGAAATGGGCGACGCGGTTCTCGCGGCGCTTTAAAACCGGCAACACGCTTTTCCGCCGGACGCGTCAGCGAAAAATTCCGGTGGAAAAGCGTCTCGCGGCGGACGTCTTTTCAAGATGCCGCCGATCGCGATATTTCATCTCGTTTCGTCGCTTTTAGCGCACGAACCACGTCAAAACAGCGTGGAACGCTCGCTTGGAAGGACGAATATGCGGGTTATCGTGTAGACTCTTTTGTTATGGCGAAGATCTCTAAAATCTCTCTGGACTCGATTTCATGCGGCGGCATTGAAGGCGCCCGCACGATTCGTCTCGCCATTACGCGTTTGAACATGCATCTGGGTACGGTTGCGCTGTCCAAACGCATTACGAAAACCATTTCCCTCAAAACGATCACGTTCCGCTGATCGCCTGTCGTGTCCGCCCATCTTCCCCGCGCGGTCACGCCGGCGGAGGGCAGGCCAAGCGGGGAAGTGTCCACAAAAAAGGTTAGTCATGAACGTAGGTCTCGTTGGTTGGCGCGGCATGGTCGGCAGCGTCCTGATGCAGCGTATGCAGCAGGAAGGCGATTTCGACCTGATCGAACCGGTGTTTTTCAGCACCAGCAATGCGGGCGGCAATGCGCCGTCGTTCGCGAAAAACGAGACGAAACTCAAAGATGCGACAAGCATCGACGACCTGAAAAAGTGCGACGCAATCATTACGTGCCAGGGCGGCGACTACACCAACGAGGTGTACCCGAAGCTGCGCGCGGCCGGCTGGAAGGGTTACTGGATCGACGCGGCTTCGTCGCTGCGCATGAAGGACGATGCGGTCATCATCCTCGACCCGGTCAACCTGAACGTCATCAAGGATTCGCTGGTTAAGGGCGGCCGAAATTTTATCGGCGGGAATTGTACGGTCAGCTTGATGCTGATGGCGCTGGGTGGTTTGTTCAACCAGAACCTGGTCGAATGGACGACTGCCATGACGTATCAGGCAGCTTCCGGCGCGGGCGCGCAGAACATGCGCGAACTGCTGCAGCAAATGGGCGTGCTGTATGGCGCGGTCAAGGAAGATCTGGCGGATCCGTCGTCGGCTATTCTGGATATCGACAAGCGCGTGCAGGCGGCCATGTCGAGCGAGCGCATGCCCGTCGATAATTTCGGCGTGCCGCTGGCCGGCGCGCTGATTCCGTGGATCGACAAGGACCTCGGCAACGGCATGTCGAAGGAAGAGTGGAAGGGCGGCGCGGAAACCAACAAGATTCTTGGGCTTCCCGCCATGGGCGAGCCGGGCTCGGTTCCCGTTGACGGCTTGTGCGTGCGGATCGGCGCAATGCGTTGCCACTCGCAGGCCCTGACCATCAAGCTCAAGAAGGACGTGCCGCTGGACGAATTGCACGGCATCCTGGCATCGGCGAACGATTGGGTGAAGGTTGTCCCGAACGAGCGCGAAGCGTCGATGCGCGATTTGTCGCCGGCAGTGGTCACGGGTTCGCTGACGGTGCCGGTCGGCCGGCTGCGCAAGCTGGCGATGGGCGGCGAATACCTCTCGGCGTTCACGGTCGGCGACCAGTTGTTGTGGGGTGCGGCAGAACCGCTGCGCCGGATGCTGCGCATCCTGCTGGACAAGTAAAGTAAACTACGCGCCAAGACGCGCGGCAG
Organism: Caballeronia sp. SEWSISQ10-4 2; assembly: GCF_030464885.1. Taxonomy (GTDB): domain Bacteria; phylum Pseudomonadota; class Gammaproteobacteria; order Burkholderiales; family Burkholderiaceae; genus Caballeronia. Next base: position 14,307 of record NZ_JALPRJ010000091.1, on the reverse strand, counting down.
TTCGATAAAAGCGTCGCGTTTGTGCGGCGCTTTTTCGTTTTGCGCTTGGCTCGTTGCTGGTTTTGCGGTTGCGTCGTGGTCAAACGACGGCTGGTCCGCGGCTGATTTTGGATGTCGCCCCGTTTTGTTGGTTTCTTGTTCCCTGTCCACTCGCCTGGAGTATCAATGATCGCTCGTCCGAGTCGGCCACTTCATTCACAGCCTCGCTGCTTCAGCCGCTCGCGGCGCGCGGCGCTGGTCGCGGCAAGCGTCGCGAGTGTGCTGCTCGGGACGTTCGTTTCCGTCGATGCCAACGCTCAGGCAAGCAGCGCGTCAGCCGTATCGGCGACTTCGGCACCGGATGCTGCATCGGCGGCGGGCGCGCTCACGCAGTACAGCGTGAAACCCGGGCAGTCGCTCAGCGATATCGCCTCCCAAATCACCGGCTCGAACGACCGCGCCACGCGCGAAAAGATGGCGCACGCACTGTTCGATGCAAATCCCAACGCGTTCATGGGTCATGATCCGAGCCGGTTGAAATTGGGATCGGTTTTGAACGTGCCGCCGGTTGAGGACGTGGGCATCGCTTCTGCTGCAGTTTCTGCTTCTGCGCCGGTGGCTACGTCGTCGCCAGCAATCGAGGCTAGCGGTTCCGCAGCGGCTGCGGCCCCGGCTGAGGGGGCATCGAATGCCGTCGGCGCGGTAATGGCAGCGAGCGGCGCTGTTACACCGAACGCATCGAGCGAGGCGAACGTGGCCTTGCCGACATCCGAGGCTCAACCTGCGGCGAACGCGAGTGAGGCTGCGAGCGCCAGCGAAGTGGTGCCGGCATCGGCGGTAGCGTCGAGCATGCCTGTGGAGACTGCCGCGCCGGCCAGCGCGCCGTCGACGACGGGTTCCCTCGCCACGTCAGCCAACGGGCCGATCGGTTGGATCGCCGGGGCTGCCGTAGTGATAGTCGGCTTGCTTCTGCTCGTTATGCGAGCCGGCAAACGACGCCGTGCCGCAAGCGCTGCGTCTGCGGTGACTGAGGATGACCGGTCGCCGCAAGAACCGCCGGTACTATCGACGGCGCCTGAAACAACGGTCCTTCCCCCTCACGACGGTTCGACGAGCCACGCGCAATCTCCAACAGGCGCCGCCGATCTCGACGGCGCATCGGTTCAGCGCGGTCAAAGCGAACTGAACGTGGTGGCGGCGAGCATCGAAAACTACGACGCCGCCCAGTCCTTCGAGACTCCAACTGAAGACACTCCGCTTCCTCCGGCTGGGAGCGAGTCCATCGACGAGGATGTGGCCGCCGACACACGAGTGACGCTGAGCGGGACCGAGAGCCGTGCGCAGGACGCGACGAATATGACTCGTGAAGCGGACGCCAAACGCGCTCCGTTCATGCCTGATGCGCCCGCGGCACTTCATCGCGATTTCACACCGCCGCGGCCGGGTGCGATCGAAGCGGCGCTGGCCGCTGAGCGGGCAGCGACGGATCGCGCAGAGGCGTTGCGTGCGGAAATGGAGGCGCGGGCGGAGGAGTTGCGCGAGGCTGCGGCGTTAGAACAGGCGACGCGGGAGGCCGTGGCGCAAGAGGCTGCGGCGCGTGAGTTGGAAGCGCAAGAGGCGGTCGCGCGTGAAGCGGCCGCGCGAGAAAATGAGGCACGGGAGGCCGCAGCGCGAGAAGCAGAGGCGCGAGAGGCCGCGGCAAATGAAACTGCTGCGCGTGAAGCAGAAGTGCGTGAAGCGGAGGCTCGTGAAGCCGAAGCCCGTGAAACAGCCACACGTGAAGCTGCAGCTCGTGAGGCAGCGGCTCGTGAAGCCGAAGCCCACGAAGCCGCCACACGTGAAGCCGCCACACGTGAAGCCGCAGCCCGCGAAGCCGCATCTCAGGAAGAAGCGGCGCGTGCGTCTGGCACGCATGAAAGTGCAGAGCACGGGGCATCGGCGCAATCGTCCGCACCTGAGCACGCAACCGACCAGCCTCACAGCCTGCAAGACTCGTCGGACTACGACGACGAACCCTCACCGGCTTCCCGCTTCCCGCAGCCCAAATTCCCGCAAGAGGCTATCGAAGCCCTGAGTGCGCTCGATTTCGGTTTGCCGCCGCGTCAGGAAGCGCCTTCGCCTTCGGACGTCCAGCCGCCGCAACCGACGCTCCCCGCTGCCTCGGCAACCGAACACCCATCGCCGACAGAATCCACCGAGCACAACGAAACCACGCCTGTCGCCGAAACCCCCATAGCCCCCGTGCCCGTCACGCCCCAGCCGATCGCCGACCCAGCTGTCTTCGATCGCCAGAACGCGCAGCATCGCCATCCTGAATCCACATCGACATCGGCGAGCGAGCAAATTGAATCCGGCACGGCTGGCGCGGCATCGGTGGCAGGCCTCGGCGCGTCGCGTTTCGGTCCGTTGAGCCTCGACTTCGACTACAACTCGCCCGCGAGCCAGACCGAGCCGCTGCCGGCCTTCACGCCCGAGCAGATCTCGTCGATAGCCCGCAACAAGCTCGAACTTGCCGTCGAATACATCGAACTCGGCGATTTGTCCGGCGCGCGCACGCTGCTGCAGGAAGTGATCGAATCGAACGATCCGGCCACGCGTCAACCCGCTGCCGCGCTGTTATCGACGTTGGCGCCGCTCTCCTGATATGCCCTTGAAACGCATTGCATTAGGTATCCAGTACGACGGTTCGGCGTTCAGCGGCTGGCAGACCCAATCGGATGTCGAGACGGTACAAGACGTCCTCGAACACGCGCTTGGAAAATTCACGCAAACCCGCGTGCAAACGGTTGTCGCGGGACGCACGGATGCGGGCGTGCACGCGCTCGGCCAGGTCGTCCATTTCGATACCGAACTCGAGCGCACCGACTTCGCCTGGGTGCGCGGCACGAACGCGTTTTTGCCGCAGAGCGTCGCGGTCCAGTGGGCACGGCCGATGCCCGACGATTTCCACGCGCGTTTCGGCGCCTTTGAGCGCACCTATTACTACGCGCTGTACGTCCACCCCGTGCGCTCGCCGATGATCACCGGCCACGCTGGCTGGTGCTACGCCCCACTCGATGCCAACGCGATGCGCGAAGCCGCCGCCTGCCTGATCGGCAAGCACGATTTCACGGCGTTCCGCTCGTCCGAGTGCCAGGCGAAGACGCCGGTGAAATACCTGCATCAGATCGACATAGTGGAGCAGGGCGATTTCATCCACTTCCGCTTCCGGGCGAACGCATTTTTGCACCATATGGTGCGCAATCTGATGGGATGTTTCGTCGCGATTGGCCGCGGCAAACATCCTGCCTCGTGGATGGCCGAATTATTGGAAGCCCGCGACCGCAAACGCTCCGCACCGACGTTCATGCCCGACGGCCTCTATCTGGCCGAGGTCGGCTATCCTGAGAACTTCGCAGTGCCCGCGCCGCGCCTGGGAAGCTACCCGTGGAGCGCGGTCTGGCAAGGAAAACCAGCATGATAGATAACGATTTACCAAATAACGATTTGCGTAGAACGAGAATCAAACTGTGCGGTTTGTCGAAAACAGAAGACGTCGATACCGCCGTCGCACTCGGCGCTGATGCAGTGGGTTTCGTGTTCTACCCGCCAAGTCCACGTTCGGTCAGCGTGGGCCAGGCGGTCGAACTGGCGGAGCACGTGCCGCCGCTGGTTTCGGCGGTCGGTTTGTTCGTCAACGCCACGCCGGACTGGATCCGCGAAGTGACGTCGAACGTGCGGCTGTCGCTGCTGCAATTCCACGGCGACGAAACCCCAGCGCAATGCGCGGCGCTCGCGGAAGTGGCCGGTTTGCCGTGGTGGCGCGCCGTTCGGGTAGGGCCTGATGCCACTGCACGCGATTTGGTAGAATTATCTCTTAATTATTCAGCAGCCAGCGGTTTGCTCCTCGACACCCTTGTCGAGGGCTACGGTGGCGGTGGAAAGGTATTCGATTGGTCACTTATCCCAACAGATCTCGGGCATCGGGCCGTTTTGAGTGGTGGGTTGAACGCGCAAAACGTCCTTGACGCCATCCGGCGCGTGCGCCCCTACGCAGTCGATGTCTCCAGCGGCATCGAAGTAGTGGGGGTGAAGGGCGTGAAAGACCACGCCCGAATGGCGGCGTTCGTACGCGCGGTGCGCGAAGCGGATGCTGGATGATCAACGTGGTAAAGCGCAACGCTTCCACGTACCGAGAGAGTGACACATGTACAACTTACCAGACGATCGGGGCCATTTCGGTCCATATGGCGGCGTTTTTGTATCCGAAACGCTGATTCACGCACTCGATGAACTCCGCGATGCCTACGCTGAATGCAGCAAGGATCCGGCGTTTATCGCGGAATACGAGTACGAACTGAAGCATTACGTCGGCCGTCCGTCGCCGATTTATCACGCCAAACGCTGGAGCGAGATGCTCGGCGGCGCGCAAATCTTCCTCAAGCGCGAAGACCTGAATCACACCGGTGCGCACAAAGTTAACAACGTGATCGGTCAGGCGCTGCTCGCACGCAAGATGGGCAAGCCGCGCGTGATCGCGGAAACCGGTGCGGGTCAGCATGGCGTTGCAACGGCGACCATCGCCGCGCGTTTCGGCATGGAATGCGTGGTCTACATGGGCTCGGAAGACGTGCGGCGGCAAGCGGCGAACGTGTACCGCATGAAGCTGCTGGGCGCGACGGTCGTGCCGGTCGAATCGGGCTCCAAGACGCTGAAAGACGCGCTGAACGAAGCCATGCGCGATTGGGTGACGAACGTCGAGAACACGTTCTACATCATCGGCACGGTGGCGGGGCCGCATCCTTACCCGATGATGGTTCGCGATTTCCAGCGGGTTATCGGCGACGAATGCAAGGTGCAGATGCCTGAGATGACCGGTCGCCAGCCGGACGCGGTGATCGCATGCGTTGGCGGTGGATCGAATGCGATGGGCATCTTTTATCCGTATATCGAAGATAAAGATGTGAAGCTGATTGGCGTGGAAGCGGCCGGCGATGGCATCGAAACGGGCCGTCACGCCGCGTCGCTGATCGGCGGAAGTCCGGGCGTTCTGCACGGCAACCGCACGTATCTGCTGCAGGACGAAAACGGCCAGATCATCGAGACGCATTCAGTTTCGGCCGGGCTGGATTATCCCGGCGTCGGCCCGGAGCACGCGTGGCTGAAGGATGCGGGACGGGCGCAATACGTGGGCATTACCGACGAAGAAGCGCTGAAGGGTTTCCACGATTGCTGCCGCATCGAAGGGATCATCCCGGCGCTCGAATCGAGTCACGCGCTCGCTTATGCCGCGAAGCTCGCGCCCACGTTGCCGAAAGACAAGCTGCTGCTGGTCAACCTTTCGGGTCGTGGCGACAAGGACATGCATACGGTTGCCGAGCGCACCGGCATCACGTTCTGAGCCCGCAACCGATGCGCGATGAAATCGATCATGCAAGTGCGCACGATGCCGCCGATGGTGGCATCGACCGCGGCATCCACCTGCATCACCGCGATTTCCTCACCGATGCAGCGAACCTCCCGGACGGCTCGATCGATTTGATCGTGGCCGATCCGCCGTATGGACTGGGCAAGGATTACGGCAACGACTCGGACATGCGTTCCGGCGATGCCTTCCTCGACTGGACCTATGGCTGGCTTGAGCTGGCTATTCCGAAGCTCAAGCCAAGTGGTTCGCTTTACATTTTTTGCACGTGGCAATATGCGCCGGAGATCTTCGTGTTCCTCAAGCGCCGCCTCACAATGGTCAACGAGATCGTGTGGGACCGGCGCGTGCCGAGCATGGGCGGAACGGTGCGCAGATACACGTCAGTGCACGACAACATCGGTTATTTCGCGGTATCGAAGGATTACTTCTTCGATCTCGATCCCATCCGCATCCCCTACGACGCAGTGACGAAGAAGGCGCGTTCGCGCAAATTGTTCGAAGGCAGCAAGTGGCTGGAGCTGGGTTACAACCCGAAGGACGTATGGTCGGTGTCGCGGCTGCACAGGCAACACGCAGAGCGCGTCGACCATCCCACGCAAAAGCCGCTTGAGATCATCGAGCGTATGGTGCTCGCGAGTTGTCCGCGTGGTGGACGCGTCCTCGATCCGTTCATGGGCAGCGGCACGACCGCGGTCGCGTGCGCGCGTCATGGGCGCGAGTTCATCGGCTACGAGATCAACGCCGACTATCACGCGATTGCCGAAAGGCGCGTCGCTGAGACGCGTTCCGTCGGGGTCCGGGCTGAGCCGGCGGCAGCGGAAAGCGCTGACACCGATTCCATCGATCAAGCCAACGCCGCCTAAGTTGCTGCTAAAAAATGCTAAAAGGCGCAGATTACGCGCGAAAGAGATAACTCATGTCCCGTATTAAAAGCACATTTGCGGCGCTGGCCGAGCAGGGCAAGAAAGGTCTGATCCCGTTCATTACGGCCGGCGATCCGAACCCTGAGCAAACCGTAGAACTCATGCACGCGCTCGCCAAGGGAGGCGCGGACGTCATCGAACTGGGCGTACCTTTCTCCGACCCGATGGCCGATGGTCCCGTGATTCAACGCTCGTCGGAACGGGCATTGGCGCGTGGCGTGTCGCTGAAACACGTACTCGCCGACGTCAAACGCTTCCGCGAGACCAACACGACCACGCCGGTTGTCCTGATGGGTTACGCCAACCCGATCGAACGCATGGGCACCGAAACCTTCGCCAAAGCAGCAAAAGAAGCCGGCGTGGATGGCGTTCTGGTCGTCGATTACCCGCCGGAGGAATCGGTGGAATTTAGCGAATCGATGCGCGCTGCCGGCATCGATCCGATCTTCCTGCTCGCACCCACATCCACCGACGCACGCATTGCCGCAGTCGGCCAAGTGGCGAGCGGGTATGTCTATTACGTGTCGCTGAAAGGCGTGACCGGTTCGGCAAATCTGGACGTGGCGAGCATCGCGAGTAAAATCCCGGCCATCAAGGCGCATGTCGCGTTGCCGGTGGGTGTCGGTTTTGGCATCCGCGACGCCGCGTCGGCGAGGCAGGTGGCCGATGTGTCGGATGCTGTCGTGATCGGCAGCCGTCTCGTGCAATTGCTCGAAGAAGCGCCGCCAGAGAAGGCAGCGGAGATGCTGACGAGTTTTATCGCCGATATTCGCTCTGCGCTCGATTCTGCAAAATAACCCGTTTTTGCGGCCCCGAATAATCTCAAACGGCCGCAAAACACGCGAACAAGAAGGAAACACGATGAGCTGGCTCGACAAACTGTTACCGCCGAAGATCAAGCAAACCGATCCGAAAAGCCGCAAGGGCATTCCGGAAGGGCTATGGATCAAGTGCCCGTCGTGCGAAGCGGTGCTGTACCGCAACGACGTCGAGGCGAATCTGCATGTCTGCCCGAAATGCAGTCATCACATGCGGATTGGCGCGCGCGAACGGCTGGACGGTTTGCTCGATCCGGAAGGCCGTTATGAGATCGGCCAGGAAATCCTGCCGGTCGATGCACTGAAGTTCAAGGACAGCCGGAAGTACCCGGACCGCCTGAAAGAGGCGATGGAAGACACCGACGAAACCGACGCCATGGTCGTCATGGGCGGCGCGATCCACACCATTCCGGTCACCACGGCCTGCTTCGAGTTCTCCTTCATGGGCGGCTCGATGGGCTCGGTGGTCGGTGAACGCTTCGCCCGCGGCGCGCGCAACGCACTCGAGCAGCGCACGCCGTTCATCTGCTTCACGGCGTCCGGCGGGGCGCGGATGCAGGAAAGCTTGCTCTCGCTGATGCAGATGGCGAAAACCACGGCCATGCTGACAAAGCTCTCCGATGCCAAGCTGCCGTTCATCTCCGTGCTCACCGATCCGACCATGGGCGGCGTGTCCGCCAGTTTCGCGTTCCTGGGCGACGTGGTGATCGCGGAACCGAAGGCGCTGATCGGCTTCGCCGGACCGCGCGTGATCGAGCAAACGGTGCGCGAGAAGCTGCCGGAAGGCTTCCAGCGCTCGGAATTCCTGATGCAGAAGGGCGCGATCGACATGATCGTTGACCGCCGCAAGATGCGCGAAGAAATTGCGCGTCTGATTGCATTGCTGACGCTGCAACCCGCCGATTCGGTCGCCTGAGGTTTGTGTTTTTAAAGCGCCGTCTGAGCGTCGATCGCGCAGAAGGCGTTAAATGATGACGGCCCAGGCGCCGCGCGCGAACCCGCCGAGGGTCGCGCGCGGCGTTTTTGTTTCGGCATCCCCCCTTATTTTGCTGGCGAGCATCACCATTTCATGACGACTTCATCGTTCACCTTTTCGACCCTCGACGCGTGGCTTGTACACCTTGAATCAGCTCATCCGGTCGGTATCGACATGGGCTTGACGCGTATCAGCAAGGTCCGCGATGCGCTCGGACTGAGTTTCAAGTGTCCCGTAATCACGGTCGGCGGGACGAATGGCAAGGGTTCCACTTGCGCGATCATCGAAACCATTTTGCTGCGCGCGGGGTATAGCGTGGGATGCCACACGTCGCCGCATTTGCTTGACTTCAACGAGCGCGCGCGGCTGAATGGCGTCGATGCCACCGATGCCGAGCTTCTCGAGCATTTCGAAGCCGTCGAACAGGCTCGCACGAGCTTGGCTGAACCGGTCTCGCTGACGTATTTCGAGTTCACCACGCTTGCGATCATGCGGCTGTTTGCATCGCGGGAACTGGATGCCGTGATCCTCGAAGTGGGCCTGGGCGGGCGGCTGGACGCCGTGAATATCATCGATACCGATTGCGCGATCGTGACGAGCATCGACATCGACCATACGGATTATCTCGGCGACACCCGCGAGAAAATCGGCTTCGAAAAGGCCGGGATTTTCCGCAGCGATACACCCGCCATTTGCGGCGATCCCACGCCGCCGCAGTCGCTGATCGATCATGCGGCGGCTATCGGCGCGGATTTGTGGCTGGTCGGTCGCGATTTTCGCTACGAAGCGCAGGGCGGCAACGAGCGCCAGCAATGGAGTTATATCGGCCGGGCGCAGCGGCGCTCGGCGCTCGCTTACCCGGCTTTGCGCGGCGCGAATCAGCTGATCAATACATCGGCGGCGCTGGCTGCGCTCGAAGCGTTGCGCGACCGTATTCCAGTGTCCGCGCAGGACATCCGGCTGGGTCTCGCGAACGTCGAATTGCCGGGGCGTTTCCAGGTCGTGCCGGGCAAACCGCAAGTGATCCTTGACGTGGCGCACAACCCGCACGCGGCCGCCGTACTGGCTCAAAACCTCGGCAACATGGGTTTTTTCCCCTACACCTACGCGGTCTTCGGCGCGATGGGCGACAAGGACATCGCCGGGATTGTGGAACATTTGAAGGGCGAAGTCGATCACTGGAACGTCACCGGCTTGCCGACCCCGCGCGGAGCCTCTGCCGCGACGCTGGAAGGCGTTTTACGCGAGGCCGGCGTCAACGACAGTGCCGACAGCAGCGTTACTCAATTCAACAATCCGGCCGACGCTTTTCAAGATGCGTTAAAGCGAGCGTCCGAAAATGATAGAATTTTGGTTTTCGGCAGTTTCCATACGGTGGCGGGTGTGATGGCCTACCGTAAATCGCAGCATCATTGAACGGACGGCCGGCCAGCCTCTCGCAAAAGCCAACCATGTCCTTTTTCTCGTTCGGCAAGAAAGACGACGCGCCTTCGGGTCGCGACGCATATTCCGACTCCCCGCGCGGCTCGCGTCAGACCGTGCGTACCGAACGCCGGACGCGCCGCAGCGACCGTCCCGAGGCCGACGCAATGATGCTCGACCCCACCTTGCCCGAAAAGCAGCGTGCGCGGCGGCGTCTGGTCGGTGCACTCGCGCTGGTCGCGGCGGCGGTGATCATCCTGCCGATGGTGCTGGATTCGCATCCGAAGCCCGTCACCGACGACATCTCCATCGATATCCCGACGCGCCCCGCCGCACCGTTGCCCAAGACCAGTCATAGCGACGCGACGGACGCTGGTGCAGTCGATTCATCAGCCGATACGCAAGCAGGTGTGGCGCCGGACGGTCCTGTAGCGGCTTCCGACAACGCGGCGGCAGTGGCTTCAAAGCCTGACTCGAAGCCGGCTTCTAAACCCGCAGAAACGCAAGCGCAGGCCAAAGCCGCCGCGCCGAAGCCCGAAGCGAAACCGGCCGCACCGACGCCGACGCCGACAACAACTGCTCAAGCGTCCAAGCCACCGGCAGACGTCCCGGCACCTGCACCCGTCACGGCAGCAACCCCGAAACCGAACACGCCGGCATCCCCGGCCGGAAGTCGTTTTGTGGTCCAGATCGGTACCTTCGACGAGGACAGTGCCGCTCAGAACTGGGTGACGAAGTTGAAGGCTGCGGGAGTGCCCGCATATATCGAACATAGAAAGCAGGCTGACGGAACCACTCGCACGTTATTGCGTGCGGGACCGTTTGCCGACCGGGCGGCTGCATCGGCGGCGCTCGTGAAGGTGCGGCAAGCCGGTCTGGGCGGCAGCAGCAATAACGCGTCGGCGAACTAGCTGTAGATGTTCACGAGTTTCGACTACGCGGTGATGGCCGTGATCGGCCTCTCCGCGCTGCGCGGGATGTGGCGCGGTCTGCTGGCCGAAGTGTTCGGGCTGATCGGCTGGATCGCGGCGCTGTTGATCGCGGGGCGTTTTGTCGGTGCGATCGTGCCTTATATTCCGGCGCACTGGCCGGGCGGGGCGCTCACGCAGTGGCTGATCGCGTTTTTGCTGATCGTTGCGGCGGTGCTGGTGATATCGAGCGTGGCTGGCGCGTTGTTGTCGCGCGTGACCGAAGTGGTCGGGCTGCGCGGTATCGACCGGTCGCTTGGACTTTTGTTCGGCCTCGTGAGAGGGGCCATTCTGGTAGTGATCCTGGTCGCCCTCGCGGGCTTGACCGAACTGCCACAACACGATTTCTGGCGTAACGCCTTGTTCCGGCCCGCGGCCGAACAAGGCGTGCGAGAACTGAAACCGCTGCTTCCCGATACGCTCGCCGCGTACGTGCGCACCACGCCGGACGGCCCGAAAGATCCGTCCACAACGCCTGCGCAATAACGCCCTGGCCCGCTACCCGAGAATCTTGCGACGGCTCGGCGCAACACCCATGCAGTCTGATCACCTGTCCTGCATGAGTTGCACCGATACGCCATTTCGACCCGTTTCGACTCTTTGAAGGACCATGCCATGTGCGGCATCGTAGGCGTAGTTTCCCAGACTCCCGTCAACCAGTTGATTTATGACAGCTTGCTGCTGCTGCAGCACCGCGGTCAGGATGCGGCTGGCATTGCGACGGCGAACGGCAATAACTTCCACATGCATAAGGCCAACGGCATGGTGCGCGACGTGTTCCGCACGCGCAACATGCGCAGCCTGCCGGGCAATGTCGGCATTGGGCAGGTGCGGTATCCGACGGCCGGATCGGCATCGAGTGAGGAAGAAGCCCAGCCGTTCTACGTGAACGCGCCGTTCGGGATCATCCTCGCCCACAACGGCAACCTGACGAACTGGCCGCAGTTGAAGGAAGAGATGTTCCGGATCGATCGCCGGCACATCAACACCGCGTCCGATACCGAGGTCCTGCTCAACGTCTTCGCTCACGAACTGCAGTTGTCCAGCTCCGGCCTGGAACTCGATCCGGCCGCGCTGTTCAAGGCTGTGAGCGGCGTGCATCGGCGAGTGAAGGGTTCGTATGCCATCGTCTCGCTGATCGCAGGCTACGGACTCGTTGCTTTCCGCGATCCGTTCGGCATCCGTCCGCTGGTCCTCGGCAAGCAGGAAACCGCGACCGGCGTGGAATGGATGGTGGCGTCGGAATCGGTGGCGGTTGAAGGTATCGGTTTCGAATTCGTGCGCGATGTGGAGCCGGGCGAAGCGATTTTCATCGATAACGACGGCAATCTGCACAGCCAGCAATGTGCCGAGAACCCGAGCCTGAACCCCTGCATCTTCGAACTCGTGTATCTCGCGCGTCCCGATTCGTGCCTCGACGGCGTGCCGGTCTACAACGCGCGCCTGCGCATGGGCGATTACCTCGCCGAGAAGATCAAGCGCGTGCTGCCGGGCGTGCCTATCGACGTGGTCATGCCGATTCCCGATTCATCGCGTCCCGCCGCCATGCAAGTGGCCGCGAAGCTCGGCGTGGAGTATCGCGAAGGTTTCTTCAAGAATCGCTACGTTGGCCGCACCTTCATCATGCCGGGGCAGGCTGTGCGCAAGAAGTCGGTGCGCCAGAAGCTGAACGCCATGGCGATCGAGTTCAAGGGCAAGAACGTGCTGATCGTCGATGACTCCATCGTGCGCGGTACGACGTCGCATGAAATCGTGCAGATGGCGCGCGATGCTGGCGCCGCCAAGGTGATTTTCGCGTCCGCTGCGCCGCCCGTGAAGTTCCCGAACGTGTATGGCATCGACATGCCCACGCGCGGCGAACTGGTCGCTCATGGCCGCACGGATGACGAAGTGGCGCGCATGATTGGCGCGGATCATCTGGTGTATCAGGACGTGGCTGACCTGAAGCAGGCCATTCGCGACATCAATCCGGCGCTGCGTGAATTCGATGCTTCGTGCTTCGATGGCAACTACATCACCGGCGACATCAACGAGGCTTATCTGGATCGGCTGGAGACGGCGCGTCTGGCGCCGCAAGCGCAGTCGGATCGGGAAGCCGCGAGTGAAGCGATGGAAGGCGGCGTATCGCGTTCGCAGTTGCACTTGCAGTTGTCGGTTGAGTGAGCTCGCGCGATAAGCGCGTGGCAGTCGTGATAGGATCAGGTTTGCGTCGATTTGAGATCAGCTTGCGGACGCGGGTTTAGATGAACGGGCTAGATGTTTAGCCTGAGTCGGAACCCGAAACAGCTAAAGCGAACCGGTGGCGAATCTGGACCACGCACCGGCGACGCTACAGGCTTTTCCGCACCGAGCCCGCTCATGCTGACGCAGAAGCGGGCTTTTTTGCGTCCCGGTTTTCTGGCCGGGCTAAATGAATAGATGTGAATGGAAAATACGAACATGGACGAAAACTTCAACTTCGATACGCTCGCCGTCCGCGCGGGAACCTTGCGCAGCGATTTCAACGAGCACTCGGAAGCGATTTTCCTGACGTCGAGCTTTGTGTTCAAGAGCGCCGAGCACGCCGCGGAGAGCTTCAAGAACGCCGAAGAGGCTTACACCTATTCGCGCTTCACGAACCCGACCGTCGCGATGTTTCAAAACCGTCTGGCGGCGCTTGAAGGCGGCGAGGCGTGCATGGCGACGGCCTCAGGCATGGCCGCGATCATGTCGGTGGTGATGTGTTCGATGCAGCAGGGCGATCACCTGGTGAGTTCGAAGAGTTTGTTCGGCTCGACGGTCGGGATGTTCTCGCAGATATTCACCAAGTTCGGCATTACGACCACGTTCGTCGATGCCACCAATCTCGATGAATGGCGTGCCGCCGTTCGCCCCGAGACGAAGATGTTTTTCCTCGAAACGCCGTCGAATCCGCTGACGGAGGTTGCGGATATCGAAGCGATCGGGAAGATTTCGAAGGAAGTGGGCGCGCTGTTTGTCGTCGATAACTGCTTCTGTAGCCCGGCATTGCAACAGCCGCTGAAACTCGGCGCCGATGTCGTCATGCATTCGGCCACCAAGTTCCTCGACGGTCAGGGACGCGTGCTGGGCGGCGCGTTGGTGGGGTCGAAGCAGTTCATCATGGAGAAGGTGTTTCCATTCGTGCGCAGTGCGGGGCCTACGTTATCTGCGTTCAATGCGTGGGTGTTGTTGAAGGGGATGGAAACGCTGTCGCTGCGGGTGGAAAAGCAGTCGGCGAATGCGCTGGAAATCGCGCGCTGGCTGGAGACGCATCCGGCGATCGAGCGGGTGTTTTATCCGGGGCTCGAGTCGCATCCGCAGTACGCCATTGCCAAGAAGCAGCAGAAGGCGGGCGGGGCGATTGTGTCGTTCGAGTTGAAGGGCGAGACGCGTGAGGAGCAGCGTGCGAATGCATGGCGCGTGATCGATGCGACGAAAATCTGCTCGATCACGGGCAATCTTGGGGATACGCGTACGACTATCACGCATCCATCGACGACAACGCACGGGCGCTTGACGCCGGAAGTGCGCGAAGCGGCGGGGATTCGGGAAGGGTTGATCCGGCTGGCGGTCGGGCTGGAAAATGCCGGGGATATTCGCGCGGATCTGGAGCGCGGGTTGAACGGTTAGGGCGGAGATTTTTCGCTCGCGCCGGTGGACGGGTTTGGTTTGGGTCTGCCGGTGCGGAAGGTCGGGGTGGTGTCGGGGTGGTGCTTTCGGCCTTAGTGGTCTGCGTGAGTAAGCTGATTTTTTCCCACGACGGCGAAAAAGAAACAGAAGCAAAGAAAACGCCTCCCAACAATCGGCAAGTTAG
>NZ_JALPRJ010000090.1 GCF_030464885.1 Caballeronia sp. SEWSISQ10-4 2 | reverse complement strand
GTACGGTTCTCAGGGGGCAGCAGCGCAGCAATGCGCTGCTGCTACCCGACCAGGATCATCGCCACATCAAATCGCGGGTGAACGTGATGCTCGGGTTCAAACGCTTCCGAAGCGCGGCTGTCACGATCTCAGGTATCGAGCTAATGCACCGCATTCGCAAAGGTCAGTTCGATCTCACGGCAGCGCATCTCAAAGATACTTCTGCGCGCTCAATTTGGATGACGGTTCTTTCAATTTATTAAGATTGCTAAGGAAGATGATCCTCTCGCTTGCCTGCGCTATTTGCACCACAACCAACTGGACATCTTGCTACAAAAGCGGCGCGACAAAGCCGCAGCCAAACGGTTCTTCAAGCGCGTGCTGCGCTCGAGCCCCGTGCCGCGCAAAATCGTCACCGATCAACTGCGCAGTTATTCGGATTGCCAGAATAGCGCCGCAACGACAGTGCCGGAGTCTGATGCGTTCCGCAGGCCACCATCAGTTCGCGTGTCAGCCAGCACCGCGTAGCAGCCAGTTTTCAAGTTGGAGGCCCTGCACCCGGGAAAACTCATCGTTGTCCGTGACGAGCACCGCGTCCATCGCCAGCGCGTGCGCCGCAATGAGCATGTCGTTCGCGCCGATCACCTTGCCTTGACGTTCGAGATCGGCCCGCAACCTTCCGTAGAAACGGTCCGCCCGCTATCGAGCGCGATCACCGGCAAGCTTGTCAGCACGCGCTGGACACGCTTGGCCAACTCGTCTGAGCCTTTCGTTTCCAGCCCGTAGCGCAGTTCGGCAGCCACGATGATCGACGTGCAGATGCTCTCCGCAGGCTCCTGTCCGATGCGGATCGCGTCGGAGATGATGTTCGTGTCGAGCAGATACAGGGGGCATTACAGGTCAACCGATTCCGCAGGCAGACTCTCAATTTCCGGCCAGGACTCGTCGAGCGGAGCCCACTGCGCGAACAGCTCCCGTAATGGCACGGTCTTCGCCGGCTCGATGATCAGACGTGTGCCCTCCCTGCGGATCACGGCCTCCTCACCTGGTAGCTCAAGATCGCGTGGAATCCGGATAGCCTGATTGCGGCCATTGCGAAATACCCGAACGCGCCGGTCCTCAGTCGTTTTCGTCATGAAGCCCTCTTCGGCATATGCCTTAGCATCTGCCATTGTGTCCCTGCCCAGCGGTGTGGCCAAGATGTCCGAGAAGCCGCAGGGAACGGATCCTTACCCCGTCGCTGCTGACCCGGTACGCCGGCGTTGGCAATAATCCGCGTTGCCGTCTTTTTTTGCCCTATCCAGTCAATGAAAAACCGGGTACCAAGCCGGGTACGGATCAGCCGAAGATGATATAAAACCCTTTATTTATAAGGCTCTATAGAATATTTTCGTCATTCTCCTTACGAATCACGACAACCCCTTACCATCGGATGTTTCGAAGCAAGCATTGCTTGCTTCGCTGACGCACCTATCGAGGCAATGCATCGGTCTTGCGTCAAGTTGCGCTAAAGCGGCAGTAAATCGTTTAATAAAAGCATTGCAATGGTGTCATTTGCTACAGTAAACGGGTTCGGTAGCATTTGAATCCACCGTCAATCCGGTAAAGTCGTCCAAGTTCGACACAGCGACGAATGTTTACCGGATAAAATTACTTCTGCTCGACGGCAGTCAATTGTGTGCTCGCGAATGAAATTCATTTCGCATTCGGCAGCTGCAATTCCGCAGTATTCAGCCGCCGTCCGTAGAAGCAATCTGAAGAAATCCTATGTGCAGACAAACTGTCGATAAGGACCTCAAGGCCTTTAACAAGGCTATTATCCGGGTTGAGCACAAGCTTGCTGAGCACCCGAATGCCGTATTCCACGCATATTGCAGCTTTTCCGGTTTGGAAAGCTTCAATAAATATTGGCGCGGCGTACAATTGAATCGCCATAATTCCAAAAGCGCATAGCGCCGCAGCGGTTGTTTGTTACGGACGCGCTCTCGGACTTAGAGAAGTCTTGTCACAACAATGCAATGCGACGCGGCTCGGCGCTCTGGTTTTATTCTCACTCGTTAGCTCTAAATTTTTGGATACGCTCATGGCAACCGGTACGGTCAAATGGTTCAACGATGCAAAAGGCTTCGGCTTCATCACCCCCGATGACGGCGGCGAAGATCTGTTCGCACACTTTTCGGAAATCAAGGCAGAGGGCTTCAAAAGCCTTCAGGAAAATCAGAAGGTAACGTTTGAAGTGAAACAGGGCCCCAAGGGCAAGCAGGCATCGAACATCGTGCCAGCCTAAGTTTCATCCAGCCGTTACAACGGCTGGTTTTCGTCTGTCACGCAGATGAAGGCGGGGCATGGTCATCTCTGGCCATGCCCCGTTGTGATGTCCTGCACTTCATGTTGCACGTCAACGCATCGTGGCTCAAGACCACGCGCTCTGTTCTATCTGCCAGTCCTGGCAAATGCATCTTCTCGCACCGCAGTTTTATCCCCATACGCCGCGTCGCGCTTTAAGCCAGGCACAGCCGTATCCGCAGTGGAATGCGCGAGACTGAATCGCTCCTCGGGCGCGGTCCCGTTCAGATGGTAATTGCCGACAGCGGCCTCGCGCTGAATAGCCGGATTGTGCGAGGCAATCACACGTGCGTTACGCCAGTGGCGATCGAGCCGTCGCGCTTCGCTCGTCGCCGACGCCCCGCCCACTTCGAATAACAATGTCGCCGCCTCAAGCACTTGCTCGAGCACGATCTGTTGCGCCTGATAAGCCTGGATATCGACGGCAATGTAATCCGCTGTGGTAGCCAGACCCGCGTTACGCGCCTGATGCACACGCTCGAGCGCCGCGGCTACGGACTCGACCAGCGCCTCGGCCGAATACGCGAGACTCGCGAGACGCCCCACTACGCGATGCACAAGCGGATTGTCACGCGGGCTCGACTGCCCCGCTACGCCAAACGTGCGTGTACGGCCCTGAACGAACGCAACGCCATCGCGCAACACCGCACGTGCGATACCCGCGAGCGTTGCCAGATGCACGGCCTGGTAAAACGCAGTCAGCAATGAATCACGGCGCGGCTCCGATGCCTTGTAGCGCGACAGGATCTGGTCGACGGGAACGCGTACGTTATCGAAACGCGTCGTGCCGCTAGCCGTCAGACGCTGGCCGAAACCGTCCCAGTCGTCGTTACGTGCCACACCCGGTGCATCGCTGCGCACGAGCACGTGAAGATCAGTCTGCGCGTCATGTGCAGCTACGTTGATCCATTCCGAATAGAGCGTACCCGTGCTGTAGTACTTCTCACCATTCAGAAGAACGAAATCCGGGTTCGCGTCGGGTGTAACGGTGACGCTGTTGTGCGTGGAACCGGTGCGTTCCGACGTAGCCGCCCCAATCGTCTCGCCTCGGGCGATGCGTCCCAGCCAGCGCTCGCGGGCTGCCTCATCCTCACTTTCCAGCCGCTGCTCGATGAAACCCGAATGCGCGCGAATAATCTGCGGCAGGTTCGAATCAGCTTCGCCCAGACGCGTCAGCAAACGGAAATACTGCGGCAGCGAGATGCCGCTTCCACCGTATTCGCGCGGTGCTCGCAAGGCGGTAAAACCGCTGTCCTTCAATTGCTGAACAGCATCGCGAGCGAGTTCACGACGCTGCTCACGCTCGATGGCGCCTTTACCAATGTGCTCGAATATCTCCGCGAAACGCGCGTAAAGCGCCGCGTCCGTCGGTGCTGACGTCGTCATTCACTTCTCCACAATTTAAACGAGTGCGAACGATGAGGATAAGTGCCATGCCGAGCCGTCGGCAACGAACGATAGGTGCTAACCATATGCGCTTGCCGGGTTTCCTGAGCGCTGCTCAAAGCTATGCGCGAAGGTTAATGCGAACGGCGCTTGTGTGTCCCTCGCGTCAATTCGGTTTAGTGCTTTAGCGTATATCGATCGGCGGATTTATTCGTCGCTTTACGCGGCGGTCCGATCAAGAATCGAAGGTCGGCCATTCAGCTTAGTCAGCTATTGAGCGCTTGAGAAAAAGAAAGATGACCCACCTTACAAACACCGCACCGCGACGCCTGCACCTCAACGTCAATATCCTGCATTCGGGTTTCGTCCCCTCTGCATGGCGGCTGGCGGAAGCCGATCCTCTGGCGTTCATCGACGTTAGTCATTACGTCCGCGTTGCACAGATCGCGGAGGCAGCCAAGTTTGATGCCGTGTTTCTCGCCGATAACGCCTCTATCGCCGACCAGATCGACTTTCGCCCGATCACCGCGCTGGAGCCGACCATCCTGCTTGCCAGCATCGCGGCGGCGACCTCGCATATCGGCGTGATCGGCACGGCGTCCACGAGTTACAACGAGCCGTACAACATCGCGCGCCGTTTCGCCACGCTCGACCATGTCAGCAGCGGACGGGCGGGCTGGAACGTCGTGACTACCGCCGACCTGGGCTCGGCGCGCAATTTCGGCCGCGACGCGGTGCCCGATCACGCCGAACGCTACGCACGTGCGTCGGAGTTCACCAGCGTCGTCAAAGCGCTCTGGGACAGTTGGGAGGACGGCGCGGTCGTCGGCGATAAAACGAGCGGACTATTCGTCGATACGGACAAGGTTCATCCGGTCTCGCATCGCGGCACGCATTTCTCGGTGCAAGGTCCGTTGAATGTGCCGCGTTCGCCGCAAGGGCATCCGGTGCTCGTGCAAGCCGGCGCTTCGGGCGACGGCCGCGAGCTTGCCGCGCGCCATGCCGAGGCGGTGTTCTCAGCCTCGCAATCGTTCGACGAGTCGCTAGCCTATGGACGTGATCTCAAGGCGCGCGCAGCGGCCTTTGGACGGGGTCCCGATGCAGTGAAGGTGCTGGCGGGACTGACCACGATCATCGGCTCAACTGAGGCTGAAGCGTTACGTCGCCGCGACGAACTGGTGGACCTGATTCCGTGGAGTTATAGCCTGACCCGGCTGGCCGGTGTCCTGGGCATGAGCCCGGACCGTCTCAAGCTGGATGAACAACTGCCGGACAACCTGTCCTTGCCCGGCCAAGGCAACGGCAACCACACCTTCTTTCACGCGACGCTGGCGCAAAGCCGCCAGCACGGCTACACCGTGCGCGAACTCATCAGGGCGCTCGCGGGCGGCGGGGGGCATCGCGTGATTGTGGGGACGCCCGAGCAGATCGCGGATGATATCGAACGCTGGTTCAACGCAGGCGCCGCCGATGGCTTCAACCTCATGCCCGATGCGTTGCCGGGCGGCTTGCAGGACTTCGTCGACGGCGTCGTTCCGATCCTTCGCCGGCGCGGCATTTTCCGCACGGACTACGAAGGCGCGACGCTACGCGAACATCTCGGTCTGGCACGTCCCGAGAACCAGAGATTATGGCGCAAAAGCGCCTGAGCGTGCGCTCTCGTCAAGCGGCCCCTTTCACGAAGCATCCCGATCCCACACTCCATGACCAAGCGAACCGGACAACTGCGCCTAGGCGCCTTCCTGTATCCCGCCGGACATCACATTGCCGCGTGGCGGCATCCGGACGCTCAGGCGGATGCCGGCGTGAATTTCAGACACTACGTGCAGCTTGCGCAAGCGGCGGAAGCCGCGAAGTTCGATCTCGTGTTCCTGGCCGATGGTGTCGGCACTCGAGGCGACAACCTTGATTTCCTGAGCCGTACCGCTCACAGCTACATCGCTCAGTTCGAACCGATCACGTTATTGTCAGCACTGGCGGCCGTGACGGAGTGCATCGGCTTGGTCGGCACGGCGTCGACGAGCTTCAACGAGCCGTATCACATCGCCCGTAAGTTTGCGTCGCTCGACCATATCAGCGGAGGTCGTGCAGGCTGGAACCTCGTTACTTCGTCGAATGAGCACGAAGCGAAGAACTTCAATCGCGACCGGCATTTTGATCATGCGGAGCGCTACGAGCGGGCAACCGAGTTCGCCGAAGTCGTCAATCGGCTTTGGGATAGTTGGGAGGACGATGCATTCTTGCGCGACAAGGAGCAAGGCCGTTTCTTCGACCCCGCCAAGCGCCATGTCCTCGATCACAAAGGACGTTTTTTCCAGGTCAGGGGACCGCTCAACGTAGCGCGCTCGCCACAAGGGCAACCGGTGGTCGTGCAAGCGGGTTCATCGGAGGCGGGCCGGGCGTTGGCTGCGCGAACAGCCGAGGTTATTTTCACGGCGCAGCAGACCCTGCAGGACGCCATCGATTTTTATGCCGACGTCAAAGGCCGCCTGGAACAACATGGGCGTCATCCCGACGATCTGAAAATCATGCCGGGCGTGATGCCTATTGTCGGACGAACGGAAAGCGAGGCACGCGAGAAGTTCGAGCACCTGCAATCGCTTATCGACCCGGCTGTGGGGCTTGCATTGGTCTCGGGTCTTACTGGTGGTTTCGACTTGTCAGCTTATCCGATCGATGGTCCGATTCCCGAGTTACCGGAAACGAATGCTAGCAAGAGCCGTCAACTGCTCACGCTTGAGTTGGCGCGGCGCGAGAACCTGACGATTCGCCAGCTTTATCTTCGCGTCGCCGGTGCGCGCGGGCATTGGCAAGTGGTCGGGACGCCTGAGCAGATAGCCGATCAACTGGAAGAACGCTTCGTTCAATATGGAGCCGACGGCTACAACGTCATGCCCGCGGTATTGCCGGGCAGCCTGACGGATTTCATCGAACTGGTGCTGCCGGAGTTGCGTCGCCGCGGACTGTTTCGCACGGAGTATGAAGGCCGGACGCTGCGAGCGAACCTGGGCCTTGCGCGACCCGTCAATCATTACTCGGCTGAAAAAAACAATACGGTCGCGGCCTGAGCCTTTGGACCGAGCGCATAGATTGCCGCGATGCCCCATCTTCGCAGCAACTTTGTCCTAGTCGTTATTTCCACCCTGAAACACGGAACTCGTGCGCCCGCTATAAAATCCATGCGATAGACGAGCTTTCCAAGGTGGGCATTTGACCGGGCATCAACAAGGTTTCATTTTGACGCGTCATTGGCGGGATACCGCCGATGGGACCGAGGTCGAATTCTGGCTGGCGACGGACGACGGTCCCCGCCATCTGCGCTTGCGTCCGCAAGAATCCGTGGCGTTCATTCCAGCCGAACAACGCGAGCGTGTCGAAACCATCTTGCAACGCGAAAAGCAGGTGGAACTCCGTCCGCTGGATCTCGTCGACTTCAACCATCGCCCGATGTTAGGCCTCTACAGCAGGCAATATCGGCAATTGACGGGACTGGAAAGACGCTTGAAACAAGCAGGCGTGGATGTCTACGAAGCTGACGTCTTTCCGCCTGACCGCTACATGATGGAGCGCTTTATCACGGCGCCCGTCGCGTTCAGCGGTGAGTCCCATGGAGACGGGCCGCTTCTCAACAGCGACTTGAAACCCGCGCCGGGTTATCGCCCGAAGTTGAGGCTGGTCTCGCTCGACATTGAAACCAGCGCCAGCACGGAGCTTTATTCGATTGCGCTCGAAGGTTGCGGCGAGCGTCAGGTGTATATGCTCGGACCGCCCAACGGCGACCATAGCAACATCGACTTCAAGCTTGAATACTGCGAAAGCCGGCCAGATTTGCTGGGGAAGCTGAACGAATGGCTCGAGACGCATGATCCCGATGCGATCATCGGCTGGAACCTGGTTCAGTTCGATTTGCGCGTGTTGCAGGAGCACTCTGAGCAGTACCAGATTCCGCTGCGGCTAGGTCGCCGCGGGAGCGTCATGGAATGGCGGCAGCATGGTCTCACGCAGAACCATTTCTTCGCGGGTGCTGCGGGACGACTGCTTATCGACGGTATCGAGGCGCTTAGATCAGCGACGTGGAGCTTCCCTTCATTCAGCCTCGAACATGTCTCGCAGAGCGTGCTGGGTGAAGGCAAGGCCATCGATAATCCGTATCAGCGAATGGACGAAATTCAGCGTCGCTTCGACGAAGACAAACCCGCCCTCGCTCGCTACAACCTCAAAGACTGCGAACTCGTCACGCGGATCTTCGCAAAAACGGAACTGCTGCCTTTCTTGCTGGAACGCGCGACGGTCACGGGTCTGCCTGCGGATCGCAGCGGTGGATCGGTGGCAGCTTTTACGCATTTGTATATGCCCCGGATGCATCGGCAAGGCTTCGTCGCACCCAATCTCGGCGATGTCGCCGGCGCGGCAAGTCCCGGTGGATTCGTAATGAACTCACGTCCGGGTCTTTACGATTCGGTCCTTGTCCTCGACTATAAAAGCCTCTATCCATCGATCATTCGCACCTTTCTGATCGATCCCGTCGGTCTCGTCGACGGCATGCGTCATCCCGCCGATCAACATTCCGTGCCGGGCTTTCTTGGCGCGCGTTTTTCGCGCACACGTCATAGTTTACCGGCTATCGTCGATCAGGTCTGGAAAGGTCGCGAAGAAGCCAAGCGCGAGCAAAACAAGCCGCTCTCGCAAGCATTGAAGATCATCATGAACGCGTTTTATGGCGTATTGGGTTCCACAGGATGCCGATTCTTCGATCCGCGCCTGGCCTCGTCGATCACCATGCGCGGACATGAAATCATGCGCAAGACGCGTGAATTGATCGAAGCCGAAGGATACGAAGTGATCTACGGCGACACGGATTCCACGTTCGTCTGGTTGAAGCAAGCCCGTAGCGAGGAAGATGCGGCGCGCATTGGCGGGGAGCTCGTCGAGCGAGTCAACTTATGGTGGCGACAGCATGTGCGCGAGCGCTTCGATCTGGAGAGCGCGCTTGAGCTGCAATTCGAACGACACTATCGCCGGTTCTTCATGCCCACGATTCGCGGCACGGAAGAAGGCAGCAAAAAGCGTTACGCCGGTCTTAGCCTTCTGCCTGACGGTAGCGAAGAGGTTGTCTATAAGGGACTGGAAACTGTTCGCAGTGACTGGACGCCGCTCGCGCAGCGGTTTCAGCAAGAACTCTACTTGCGAATCTTCAAAGATGAGCCTTATCAGGATTACGTCCGCGACTACGTGCGCCGTACGCTGAGCGGCGAATACGACGAGTTGCTCGTGTACAGAAAACGCCTTCGCCGGCCACTGGATGCTTACGAGCGCAACGTGCCGCCGCATGTGCGCGCGGCACGCATGGCCGATGAATTCAACCGCGAACGCGGACGGCCGCTGCAGTATCAACGGGGTGGCTGGATCAGCTATGTGATGACCGGCGCGGGTCCGGAACCGCTTGAAACCTGGCACTCTGCCATTGACTACGATCACTATTTGACGCGCCAGTTGCAGCCTATCGCCGACGCCATCTTGCCGCTTCTGCGGACCGAATTCCAGACGCTGGTTTCCGGCCAGCACGAGTTGTTTTAGCCTTGAGGATATCCACAGATTCTGTTGGCAAGGCTGTGGACAAGTCTTGGGGAATCGTGGCAACGCCTTGATTTGGTTGGGACTTGGCCGCGTGCATTGTTATGAACGTTGTGGACCCCGCAACCCTCCTCATTTTCTAAACCTTAAACACGGTTTCCGCCGCTCCTGCCAGCGCGAGGATCAGCCCGTCCTGCCCATGAAACCCGCAGACGCTAAGACCCACCGGCGCATCCCCCTCTCGATGACAAGGCAGCGAAACCGCACAGCCATCGAGGAAATTCACGATGCTCGGATTACGCAATACCAGCGCGTTAGCCGCAGCGAACGCAGCGTCATCGGCTTCCAGCGCGGCAATCAGAGGCGGCGCGACAGGCACGGTCGGCATGACAAACGCGTCGAATCCTGCAAAGAACTGCTGAGCCGCCGCGATGGTCGCGCGCCGTGCTGCCAGCAAGTCGAGATAATCCGCCGCCGATGCCGACTCGCCACGCCTGATCCGCGCCAGCACGCGCCCGTCGAATGCGTGGGCTTGCGTATCGAGCCGTGAGCGATGCGCGGCAAACGCTTCGATCGGCGAGAAGCCGAACGTGTTGATGGAGGGCAACGCATCGAGTGGCGCGAAGCGAACCTCCGTCAACAAAGCGCCCGCTTTGGCGAGCTTGTCCAACGCCGCCTCATAGGTTCGCGCGACATCCGGTTCGATGCCGTCCATCACATAGTTGCGCAGCACTCCGAGCCGCGCGCCCGCAAGCGGTCTTCTCGCGGCGAACGAGGTTCCCGACAGCACGCCGTCCACCATCGCACAGCACGCGACACTGGGCGCGATGGCGCCGACTACATCGAGCGTAGGCGACAGCGGTACGACGCCTTCAGTCGACACACGTCCCGCGCTCGGTTTAAAGCCAGTGAGCCCGCAAAACGCAGCGGGAATGCGCAACGATCCGCCCGTGTCGCTTCCAAGGCCTGCTGCAGCCAAACCGTCGGCCACGGACGCAGCCGCCCCCGACGACGATCCGCCCGCCACATGCCGCTCGCTCCTGCGCCACGGCGATGCAGGCGAACCGTAGTGTGGATTGAGGCCCAGTCCCGAGAATGCGAACTCGCTCATGTTGGTGCGTCCGATCAGCACCGCGCCGGCACGCCTTAGGCGGGCAACGGCAGGGGCGTCCGTGCTGGCGGGAGGTGCATCGGCGAGAACACGGGAGCCAGCGCGGGTCGGCTGGCCTTGTACATCGAAGAGATCTTTTACCGATATCGGCACGCCCGCGAGCGGCGAGAGACGCGTGCCGGCGCGGCGCAGTGCATCGAGTGCATCGGCTTGACGGCGGGCACTGTCGGCATCGACGAAACAGAATGCAGCGCCGCCGTTGCCGCCATCGGCAGCGATCCGCTCCAGAGCGGTTTCGGTGAGTTCGCGGCTGGTCGCGGCGCCGGTGTCGAGCATCGCGGCGAGGTCTGCAAGCGGAGTCTTGGGAGCGAAGAGCGTCATGGATGATATCCAGTAAAAGTCAGGCAACGACCGGCAGCGATGCCACCGAATAACAATGTTTCAACGTACGTCCGAGCACCGGATCGTGAAGCTCGAGTTCGAAGGCATGGCCCGAAGACATCGCCGCGATCGCGCCATGCACGGCGAGCGTGCCGCCGAACATCGCGCTCTTCGCGGGCAGTGCTGCGGCGCCCGAAAACCTGCGCCATAAGTCAGCCGGTTCGAGCAGTCCGTTCACTGCACCCGATTGATAAAGGCGGCGCTCGCCGTCAGCGCCCGTGAGCCACGAGCGCATGGTCAACTGATCCCAATGCGGCGCAACATCGGCATAAAGCCATGCATCGCAGCCGAGCGGTTTCGCGCACACCTGCTTCGATACCGCCACGCCATACGCCTCCACTTCGCGATCCGTATGATCCGAGCCGATCGCGACCAGCGCACCGAGTGGGCTATCGAGCAGCACGCATTCGACTTCGCCGCCCGAGTGCGCACCGAGCACGTCGATGGTGCCGTCCTGCGTGAGCAAGCCGGCCGCGAGACGATAGAAACATGGAGTCGTCGATGGCGGTGCTACGCCGAGTGCCGCGAGTTCGTCGATATGCACCTGGATCGCCGCAGGATCGCGCCCTGCCCAACCCGCGATCACGAGGTCGTCTATGTCGGTGGTGATCGATGCAGGCGCTGCGTCGAGGGGAAATACATTGAAGGAAAGCGTAGTCATTGGCGGGTGAAAGGTGGATGAACGCGGCGCGGCAACGCGCGCCGGAAAGACATGCAAAGCCTTAGTTTTCCAGCGGTCGGCGCGCAGTCTCACGCGCGACGATCAGCGAGATGCCGGTAACAATCACGGCAAGTGCCACATACACCGACACGGCCAACGTGCTGTTGTAGTGCTTGAACAGGCTCACGATGATCAGCGGCGCAAAGCCGCCGCCGAGAATCCCGGCGAGCGTATAAGCGAGCGACGATCCGGCATATCGCACACGAGTGGGAAACTGCTCGGTCACGAACGCGGCTTGCGGACCGTACATCACTGCATGGATCACGAGTCCCACGACGACGGCAAGTACGATCTGCCAAGGCTGTGCACTATCGACGAGTACGAAAAACGCAAACGCCCACACCAGCGCGGCAAATGCACCGGCAAGATAGACCGGCCGGCGGCCGAAGCGATCCGACAGCGCGCCGAAGAACGGTACGCTCAACGCGTTGCACGCTGTGCCGAGAAGCACGGCGGTCAGTGCCGTCGTACGAGAGAGATGTAGCACGGTGGTGACATACGTCAACGTGAACACCACCAGCAGCGCGTACAGAACGTCGGATCCGATCCGCGCACCGCCCGCCACCAGCAGACGCCGCCAGTGCTGCGTGAGCACTTCCACGACGGGCACCTTAGCCGTTGCATGTGCGTGGCTGAGTTGTTCGAACGCCGGTGTTTCATCCACTCCGCGACGCACCCACAGACCGAACGCCACGAGCAACATGCTGGCGACGAAAGGCAGACGCCAGCCCCAGGCGAGGAAATCGTCGGGGGAGATCGCTAGCGTGATCAGCGCGATGAGACCCGTCCCGAGCAGCGTGCCGAACGATGGCCCGACCTGCGTCCACGAGGCGCTCAGCCCGCGTTTATTCTGGTCGCCATGTTCTATCGATAGCAACACGGCCCCTGCCCACTCGCCGCCAAGCGCGATGCCCTGCACGAAGCGCAGCGCGACGAGCAAGATCGGACTGTAGATGCCGATAGCCGCGTATGTGGGCAAGAAGCCCATCAGCGCCGTGGTAATGCCCATGAGCACGAGCGTCAGCATCAATACGGCACGACGGCCGATGCGATCGCCAAGATTACCGAACACCACGCCGCCGAGCGGCCGCGAGATATAACCCACCGCGTACGTCGAGAACGCGAGAATGGTGCCCGCGAGCGGATCGACGGACGGGAAAAACAGGCGGTTGAAAACAAGCGCGGCGAGCGTGTTGTAGATCGTGAAGTCGTACCACTCCAGCGACGTGCCGACCATGCTCGCTGTTGCGAGACGGCCGCGTCCGACGTGCGGAGAACCGAGCTCGGATTGCTGGGCAAGTGTGTTCATCGTGAACCTCGGGTGATGAAAGCAGGATGACGTGGAGTCAGGCCGAGATGCGCCAGAGCATCTGGAATGTGCGGACTTCGGTACCGTCGGCGAGCTCAACAGCCAATGCACGGGTGACACCGGCGTCGCTGCCTTCGATCAGCACGAGTGCATCGGCGGCGGGCAGTGCCGCTTCCTTCAATTCCTTCGATGCCGTCAACGACACCGACAGCGCAGGCGCCGTGCAAAAAAGCCGTGCTGCGTGAATGCCAGGCTGACGCAAACCTGCTTCGAAGCTCGGCTTCAATAACGCGGCTTCAACGCGCTCGGGCGGCAGTACGAACAGCGCGAGATGAGCGCCCTCGCCGTCGCCCGTTTCGAGCGTCAGTTCGCCCACGCGCCGCTGAGTGTTTGTCATCCGCGCGAAGTTGGCGAGCGACCACGGTGTCTGCTGAGTGAAGGCGCGCTGATAAGCGTCGCTGCGAAAGACGTCGAGCGACTCGGTTACGTAGAGCGCGAGATAGCGGCGCGGACCGCCGTCGTTGGCCTTGAAACGCCGTGCGTAGCGAAAGCCGGGAATCGCGACGCGTTCCTGCATGTGCTCGCGGTCGTACCACGCATTGAAATCGGCTTCCTGCGCCGGATCGGGGTCGGTATCGGTCCAGATGCAAAGCTGGCCTTGCGGCTGCGGTGTGCTCATCGATTGTTCCCTGGCGAAAGTGGATTCGTAATGGGAGCAGTGTCGCGAGCAGCGGGTACTTCGGTCCAACAAGAAAACAAATACGGCGCGAACAAGTTTCCTTATGACTTGCTTGCTGACAACTTACGCGGTCGGCTTGGCTTGCGGCCGTTCGCTTCTATCGACGGTGTACGCGCGGTGCCAGTCTTCCTCGCGCCCCGTTTCGGCGCCGATCCGCGCTTGGGCGGCGTCTTCGCAACGCGAACCGGTTCAGCCTGGAGCGCCGCTTCGAATTCGCTTGCGGCCTGCCGCGCCAGATCCGCGATGCGTGCGGCAAGCGGGTGACTCTGCGCCCGGAAGGTGGCCACAAGCGGCAGCGGCGGGAACTCGGCGCTCACGTCGAGGACCTCGAGCGTGGCTTCGCGCAACTCGCGCTGGATAATCGCGGGCGGCAACGCGGCGACGCCGAAGCCATCCGCTACGAGCCGGATCATTGCCGCCACCGACGTGATGCAGTTGATCCGCGCGGGCCGCTCGACTGCCAGCGCGAACAGTTGTTCAAGCGTCGCGTGCGGGCCGGAATGGCGCGAGAAGCTGACGATGGGAAAGTCCGCGAGACTCGCAAGATCGAGGGTCCGCCCCGAGAGCCCAAGCTTGGGACTTGCCACCCAGCGCACCGGGAATTCGCACAGCGGAAGATTCGTGAAGTCGGGCCCGGCGAGCGCGTCCGTTTGCAGGATCAATTCAATATCACCGGTGCGCAGCAGGTTCGCGAGGTGGATCGTGGTGTCGCTCGTGACTTCCATTTCGAGCCGTGGATAACGCTCACGCACCAGCGCCATCAGCGCCGGGAACCAGCTATGCACGATCGATTCGATCACCCCGATGCGGATCAGCCCCCCGTCGGCGTCGGTGTCGTCGACCTCGCGACGCATTTCCTCGCCGAGGCGCACGATGCGTTCTGCATACGCCAGCATCTTGCGGCCGGCAGGCGTGAGCGTGGCGCAGCGCGAATTGCGGTCGAACAAGCGGACATCGAAGCTCTCTTCAAGCGATGCGATACGGCTCGAGACCGCCGCTTGCGTCGTATGCAGTTTCTCTGCCGTGAGACGGAAGTTCTGGAGTTTGGCCAGCCAAACGAAGGTTTCGAGAAAGCGGATGTTCACGGCGAAGGTCGCAGATCGGGACGAAAACGCATGGTAACGCGTCGTCGCGTGGCGCCGTTTTTGCCGGTGCCTAATTTGGGACTCGTAGGCTGCGCGGGCAAGTCTTTTGTATATGCATCCCGCCCAATGCGGCTGACATATAAAGCTTTTTAAATCCCGAAACGAATCGAAACATTAATTCAACTATCAAATTTTCCGTATGATCCGCCGCGCTTTGCGAAAGGGTAATGCTTGATATAAGCTACCCATCCGGGAAACATGTGACTCAATAAGAGAAAGACTAAAACATGATTTAGGCAAGCATACGAACGGACATGCTTGCGCGGGGAGCATTCGCAGCCGAAATTGTCATCTAGACAGCACCTACTGTGGTCAACAGAGCGCCGCCCTGAACGTTCATGGTGGCGAACGGGCTTATCTTTTTAAATGGCTAGTAGCGGCATCTTTGGCTAAATCTTCTTGAATATTCCGAATACGAACATTAAACGCTCAATCATTTCAAATAGCAGAACCTAACTAAAGTCATTTTCTCGCCGTATTCAACCGGATACGACCGATTTGCAAGCGGAGTTGACCTCATGACCCGATACATCAGACTCATCCTCGTTAATGTGCTTTTGCTACTTGTGACCTCCTGCTCTACTTCGCAAATACCCCCATCCGCGGCGGTTGACCCCGATCTGGAAGCAAAGGCACGTGCGGCCTTGCAGCAGTTGTACACGACCACGCCCAATGCAAAATTGCTCCAGTCCCGAGCGAAGGCGATTGTCGTATTTCCGGAAATCCTCAAGGCCGGTTTGATCGTCGGAGGCGAGGAAGGCAATGGCGTGATGTTTGGCGCGGACGGGAAAGTGCTCGGCTACTACAACGCGACTGCCGTTTCGTACGGCTTGCAAGCCGGTGCTCAATCGTTTCAGGAAGCCATGTTCCTCACGACTGACTCCGCGATCAACTATCTTCAGACTAGCGGCGGATGGTCGATCGGTGCGGGCCCGAGTGTTGTGGTCCTGGATTCCGGCACAGCCAGATCCTTGACATCGACTACGCTGAAATCAGACGTCTATGCATTCATTTATGGACAGCAAGGGCTGATGGCCGGAGTGGGAATTCAAGGCCAGAAAATTTCGAAGCTTGGGAAGTGAGCGACTGTTCATCCAGATGACCTGCGTGTGGACCTTCTGATTTGCCGAACGTGCGCGTAGCGTGTATGCGTTGATGTTGCGAGTCGCCTCAGCGGTGGGCAAGGACGCAAGGCCAGCGGCAAAACCTGCCGGATACGCACCCTTATACATCCGCAAGTCGTAGGTGCCGAAGTTCGGCACCTTCTTGTAGCCGGTCGAGTGAAGGAATATCGTGCCGGGAAGGTCCTCCGTCGTCTTCAGCTCGAAATCCTGCTAGCCAAAGCGCCTGCCGACGGTGATCTTATTTTCCTATCGTTTGACCACTTCAGTGCGATGAGAGCGCATTCGCCCGACATCCGTCAGGGACACGAGCTCTTGGGCACTCGCCAAGCGCTTTGATTCATCAATGGCCTGACTCGATCTTCATTAGCAGCACCTCAACGGCGCTGTGCAGCCCGGGTAAATCATTACGCACCGTGTCCCATACGATATCAAGATCGACGTTGAAATAGCCGTGCGCCACGGCATTCCGCATTTCGTATGAGTCGCCCCATGGCAACTCAGGGTGCGCTTCAGCAAAGTTACGGTACTGCTTGTCAACGTTGTTGCTCGCCTCACCAATAATTTCGATCTTACGAATCACGGCGTCGCATACAAGCTCATTCGCCTTGAACGCGGCCTTGTCCATGTTTGCCGTGTAGCGTCCAATGCGGTCAATTGCATCGAGAATGTGCTGCAGTAGTCCGGCAGGCGTGCTTGTCACGACTCATACCGGCACCGCCTCGGCAACCACAGCCTCACGAAATTTTTCGGGAAGTGCATTTGGAGTTAGCACGTCTACCGATACACCGAGCAACTGTGCCAGTTGGCGCCGGATCGAACCAATATTCAACAGGGTCATCCCTGGCTTCGGATCAACCAGGATATCGAGATCACTCTCTTCGGTATCCTCTCCGTGCAGCACGGAACCAAATGCACGCGCGTTGACGGCGCGGTTGGCCTCTACAATAAGTCGGATTTCTGCGCGGTGCGCATCAAGTGCAACAGATGGCTTCATCGAACGAACTCCTAAACTGTTTTCCGGTCCACCGGGTACCAAGGCAGTCAGACCACCTTACTGCATGCTCTTCGTTCCATACGAAAATGCATCGTGAAAATTCTGTCCACCACTTAAAAACGCCCCGAGTCATCCTTGCCTTCCATGGCGATGTTCAGCTTGTCCATTGCCTTTCCGTTACTTGACGAGTTTTAATCCGGCAGTTCTGGCCGCTTTCGCATCGAATGTAGCCGTGTATTCGCACTGCGCATCGTGACACGCGCACTCGATCAGACAATCGGCAAAGTCGGCTAACGAACCTGCATACAACCGAAGTGCCTTCCAGACCGTTTCAGATGCCTCGACTATCAGCTCCTTTGTGCGCAGTAGCGTTTCAATAACTTGAGCTATCTCCTCGCGACGCGTGTCGTATGCCCTACCGAGCACCCAAACCACTTCGATCAACGCTACCTGCGTGACATAGCCCGGGCGTTCAGCCGTGAGAGACTCAATCAGCACGCTTGCCTTGCGCGACTGCGCGGGGTCATCCTGTGCGAAATAGCGAACCAACACATTAGTATCAAGGCCAATCATCGAGCCGACGCTCCCTGCTCGGCGATTGCCGAGTTCATGTCTTCAATCGACACAGGTTTCGCAGGTTTGCGGATGATTCCCTTGAGTGCAGTCACTGAGCGGGTGGCAGGCACGACTTCGTAGCGCCCGGTTTCGTCGTTAAGGATGAACTCTATACGGTCCCCGGTAGCCAGCCCAAGCTGGTTGCGCACGTCGACCGGAATCGTCACCTGGCCCTTCGATGTTACGGTTGCAGATGCCATCTTACCTCCTCATTCCGTTATTCCTTACTTTATGGTAAGGCGAAAGGAAAGGCAAGTGCTTCCGGTACCCCGTATCTCCTGAATCTCCCCCCCGGTTGCGGACAACGTCGGCAACAGCACCCGATAGGCGTGGATACACGCGGGGCCGAGTAGCACCGTGAGCAGTGCAGGGAAAGGCAGAAAATCAGCGGGAACAACAGTTTCAGCGCGATCTTCGCGGCGCGCTCCTCGGCGCGCATTCTGCGGCGCGTGCGCAATGTATCGGACATGACCCGCAGCGACGCGCCGATGCTCGTGCCGAACCGTTCCGCCTGGATCAACATTGACGCGAACATATCGATGTCCTCGACACCGGTCCGTAGCGCGAGGTTGCGCAGCGCTTTTTCTTTCTTGAAGCCGGAGCGCATTTCGAGCAACATCAATTGCAGTTCACTGGCGACGGCCGGGCTGCTGATTGATATCTCATTAGCGACCCGCATCAACGCGGCGTCCATACAAAAACGCCTCCCAACAATCAGCAAGTTAGTGGCCCTAGCGTGCAGGCTCGGAGTTTTTGGCACCTGATAGCACGGTGCTCGCCAGACTGGAGGGTATGTGAACCCCTCCTTCTCGCGAATCCTGACACGAACACGCGTCGCCCCCAACGCTCTCGGGCAAGCACCATGACCCACAAACCAGTACGGCCTCACGTGTGCTGATTGCCTCATTTCGCGGTGGGTTGGCTACGTGATCTGCGTGCTTATTTCTTGAGGTGGTTGTACGCGGATAGCGCGGGACGTTCCTTGGGCAGGTTCAGTCACTGGTGGCGAAGCGTGTGGGCATCTGTGTTCGGAGAAGGCGGGGTTCAAACATCCTGCAGTCTCGCGAGTACTATCAGGTGCCAGAAACTTCTAGCCTGCACGCTAGGGACACTCACTCGCCGGTGGTTGGAAAGCGCTTTCTTTGCTTCGTTTCTTTGTCGCTTTCGGCTTTGGACCAAGAAATGAAGTGCCGCCACGCACAGTGGCTAATAGTGATAAAAAATACAGCTAACTGACGCAGACCACTAAGGCCGAAAGCACCACCCCGGCATCCGCCCCGACCGCTAACCCCGAAACCGCGCCCATCGTCGATTGCCGCCCCTGCTTCAAGAGTCGGCGTCAGTGCCGGGTCAACCCAATCGACCGGCTTGGTTGACCAAAGTATGACCAGACATCACCTGGCTATGTCACCAGACTGCGAAGTGCCGCTCCGACTCGAGCCATAACCGGATGTGTCAGTTGTGGACAACTTTTGCGCCGCGCGAAACTCCGCCGCCTGGATTTCGCCGTACGGGTAATCCGCCCAGTCGAGCGGGCTGTACCCGGCCCTCTCGGCCTGGATGAGGTCGGCGCGAACCTGCGCGCGCGTAAGAGTAACGGACTGCTGGGACGGTTGCGCGAACGAAGCAACCGGCACGGCAAGAACAAGGATGACAGCGACAGCTTTAATCAGCGAATTCATGGTGACCCACCTCTCCGAGCATTGCTTTTCAGGACCACACGCAGACGTGTACGGATATGGGTCATAGTTTAACTTATTTAAATATTAGGTAAACTACTATATTGCTAATTTTCAGATGTCTGCAGCGGAAGGAAATATGAGTTCTTGCTGGGGAGATTCGGGACGACGACTGGCCAATACGACGACGCATCCATCCCGCTGCATCGACTACATAATTGAAGTCATGCGCGAATGCAGTGTCGTTGGATGACTCAAAGAGCCCGCCGTCCGGGCGATTGCTTAGGACATGGTTCGCGCAAGCGCGGACTCCACGTAGGGAAAGGCACCGTCAAGCGGCATCATGGGTGCCATCCGGCAAGCGTGCACCCAGTCCGCCTGCGGCGATAGCCGTCGCAACATTTGCGATCCTCCCGGGCCGTCTTGGGTGCTCCTCCATCCGACGCGCGCCGCAATCATAGGCCAAGGGTTCTGTATAGAAGTCAGCAAGCCATGCCGGTTGGTATGCTTTTACCGGAAGCATCCGGCAGCGCAGCTAGTTTCGAAGCCAATTCATTGTTGGTTGAACAGTTGGGGGTGGGTAGACGCACCATGATCCATCGCCATGTCGAAAGAAGACAAGCGCAAACGTTCCGGCCGAACGAGTTACTTCGACTCTTACAACTCGCCATGGCATTGTTCTCGAACGATCTGGTCGGGTGACTCGAAAATTTTCGTCGTTTCCAAACCAGTCATTTACAAGGACCCGAAGGGATTTGCACTGACTGTTCATACGCATCTCCGTGCTCCGCGGCCGAACAGACAAATCGAGACGGCCGCATCAGCAAATTGGTTCGTGTGGTAACACAAAACGACCAGACCTCTCCTAATCGCCCGCATCGCAAATCCTTAGGTATCCTTTATACCGTTAAAATACTCAGAAAGACTCACCTTCCTGTTTCCCGGTCATCAGGCCATTTCAGTACGATTCCGCAGCGTATTGGACCTGCTCCTCATCCAGGGAAGTCGAGGCAATGTCAATATCATCGTGCCCTTCGTGGTTGCCGTCCATTGAAGTTAAAGGGAGACGGTTTAACCAAAGCGTTAACCATTTTCGTGACACTCTCGTCCTACGACACGCGAGCCTTTCAATCAGTGCAAAGTTTCGCGTCTGACGAGCGGCTTGAATAGACGACTCCATGCAACACTGACGAGGATCGTCGCGCATCCACCCAATACGACCGAGCCAATGACGCCAAACGCCGTGGCAGTCACCCCAGATTCGAATTCCCCCAGTTGATTACTGGCACCAATGAAGAGCGTGTTCACGGCAGCGACCCGTCCGCGCATGCGATCCGGCGTTTCCAGTTGAACAAGTGTCTGCCGCACTACCACGCTGATAGTGTCAGCACCGCCCGAGATCGCCAGCAGCAACAGCGATAAGGGAAACGAACGTGAAAGCCCGAAGGCAACAATACACATTCCGTAGACGGCGACAGCAGTCAGCAGTTTCTTGCCGACTCCGCTGCCGATGGCCTGCCGGGAGAGCATGAGGCCAACGCAAAGCGCGCCCACAGCCGGAGCGGAGCGCAGCAAGCCCAGTCCTTGCGGGCCCACATGCAGAATCTCTTTCGCGTAGACAGGCAGCAGCGCAGTGGCGCCGCCGAACAAGACAGCGAACAGGTCGAGAGAGATGCCGCCTAGCAACAGAGGGTTGCTCCAGACGAAGCGCAAGCCAGCAAGGATTGTCTCGGCCGTGATGGGTTCGCGTGGCGGCGGAACGTAGTCGTACCGTATAAGCGCGTACATCACAGCGCTCACGCAGAACAGCGCGGCGCAGGTCCAATAGAGGGCGTTGATGCCGATCGCGAACAGCAAACCGCCCAACGCCGGTCCGGCAATCACGCATACCTGCTGTACCACCGTGCTGAGCGCCATCGACCGCGCCAGCAGTGTCTGCGGAACGAGCATCGGTAGTAGCGCCTGCTGCCCTGACATCTGAAACGGCCGGATCGCGCCGAGAATAAGCGAGAGTCCCAGCAGCAGGTCGCGGGTCACGATGTGCGTCATGATGGATACGGCAAGCAGCGTGGCCGTGACTGCCTGGGCCGCAAGGCAGACCGCAACGATCTGGCCTCGATGCATGCGATCAGCGCAATGGCCGGCGACAAACGTCGTGGCGAGCCCGGGAATGAACTGGAACAGGCCGACGAGGCCGAGATACCAGGCACTGGACGTCAGCTCATACATATGCCAGCTGATCGCCAGCATTAGCATCTGCTGGGCAGTGATGGAACCGGCTCGAGCTATCAGGAAGCGCGTCATTGCCGAATGGTGCAGCAAGGCTGCCACGCCCGCGCGCGCCTCGAGCGTCGGCGACGACGTATCGTGGACGCGCGTCATGCCGGATTCCATTCTTTCGACAGCGTGTGGAACATCGGGCAATATCCTATCAGTTGCGACACGCCGATGCGGCGAGGCTCCACGTGCTGCCGCTCGACACAGCCGCGGTGTTCAACGTGAAGGATTGTGCTTTCGCACCGGCCATCCGATCGGCGACATTCTTGTGCGGTGCATAACCGTCGACAAGCAGCGCGAAACTGAAGAACGAAACGGTCGATACTTCCCCGAAGTCGCTTAAGCGAGCACGCGCCAATGCGCTTGCCATTCAGATCGCGCGGCGACGGCTGGCCGCCTTCCAGGTTGGAGACGTGCGGGTGAATATGGAAAATTCTCGTTGGCATAAAATCAAAAACCCACTTGATGCTGTGGAAGGCTCACTGCGCGACACATGCGGCGCCAGCGAAACACCGCGTTCGCATTCAGGCTGTGTTCGAGCGCTTTGCTCTGCTCTGGAGTTCGTCACATCCGTCTACACGGCCCGCTTAGGATGCCTACGAATCAGTGTGGTATCGACCGGTCTTTTGAGCTCAGCGTGTTGGCGCTCAGCAAGGTTTCTGCCGCCACGTCTGCGCTCTGCTGCTCTCCGTGTCCGCTCTCATTGACTTTCGGCGCCCATTTCCACTGCAGCAACACCAAAGTACTGGTAGCCCCAAGCAGCAGAAACACGAATATCGCGAGCATGGGCAGCGTATAGCTGCCCCCCACATGGAGCAACCATCCCGACAGGCTGGCTGAAACGCCGCCTGCGAGGCTGGTCGCCACTTGCTGCAAGCCGGTATTCAGCCCCACCGCTTGTTTGGGAATTAGCGTGAGCTTGACCAGGGCAAGATTGTTTGCCGTGACCAGACCCAGCAGGGAAAGAGAAACGACATTCCAGAATATGGCCATTTGCGGCGTGCGCGCGTAAGCGCCAAGGAGAACGGTCGTGCCACCGATGAAACCGGCCACAATGAACGATTTGCGTACTGCCACGGCATCGTGGCCACGCGCGATCAGCCGGTCCGCTGCCCATCCGGCGAACGCCGCCACAATCGCGATGCCAGCAAAGCTAAAGAAGGTGTAAAGCCCGGATTGCTCCAGAGAAAGGCCGCGTTGTTCGACGAGATACGCCGGCATCCACGTCATGCAGTAGAACGCGAAATAGCTGTAGCAAAAATTGGCAATCAAACCGCCCCACACCACTGGACTCGCCAGAAGATTGACAAGCGGCACCGAGGCCGCCCGCCGCTTGGCCGCCGCCAGCTCGGCCTTGGACGGAAAATCGTTGTTGAGCATCAGCAGCCACGGCATCAGCCAGATCAGCCCAGCCAGGCCGGTGACAACGAACATTGCTTTCCACGAACTGATCGCGATCAGCCACGCAGCGATCGGCGCGCCAAACGCCGGCCCCATCTTCCCTCCGACGGAGTAGATCCCGAGAGCAGTGCCCTTCCGGGTTTCATCGAAGTTGTTGGCGAGGTATCGATAGGTGGCGGGGACCACCACGGCTTCAGCGGCGCCAATCAACAGGCGCACGAGGATCAGGGCGGAAAGCGTCGTGACGATGCCGGTTGCAGCTGCCGCCAGACACCAAAGCAGGAAGCAGATCGAGTAAGGCCATTTCACGCCATAGCGATCGACCAGCCAGCCCATGGGCATCTGAAGCAGGCCATAGGACCAGAACATCGCGGAGCCGAGCCAGCCGCGCTCGACGTGTGTCAGCGCATACTCGCGCACGAAATGATGGTCGGCGAGAGCAGCGGACATGCTCGTGCGGTCCACGAAGGAGATCATCAGCCCGAGCGCAAGCAGCACCAGAATGACCCAGCGATTCTCGGGCCTCGCCTCTTGCCGTCGCGTTGTCTCTGTCACTCCGTCTCCAATGGCTTCTCTGTTCTACTCGACGCACGCTTTTCTGCAAAGCTCTTGACGCGGTGACCAAGCGTAGCGGGGCTTGGCACCAACCGCCGCCGCGAGGAACATCCGGCCAGCGCGGATGCTCCCGACGGTCATTTATCACTCACCCAAGGCTGCCGGTCACATCGTCGAACAGCTCATCGACGGACAGGCGGCGCGGAATGATCTTCTGATCGAGCGCCCAGTCGATCGCTAGTTGCAGCCCCTTTCGGTTCGCTTCCAGCCCGATCGGCGGGAACACGGCCGGCACCCCCTCGGCGAGCGATCGGCTTTCCACAATCATTCGATAAAGCTCACGAATGACGTCAGGACGCTGCTTCGACACATTCTCGTGCACCACGAACATGTGGTTAATCGGGACTACCCCGGTGCGCGCAAACCAGTCTCTCGCGGCTGCATGAGCATCGGGTACCAAAGTGCGCACGCGTTCGTCCTTCGGCATGTCTTCGCCGAGCAACGCTGCAGCAAGTTCACCGTCGAGCATCATCTGCGGAATCGACGAGCCCGCCGGCAGGCGTTGGCAGTTTTGAGGATCGCTGTACTCGGCAAGGTGCCCGTCGCCCAGCGTCATCCACGTCACCTTGTCGAGGTCGACACCGTATTCGTGGCGCAGGACGCCGCGAATCCACAGCGCGGTCGTCTGCGTGTAAGTCCGCACGCCGACCTTTTTGCCCTCGATATCTTTTGGATCGAGATGCCCGAAGTCGATGTTGTAACCGGCGCAATGGTGCTGGAAGCGCCCTGAAATCGGCGTCGGCAGCAACACATATGGCTTGCCGTAGGCCTTGGCCTGCAGGAACGTGACGATTGCGAGCTCGCCGGCGTCGAACTTGTTCTCGCGCACCATGGCCTTGAAGCCGTTGTGCGCCGGCGTCGGTCCGCAGTAGTCGAGCGTCACGAGGTCCGACTTCACCCGCCCGTCCCGCATCGCCTTCGTCACCGCGTATTCGGCCAGATTGGTGCGCAGCGCCGGCGCCCCGGTCAGCGTCGTTGTCATAGATACTCCTTTTGCCTGGATCTTCTGGATCGAACTACAGCTGGACCTCGATGAGGCAGGGACCCGGCTCGCGCACCGAGTCCAGCATCGCCTTGTGGAAGCTCTCTGCCGTGTCCGCCGCTGCCGCCGGCACACCCATGCTCTTGGCCATGGCCAGCCAGTCGATGCGCGGCTTGTCGATGTCGATCATGGACAGCGCGCGTTCGCCGGGCGTGCCCGCGCCCATATTGGCGTACTCGGCCTTGAGAATCGCGTAGCTGTTATTTGCGAAGATGATTGTCGTTACATTCAGGCCTTCGCGCGCCTGGGTCCATAGCGACTGGATCGTGTACATCGCGCTGCCGTCGCCGACCATGCAGAACACCCGTCGATCGGGACAGGCCAGCGCCGCGCCGGTGGCCACGGGCGTGGCGTAACCGATGGAGCCGCCCATATTGTTGATGAGGTCGTGCGGCAGCGCGCCCATGGTCAGGCTCATGGACTCGCGGCCCGTCGTCAGCGATTCGTCCACGACGATGCAGTGTTCGGGCAGGGCCGCGGCCAGCGCGTGGGCAATGCTCGTGGGGTTGAGCGCACCGGCCGGCACCGGCGTCTCGATGCGCGGCTGCACGCGCGGCGTGGCACCGTCGGCGCCGAGCGCCTGCAGCAGCATGTCGAAGGCGAGTTCGCTGTCCTCGTCAGCCTCAACGAGTGCATGTACCAGCGTGCCCTCGGTCTTGAGCAGACTCGGCTTGTCCGGGTAGGCGAAGAAGGCCACGGGCTCCCTGGTCTCGACCGTGACGATGTGCCTGAAGCCGTTGAGGAAAGCCGTGGCCTGCGCGACCGCGTAGGGAATGCGCGCCATCGGCACGCGGCCTGCGCCGCGCTCGATGCGTGCAGAGAAGAACTGCGAGCCCAGCTGCGCGCCGGTGGCCGCGGCCACGCGGCCGGCCTTTTCGAGCGCCGCGCCGCGAGTGGCATTGTTGGCGAGGATGATCAATGCCGGCTCGCCCGAGCGCAGCACGCGGGCGATGTGCTCGACGCGCGCGGCGCTCGGCGTCTTGCGCGTGGTCGCAATGGGTGGCGGCAGCACCGGGGCCCCGGTGACCTGCTGCCAGGAGATATCGCCGGGCAGGATCAGCGTGGCGATCTGGCCCGGATGCTCGCTGGCCCTGGCTACAGCCTGGGCGGCGTCCCAGGCGATGGCGTTCGACGATTCGGCGCGGCGCACCCAGTGGCTCAGCGGCCGCGCCAGGCCCTCGATGTCGGAGGTCAGCGGCGGGTCATACTTGAGGTGCGACACCGAATGCTCGCCGACGACGTTGACCATGCCCGACGAAGCGCGCTTTGCGTTGTGGATGTTCGCGAGACCATTAGCCAGGCCCGGCCCCAGGTGCAGCAGCGTCGAGGCCGGCTTGTCCTTCATCCGGTACCATCCGTCGGCGGCGCCGGTGGCCACGCCCTCGAACAGGCACAGCACGCTGCGCATTTTCGGGTTGTTACCCAGCGCCGCGAGGAAATGCATCTCGGAGGTGCCCGGGTTGGCAAAACAGATGTCCACGCCCTGGTCGACCAGGGTCGCGACGAGACTTTCCGCGCCGTTCATCAGTAACCCGCCGTTTCGCGCGCAAGGCCTACCACGCCATAGGTCCGCTGTGGCGCCGACAGAAGAAGGCGGTAGCCCTCGTCGATCAGGCGGCGATGGTTCTTGGCCGTGACGTGCGGATTGCCGACGACAACCTTGTGCTTGTGGCAGGTCTCGACAATCTGGCGCATCGCATCGACGACCTCGGGGTGCTCATACTGGCGCGGGAAGCCCAGCTCCTGACTGAGGTCGCCCTCGCCGATCAGGATGAAGCCGATGCCGGGTACGTTGGCGAGGATGTCATCGAGATTCTCAATAGCCAGCGTGCTTTCGCACATCAGCCCGGCGAGGATCTCGCCCTGCGGCGCCAGCGGCCAAACGTCAGCCTTTTCGTAGTACTCCTGCATCGAGAGCCCCCAGTAGCGCGCTGCATTGGCCGGGCCGTCGCCGCGCACGCCCTTGGGTTCGTACAGCGGCGCGTTCTTCGGCCGTGCATAACGGCAGGACGCGACAGCGTTGTAGGCCTGCTCGACGGTCGCCACATGCGGCCAGATCACGCCGTAAGCGCCGCGGTCCAGCACCTGCTTGGCAAAGCTCTGGTTCATCTCGACGCCGTTGGCCGGGATACGCGCCAACGGCGTCACCTTGGCCGCCACCGATGCGGACTCGGCGATCTGCTTGCGGCTGAGCATGTACTGCAGAGCGTCGCCGAGCGCGCTCACGTCATACGGGTTGTGCTCCATCTCGAAGACGATGCCGTCATAGGGCGAATCGCTCATCTCGATGGCGGTCTGCTTATCGAGCTTGGCGAAGGCGGTATGCGCGGTCTTGCCCGATTCGAAGGCGCGAATGATGCTATTGAGGCGGATGGTCGACATAGGAATCTCTCTTTCTCGTTGCGGCGCCGCTTCAGCCGGCGGCACACGCGGTTGGCAAAATTCGAACCTCAGCTCAAGGCCGGGTACAGCTTCTGCGCAGTCTTGCCGAAGATCCAGGCGCGATCTTCCTCGCCGAGGCAGGCCAGCCCTTTCTCAGCCGTCGCCAGGATCTCCTTGAGTGCGCCGGGCGAGGTCGGGAAGTTCGAGCCCCAAGCCATGCGTTGCGCGCCGAACACCTCGACGACGCGCGGGAAGAAGGTCTCGGCACTGGCCCTCTCCTTCTTCACGTCGCCGAAAATGCGTGGCGTGAGCTTGAGGTAGACGTTGGGCAGGTCCGCCATCGCGAACAGGCTGGCGGCGTTGGCATAGGGCGGCCCGTCGAGCACGTCAGGGCGGCCGAGGTGGTCGAGGATGATGTTCACGGCCGGGAACTTCCCGGCCAGCATACGCACCTGCGGCAGGCCAATCGGCCCGGTCTGTATGCACATGGGCAACTTCAGTTCGGCCAGCATCTCCCAAGCCTTAAAGGACTTGGGGTTGTCGAGCTCACCAGGGTCAAAGTCCTTGGTCGAGCCGCCGGTGAAGATGCGCAAGCCGGCGAGGCCCTTGTCGGCCCAGCCCTTGATCACTGCCGGCACGTCGGCGGCCAGCATATCCACGGAACCGACGGCGATGAGCCGGTCCTTGTATTGGTCGCAGCCGTCCACGACATAGCTATTGTCGAAGCCGTAGGTCGTCGATGAATGCACGACGGCGGCCTTGGCGACACCAGCCTCATCCATGGCCTTGATCAGCGCCTCGACCGTGTTGGGCCGTTCCTGCGACCAGTCCGAGCGCTTGCCGAACAGCGGCGCGGGCGGGTAGCGCTTCTCGTCGTCCGAAATGATATGGGGATGAATATCGATGATGTTCATGGTGTCCGTCCAGCTATCGGCTTACTTACAGGCCCAGGGCCTTGAGGTGCTTGTCCAGGCGCGGATAGACGCGGCGCGCATTGCCCTCGAAGATGGCATGCCGCTCGGCCTCGCTCAGCGCCGCACAGGCGTCGATGTAGCGCTTGGTATCGTCGAAGTACTCGCCGGTGTCCGGATCGCGGCCGCGCACGGCGCCGACCATTTCTGAGCCGAACAGCACGTTGCTCGCCGGCACGACCTTGGTCAGCAGTTCCACGCCCGGGTGGTGGTAGACGCAGGTGTCGAAGAAGATGTTGTTCAAGAGGCCTTCGAGCGGGCGCTTGGCGATCTCCAGCGACATGCCCCGGTAGCGGCCCCAGTGGTAAGGCACCGCGCCGCCGCCGTGCGGGATGATCAAGCGCAACGTCGGGAAGTCCTTGAACAGATCGCCCTGCAGCAATTGCATGAAGACGGACGTGTCGGCGTTCAGGTAATGCGCGCCAGTGCCGTGATGGCACGGGTTGCACGAAGCCGCTACATGGATCATGGCCGGCACGTCCAGATCGACCAGCGCCTCGTAGAGCGGGTACCACTCGCGGTCGGTCATCGGCTTGCCGGTCCAGTAGCCGCCGCTCGGGTCGGGATTCAGGTTGCAGCCGACGAAGCCCATCTCCTCGACGCAGCGGCGCAGTTCAGCAACGGAGTTTCCGGGTGGCGCCAGCGGCGACTGCGGCAGCTGGCAGACGGGTACAAAATTGTCAGAGTAGATGTCGCAGACACGGCGCACGAGATTATTCGAAACCTCCGCCCACTCAAGGCTCGTGCGCTCGTTGCCGAGGTGGTGGCTCATCAGGCCGGCGATTGGCGAGAACAGCGTGAGGTCGCCGCCGCGCTCCTTCTGCAGGCGAAGCTGGCCGTTGCCGACGCCCTCGCGGATCTCATCATCGGTGACCTGCGCGCCCGAGATCGACGGCGCATTGGCCGGGTCGTTGGCAAACTCGATCTGCTTGGCGCGCCAATCGCGGAAAGAAGCAGGGACGGTCGTGAAGTGGCCGTGGCAATCGATGATCATATTTCTTTCTTCCATGCGGGATTCAGACGCGGGGATCGACAAACAGCTCGCTCATGGACATGCGCCGCGGCGTCAAGCCTTGCTTGAAGGCGGTGGCTTCGAGCGCCCCGATAGTCTTGCGATTCTCCTCAATGCCGTAGGGCAGCGGGTCGTGGCCGACGATCTTGCGCAACTCGAGATACTTCGTATTTTTCTTGTCGGTGAGCTCACCCGCATCGAGACGGGCCAGCCACTCCTTCTTGGCGCGCTCGAAAGCGTCG
Organism: Caballeronia sp. SEWSISQ10-4 2; assembly: GCF_030464885.1. Taxonomy (GTDB): domain Bacteria; phylum Pseudomonadota; class Gammaproteobacteria; order Burkholderiales; family Burkholderiaceae; genus Caballeronia. The sequence continues at coordinate 1,399 of NZ_JALPRJ010000090.1, read as the reverse complement.
TAAATGGACTTGGCCACCCAGGGATGCTCGGCGAGCACCGAATCCTTGACGACGATAGTGCCGTGCATCGGATACACACCAGTGCGGGCGTAGTACTCGGCCTCCAGTTCGGCCGCATTCGGGAAGAGATCGGGATAGTCGGCCTCGACTTCCTTCCAACCACCCGTCGGCGCGCCGGTGCGGCCAATGCCAGCGTTGGCGCCAAAGCCCGCCGCCAGTTCGCCCTTCTCCATCATCTCTGCCAGCGAGCTGCCGGCGGGAGCATGGATCACGTTCGGCGGCAACTTGAGCTGCGTGACATGCTCCTCGTCATCCACCACCCAGGTCACCTTCGACGAATCGAGGCCGAATTCGTCCATCAGGACCTGACGCGTCCATGCGCCAGTCGTGACCGAATAGGCGCGCACCCCTACCTTCTTGCCCTCAAGATCCTTGGGGGTCCTGATCCCCGCGTCTGGGCGTACCAACAGCCCGGCATGGTGGAAGCGCCGTACGACAAAGATGGGAAGCGCGACGAAAGGCGCGCCATATGCGCGGGCAATGATGTAGGTCGTCGGCGCCAGTTCGCACACGTCGAACTCGACGTCGCGAACCATGCGGCGAAAGGCGCCGATCTGCGGATGGACTGTGATGAACTCGGCGTCCACGCCTTCGATAGGGATGGAGCCGTCACGGATCGCAGAGGTGTGCGGATGCTCGGCAATTGCCATCTTGAGGTGCACTTTTTCGGTCAACTTAGTCTCCTTTGAACTAGACAAACTGATCAACCTGCTTCTGTTCGCCACTTCAATGTCGAGTGCGACAAGTTGCGCGGCTGTTCAGGTGATTTCGTCGACTACATGATCTTTTCGCCATCGCTTTCCGTCTATTGAAATAAGCAGCGGATGCCTTAACCAATTGGTAAAACCATTGATGAGCCAGCGGGAGCGCCGAACCGCGTCATCGACAGTCAGTGCTGCGCCACGCCGCCCCTCACTGCGCGTCCGGGGTTTGATGGACCCGGTTCGCTTTGGCCGGGGAGGACACCACGCGTGACGTGGTGCCGCGGCCCTTCAGCAGACGTTGAGCGGCCTCTTCCAGGCACGAAACCATGAGTTGCGCGCTGGGCGTCAGGCCGCGGTTGCGATTCCACAGCACGCCGGCCGGGCGGAGCAGCCGAGGCAGGCTTAACGGAAGCGTATGAAGAGGCTGCGCGGTGTCGTTGGCGGGCGTGTCGGCCATCACAGCAATGAAATCCGAGATTTGCAGGTGTGCGCGCGCGACGTGGATCGAGAGCGTTTCGATGTAGTTGTTGGTCAGCGGCACGTCGTGCGCTTCGAGTGCCCGCTCCAGGGGATCGCGCAAGATCGAACCGGGCGGCGGCAAGATCCACGGATAGGGGTGCAGGTCCGACCAGGCC
>NZ_JALPRJ010000008.1 GCF_030464885.1 Caballeronia sp. SEWSISQ10-4 2 | reverse complement strand
GTGTGCCGTTCATCATCGGCTGCCTGATCGTGCCGTTCCTGTTCATCATTCGCCGCTCGTTGCAGGAAACCGAAGAGTTCCTGGCACGCAAACACCACCCGAAGATGGGCGAGATCATGAAGTCGATGCTCTCGAACTGGGGCGTCGTGCTGGCAGGCATGGGCATGGTGATCATGACGACCGTGTCGTTCTACATGATCACAGCTTATACGCCGACCTTCGGTAAGGAAGTGCTGAAACTTTCTTCCATCGATGCGCTGGTGGTGACGGTGTTTGTCGGTTTGTCGAATCTCGTGTGGCTGCCGGTTTCCGGTGCTGCTGTTCTTCACGATCCTGACCGTTCTCACGTCGTATCCGGCGGTGCAGTGGCTGGTCGCCGATCCGTCGTTCCTGCGCCTGCTCGGCGTGGAATTGTGGCTCTCGTTCCTGTACGGCAGCTATAACGGCGCGATGGTCGTGGCGCTCACCGAAGTCATGCCGGTGGAAGTGCGTACGACCGGTTTCTCGCTGGCATACAGCCTCGCAACGACGATCGGCGGTTTCACGCCGGCCATCTCCACGTACCTGATTCACTCGACCGGTAACAAGGCGGCGCCGGGTCTGTGGATGGGCCTCGCTGCGGTCTGCGGTTTGATTGCGACGCTGGTCTTGTATCGATCCACGCAAGCGCGCAATCAGTACAAGACGGCCTGATATTGCGGGCTCTGAAACTAAAAACCCCCTCGCCATGGCGAGGGGGTTTTTGTTTGTGCGCTCAGCTTTGCCGGGCTCGTTTTACGAAGCGCCTATATCGCCGGCCACTCGTTCGATCACCGCTTCCCACGCGCCGGGTTTCGGTTGCCGGAACAAGCGCGCTTTCGGATACCACGGGGTCGATGCGATATCGATACCCCAGCGCCAGTCCGCGGCGAACGGCAGCATCAGCCATAGCGGCTTGCCTAACGCGCCGGTCAGATGCGCGACGGCGGTATCGATGGAGACCACGCCGTCCAGCCGATCCACGATCGCGGCGGTATCGGCGAAATTTTCAAGCTTGCCTTCGAGCCGCTGGATGAAGCGGGCGCGCGGATGGTGGTCGAGGAGCGCGCGTTCTTCGTCCGTCAGCGCGGGCTGCAGCACGATCCAGTCGATGCCTTCCAGCTTGAACAAAGGTTCGAGCAGGCCAAGCTGCGCCGAGCGCGTCTCGCCCGGCTGAATGCGTCCCGACCACGCGATTCCCAGCTTGCGTTTCGACTGACCGCCGAGCGAGCCACGCCACTTCTTCCGATACGCCGCCGGCACCACGAGATATGGCGTGCGCGAAGGCACCATGTCGGCATTCGATATACCCAGTGCAAGCGGCAGGCTCAGCAGCGGCGAAAAAGCATCTGCATCGATGGGCGCAGCCACATTGGCGTTGGCCGTGCTCTTGAGCGTCACGCCCGCCGCGTGCGCCGCAGGCTCCAGCAGCGCGACGAGTTCCGGCTGCACTTCGAGCACGATCTGTCCGGCGAGCTTCGCCGCGAACGGCACGAAGCGGACGAACTGCAGGGTATCGCCGAAACCTTGTTCCGCGAGAATCCGCAGCGTCTGGCGCGGCAGCGGTTCACCTTTCCAGGCCGGGAGTGAGGGCAGCTTGATGCTGCCCGGCGTGCGCAGGCGCCATTCGTAGGCGGGCAGGCCGCGCGTGTAATCGCCGAGGGTGAGCAGCGTCAGCGCCCGGTTCAGATTCGCGGCGATCAGGCCAGGATCGAGCCGCAAGGCTTGATCGAAGGCGCGCAGCGCGGGTTTGTGCGCACCGAGCGCAAGATGCGCATTGCCGAGCCCGAGCCAAGCGACGCTGTACTTCGGATCGAGGCCGACCGCGCGCTCGAATTGCGGCAACGCCGTCTCGTGCGAGCCGACAGCGGCGAGCGCGTGGCCCAGGCCGAAATGCGCCGGTGCGAATTGCGGTTGCATACTCAGCACTTTCTCCAGCACCGGCACGGCTTCGTGCGGGCGGCCGGTGGCATCGAGGAGATTGCCCAGATTGAAATGCGCGGCGACATAGTTCGGTTCTGCGGCAATGGCGGCGCGGAACTGGTCGATCGCGCCGTGAGTGTCGCCGAGCGCATTGAGCGCCATGCCAAGATTGTTATGCGCGCCCGCGTGGCCCGGCCGGATCTGCAACGCACGGCGGAACGCCTTTGCGCCTTCTTCAAAGCGTCGCATGCCGAGCAGCGCATTGCCGAAGTTATTCCAGGTCGCCGCGTCCAGAGGCTGCAGGCGCAGCGCTTTTTCGAAGGCGTCGGCAGCGTCTTCGTGACGGCCCGCCGCCGCGTACGCGTTGCCGAGGTTGTACTGCGCAAGCGAAAAACCGGGTTGCAGATGCAGTGCGTTGCGGAACCGCTCGATGGCGTCGTCGATCCGGCCCAGCGCCTTTAGCGCGTTGCCAAGATTGAGCTGAAGACCGGCATCGGCGGGGCGCAGGTCCACCGCGCGACGCACCAGTTCGGCCGCTTCCGCGTGCTGGCCCTGTTGATGGCGCAGCACGCCGAGCAGATGAAGTGCGTCGACGTGGGAGGGCTCTGCGGCAAGCGCGGCCTGATAGTCGCGTTCCGCTTCGGTGAGGCGGCCATCGCGATGCGCCGCGAAGCCACGCGCAAAAACTGTATCCATTGAGGAAGATCGAATGCAAACGCCTCATTTTTACACACGTTCGCCGCCGATCCCGATTTTTGCATTGACGCGCCCGGTTTCACTTCTGTAACATGTGAACACCTGTTCATATGTTGGCTGATCTATTTTGTCCTCTCCCTTTGTAGCAACCGATGAGCGCGTCGTTCCGCTCGCCGACCTGTTCCGCCTGCTGGGCGATCCCACGCGGCTGCGCATCGTGCTGACGTGCGTTGACCGGCGCTGCGCGGTGGGAGCGATCGCGGAATCGCTCGGCTTGTCGGCGTCGCTTGTCAGCCATCACCTGCGTTTGCTGCGGGCGGCGCGGATCGTGCGCGCCGAGCGTGAGGGCAAGCAGGTTTTTTATCTCGCCGCCGATAACCACATCAGCGCCATGTTGGCCGAATTGCTCGAGCACGTTGCCGAGCCGCAAGCCGACTTCCGACCGGATAACGAATAAATGGAACCTCAATCGAAGCATCAGCACGAGCATAAGCACGCGGATGAGCATGATTCTCACGCGCATGCTGATGACCACGAGCATGACCACAAGCACAGTCATGACCATAAAGGCGGCCATCATCACCATCACGCGCCGCAAGCCGGCCAGGGCCGCACGTTTGCAATTGCGGTCGGGCTGAACCTGCTGATTGTGGTCGTGCAGGCGGTGTACGGTTTCATCGCGCATTCCACTGCGCTGCTCGCCGACGCGGGCCACAATTTGTCCGATGTCCTCTGCCTGCTTCTCGCCTGGGGCGCCGTCTGGCTCGGCACGCGCAAACCGTCGGAACGCTACACCTTCGGACTCGGCAGTTCGTCGATACTCGCTTCGCTCGCCAACGCCGCGCTGCTGCTCTTCGCGTGCGGCGCGATCGTGCTCGAAGCCGTGCAGCGCCTGCTCAATCCGGCGCCGGTCGCGGGCCTCGACGTGTTTATCGTGGCGACGCTCGGCATGCTCGTCAACGGCTTCTCGGCGTGGCTCTTCATGCGCGGCAGCAAGGAGGACCTGAACGTGCGCGGCGCTTTCCTGCACATGGCTGCCGACGCCGCCATTTCCGCCGCGGTCGCCGTCAGCGGTCTTGTGATCCTGTTCACGGGCGCGAGCTGGCTTGATCCGGTGATGAGCATCATCGTGGTCGGTGTGATCGTGGTGGGCACGTGGGGTCTCGGCCGCGACGCGATGCGCCTCGCGATGGGCGCGGTCCCGCCCGGCGTGGACAAGCCGGGTATCGAACGGTATCTGGCGGGTTTGCCGGGCGTGACCGACGTCCACGATCTCCATGTCTGGGCACTGTCCACCACGGAGAACGCGATGACCGCGCATCTGGTGATGCCGCAAGGCCATCCCGGCGATGTATTCGTGGATGCCATCGTGGGGACCTTGCGCCGCGATCACGCGATGAACCACGCCACGCTTCAAGTCGAGCGGGGCACGACCGAGCATCGCTGTGCGCTGCACGAACGCTCGCCGGCACCGCCTAAGGCGCACGTGCATTGAGTGAGCAGTCGTTGGCGCGAACCGACCGGCGTACACTTGGCACTGTGAAGTTTGAGGGAGACGCGCATGCTCGCGCTGAAGCCGAATCGACACAAAGTCCTCGATGTGCCGCCGGTTCTGATCGCCGGCGCCGGTCCGACGGGCCTCGCCGCCGCCATGAGTTTGTCGCGCGCCGGCATTCCCGTGCGTCTTATCGATAAAGCCCGTGAACCCTCGCCGTGGTCGCGCGCCATCGGCATCCAGGCACGTACGCTCGAGCTTTTCGAGCAGCATCGGCTGGTTGAACCGTTTCTCGAACTCGGTCACCGGGGGCGCGTCGCCAACCTCTATTCGAACGGCCAGCGCCTCGCGCGGCTCGATTTCGATCCTCTGCAAACGCGTTATCCGTATCTGCTGTTCCTCGATCAATCCGTCACCGAGCGCCTGATGACGGAGCATCTTGCGTCGTTCGGCGTGCGCATTGAACGCGGCGTGGAATTGACGCGGTTTCGGGAAGGCTCAGCGGGGCTGGAGGCGGCGCTGCGGCACTCGAACGGAGCTGAAGAATCGTTGCGCCCGTCGTACCTGATCGGGGCGGATGGTGCGCACAGCACCGTGCGCCATGGTCTCGACGTCGAATTCGCCGGCAAGACTTTCGAACAAACCTTCCTGCTAGCCGATCTGCTCGCCGACACTGAATGGCCCGACGACGAATTCCATATCTTCGCGTCCGGCGAGGGTCTCGCCACGTTGTTTCCGATGGGCGGTGGCCGGGTGCGCCTGATCGCGGACAAGCGCGTGATATCAACTTCAAGCGCGACATCAAGCGTGACATCAAGCGCGCCGTCGAGTGAGGCGGTGGAAAGCCTGAATAAAAACGCAGTGCCGACGTTCGACGAGTGCCGCGCGATTATCGAGCGGCGCATTCACCATCGCGTGACGGCGAAAAGCCTTGAATGGTCATCGTATTTTCATCTGAATAACCGCATGGCCGAGCAGTTGCGTTCAGGCCGCGTTTTTCTCGCCGGCGACGCCGCGCATGTCCACAGTCCGGCCGGTGCGCAGGGCATGAACACGGGGATTCAGGAGGCGTTTAATCTCGGCTGGAAGATTGCGCGGATGCTGGCGGGCGTCGCGCCGGATCGCTTGCTCGATACGTATCACGCCGAGCGTCATCCGATCGAGCGTGAAGTGCTGCGGCAATCCAGTTTCATGACGCAGATGGCAGCCGCTGAGCACGGGCCAATGAAGCTGCTTCGCGATCACGTGATGCCGGCGTTATCGGCGATTGGCCCATTGCGCGATGCCGCGCGGCGCACGGTCAGCGAGCTGTCGATTCAATACCGGCGCAGTCCGCTCACGCTGGACCGTTCGCTCGATGGCGGTCCGCGTGCGGGTGAACGCGCGCCGGACGCGTGGGTGCATGTCATCGATGGCCCGCTCGGACGGGCGCCGGGTGTGGGCTGTCTTTTCGATCTCCACGATCCCGCGTGTTTCTCGTTGTTCTTGCTGGTGAATCCATCGCCGGAAGACGATATCGCGCTGGCGCCCGCAACGCTCACCGTCGCGCACGCTATCCGCGATAAGGATCTGGACGAGCTGGCGGTATCGGTGGAAGAGGTGTTGCCGAACACGGTGCGCGTGTGGCGCATCACCGATAAAGAAGGCGACGGCACGCGTTCGCTCACGGATGCGTATGGGCGCACGCGGCCGTGTTTTTATCTCGTGCGCCCCGATGGATATATCGCGGCGAGAGGGCGCGCGCCGTCGGATACGCAAGCGCTGCTGCGGCATTGTGAAACGTGGTTCGGTTCGACGCAGCCGCGGGGAGAGGGGTGAGCGATCAGGCGACCGGCGCCGCCGCCGGCGTCAACGCCAGCCGATGTTTCGTCAGCGCTTCCACCACGATCGGTTCAAGCGCGGCAACAACGCTCGGATCATCCAGCCCGTTAAGCAACGCGATTCGCATCCGTGGCGCCCAGAACCGGTGAATGTGATCGGCGACACTATCGACCGCTTCCGGGCGATCCGGCATCGAATCGAAAAATTCACCGATCTGGTTCGCCATTTCGATCAGGCTGTTCACATCCATGATTATTTCCCCGACGACGTGACAACCACATCACGCAGCTGGAGAAACTCCAACTGCTGCGTGTTGAAACGCGAATAATCCTTCTGCCATTGCGACGGTTGCTCCACCGGCATCACCTGCACCGCCGTCACCTTGTACTCGGGACAATTCGTGGCCCAATCGGAGGAGTCCGTGGTGATCACATTCGCGCCGGATTCAGGAAAGTGGAACGTTGTATACACCACGCCCGGCTGCATCCGCTCGGTAATCTTCGCGCGCAGCACGGTCTGCCCGGCACGCGATTCAATGCCCACCCAATCGTCCGCCTTGATCCCGCGTTCCTCGGCATCGTGCGGATGAATCTCCAGCCGATCCTCGTCGTGCCAGCGTGAATTTTCCGTGCGCCGGGTCTGCGCGCCTACGTTGTATTGCGACAGGATGCGGCCCGTCGTCAGCAGCAGCGGGAACTTGCGCGTGACCTTCTCGGGCGTCGCGATGAACTTCGTAATCACGAAGCGGCCCTTGCCACGCACGAACGCATCGATGTGCATCGTCGGCGTGCCATCCGGCGCTTGCGCGTTGCATGGCCACTGGATGCTGCCGAGTTCATCGAGACGTTTGTACGACACGCCGGTGAACGTGGGCGTCAGGCTCGCGATTTCGTCCATGATCTGCGACGGATGCGTGTAGTTCATTTCATAACCGAGCGCGCGGGCAAGCTTGATCGTCACTTCCCAGTCGGCCAGGCCTGGCAGTGGCGGCATGACCTTGCGCACGCGCGAGATGCGGCGCTCTGCGTTGGTGAATGTGCCGTCCTTTTCGAGGAACGATGAACCCGGCAGGAACACGTGTGCGTATTTGGCGGTCTCGTTGAGGAAGATGTCCTGTACGACGATGCATTCCATCGACGACAACGCCTTCGCGACGTGCTGCGTATTCGGATCGGATTGAACAATGTCCTCGCCCTGGCAATAAAGGCCGAGGAAGCTGCCATGCACAGCGGCGTCGAACATGTTCGGAATGCGCAAGCCCGGTTCCGATTGCAGCTTCACGCTCCATGCTTCTTCGAACAACGCGCGCACGGCGGCGTCGCTGATATGACGGTAACCCGGCAACTCGTGCGGGAACGAACCCATGTCGCAGGAACCCTGCACGTTGTTCTGACCACGCAGCGGATTTACGCCCACGCCTTCGCGGCCCACGTTGCCGGTTGCCATTGCGAGGTTCGCGATACCCATGACCATCGTCGAACCTTGCGCATGTTCTGTCACGCCAAGTCCGTAGTAGATCGCACCATTGCGGGCGTTCGCGTAGATGCGCGCGGCTTCGCGTATTGATTGCGCCGGCACGCCGGTGATGGCTTCCATCGCTTCCGGCGAGTTTTCTTCAAGGGCGATGAAGTCGCGCCATTGCTGGAACGCGCGCGGATCGCAGCGCTCGGCGACGAAATCTTCCTTCACCAGGCCTTCGGTCACGATCGTGTGCGCGAGCGCGTTGACCATGGCGACGTTCGTGCCGGGCCGCAACGCCAGATGATGCGACGCCTTCACGTGCGGGGTATCGACGATATCGATGCGCCGCGGATCGACCACGATCAGTTGCGCACCTTCACGCACCCGCCGTTTCAGCCGCGATGCGAACACGGGATGGCCATCGGTCGGATTCGCACCGATCACGACGATCACGTCGGCTTTGTCGACCGACGCAAAGGTCTGCGTTCCCGCCGATTCGCCCAGCGTCGTCTTCAGGCCGTACCCGGTCGGCGAGTGGCAAACACGGGCACAGGTATCGACATTGTTGTTGCCGAACGCCGCGCGCACGAGTTTCTGCACGAGGTAGGTTTCCTCGTTCGTGCATCTCGACGACGTAATCCCGCCGATCGAATCCACGCCGTGCTTGTCCTGGATGCGACGGAATTCGCTGGCCGCGTACGAGAGCGCTTCGTCCCAGCTCACTTCGCGCCACGGATCGGTGATCTTGGCGCGGATCATCGGCTTGGTGATGCGGTCCTTGTGCGTGGCGTAACCCCACGCAAAGCGGCCCTTCACGCAGGCGTGGCCGTCGTTGGCGTCGCCGTTCTTGTTCGGCACCATGCGCACGACCTGGCTGCCCTTCATCTCGGCTTTCAATGAACAGCCGACGCCGCAATACGCGCACGTTGTTGTGATCGAATGCTCGGGCTGGCCGAGCATGATCACGGTTTTTTCCTGCAGCGTCGCGGTCGGGCAAGCTGCCACGCACGCGCCGCACGACACGCATTCGGACTCCATGAACGGCTGGTTTTCGCTCGCGGCCACGCGCGATTCGAAACCACGCCCCGCAATAGTCAGCGCGAACGTTCCCTGTGTTTCCTCGCACGCGCGCACGCAGCGATTGCAGACGATGCACTTCGACGCGTCGTAGGTGAAATACGGATTCGATTCGTCCTTCTTGTCCTTCAGGTGGTTGGCACCTTCATAGCCGTAGCGGACTTCACGCAAGCCGACTACGCCCGCCATGTCCTGCAACTCACAATCGCCGTTGGCGGGGCAGGTGAGGCAATCGAGCGGGTGATCGGAGATGTACAGCTCCATCACGTTCTTGCGCAGCGACTGCAGCTTGTCCGTCTGCGTACGCACTTTCATGCCGGCTTCCACGGGCGTCGTGCACGACGCCGGATAACCGCGCTTGCCATCGATTTCAACCAGGCACAGACGGCACGAACCGAACGGCTCAAGCGAATCCGTCGCGCAGAGTTTCGGCACGTTGACACCGGCCTCGATCGCCGCGCGCATCACCGACGTTCCGGCCGGCACTGTGACGGATGTACCGTCGATATCGAGCGTCACGTCGATATCGGCATGGCGCAATGGCGTGCCGTAGTCGGTCTCGTCGAAGGGATCGCGAAGTTTCGTCTTGCACGCGCAATTACCGGAACCGCAGGATGAGTTGGACATTTTTTTGCTCCTTCTTAAGCCGCTTTCTGCGACGGCTTTTGCGAAAGACCGAAGTCTTCGGGGAAATGATCGAGTGCGGACAGCACCGGATACGGCGTCATGCCGCCCATGGCGCAGAGCGAGCCGGACACCATGGTGTCGCAGAGATCGCGCAGCAGCGTGACCTGTTTCGGCGATGTATCGCCGGCACGGATCTTCGCGATGACTTCAACGCCGCGCGTGGAACCGATTCGGCACGGCGTGCACTTGCCGCACGATTCGACGGCGCAAAAGTGCATCGCGTACTGGGCGAGATCGGCGAGATTCGAGGTGTCGTCATGAATCACGATACCGCCATGTCCGACCACCGCACCGACCGCCGCGTAGGCTTCGTAGTCCATGGGAATATCCCACTGGCTTTGCGGAAGATACGTGCCGAGCGGACCGCCGACTTGTGCCGCGCGCGCCGGCCGGCCGCTTGCCGTGCCGCCGCCATATTCATAGATCAGTTCACGCAAGGTCACGCCGAAGGCCAGTTCCACAAGGCCGCCTTGCTTCACATTGCCGGCTATCTGGAACGGCAGCGTGCCGCGCGAGCGGCCCATGCCGAAGTCGCGATAAAACGCCGCGCCCTTGGCGAAAATGATCGGTACGGTCGCCAACGTGATGACGTTATTGATCACGGTCGGCTGGCCGAACAAGCCGACGAGCGCAGGCACCGGCGGCTTTGCCCGGACCACGCCGCGTTTGCCTTCCAGCGATTCGAGCAGCGCCGTTTCCTCGCCGCAGACATAGGAACCCGCGCCTTTGGCCACTTCCAGTTCGAACACCTTGTCGCTGCCGAGCACGCTTTTGCCAAGCCAGCCGGCATCGCGGGCTTGATCGATGGCGCGATTGAGCGTGGCGATCGAGTGCGGATATTCGCTGCGCACATAGATGTAGCCCTTCGTCGCCCCGGTCACGATCCCCGCGATGATCATCCCTTCGATCAACATGTACGGGTCGCTTTCCATCACCAGCCGGTCCGAGAACGTACCGGAATCGCCTTCGTCGGCGTTGCAGACGATGTACTTCTGCGGCGCCTTTGCCGCGCGTACCGTGCGCCATTTGATACCGGCCGGGAACGCCGCGCCGCCGCGTCCGCGCAAGCCCGATTCGAGCAACGCTTCGCAAGCGGCATCGCCGTCGGTTTCGAGTGCTTTGCGCAAACCTTCGAGGCCGCCATGCTTCACGTAGTCATCGGTGGAAAGCGGATCCGTGATGCCGATGCGCGCGAACGTCAGGCGCTGCTGTTTGGCAAGCCAGGGCAATGTATCGACCACGCCGAGACGTTTTTCGTGCGCGCCGCCGTTTGCAAGATCGGCATCGAAGAGAGCGGCGACATCGTCTTCATCGACATTCGAATAACCGATGCGGCCTTCCGCCGTTTCCACTTCGACCAGCGGTTCGAGCCACAACATGCCGCGCGAGCCGTTACGCACGACCTCGACTTCAATACCGCGTTTCTGAGCTTCAGCCGCAACGGCGAGCGCGACGCGATCGGCGCCAAGCGCCAATGCCGACGAATCGCAAGGGACGTAGATGCGCGTCATACCAGGTCCTCCGCGCTCGCGCGCGCCGCTTCATATAGCCGGTCGAACTTCTGCGGCGTGACGCGAGCGTACAACTCGCCATTGATGGTCATGGCCGGCGACAACGCGCATTGTCCGAGGCAATACACGGTTTCCAGTTCAGTATCAGGCTGGTGACCGGAATCGAACTTGCATCCCGTATGCCCTTCGATATGCGCCGCCAGCGCCTCCGTGCCCATGCTCCGGCAGGCCTCGGCGCGACACAACTGCACGGTCACGCGTGCGGGCGGTTCGGAGCGGAAATGATGGTAATAGGTGATCACGCCGTGCACTTCCGCGCGCGAAAGCGACATGGCCTGAGCAAGCGGGCCGATGACGTCGGCGGGAATGTAGCCGGCCTCGTCCTGAATGGCGTGCAGCACGGCGAGCAGCGACGCATCCTTTTTCAGATGACGCGCGACGCGCTCTTCGGGCGTGCCGGCCGGCTGATTCGGGGTGTTGTGGGACATCTGGATCATGGGGGATCTCCATTGCTCGGCATATGTTTTATGAATGCATATATCGGTCTTATAATTGCAGCACCGAGCCCGTGATATGCAAGATACGAGGCTATCCGGCCGATGGCAATAGGAACTAAAGGTACATATGATCGATGTCGAATGCCGTACTGAACTTGTCCTGCGCGATGCAACGGGCCGCGAAGCCAGTCTCAGCGCGGCCGTGCCGCTTTTGCTGCTGGTTTCGCAGACAGGCAGCATCGCGCAAGCCGCGTCGGCTAAGGGTTTGTCCTATCGGCACGCGTGGGGCCTATTGCGCGAAATTGAAACACGGCTGGGTGGCGCGCTGATTACGAAGTCGCGCGGACGCGGGTCGGTGCTGTCCGAACTCGGCGAGGCGGTGTTGCGGGCGCAGCGTTTATCGAACGAGCGGCTCGATGGGCCGCTCCAGGCGCTGGCGAGCGAAGTGGCCGGTGAGCTGAACCGGCGGCTGTCGCGCGCGGTCGGCGAGATACGGATTCACGCGTCGCACGGGTACGCGGTTGCGGCGCTGGTGGGTGCGCTGGCGGCCAAGCGAATTCCCGCCGACATCAAATACCGCGAGAGCGCCGAAGCGGTGAGCGCGCTCGCGCGCGGTGAGTGCGAACTGGCCGGATTCCACTTGCCTATCGGCGAATTTCGCGCGAGTTGCGCCGAGATCTACCGGCCATGGCTCGACGCGGGGCGGCATCGGCTGATTCATCTGACGCGGCGCACGCAGGGCCTGTTTCTGCCGAAGGGCAATCCGAAAGGCATACGCGGCTTGCAGGATCTCGCTCGCGACGACATCCGCTTCGTCAACCGTCAGCCCGGGTCGGGCACGCGCATGCTGCTGGATCTGGCGCTGCGCCAGATCGGCGTCAATCCCGCGGCAATCAACGGCTACGCCACCGCCGAGCTCACCCATTCGGCTATTGCCGCGTTCGTCGCGAGCGGCATGGCCGATCTGGGTTTCGGCGTGCAGCCCGCGGCGCAACAATTCGCGCTCGACTTCATCCCGGTTATCGAAGAGGACTATTTGTTCGCGTGCGATCGCGACAAACTCGACGATGCCCGGCTCAGTGGCGTGCTTGAGATTTTGCGCAGCGACGCATTTCGTGAGAGCGTCACGCATCTGGAAGGGTATGACCCGGCTTTTTGCGGGCAGTTGCTCGAACTCGAGTCGGCCCTCAGCGGGGCGACAGGAAACGAGCGGTAACTAAATAGAGGCTGGGTGTCCTGCCGATCCAAAGCCTTACGTTTAGAATTGCGCTAACCTCATGGATAGCGGGGAAGGCCGGTGGATTTGCTTGCGATGTGTTGATGTCGCTCATTGATGGCACCCATTGATGGCACCCATTGATGTCACTCAGTAAGCAGAATCCGGAATACGCCGCTCACCAACCGTTTAACCGATCACCGTTTTACTCACTGTTATTGCCGCCATGAAATTGCTTTTGAGCGTTGCCGCATTGATCGCGTTCGTTGTTAGCGCCGTCGCCTTTGTGCCCGTCGCTTTTGCCCAGAATTCTCCCGGTGTCCCTGGCGGCATTCTGCAGGACCAGTTTCGCCTGAAAGAACACCCGCAGATGCAGTTTGCCGCTTCAGCACCGACGGACAAGTATCAGAGCGGCGTGTCAGAGAAGCGCAAGCGCGGTGACCTGGGCGATCCGAACGGCTGTAACCTGCAGTGTCCGAAGGATCAATAAGCGGCCGGACTCCTGATAGCGCAGTAGTCCGGACACACGCTCGGCGGCTTTCATCGAAGCCGCCGATCTGCTTTCGATCATCGCAAACGCCAGGTCTCGCAGCAGTCGAAAAGCCGCCAAACCATCCGGCTTGTGTCGAGCAAACAGCGTTAACCCTGCCTTTTTACGTCAACTTTCCGCCGCGCCGGCGTCTTTTAAACGCGTTCCCCAGCTTAGCGTCTGTTACCACTCATTACCGACGGAATAATGCTACTTGATGGCGGTGTCCATGGGATGCGCTCGGGTATCTTATCGATGCGTGCATTGAGTTGGTGCTTGATTTTGGACGCATCTATTTATCATAAAAAAACAATGAAGCGAGCTGCCGGCGTCCACGCCAGAGAAGCGTGTGGCGCGGGATGCGGATAAGCACTATCCGCATGACGGCATGCTCGCAAAGGGACATTCGGAACGCCGAGGGGAAGACAATCATATGAGAATTCTTCAGGTCATTCTTGCACCCCGATTGTCCGGTGCCGAGGTGCTTGCAAAAGGCGTGGCCATTGGGCATCAGCAAGGCGGTCATGACGTTTGCATTACCTCGCTGATGCCGGAACACAACGATTTTGAACATATCAGCGCCGAATTGCGCGCGAACAATGTCCTCTGTTTTTTCCCGCAGCGCGCGCTTGGCAAGATCGGCCGGCTGCTGTTCCTGCACCGCGCCATTCGCCGTTTCAAGCCCGACATCATCTTCGCGCACGCCACCATTCCGGCCTTGTATGTGCGTGCGTTGCCTACGCGCGTGCCGATCGTCTGGGTCATGCACTCCGGCGCCAATGACTTCGCCAACAATGCGCTGCTGTTCGCCGAGCGTTTGCTCTCGGGGCGGGCGAAAGCGGTGATCGGCGTGTCGCAGAAGAATATCGACGATTACGTGAAGGAAGTCGGCTCGCATCCCTCGATGATCGTGGTGCCGAACGGTGTCGATATCTCGCGTTTCGAGCAGGTGAGCGAGCCGCTGCCATCGACGGGATTCAGGCAGATCGTCCAGATCGGCCGCTATATCCCGGAGAAGAACCAGTTGCAGACCGTGCAGGCGTTCGCGCGTGTTGCCGCAGCCGCGCCCGATGTGCGTCTGCTGCTGTGTGGCGTGATTGAAAACCTGAACTATCACGCGGCCATCTTGAAACTCGTGGACGACCTGGGATTGACGGATCGTGTGAGGGTGATCGGGCCGCAGTCGAATGTCGCGGAGATTTTGCGCAGCTCGCACGCGTTCGCGATGCCGTCGAGTTTCGAGGCGCACAGCATCGGGTTCCTGGAGGCGCTCGCGTCGGGGATTCCTGTGGTCGGCAATGCGATTCCTTCGTTCGCGTTTGCCGACAATTTCCCGGGCGTGGAATTGCTCGATACCAGCGACGCCGATGCCTACGGCCGCGCGTTGCTCGAGGCGTTGTCGCAGCCGCGAGCCACGCGCCCGCTCAATGGCTTGACGTTGCAGAGCACGGCAGACCGTTATCTGGCGATTGCCTGCGATGTGCTCAATCCGAGTGTGCGGCTGAGTTAAGCAGGCTCGGGCTGCGGCTCGGGCGTGAGCTGCTGGCGCCGGCTGCGCGACTGGCAGCAAGCCGGAGTCTGGGACCGGTTGCACGAAGTACTGCTGGCCAGACTGCGTGCGGCCGATCGCATCGACTGGTCACGTGTCATCGTCGATTCCTCCTCCGTTCGTGCGGTGGGATCAGGTCAAAAACAGGACCTAATCCCACCGATCGCGCTTGACCCGGTTCAAAACACCATCTCGTCACCGAAGCGCAAGGCATCCCGCTCGCGCTGATTCTGACCGGTGCCAAACGGCATGACGTTATGCAACTGCTGCCGCTGATCGACGCCTCCCGTCGATTCGTAGCAAGCGGGGCCGACTGCAGTCAACACGGGCGATCGTGCAGCGCGATCGTGGCTACGATCACGACAAATACCGCAGGCCGTTACACGCCGCCGACATCACGACCCAGATCGCTCGTCGGGGTGAGCTGCACGGCAGTGGCCTTGGCAAAATCCGACGGGTCGTTGAACGTACAATCGCCTGGCGGCACAACTTCAGGCGCCTGCGCGTTCGATTCGAACGCCTCGCCTTCATCCACGAAGCGTTCATGAAAATCGCCTGCGGCATCATCTGCTCGGGGCAACTGCAACCTTCATTGTGTTAGCGCTTCTTAGTACACGGTCGGCGGCGGTCGAGAGGCGGCACGAAAGGAAGTGATTATCATGAGCTGGAGCGCGGGGCGACGCGTTGCGAGTGGCGAGACCCGAGCGCGCCACGAAGCGGGCGCAGCGTTAGACGTACCGGATGTTCAGGTCGCTCTCGACTTTTCGGAAAGCGGCGCTCTGGGGCAGGGCAGTCGACTTGGCCTTGATCACCTGAAGGCTGGTTCCGTGGTCGAATAGTACGACGGCCTTATTCGGCGTCAACAGCCGGGACACATAGATGAAGCCGTCTACGGCCGCCGGGTGTTCGTAGACTGCGCGCGACCATAACATCGGGAGATCGTAACTCCATGTGCCAAACAACTCAGCATGGCCGCCCAGCACGTTCAGATGGTGCCCGGTGAGATCCGCCAGACGGATCGGGTTGCCGGTGAACCTGTGGACGTACGAGCTCGCTGCTTTGTCTGCAGCGATGTTGTAGCCGCCCTGAACGGGTTCGAGGTCGTGAAGAATCGATTCCGCAACGGCCGTGGCAAGGTTTAGACCGAGGTAACAGGTGCCGTACTTCCGGTCCGGGTCGTCGAATCGGTGGCTTGCGCTCTTACCAAAGTACGGCTCCCCGGTCAGGTGCGACGAAATCCGAAATAGCTTCTCGGGCGCAAACGCTACGATTTTCAGCGAAAGCGTGCTGAACTGGGTGTCTGGTGCTTTGAGAATACGTACTGACATCGTTACTCCGCCACGTAGGCGGCAGCCGCCTTTAGAACCGTGGACATATCAATCCTGCTGCTTGCTTCGGCACCCGCGCCGTCGCGCTGCCTGGGCTTCGCCCCAGCGATTACCTCGAGCGGCGTCAGCCCTCCCAGAGAGAGTCGTGGGCTCGTGAAAAAAGCCCACTTGCTCGCACCGGGCAAATCGTCCAGCGCGCGCGCCACGCGCCGGACTGCCCGCCGTTCATAATCTGCATCCACGAAAAAGGCCGGGTAGTAGCTGACGCCCTGCGGACCGTCGACGGTGAACAACGAACCCGTCTGGATCTGCTGATTGATAGCTTGCCGGCTTACCCCAGAGCGCTCAACGAACTGCGCGGGCGTCAGCAGCTTGCCTTCTACCGCAAGCTTCGCCCGGGCAGTCATCGCCTGCTCGAACATCGAAACCCGGTGCGTACGGGCCGAACCGGGTTTCGTCGGCGTAGCCTTCGCCTCGGGGCGCCGCTCTGATCCTGCTGCGGCCCGTGAGTCTGCGCGTGCCACCGGAGCCCCGCCCCGAACGACGATAGGAGGGACCTTTTTGCGCGGGTTGACGAACTTCGCCGAGGCGGCGGTCACTGACGCCAGCGCGTCATCAAAGCCCTTTGCGATTGAGACGACATAATCCTGCCGTCTTCCGGCCGGCAGTTGCGCGAGCCCCGCCTGCACGGCCCGCGCCACGATTTTGCGGATGGCAGCAGGCGTCGCAGCACCAGTGAGCTCCAGCTCTTTCGCCGCCTGCTTGAAAAGCCGCGCCGTTTCCGACTTTCGGCTTGTGGACGTGGACATGACAATTCTCCCAAAAACAGCAGACTACGCTCGTGCGGGACATTCGACAAGGTTGTCAAGGAAGTAAAGGTTAGCCGAAGATGGTCGGACTACCTTTTCTGATCGGTCGGCGACGGCGTGCAACATGATGGACGGTAAGCTGCTGCTCGTGACCAATACAAAGAATCCAGCCGCCCAGGAGGTCGTGACCCGTTAGAAGTCGCTTGCAGATGTCGAATGCCGGTTCAAGGTGCTCAAGTCGGATAAGAGAGCGCACGCGGTGCGCCGTCTCAAGTGTAGCTTTACGCTCAATACGCTGTAGCACGTCGAGTATTGGCGGGGCGTCTAGTTCCATGGTCGGACGTTTGCCGATGTGCGGGACGCGTGTATTTCAAGACGTCTGAAATTACGGGTCGCATGCGACTCGGAAAGCTCGCCCGAGAATTTCGCGTGCCATTCGCGCGCACCTGCCTCGAACGAATTTTCAGCATTAATAAACTGCGTTCGATTCTCCGCCTTGCCCGCTTCGCTGGGGTCGACGCCGACTGCAAGTTTTTTCTTCGCCGCCTCTCGCTTTTCTCGTGCCTCTTTACGCGCACCCCTGGATACACTCCGAGCGCAAGCGACTTCTGCTTGCCGGCATACCGGTACTTCAACCGCCAGTAGCGAGCGCCGTTCGGCTGCACTTCCGGAAACATGCCGCCAGCGTCGAACAGCTTGTACAGCGTTTCGCCTGGGGCGCTTTTGCGAATCGCTGTGTCTGCAAGTAGCGTGTGTTGCCCCCCGTGATCTTTGTGCTCGGGTACAGGTCGAAGCCACTACACCGGGTACCCCGGAAGTATCCCCTGATTCGGCCGGATGATGATAAACGAGTTCGGAAATGAAAAACCCCGCTGAGCCTTACGGCACGCGGGGTTCTGAATGATTCGGCACTCGTCCGAATCGGCTATTGGTGGAGGCGGCGGGAATCGAACCCGCGTCCAGTAGCGCTCTACGACCAGTTCTACATACTTAGTTCTATCATTTGATTTAACCTGGCGACGCGGACGAACACGCTTCGCTTCGGCGATTCACTAAATTTTCGACCTTGGCGTCGCAACGCCGACAAGGCTTATCTGACGTATATGACCTCTCGCGGTATTGCTACCGGTCTTGCGACTCTAGTCCGTCAGTAAACTAGGGAGAGGCAGGCGGCCCTTAGGCTGCCAGTGCGAACGTTTCGTCGTTTGCAGTTACGTTTTTCCCATTGATTTACGAGGTGACGGGTCCTCGGTATGCCCTAGCCGCTTCGCAACCCCTGTCGAAACCAGGTCGCCCCCGAAGCATTGGCTATTATCTCACAGTTCCGTGCGGGATTTCGCCGCAAAGCGGGCCCGCACGGTCGTGGCAGTCACTGCACTTACTGTACGTCGCGCAGCAGATGCTGCAATTCGATCGTCGTTTCCACCACGTGATCCGCGTGCCACCGGGTGGGCGGCAAGTCCGTCCCGCAGTACCCGTAGGCGGCCGCCACCGTGACCATGCCGGCCGCGAAACCGGCCTGGACGTCGCGCAGATCGTCGCCCACGTACACCACGCGCTCCGGCGCCTCTTCCATCAGTTCCGCCGCATGCAGCAACGGCGCCGGATGCGGCTTCGAATGCGGAGTGGTATCGCCGCAGACGAGACACGCCGCGCGCTCGTCGAGTCCGAGCAGCGCCACCAGCGGTTCGGCCAGCCGCGTCACTTTGTTGGTCACGATGCCCCAGCGCACGCCGCGTGCGTCCAACTGATCGAGCAATTGGTCGATACCCGGAAAGAGCGTCGTCTCGATGCACAAATCCGCTTCATAGTTGGCGAGAAACTCCTCGCGCATGGGCGCGTAATCAGGATGCTGCGGGCCGATCTCGAACGCACCGGCAAGCAAACCGCGTGCACCCGCCGACGCCAATGGCCGCAAGGTCTCGAGCGGCCGCATTTCCAGCCCGCGGTCATGCCGCATCTTATTGACGGCGGCGACGAGGTCGGGCGCGGTATCGGCGATCGTGCCGTCGAGGTCGAACAAAATCGCGTGGCAGAGATTGAGCCGGGACTTGTCGATCTGATGCTGGGGCAGGGGCGTCGGGTCGTCGCTCATGAAAGTCCGTACAGGTTCGATGACGCTCGGCGGCGTGGGATCGGCGTCACTGGGGTGTTCGTTCATGTTCGTTCCCGTCAGGCTACGCGACGGCAAGCCATCAGGTAGTTGATGCTGGAGTCGTCGGAGAGACTGAAGCGCTTGCTGAGCGGTCGGTACGTAATCCCCTTGATTTCCACGATATCAAGTTGCGCAGAACGCACGAATTGCGCAAGTTCTGACGGCTTGATGAAACGCGCGTAATCATGCGTGCCGCGCGGCAGCATCCGGGCGATGTATTCCGCGCCGATGACCGCGAACAGATACGCCCTGGCATTGCGATTGAGCGTGGAGAAAAACACCCAGCCGCCGGGTTTGACAAGCGTTGCGCACGCGTGAACGATTCCCGCTGGATCCGGTACGTGCTCGAGCATCTCCATGCACGTCACCACGTCATAGCTGCCGGGTTCGCGCGCGGCCAGCGCCTCAGCCGCGATCTCTTCGTATTCGACCTCGACGCCGCTTTCCAGGCTATGCAGATCGGCCACGCCCAGCGCGCTCGAGGACAAATCCACACCTTTTACCTTGGCGCCGCGAACGGCCATCGACTCAGACAGGATGCCGCCGCCACAGCCGATATCCAGCGCGCGCTTGCCCGACAAATGGGCATGTTTGTCGATCCAGTCAAGCCGCACAGGGTTGAGTTCGTGCAGCGGTTTGAATTCCGCATTCGGGTCCCACCAGCGATGAGCCAGCTCGCTGAATTTCTGAAGCTCGTGGGGATCGGCATTGATCATGTGCGGATAGCCTTGAAACATAAGGTCGAAAACAGTCAAGCACCAAGTATATAGGCGCTCGCGAGAGCCGGTAAAACGAGGCAAGGACGGAGTCCCGGTCAAGCAGGGGTAGCCGCGACCTTAAGGCCAAGACACGCAGTGCATAAAAAAAGCCCCGCCGAAGCGGGGCTTTGATCCTGCGGCAATCAGTCGCTTATTACTGCGGCTGACGCGAGGTTCCAACAACTTCGACTTCCACGCGACGATCCGGTGCGAGGCAAGCGACAAGTTGCTTGTGGTTCTTCTGGTTGCAACCCGTGGTAACCGGGTTGCGCTTGCCCTTGCCTTCCGTATAGATACGGTTGGCTTCGATGCCCTTGCTGACCAAGTATGCCTTGACAGCTTGTGCACGACGCAGGGACAGGCGATCGTTGTACTTGTCCGAACCGATACGGTCCGTGTAACCCGTTGCGACCACGACTTCCAGGTTCAGGTCGCCAATCTTCGATGCGAGATCGTCAAGCTTGGCCTTACCAGCCGGCTTCAGGATGGCCTTGTCGAAGTCGAACAGAGCGTCAGCTTGGTACGTAACCTTCTGGCTTTGGATAACCGGAGCCGGTGCCGGTGCGACCGGCGGCTGCGGTGCCTGGGCTACCAGCGCGCCATCGCACTTTGCGTTGGCCGTTGCCGGGGTCCAGAACGCGTCACGCCAGCAAAGCTCGTTCGTGCCGTTCATCCACACGTATTCGCCCGTGCCGTTCACCCAGTTGTCGTTCACTGCCTGACGCGAAGCCGGGACCGATTGCGCCATAGCCGATGCAGCCATAACTGCGGTAGCTGCAATGAACGCGAGCTTTGAAAGTTTATTCATATTTCTCCTCTCGAAATTGAGATTACCGCAGGTTTACTGCGAGCCTTGTTGACAAAGACAAGTCATACATTGCTCGAAGTATAACATTACCGCGGAACAAAACGCTGTGTGTAGACTTCGAGCAGTGTCTAACTTTGTGCGTTCGCATTTTGCCATATCGTTCCCTTGCAACGAAAAAAATATCCCTGGCCTCCGCTTCCCGCAACCTTATGTGGTGCATGCGCAACAAGACGGGGCATGGGAATCGCAGGGTTTGATACGCGCGAAACGTGCGCACAATACGTGCCACCCCGGAACTTTTTCCCAAAACATCAATACATTCTTTTCGACGATTTTGCGCGCGTAAATTGGCGGCCTCAAAACCCGTGAGGGCGAATGATAGCGGGTTAGTCTGACGTTTTCACTTTGTTCCGTGAGGGAATTTGTAAGCTTTCGCTACCATTTGCGTTCGCGCCCCCTGCAAAGGTTCCCGGCGACTCACTCTATGTATACGCAGCGGTCCCGGGCACGGATGCCGCGCATGTTAGAATCGCGTGATGCGTTGCGTTCGCAGCGCCGATGCCAAACGACGGTGAATCCGGGCAAAACGCCGCAAAAAAGGGCTTTTGTTCCGCGCCGGCGCCGCACAGTTCAAGACACGGATAAATGGATCAATTCGCCAAAGAGACCCTGCCAATCTCCCTCGAGGAGGAAATGCGCCGCTCATATCTCGATTACGCGATGAGCGTGATCGTGGGGCGAGCGCTCCCCGATGTCCGCGACGGCCTCAAGCCAGTCCACCGTCGCGCGCTCTATTCCATGCACGAACTGAACAACGACTGGAATCGCGCTTACAAGAAGTCGGCGCGTATTGTGGGCGACGTGATCGGTAAATATCACCCGCACGGTGACCAGTCGGTCTACGACACCATCGTCCGGATGGCGCAGCCTTTCTCGCTTCGCTACATGCTGGTCGACGGGCAAGGGAATTTCGGTTCGGTCGACGGCGACAACGCCGCGGCCATGCGTTACACCGAAATCCGCATGGCGAAGATAGGCCATGAGTTGCTGGCGGACATCGACAAGGAAACGGTCGACTTCGGTCCGAACTACGACGGCAGCGAAAGCGAACCGCTCGTTCTGCCGGCGCGGATTCCCAATCTTCTGATCAATGGTTCGGCCGGTATCGCCGTGGGCATGGCGACGAACATTCCGCCGCACAACCTGCGCGAAATCGTCGATGCCTGCATGCATCTGCTGAATAACCCCGATACCACGATTGACGAACTGATCGAGATCGTGCCCGCGCCCGATTTCCCGACAGCCGGCGTGATCTACGGCGTCTCGGGCGTAAGGGACGGCTATCGAACGGGTCGCGGACGCGTTGTGATGCGCGCGACCACGCACTTCGAAGAGATCGACCGCGGCCAGCGGATGGCGATCATCGTCGACGAAATCCCGTATCAGGTGAACAAGCGCACGCTGCTCGAGCGCATTGCCGAGCTGGTGAACGAGAAGAAGATTGAAGGCATCTCGGACATCCGCGACGAATCCGACAAGAGCGGCATGCGCGTGGTGGTCGAGATGAAGCGCGGCGAAGTGCCTGAAGTGGTGCTGAATAATCTGTACAAGATGACGCAGCTTCAGGACACGTTCGGCATCAACATGGTCGCGCTGGTCGACGGCCAGCCGCGCCTCTTGAACCTGAAGCAGATGCTGGAGTGTTTCCTGTCGCATCGGCGGGAAGTGCTGACGCGGCGCACTGTATACGAGCTGCGCAAAGCGCGGGATCGCGGCCACGTGCTGGAAGGCCTGGCGGTGGCGCTGGCGAATATCGACGAATTCATCCGCATCATCAAGGCCGCACCGACTCCGCCGATCGCGAAGCAGGACTTGATGAACAACGCCTGGGACTCGGAAATCGTGCGCGAAATGCTCTCGCGCGCGGAAACCGAGGAATCGGGCGGGCGTCAGGCGTATCGGCCGGAAGGGCTGAATCCGGCGTACGGCATGCAGGCCGACGGCTTGTACAAGCTGTCGGACGTCCAGGCGCAGGAAATTCTGCAAATGCGCCTGCAACGCCTCACCGGGCTCGAGCAGGACAAGATTGTCGGCGAGTACAAGGAAGTGATGGCGCAAATCGCCGACCTGCTCGACATCCTGGCGCGGCCGGAACGGATTCGCGCGATCATCGTGGAAGAGCTGGCGTCAATTCGTGCGGAATTCGGCGACGACCGTCGTTCGCGCATCGAACTGAACGCAACCGAACTGAACACCGAAGACCTGATCACGCCGCAGGAAATGGTCGTGACCATGTCGCACACCGGCTACGTGAAGTCGCAGCCGCTGTCGGAATATCGGGCGCAAAAGCGTGGTGGCCGCGGCAAGCAGGCCACGCAGATGAAGGAAGACGACTGGATCGACACGCTCTTCATCGCGAACACGCATGACCACATGCTGTGTTTCTCGAACCGCGGGCGTGTTTACTGGATCAAGGTCTACGAAGTGCCGCAGGGTTCGCGGAACTCGCGCGGCCGTCCGATCGTCAACATGTTCCCGCTGCAAGACGGCGAGAAGATCAACGTCGTGTTGCCGATCAAGGAATTTTCTGCGGATAAATACGTCTTCATGGCGACCTCGCTGGGTACGGTGAAGAAGACGCCGCTGGAAGCATTCAGCCGGCCGTTGCGCAAGGGCATTATCGCGGTCGGTCTGGATGAGGGCGATTTCCTGATTGGCGCTGCGATCACCGACGGCCAGCATGACGTGATGCTGTTCTCGGATTCGGGCAAAGCCGTGCGTTTCGATGAAAACGACGTGCGCGCAATGGGCCGCGAAGCCCGTGGCGTGCGTGGCATGCAACTGGAAGAAGGGCAGCAGGTCATCGCCTTGCTGGTGGCGGGCGGTGAAAACCAGTCGGTGCTGACCGCGACCGAGAACGGCTTCGGCAAGCGCACGCCAATCGACGAATACACGCGTCACGGCCGTGGCACGAAGGGCATGATTGCTATCCAGACGTCGGAACGTAACGGTAAGGTAGTCGCCGCGACGCTCGTCGAGCCAGAGAGCGAGATCATGCTGATCACCAATACCGGCGTGCTGATCCGCACGCGGGTCTCGGAGATCCGTGAAATGGGTCGTGCAACTCAAGGTGTTACACTCATCAGTCTTGACGACGGCACCAAGCTGTCCGGCTTGCAGCATATCGCCGAGGCGGAAGTAGCAGTCGAACTCGACGCCGATCTGGAAGGTGATGCGGGTGACGTCGGCGAACCTCTCAACGGGTCATCGGCTGATGATGCTGCTGATACGGGTGACAATCCGGGCGACACGTCGGAAGGTGATGAGGACGGCACGTCCTGACCGATTATTCGCGACCGGCGCCTGTTCTGTTCCTGAAAGCTTGAGTGGATAAGCTGCGCGACTTGAGCACATGCCGAGTTGCGCCGCGATGGAAACGAAAATTTTTTAAGGGAGTAATGATGCAAAAACAGTTTAAACAATGGATGTTGCTGGCTGCTTTGGTACCGGCTTTCGCATCGGCTCAATCGCTCCAGAGCCAAGCGACGACGCCGGCTGCAGATGCAGCCACAGCGGCACCGGATCCGGCGAAGCAAGCTGCGATCAAGGACCTGCTGGATGCAATCGACGCGCAAAAGCTCGTCGGCGCCATTGGTAACAGTGCACAAATGCAGTCGAAGCAACTGGTTCCGGCCATCCTGTCCGACGCTTTGAGCGAGAACAAGACCCTGAACGACAAGCAGAAGCAAGCGGCCGTTCCTCAGCTCCAGAAGGACACGGTACCGAAGCTG
The DNA here is from genome assembly GCF_030464885.1 of Caballeronia sp. SEWSISQ10-4 2. Taxonomy (GTDB): domain Bacteria; phylum Pseudomonadota; class Gammaproteobacteria; order Burkholderiales; family Burkholderiaceae; genus Caballeronia. The sequence goes on along the minus strand of NZ_JALPRJ010000008.1, from coordinate 151,001 downwards.
GTGGATTCCGCTGGTCAGGTCTTCGCGACCGACTCGTTCCGTCAGGACGCCATGCAGGCACAGTACGACGCGTACGCGAAGTACTACACGACGGCTGAAATCAAAGACCTGACGACGTTCTACAAGAGCCCTACGGGTCGCAAGTTCATCCAGGTTCAGGACCAGGTTGGTCGTGACGTGGTGAACGGTCTGATGCAGAAGTACATGCCGCAATCGATCAAGGCCACCCGCGCGCAAGCGGACAAGGAAGTGGCTTCTGTCAAGCCGGGCAAGTAAGCCAGGCTGTCGAAACCCGCCGCCGCTCATGTGGCTGAAGCACGCGGCTGTAGTTTGGCGGGTTTATGGGACGGTGCGATAATGGCTGTTTGCGTTCAGACGCAAACAGCCATTTGTTTTTCGTGGCGCGGTTCAGGCGTTATTCAGCTTTTCTCGTCGGCGCTCTCCCAGTGCGTCCGGCTTTTCGGGGTGTTTATCAGATGCGCGTGTTCAATTTCTCCGCTGGTCCTGCAGCAATGCCCGAGGACGTACTCCGTCAAGCCGCCGACGAAATGCTCGACTGGCACGGCAGCGGCATGAGCGTGATGGAAATGAGTCATCGCGGGGCTGAATTCATGTCGATACATGAAGCCGCGCTCACCGACCTTCGCGACCTGCTGAAAGTGCCCGCGTCGCACAGGATCTTGTTCCTGCAGGGCGGAGGCATCGGTGAGAACGCGATCGTGCCGCTGAACATGCTCGGCGCGCGTAAAACCGCGGACTTTGTCGTGACCGGTTCGTGGTCGCAGAAATCGTTCAAGGAAGCGCAGAAGTACGGCACGCCGCACATCGCCGCAAACGGCAAGACGGCGCAGGGTTTTACGCACGTGCCGAAGGTCGACGAGTGGCATCTTTCGGACGACCCCGCCTACGTCCATATCTGCACGAACGAAACCATCGACGGTGTAGAGACCTTCGAGATTCCCGATCTCGGTGCGATTCCGCTGGTGGCCGATGCGTCGTCGCACATTCTTTCCCGCCCAATGGACATCGCGAAATACGGCGTGCTGTTTGGCGGCGCGCAGAAGAACATCGGCATGGCGGGCGTGACGGTCGTGATCGTGCGCGAAGATCTGCTCGACCGGGCGCTTGCCATCTGCCCGTCGGCGTTCGAATGGAAGACCGTCGCCGAGAACAATTCCATGTACAACACGCCGCCAACGTACGCGATCTACATCGCAGGCCTCGTGTTCAAGTGGCTGAAAAAACAGGGCGGCCTGGAGGCGATGGAAGCTCGCAGCATCGAGAAGTCGACGCTGCTCTACGACACCATCGACGCCAGCGGTTTCTATCTGAACAAAGTCGAGCGCCAGTCGCGCTCAAGGATGAACGTACCGTTCTTTCTCGCCGACGAATCCCGCAACGAAGCATTCCTGGCCGGCGCGAAAGCGCGCGGCCTGCTGCAGCTGAAAGGCCACAAGTCGGTCGGCGGCATGCGCGCGTCCATCTATAACGCGGTGCCGCTCGAAGCGGTGAAGACGCTCGTTGGGTATATGAAGGAATTCGAGCAGGCCAGTGCCTGAGCCCAGGCCTCGCCTCCCAATCCGATGCTTGCATGCAAGCCGGATCGACTCATCTCATACAACGCATGGACGACGACCTTAATTCACGACTCATACCGCTGCGCGAACGCATCGATGCGCTCGACGCGCAGCTCATCGCGCTGCTGAACCAGCGTGCCGCCGTGGCGCTCGAAGTGGGCGAGGTGAAGAAGCATTTCAACGCGCCGGTGTTTCGTCCCGAGCGCGAGATGCAGGTTATCGCGCGGCTTCAGGAGATGAGCGAAGGCCCGCTTGGGGCAGATCACATCAGCTCGATCTGGCGCGAGATCATGGCCGCGAGCCGCGCGCTGGAACAGACGCTGCGCGCGGCGTATCTCGGTCCGGTCGGCACCTACAGCGAGCAGGCGATGTTCGAGTATTTCGGACATTCCATCGAAGGTGTGCCGTGTCCTTCCATCGATGAAGTGTTTCGCTCGGTTGAGGCCGGCGCCGCCGAATTCGGCGTCGTGCCGGTCGAGAATTCCGCAGAAGGCGCCGTATCGCGCACGCTCGATTTGTTGCTGCAAACGTCGCTCGTGATCAGCGGCGAGCTGGCGTTGCCGATCCACCACAATTTGCTCACCGCATCCGGCACGCTCAATGGCGTCACGCGCGTGTTCGCGCATCCGCAAGCCCTCGCGCAATGCCAGCACTGGCTCACCGCGAACGCGCCTACGCTTGCACGCCAGGCGGTATCGAGCAACGCGGAAGCGGCGCGCCTTGCCGTTGGCGATCCGACTATTGCGGCTATCGCGGGCGATCGGGCGGCCACGCACTACGGCCTCGGCGTGGTGAGCGCGCTGATCCAGGACGACCCGCACAACCGCACGCGCTTCGTGATGATCGGCAAAGAGCGTACGGGCGTAAGCGGCTACGACCAGACGTCGCTGATCGTGTCGGTGGCGAACGAGCCGGGCGCGTTGCTGAAATTGCTGGAGCCGCTCGCGCGTCACGGGGTATCGATGACACGTTTTGAATCGCGTCCTGCGCGCGTGGGCACGTGGGAATACTACTTTTATATCGACGTGGAAGGACATCGCGACGACGCGCCGGTCACCGCCGCGCTCGAAGAACTGGGTAAAAAAGCGGAGTTCCTCAAGATCCTCGGCTCGTATCCGCGCGCTCGTTGAGTTGAGCCCTTTAAAAACGCTGGAGAAAACGTCAACTACCCCGCCCTGAATGGCGGAGCTTGCAGAATACCGCGAGCTCGGGTTGACCAGACTAAGCGCTCCGGATGGCTTAATCCGGACTTCATTGCCGAGTAGGGCGGGCGCTACGTTGTGCATAGGTTCAAGACCCACCCTGGGATGCTTCCTCAGTCCCCGGCACTGGAAGTCCCGGTTGCAGGCAAGCGACAGGGTAAGTACGAAACGGATCGGGACGAAATGCCGGTGCACAACATTGTCGAGGGGAGCGAGTCGCAAGACTGCGTTACTAGGCCCTTACGGGCAGAGTCGCAAGACCCTGATGGGTGGAAAGCCCGTCACCTATTTAACGAGACGGAGTTAAAACCGTCTCCTTACCTCCCCGGCCTGAAGTCCGGGGTTTCACGGAGACCCTGATGACATCGCAATTCGGCCCTTCCTACGTGCGCGCGATCGCGCCTTATATTGCCGGCAAGCCCATCTCGGAAGTGGCGCGTGAATTCGGACTGAACGAAGCGGACATCGTGAAGCTCGCGTCGAATGAAAATCCGCTCGGCATGCCTGAATCCGCCAAGCTCGCGATGGCGCAAGCCGTGGCGGAACTCGGCCGTTATCCGGACTCGAACGGTTTCGATTTGAAGGCCGCGCTAAGCGAGCGTTATGGCGTGCCGCCCGAATGGGTCACGCTCGGCAACGGCAGCAACGACATCCTCGAAATCGCCGCGCATGCGTTCGTCGAGAAGGGCCAGTCGATTGTCTATTCGCAGTATTCGTTCGCCGTGTATGCACTCGCTACACAGGGTTTGGGCGCGCGTGCGATCGTCGTGCCGGCCGTGAAATACGGTCACGATCTCGATGCGATGCTTCAGAGCATCGCCGACGACACGCGTCTCGTGTTCGTTGCGAATCCGAATAATCCGACGGGCACATTTATCGAAGGCCCGGCGCTCGAGGCGTTCATCGCGCGCGTGCCGCGGCACGTGGCGATCGTGCTCGACGAGGCGTACACGGAATATCTGGCGAAGGACAAGCGCTACGATTCCATCGACTGGGTGCGCCGTTATCCGAATCTGCTCGTGTCGCGGACATTTTCGAAGGCGTTTGGGCTAGCCGGATTGCGCGTGGGCTTTGCCATCGCGCAGCCGGAACTGACCGATCTGCTCAATCGCCTGCGTCAGCCGTTCAACGTCAATTCGCTGGCGCAAGCCGCTGCGATTGCCGCGTTGAAGGACACCGCGTTTCTCGCGAAGAGCGCAGAGATCAATGCGGCGGGTTATCGCCGCCTGACTGAAGCCTTCGACAAACTCGGTCTGGAATATGTACCATCGCACGGCAACTTCGTGATGGTGCGCGTGGGTCATGACGACGCCGCCGGACAACGCGTGAACCTCGAATTGCTCAAGCAAGGCGTGATCGTGCGGCCGGTTGCCAACTATGGCTTGTTTCCATGGCTGCGTATCACGATTGGCTTGCCGCAAGAAAACGAAGCATTTATCGCAGCGCTTGAAAAGGCGCTGTCGGCTACGGCTTGATTGGTTTCGCTCGGGCTTTTTTAGATAAAGCCCGAGCTCGTTCGATTGCTCACCCCTCGCGCCGAAAGGCGCGTTTTTATCGATGTCTCGTGGCCGCGTTCTCATTCAATAAACTCGTGATTTTCGGCGTCGGCCTGATCGGCGGATCGCTCGCGCGCGCTTTGCGTGAACGCGCAGGTGCGGCCGGCGAGGTCGTAGGCGTCGGGCGTTCGATGAAGTCTGTCGAACGCGCGCTGGAACTCGGCGTGATCGATTCGGCCGTGCTTCTCGACGATGACCGAGCGCTCGAGCATGCGCTGAGTGATGCCGATTTCGTGCTGATCGCAGCTCCTGTCGCGCAAACGGAACCGTTGCTGCGGCGGATCGCGCCGTTTCTCGACGCACGCACTATCGTCACCGATGCCGGCAGCACAAAAAATGACGCCGTCGCGGCAGCGCGTGCGGCGCTCGGCGATCGCGCTGCGCAGTTCGTGCCGGGGCACCCGATTGCCGGGCGCGAATCGAGCGGTGTCGATGCCGCATTGCCCGATCTCTACGTCGATCGAAATGTAGTGCTGTGTCCGTTGCCGGAGAACACGCCGGAGTCGGTGGAGCGGGTCGCCGCGATGTGGCTTGCGACTGGCGCGAGCGTGCATCGAATGAGCGCGCAGCAGCATGACGGCGTGTTCGCCTCGGTGAGCCATTTGCCGCACGTGTTGTCGTTTGCGCTCGTCGAGCAGATTCTGCAAGCGCCGGACGCCGCGCTAAAGTTCTCGTTCGCAGCCGGGGGTTTTCGCGATTTCACGCGCATCGCGGCGTCGAGCCCGGAAATGTGGCGCGACGTGTGTATCGCGAACCGGGCGGCGCTGCTGACTGAAATCGATGCCTATACCAAGGTGCTTGCGCGTTTTCGCGAGGCTATAGATGCCTCCGACGGCGCTGCGCTCGAAGCCGCATTCGAACGCTCGCGCACCGCGCGTAGCGTTTGGCAACAAGGCGGCGCGATCAAAGCCGCCGATGATTCCACACAATAGCTGGCTGGACCTGACTAACTGGACTTGACCCATGGAACACCTCGATCTCGGACCTTTTTCACGTGCATCCGGCACGGTCCGGCTACCCGGATCGAAGAGTATTTCTAACCGTGTTTTGCTGCTCGCCGCACTGGCTGAGGGCGAAACGGTGATTACAAATCTGCTCGATTCCGACGACACCCGCGTGATGCTCGCCGCGCTCGACAAGCTCGGCGTCGAAGTGAAGAACGACGCCGAGCGATGTGTCGTTAAAGGCACGGGCGGCGGTTTCCCGGTGAAATCGGCGGAGCTTTTTCTTGGCAACGCAGGAACGGCAGTGCGTCCGCTCACCGCCGCGTTGGCGCTGAACGGCGGTGAATATCGTGTGCACGGTGTGCCGCGCATGCATGAACGGCCGATCGGCGATCTCGTCGATGGCTTGCGGCAGATCGGCGCGCGGATCGATTACGAGGCGAGCGACGGTTTTCCGCCGCTGCGCATTCATCCGGCCGAGATTGCCGTCGATCAGCCGATCCGTGTTCGCGGCGATGTCTCCAGCCAGTTCCTGACGGCGTTGCTGATGAGCTTGCCGCTGGCGCAGAGCACGCGCGGCCCGATCATCGTGCAAGTGGATGGCGAGCTGATCTCGAAGCCATACATCGACATCACGATCAAGCTGATGGAGCGTTTCGGCATGATCGTCGAGCGCGATGGCTGGAAGAGCTTCACGTTGCCCGCTGGCGCGCGCTACGCGTCGCCGGGGACGATCGCGGTGGAGGGCGACGCGTCGTCGGCGTCCTACTTCCTCGCGGCGGGTGCGCTCGGCGGCGGACCACTACGAGTGGAAGGCGTCGGCCGCGCGAGCATCCAGGGCGACGTGAACTTCGCCGATGCGCTGATCCGCATGGGCGCCAACGTGATGCTCGGCGACGACTGGATAGAAGTGCGCGGCGTGGAGTCCGAGGACGGCAAACTGATGGCCATCGACATGGATTTCAACCTGATTCCCGACGCGGCGATGACGATTGCCGTCGCCGCGCTGTTCGCCACGGGCACGACCACGCTGCGCAATATCGCTAGCTGGCGCGTGAAGGAGACGGACCGGATCGCCGCGATGGCCACTGAGCTGCGCAAGGTCGGCGCGACGGTGGAAGAGGGTGCGGATTACCTCGTGGTGACGCCACCGGGTCAACTTACGCCGAACGCAGCCATCGATACCTACGACGACCATCGCATGGCGATGTGTTTCTCGCTCGTGAGCCTGGGCGGCGTGCCGGTGCGCATCAACGACCCGAAGTGTGTCGGCAAGACCTTCCCGGATTACTTCGAGCAATTTACAAAGCTCGCGAAGGCGTGACGACCATGACTAATATAAATGTAACGATGAAAGCCCCGACCCCGCGTGCAGCCGCCCGCCGATCCGGACGTCTCCGATGAAACACGCTCGTCCCTTTCACCAGACTCCGGTTATCACTATCGACGGCCCGACGGCTTCGGGCAAAGGCACGGTCGCCGCGGTTGTCGCGGCCACGCTAGGTTTCCACTTACTCGATAGCGGCGCGTTGTACAGGCTGACGGCGCTTGCGAGCGCGCGCTACAACATCGAACCCGACGACGGCGACGCGCTCGCCGAGCTTGTCGCAGACCTTCACATCACGTTCCGGGAAGGCCTGGCGCAGCTCGACGGCGTGGATGTATCGACGGAAATTCGCGCCGAGGAAACCGGCAATCGCGCCTCCGCAATCGCGGTCCACGCCCAGGTCAGGACAGCGCTGATTGCCCGCCAGCGGGCGTTCCGCAAGCCTCCGGGCCTCGTTGCCGACGGCCGCGACATGGGCACCGTTATTTTCCCCGATGCAACGCTCAAGGTGTTTCTCACGGCCAGCGTTGAAGCGCGGGCTGCCCGGCGGCATAAGCAATTGATACAAAAAGGCTTTTCTGCTAATATGGAAGACTTGCTGAGAGATTTGCGCGAGCGTGACGCACGGGACAGTAACCGTGTGGCCGCACCGCTCAAGCCCGCAGCGGACGCGAAGACGCTGGACACCTCCGGGTTATCTGTCGACCAGGCTGTCGATCAGATCATCGGTTGGTTTCATTTGGTTTAGCGCAATTCACGTGTAGTTTGTTGCAAAAAGCCGACGTTTGGCGGCTTTGCTTTGGAGCTCCATGAGAAACATGGAGCGTGTTTTAACCCCTCAACCCCGTGTGGCGCTCGCCTTTTTTGCCATCGGCCCGAACTGATTCGGGCAGGCATCGCGAAGCAGCTGCGCAACTATCGATTTTTATGTCCGACCTGCAAACATCTACCCCGATTACCGAATCTTTTGCGGCTCTGTTCGAAGAGTCGCTGACCAAGCAGGACATGCGTGCGGGTGAAGTCATTTCCGCCGAAGTCGTGCGCGTCGACCACAATTTCGTGGTCGTCAACGCTGGTCTCAAGTCCGAAGCCTACATCCCGCTCGAAGAATTCCTGAACGACGCGGGCGAGGTAGAAGTGCAGGCGGGCGACTTTGTTTCCGTGGCTATCGACGCCCTGGAAAACGGTTATGGCGACACCATCCTGTCGCGCGACAAAGCGAAGCGTCTGGCTTCGTGGCTGTCGCTGGAAAAAGCGCTCGACAACAACGAACTCGTGACCGGCACGATCACGGGCAAGGTCAAGGGCGGCATGACCGTCATGGTCAACGGCATCCGCGCGTTCCTGCCGGGTTCGCTGGTTGACACGCGTCCGGTCAAGGACACCACGCCGTACGAAGGCAAGACCCTCGAATTCCGCGTGATCAAGCTTGACCGCAAGCGTAACAACGTCGTGTTGTCGCGCCGCGCTGTGATCGAAGCCACCCAAGGCGAAGAGCGCGCAAAGCTGCTCGAAACGCTGAAGGAAGGCGCGATCGTGGAAGGCGTGGTCAAGAACATCACGGACTACGGCGCATTCGTGGACCTCGGCGGTATCGACGGCCTGCTGCACATCACGGACATCGCATGGCGTCGTGTGCGTCACCCGAGCGAAGTGCTGTCGGTTGGCCAGGAAGTGACCGCGAAGATCCTCAAGTTCGACCAAGAGAAGAACCGCGTTTCGCTGGGTATCAAGCAACTCGGCGACGATCCGTGGGAAGGCATTTCCCGCCGTTACCCGTCGGGCACGCGCCTGTTCGGTAAGGTCACCAACATCACCGACTACGGCGCATTCGTCGAAGTGGAATCGGGCATCGAGGGCCTGGTTCACGTGTCGGAAATGGACTGGACGAACAAGAACGTTGCACCGTCGAAGGTTGTGCAGCTGGGCGACGAAGTCGAAGTCATGGTTCTCGAAATCGACGAAGACCGCCGCCGTATCAGCCTCGGCATGAAGCAGTGCAAGCCGAACCCGTGGGACGACTTCAGCCGCAACTTCAAGAAGGGCGACAAGCTGGAAGGCGCCATCAAGTCGATCACCGACTTCGGCGTGTTCATCGGTTTGCCGGGCGGCATCGACGGTCTGGTTCACCTCTCGGACCTGTCATGGAGCGAAACGGGCGAAGAAGCTGTTCGCAAGTACAAGAAGGGCGACGAAGTCCAGGCTATCGTTCTGGGTATCGACGTCGAGAAGGAACGCATTTCGCTGGGTATCAAGCAACTCGAAGGCGATCCGTTCAGCAACTTCGTGGCAATGAACGACAAGGGCGCGACGGTTGACGGCGTGGTCAAGTCGGTTGACGCGAAGGGCGCAGTCGTGACGTTGACGGCGGACGTGGAGGGTTATCTGCGCGCCTCGGAAATCGCTCAGGACCGCGTGGAAGATGCTCGCAACGTGCTGAAGGAAGGCGACAAGGTCAACGCGATGATCATCAACATCGATCGCAAGTCGCGTGGCATCAACCTGTCGATCAAGGCCAAGGATTCGGCTGAACAGCAGGAAGCGATCCGTGGTCTGGCTTCGGCTGACTCGAGCACGGCTGCTACCGGCACGACGAACCTTGGCGCGCTGTTGAAGGCCAAGCTCGACGGCCAGAACGGCTAAGCCGCAAGGTATTGCTGCAGTATGACCAAATCGGAATTGGTCGCCCAACTGGCGCTGCGATTTCCGCAACTTGTTCTTAAAGATGCGGATTTCGCGGTGAAGACGATGCTCGATGCGATGTCGGACGCTTTGGCCAACGGTCATCGCATCGAAATCCGCGGCTTCGGCAGTTTCGGCCTCAATCGTCGTCCATCGCGCGTTGGACGCAATCCCAAGTCTGGGGAGAAGGTGCTGGTACCGGAGAAATTCGTACCGCATTTCAAACCGGGCAAGGAGTTGCGTGAACGGGTAGATGGGCGGGCGGGAGAGCCGCTGAAGCAGTCGAACGAATCGGACAGTGACGAAGACGACGACGTTTAAGCGGCGTCTGCGTTGCTTCGGTCGAAGTCAGCACGCGGATCGAAACAGCCAGCGGCAAATGACCGAAAAAAGCACCCGTGAGGGTGCTTTTTTTTATACCTCGCGGCCGTGCGTACATTGCTCCCGCTGCCGTTGCGCACGCTCGTTCGTTATCGTTATTTTGCCCGCCGCCGCGCACCGGTAAACTCCCGCAAACGTCCTGCCGATCGGCCTATCGTCCCAAGCCGTTGCGCATTGCCCCATACGCTTCAATTACAATACCGGACGCCAACAACCAAGGGCAGCGTGGCCCGCGCTTTGCGTCACTCGTGGATCCCGGTGTGTATCGGTGCTGTATCCGGTGCCCGCGTTACCCTCTGCGTCGTTCCGCTATTGCCGTCAAAGAGACCCTTATGAAATTTTTTGTCTGGCTGATCCGTGTACTGGTTTTCGTACTCCTGCTCGTGCTGGCATTGGCCAACACGCAAAGTGCGACCCTCAATTTCCTCGCCGGCTACTTCTGGCAAGCGCCGCTGATTCTCATCGGGCTGGCGTTTTTTGTCGTCGGCTTGCTGGCTGGATTGCTCTCGTCGCTGCCGTCGCTGTTTCGCCTGCGGATGGAAAATGCCCGGCTCAAACGTGAATTGCGTGTGGCGCACGATGTCCCCGTCGTGCCAATGGAACCGCCTATGCCGCCGCTGATCTGACCGGCTCGCGCCAGTGCGGCCGGGTGCCCGCTTCCGGCACCCCGCGCTGGCCCTTAACTCTTTTCACGAATCCGCATGGATCTAGACTTCTGGTGGCTGCTTGTCATTCCGATCGCATTCGCTCTGGGTTGGATGGCATCCCGCTATGACCTGAAAACGCTGCTGTCCGAAAACGCGAATCTGCCGCGCTCGTATTTTCGCGGCCTCAATTTCCTGCTCAACGAGCAACACGACAAGGCGATCGACGCTTTTATCGAAGTGGCGAAGCTCGACCCTGAAACCATCGAATTGCACTTCGCGCTGGGTAACCTGTTTCGCCGGCGCGGCGAGACGGACCGGGCGATTCGCGTGCATCAGAATCTGCTGAGCCGCTCTGATCTACCGGTTGCCGAACGCGATCACGCGCTGTTCGAACTCGGCCAGGACTTTCTGAAAGCGGGTTTGCTGGACCGCGCCGAGGAGACGTTCCGTTCGCTCGAAGCCGGCGAATATGCGCTCGGCGCGCAGCGTGCGTTGCTGACGATCTACGAGATCGAGAAGGACTGGAAAAAGTCGATTGCAACCGCCGGGCGGATCGAAGAGATGGGCGCAGCGTCGCTCGAGAAGGAAGTCGCACAATTCCATTGCGAACTCGCGCAGGAAGCGCTGCAGCGCAAGAATCCAGCGGAAGCACGGGAGGAACTCAAGCTCGCGCTCGCGGCCAATCCCGACAACGTGCGGGCGACAATCCTGGTTGGCGACGTCGATGCCGCCGGTGGTGATCTGGAGTCCGCCATCGCGTGCTGGCGTCGCGTGGAAGCGCAAAATGCTGCGTATCTGCCGCTCGTCGCGGAAAAGCTCGTGCAGGCGTATACGCAACTCGGCCGAACGGATGAGGGTGTTGATCTGCTCGTTGACTACGTGAATCGCTATCCGTCGAACGATCTGCTCGATGTGGCGTTCAAGCACGTCGCGGAACTGCGCGGACTGGACGCGGCACACACGCTCGCTCGCCATCAGATGCAGACGTCGCCCAATGTTGCCGGCATGACGCGGCTGCTGGAAGCGCAGGTTGCCACGGCCGAGGAACCGCGTCGCAGCGAACTCGAACTGATGCGCACGCTCGTCAAGCAGCGGACCAAGAACCTGCCGCGCTACACGTGCCAGAATTGCGGTTTCCGCGCGCGTCTTTTTTACTGGCAGTGTCCTGGCTGCAGCGGCTGGGAAACCTATGCGCCGCGCCGCGTCGAGCCGATCCCCGCATCCGCCTGAACGCGGATTCGTGACCACGGACTCAAGCGCGGCCCGGCTCGCACGGGACGTGCAATGTTTGAAACGATCGGACTTCGCGGCCGTTTTGGCCTGATCCTTCGATAATCACCGGTTTCTCCGGAACGCTTATGAAAATATCCATCATCGGAACGGGCTACGTCGGACTAGTGACCGGCGCCTGCCTCGCTGAAATTGGCAACGACGTGCTGTGCCTGGACGTCGATGCACGCAAGATCGAGATCCTCAACAACGGCGGCGTGCCGATTCACGAGCCGGGCTTGCACGAGATACTAAAACGTACCCGGGCCGCCGGCCGCATTCGCTTTTCCACCGATATCAAGGAAAGCGTCGAGCACGGCGAGATCCAGTTCATCGCGGTGGGAACGCCGCCGGATGAAGACGGTTCCGCCGACCTGCAGTACGTGCTCGAGGCGGCGCGCAACATCGGGCGTTATGCGAACGGCTTCAAGGTGATCGTCGATAAATCCACGGTCCCGGTCGGCACGGCGCAGCACGTGCGCAACGTGGTCGAAGAGGAATTGAAGGCGCGTGGGATTGAGCCGGCGGGCAAGAACGCCTTTTCGGTTTTATCGAATCCGGAGTTCCTGAAGGAAGGCGCCGCCGTCGACGATTTCATGCGCCCCGACCGCATCGTGCTCGGCGTGGACGACGACGAAGCCGGTGAGCGGGCGCGCGAAATGATCAAGCGCCTTTATGCGCCGTTCAACCGCAATCACGATCGAACGCTCTACATGGACGTGCGTTCGGCGGAATTCACGAAGTACGCCGCGAACGCAATGCTCGCCACGCGCATCTCGTTCATGAACGATCTGTCGAATCTTGCCGATGCCGTGGGCGCGGATATTGAAGCGGTGCGTCGTGGCATCGGCTCGGATCCGCGCATCGGGTATCACTTCCTGTATGCCGGCTGTGGTTACGGCGGCTCGTGTTTCCCGAAGGATGTGCAGGCGTTGGCGCAGACGGCGCGCGAGAACGGGCATCGGCTGCGGATTCTGGAAGCCGTGGAAGAAGTGAACGATCTGCAGAAGGAAGTCCTGGTCGGCAAGATCACGAAGCGCATGGGTGAAGACTTGCGCGGCCGTACGTTTGCCGTGTGGGGACTCGCGTTCAAGCCGAATACCGACGACATGCGCGAGGCGTCGAGCCGTCGGCTGATTGGCGCGCTGCTTGAGCGTGGCGCGACGGTTCGCGCTTACGATCCCGTGGCGCTGCCGGAAAGCCGTCGTGTATTCGCGCTCGATCTCGCCGATAAACCGCAGCAACTCGAGCGCCTGCATTTCGTCGATTCGCAGAAGGACGCGTTGCCCGGCGCAGATGCCCTCGTGATCGTGACCGAGTGGAAGGAGTTCAAGAGCCCGGACTTCGCGCATTTGAAGAGCGAGCTCAAGATGCCGGTCATCTTCGATGGCCGCAACCTGTATGAACCTGAAGCGATGGCGGAACTCGGCATCGACTATTTTGCAATAGGACGTCCCCATGTCGAATTTCCCGTCGCCTGACGCAATGGTGCCCGCCGTCGGGTCGAGCGCTCCCGTTCCACCGGTCTCGCGTGCGCGCATTGCGGCGGCGCGTGTGCTGGTGGTCGGCGACGTGATGCTCGACCGCTACTGGTTCGGCGATGTGAACCGTATTTCTCCGGAAGCGCCGGTGCCGGTCGTGCACGTGCAGCGCAAGGAAGACCGGCTTGGCGGTGCGGCGAACGTGGCGCGCAACGCGGCTGCACTGGGTGCGCAGGCGGGCTTGCTGTGCGTAGTCGGACATGATGAGCCGGGTGAACGCATTGTGGAATTGCTGGGCGAGAGCCGGGTCACTGCGTTCCTCGAACGCGATCCCGAATTGCTCACGACCATCAAGTTGCGCGTGCTGTCGCGGCAGCAACAACTGCTGCGCGTCGATTTCGAAAATTCGCCGACGCACGAAGTCCTGAGCGCGTGTCTCGCCCGATTCGAAACGCTCTTGCCGCAACACGATGTGATCCTGATGTCGGACTACGCGAAGGGCGGCCTGACGCATGTGACGCAAATGATCGCCAATGCGAAGCGCGCCGGCAAACCGGTGCTGGTCGACCCGAAAGGCGACGACTGGGACCGCTACCGGGGCGCTACGCTGATCACGCCGAATCGCGCGGAATTGCGCGAAGTGGTCGGACGCTGGAACTCGGAAGAAGACTTGCTCGCACGTGTCACGGCGTTGCGTGAATCGCTCGATATCAGCGCGTTGCTGCTCACGCGCTCGGAAGAGGGCATGACGCTCTTCACCGCCGATAAAGTGGTTCACACGCAGGCCGACGCACGCGAAGTGTATGATGTTTCGGGTGCCGGCGACACGGTCATTGCGACCGTTGCAACCATGCTGGGCGCGGGTGTGCCGCTGATTGACTGCATCGCTTACGCCAACCGGGCAGCGGGAATCGTCGTCGGGAAACTGGGTACGGCGACCGTCGACTACAACGAACTTTTCGCCTGACATCATCATGACAATCATCGTTACCGGCGCGGCCGGATTTATCGGCAGCAACATCGTCAAGGCGCTCAACGAGCGTGGCGAACACCGTGTGATCGCGGTGGACAATCTGACGCGCGCCGACAAGTTCAAGAACCTGGTCGATTGCGAGATCGACGATTACCTCGATAAAACCGAGTTTGTCGCGCGCTTCAAACGTGGCGACTTCGGCAAGGTCAAAGCGATTTTCCACGAAGGCGCATGTTCGGACACGATGGAAACCGACGGCCGCTACATGATGGACAACAACTTCCGCTACAGCCGCGACGTGCTTGATACGTGCCTGGAGCAGGGCGTGCAGTTCCTGTATGCATCGTCGGCGGCGGTGTATGGCGGATCGAGTGAGTTCGTGGAAAGCCGTGAAGTGGAAAAGCCGCTGAATGTGTACGGCTACTCGAAATTTCTCTTCGATCAGGTCATCCGCCAGATCTTGCCGACTGCGCGCAGCCAGATTGCCGGCTTTCGTTATTTCAATGTGTACGGGCAGCGCGAAAGCCATAAAGGGCGCATGGCGTCAGTGGCGTTCCACAACTTCAACCAGTTTCGCGCCGAGGGCAAGGTCAAGCTCTTTGGCGAATACAACGGGTATGGCGCGGGTGAGCAGACGCGCGATTTCGTCTCCGTGGAAGACGTGACGAAAGTCAATCTGCACTTCTTCGATCATCCGGAGCAGTCGGGCATTTTCAACCTCGGCACGGGGCGCGCGCAGCCGTTCAACGACATTGCATCGACGGTGGTGAATTCGTTGCGGGCAATTGATGGTGAAGCGCCGTTGTCGCTGGCGGAGCTCGTGCAGCGTGGGTTGATCGAATACATTCCGTTTCCTGACGCGCTGCGCGGCAAGTACCAGTGCTTCACGCAGGCGAACCAGTCGAAGTTGCGCGAGGCGGGATACGATGCACCGTTCCTGACGGTTCAGGAGGGCGTTGATCGCTATGTGCGTTGGCTGTTCGGTCAGCTGTAAAAGCACTCGCCGTTTTCCTACACTGGGTCTCCCGGTCAGCGATCGTCGCCGACCGGTTTTCAGGGGAGACTCACATGATCAAGAAACTTCTCGCAGCCTTCATGCTGGCTGTATCCATTGGTTCGGCGTTCGCTGCCGTTGATATCAACAACGCCAATTCCGACGCTCTACGCGGCATCAAGGGCATTGGGCCGGCCAAGGCGAAAGCCATTCTCGATGAACGCGAAGCACACGGTCCATTTTAAGACGCGGCCGAGTTGAGCAAACGCGTCAAGGGCATGGGCGGCAAGACCGTTGAGCGTCTGCAGGCCGAGGGGCTGACCATTGGACCGGGTGGGGCGCAGGTGGCGGCAGCGGCCGCCGGGACCAAACCGGCTGGCGCTGCGGTTACTGTGAAGAAGTAGCGCGGGCTGGCGCATCGCTCGGCGCGCCGGTCGATGGATGCGCCTTCGTTCGCCGGCAGCCCCCAAAGCGCCGGCAAACCATCCCCTCCGTCCAATAGGGCCGCCCGGCACCCAGAAACCCCCTAGGCTACAATCGATAGCTTATCGACCGCAGCAACCCACGACCCGCTATGGCTTACAAGACTATCGAAGACACCATCGGCAATACCCCGCTGGTGCAACTGGTCCGCATTCCGGACGACGAAATTCGCAGCCGCAACAACGTGATTCTCGGCAAGCTCGAGGGCAACAACCCGGCGGGGTCGGTGAAGGACCGCCCGGCGCTCTCGATGATCAAGAAAGCGGAAGAGCGCGGCCGCATCAAGCCCGGCGACACGCTGATCGAATCGACCAGCGGCAACACTGGCATCGCGCTCGCCATGGCCGCAGCTATTCGCGGCTACAAAATGGTGCTGCTGATGCCGGAAGACCTGTCGATCGAACGTCGCCAAAGCATGGCTGCCTATGGCGCGCAAATCGTGCTCACGCCGGTAACCGGCGGCATGGAATACGCGCGCGATCTGGCAGAACAAATGCAGCGCGACGGCAAGGGCATCATCCTTGATCAATTCGCGAATCCGGATAATCCACTCGCCCACTACGAGACGACCGGCCCGGAACTCTGGCGCGACACCGAAGGCCGCATCACGCACTTCGTGTCCGCCATGGGCACGACCGGCACGATCATGGGCGTGTCGCAATATCTGAAGGAACAGAACGAGAACATCGAGATCATCGGGGCGCAGCCGGAAGAGGGCTCACGTATCCCGGGCATTCGTAAATGGCCCGAAGCGTATCTGCCGAAAATCTTCGATCGCAGCCGCGTGGATCGCACGGAAAGCGTCAGCCAGGCCGCATCCGAAGCAATGGCGCGGCGGCTGGCATCGGTGGAAGGTATCTTTAGCGGGATTTCTTCCGGCGGCGCGTGTGAAGTGGCGCTGCGCGTGGCGCGCCAGGTCGAGAATGCGACCATCGTGTTCGTAGTCTGCGATCGCGGTGACCGCTACTTGTCGACGGGCGTGTTCCCGGCCTGACATCGGCTTGGTCATACGCGAAGGCCAAAACTAAAGCGCACAAAAAGCCCGGCAACTACCGGGCTTTTTGTGTTCTGCCTTTTTGTATCCTGCGTCAGCTACGACGCCTCACCGCTATGTCATTGCGACGCTGAAACACCCGCATCACCCGCCGACATCTGCGCCTTCACCGCTTCACCAAGCTGATACACCGCGAGCGCATAAAAGAAGCTGCGGTTGTAGCGTGTGAGCACATAGAAGTTCTTCAGGCCGAGCGTGTATTCGGTCGCACGGCCCGGCGTGGGCAAGTCGACCACCGTCACCGGCGTACCCGCTTCCGCCATTGTGTTGAGCCCCGGCTCGCTCATCAGCATCCCGGCTTTCGTGAGTTGCGCGAGCGACCAGTGCGGTTCGGGCTGACCATCGGCGGCGGCTTGCGCAACGCCTTGACTGCCGGTGTCGCCGGCGATCCTCCAGACCACCGGCCGTCCCGATTCCCAGCCGTGCTGCTTCAGATAATTCGCGACGCTGCCGATGGCATCGGCGGGACTGCTCCGCAAATCGATATGGCCGTTGCCATCGAAATCCACCGCGTACTGAACGATGCTGCTAGGCAGGAATTGCGGAATGCCGATCGCGCCCGTGTACGAACCGAGCACGGTGGTCGGATCGATTTGCTGGCCGTGCGTCCAGACCAGCAAATCCTCGAGATTCTTGCGGAACGTCGCCTGGCGCTCGGCGCGATTCGGCGTGTCGGGGTAATCGAAGGTCAGCGTGGTCAAAGCATCGAGCGCGCGGAAATTGCCCATGTAGCGGCCATAGATGGTTTCCACGCCGATAATCCCGACAATCGCTTCGGGCGGCACGCCATATTGATCCGACGCACGCTGCAGCGCGGCCTGATTCGCGCGCCAGAATTTCACACCGGCCGCAATGCGTATCGGCTCCACAAAGCGTGCCTGGTACGCGCGCCAGTTCTTGCTGGCAGGCGTGGGCGAAGGCAGCACCAGTTTCACGGCCGTCGCCGAATAACTCACGCGATTGAACAGGTCGTGCAAGGCGGCGGAATCGAAGTCGTAACGCGCGACGAGATCGTTGATGAACGCATCCACATTGGGATTGTTCGCGTAACGCTGCGGCACGATTTCCTCTTCGAACATCTGCCCTTGCGGTGTCGGAGATTGCGGCTGCGATTGCGCAACTGCCTGACCGATACCCAGTGTGCCGAGTGCGCCAACGAGGCAAGCAACTGAGGCGAAGCGCGCAGTTCGCGCCGAAAGAGGCAAGACGGTCGATGCAAACTTAAAGGTCATAGTGTGCGTAAATGTGGCGGTGTAACGCGAGGCGCGCTGGAAAAACGCGCAGGGCATACGAGAGTCGGATCAGTATAACCGACGCGTTTTCGGCGCTATCCCGAAAGCCCTGCCGGCGAGCGCGGAGGCCGCAAAAACGGTGGCGCGGGACGATGTCATTTTCAGTGTGGTAACTTAACAAGGACCCGCGCGGTGCGGTGTTCGGCTGCTATCGAAGCAGGTGGCCGAAAGCGTTGGCATCGCGTACGACAAAAACATCCAAACGATTCGAGACACGCGGCACGGCACGCCCTGCTGCACATACCATCATGGCTACCGGCTTTTATTCCCATCCAGATTGCCTTCTTCACGACATGGGGCCGTGGCATCCCGAATGCCCCGCGCGTCTTCAGGCGATCGAGGATCAGTTGATTGCGAGCCGTATCGACACCTTGATCGAGCGCGAAGAAGCCCCGCTCGCGAGTGAAGAGGACCTGGCGCGGGTTCATACGCGGGCGCATATCGATTTCGTCAAAGAGACGGCGCCCTCGGTCGGCCGCGCGGAGATCGACCCGGATACGATGATGTCGCCGGGTTCTTATCACGCCGCGTTGCGCGCGGCGGGCGCCGCGGTCGCCGCCACCGATGCCGTGATTGCCGGCACTTACGACAACGCGTTCTGCAGCGTGCGGCCACCGGGACATCACGCGGAACCGGCGCGTGCGATGGGCTTCTGCTTCTTCAACAACATTGCGATCGCGGCGCGTCACGCGCTCGAAGTGCATGGTCTGGAGCGCGTGGCCATCATCGATTTCGATGTGCATCACGGCAACGGCACGGAAGCCGCGTTCTCGGGCGATCCGCGCGTGCTGATGTGCAGCTTTTTCCAGCATCCGTTCTACCCGTATAGCGGCGCCGACAATCACGCGCCGAACATGGTCAATCTGCCGATGCCAGCGCGTACGAAAGGCATGGCCGTGCGCGAAGCCGTCGACCTGATGTGGCTGCCGAGACTCGATGAATTCAAGCCGCAGATGATCTTCGTCTCCGCAGGGTTCGATGCGCATCGAGAGGACGATCTCGGCAATATGGGTCTGGTCGAGGACGACTACACGTGGCTGACCGAGCAGATCCGCGCGGTGGCGAAGCGGCATGCGAAGGGCCGTATTGTCAGTAGTCTCGAGGGCGGGTACAACCTGTCGGCGCTCGGGCGCAGCGTGGTCGCGCATGTGCGCGCGCTGGCCGAGATCTGAGCGTCTGCGCTTTTAGGGAAGACCGCAAACCTACATGCGCGTTCGCTGAAGCTCTGCGCGCACGAGCGTCCAGTCGATCAGCGCCTTGATCACGCGATCCCGGTCGAGGTCGTTGAGCGTCTCGTGATAGCTGCCTTCCAGGATCATCAGCGTGCTATCCGTCGAACCGGTATTGGCTTCGAATTCGCGGCTGCCGTCCGGGTTGGTGAGCGCGTCCTGCGTGCCGTGAAACACGAACAACGGCAGGTTGATCGAGGCACGTCCAGCAGCGATGCGCCGCAT
Source organism: Caballeronia sp. SEWSISQ10-4 2 (assembly GCF_030464885.1). GTDB lineage: Bacteria > Pseudomonadota > Gammaproteobacteria > Burkholderiales > Burkholderiaceae > Caballeronia. The sequence goes on along the minus strand of NZ_JALPRJ010000008.1, from coordinate 131,685 downwards.
GGCGGCCACGATCTGCGCCGCCGTTCGAGCAGGTATCGGCCGATGATGAACGAGCGGATCGCGCCGGTTCGCCTCGACCACGCCGTGCGCGCGCGACAACGTGGCTGGATCGATGGTCATCGCAGCGAAGTGCGGCATCAGGCGGCTGATTAAACCACCTAGTTTGAGCTTCCAGCGCGGCGCGTTCGCCGGCGGTTTTAGCGCCGCGCTCGACAGGATCAGCCCGGCAAGTTTCCGACCGTTCTCCGGCAGGCGCTCGATTGCGTAAAGCGCTGCTATCGCGCCACCCATGCTATGTCCCATCAGGAACAACGGAGTCTTGAGCGGCTCGGTCGTTTCCGCCGCGTTGAGGAGGGCGTCGGTGTCGAGCAGATAGTCGTCGAAGGATTCAATCCATACGCTCTCGCCCGGCGATTTGCCGTGGCCGCGCAGATCCGCCGCAATCAATTCGATGCCAGCCGCGTTCAGGCGCAGCGCGAAGGCGTCGTATCGGCGCGCGTGTTCTGCCAACCCGTGCACAAGCGCAATTCTCGCCAGCGGCTTGGGGAACGTTGCAGCGGCTTGCCAGCGGTGAAGATGAAGGTCGATGCCATCGCGTGTGGCGATGCTGCTGGTCGAATACGTGCTGTGCGCGGGTTTTTGCATGGTCTGGCGGCCAAATCGGGATTCCGCAGATGATAGTCCCGTTGCACATCACAAGCCCGCTGCTTGTCTGGAACAAAAGGGTCACAAGAACCGCTAGCCAAAAAGTCGCAAATGTGCGGGTTTTTGGAGCACAACCCTGATTGTCATCCGTGGGGTTCTATGTGTAAAATAGAACGATCGTGCTGTAAAAATAAGCGTCTACTGATTGTGCAAAGCCTGACGGACTTCGCCCGATCCGCCCTAAGCATTCGGCGGCGGGGAGTCACTCGCTATAATGGGCTTGGGATGACGTATTCGTAACTTAGGAGCGTGTGCATGAAAATCTTGGTGCCAGTCAAACGCGTGGTCGACTACAACGTGAAAGTCCGGGTCAAACCGGATGGCAGTGCGGTCGACATCGCGAACGTGAAGATGTCGATGAACCCGTTCGACGAAATCGCCGTGGAAGAAGCCGTGCGCCTGCGCGAAGCGGGCGTGGCGACGGAGGTGATTGTGGTGTCGTGCGGCGTGACGCAATGTCAGGAAACGCTGCGCACGGCCTTGGCGATCGGTGCGGATCGCGCGATCCTGGTCGAATCGACTGAGGAATTGCAGCCGCTGGCGGTCGCGAAGATCCTCAAGGCTTTAGTCGATAAAGAACAACCGCAACTGATCATCCTCGGCAAGCAAGCTATTGACGACGACTCGAACCAGACCGGTCAGATGCTTGCTGCGCTGGCCGGTTTGCCGCAAGCGACGTTCGCCTCGAAGGTGACGGTGGCTGATGGCAAAGTCACGGTTGCGCGTGAAGTCGATGGTGGTTCGGAAACGCTATCCCTGACGTTGCCAGCGGTTATTACCACGGACTTGCGCCTGAACGAGCCGCGTTACGTGACGCTGCCGAACATCATGAAGGCCAAGAAGAAGCCGATGGAAACGCTCAAGCCCGCGGACCTGGGTGTCGACGTTACGCCGCGTCTGAAGACGCTGAAGGTTGCCGAGCCGCCGCAGCGCTCCGCAGGCGTGAAGGTGCCGGACGTGAAGACGCTGGTCGAGAAGTTGAAGACCGAAGCCAAGGTTCTGTGAGGGAGTTTCCAAAGTGACCATTCTTGTAATTGCAGAACACGACAACGCATCGATCAAAGCAGCGACGTTGAATACCATCGCGGCTGCTTCGAAGATCGGTGGCGATATCCACGTGCTGGTCGCGGGTTCCAACGCGCAAGCAGCAGCGGATGCAGCAGCGAAGATTGCGGGCGTGAGCAAAGTGTTGCTCGCCGACGCACCGCAACTCGCCGATGGCCTCGCCGAGAACATCGACGGAACGGTGCTTCAGATTGCGAAGAGCTATTCGCATATCCTGGCGCCGGCGACGGCCTACGGTAAGAACATCGCGCCGCGCATTGCGGCCCATCTGGACGTGGCGCAGATCAGCGACATCACGGCAGTGGACAGCGCGGACACATTCGAGCGTCCGATCTACGCAGGCAACGCCATCGCCACCGTTCAATCAAGCGATGCGATCAAGGTCATCACGGTTCGTTCCACCGGTTTCGATCCGGTCGCGGCCGAGGGCGGCAGTGCATCGGTAGAGAAAATCGAAGCTTCGGCCGACGCGGGCATCTCCAAGTTCGTGAGCCGCGAATTGACGAAGCTGGACCGGCCGGAACTGACGTCGGCGCAGATTATCGTGTCGGGCGGACGGGGTTTGGGCAGCGGCGAAAACTACACGAAAGTGCTCGAACCGCTGGCGGACAAACTCGGCGCGGCGCTGGGTGCATCGCGTGCAGCAGTGGACGCTGGCTTCGTTCCGAACGACTATCAAGTCGGTCAAACCGGCAAGATCGTGGCGCCTAACCTGTACGTCGCCGTCGGCATCTCGGGCGCGATCCAGCACTTGGCCGGGATGAAGGATTCGAAGGTCATCGTTGCAATCAACAAGGACGCGGAAGCGCCGATCTTCGGCGTCGCCGACTACGGACTCGTGGGTGACTTGTTCACAGTCGTGCCGGATCTCGTGAAAGAACTTGGCTGATCGTTTTTAAGGCCACTGGCTGGAAAGAAAGCAAGACCGAAAAAAGGGGGCGACGCACGTGCGCCCCTTTTTACATCTGTTGGGGGAGACAAGACATGAGCTATAGAGCGCCCGTCAAGGACATGCTGTTCGTGATGAAGGAACTAGCCGATATCGAAAGCATTGCAGCACTACCGGGTTTCGAGGACGCCAGTCTCGATACGGCTCAGGCCGTACTTGAAGAAGCCGCGCGCTTTAACGGCGAAGTGGTTGCGCCGTTGAATTTCGAAGGCGACAAGAATCCGAGCTTTTGGAAGAACGGCGAGGTCACGACTACACCCGGTTTCAAGGAAGCTTTCCGCCAGTTCGGTGAGGGCGGCTGGCAAGGCGTGCTGCATCCGCTCGAGTACGACGGTCAGGGCTTGCCGAAGCTAATCGCTACACCGTGTATCGAAATGTTGAACGCGGCAAACCTGTCGTTTGCGTTGTGCCCGCTGCTCACCGATGGCGCTATCGAAGCGTTGCTCACGGCTGGCACCGAGGAGCAGAAGCAGCTCTATGTGCCGAAACTGATTTCAGGCGAGTGGACCGGTACGATGAATCTCACCGAGCCGCAAGCAGGCTCCGATCTCGCGCTGGTGCGCACGCGCGCCGAGCCGCAGGGCGACGGCTCGTTCAAGGTGTTCGGCACGAAGATTTTCATCACCTACGGCGAGCACGATATGGCGAAGAACATCGTCCATCTCGTGCTGGCGCGTACGCCCGGGGCGCCCGACGGCGTGAAGGGTATTTCGCTCTTCCTGGTACCCAAATTTCTCACCAACAAAGACGGCACGCTCGGCGCTCGCAACGACGTGCATTGCGTGTCGATTGAACACAAGCTCGGGATCAAGGCCAGTCCGACCGCCGTGCTGCAATTTGGCGATCACGGCGGCGCGATCGGTTATTTGATCGGCGAGGAAAATCGCGGGCTGGAGTACATGTTCATCATGATGAACGCGGCGCGCTTCGCGGTCGGCTTGCAGGGCGTGGCCGTGTCGGAGCGGGCGTATCAGAAGGCCGTCGCGTTTGCGAAGGATCGCGTGCAAAGCCGGCCTGTCGATGGCTCCGCCAAACAGCCTGTGTCGATCATTCACCACCCCGACGTGCGCCGCATGCTCCTGACCATGCGCGCGCTGACGGAAGCGTCGCGCGCGCTGGCTTACGTCGCGGCGGCGCATTGCGACTTTGCGCACCATCATCCCGATCAAGCGGCGCGAGCCAGTCATCAGGATATCTATGAATTTCTCGTGCCGATCGTGAAGGGCTGGAGCACGGAGCTTTCCATCGATGTCACGAGCCTCGGCGTGCAGGTCCACGGCGGTATGGGGTTCATCGAGGAAACGGGCGCGGCGCAGTATTACCGCGATGCCAGAATTCTCACCATCTACGAAGGCACGACCGCGATCCAGGCCAACGATCTGATCGGCCGCAAAACCGTACGCGACGGCGGCGCGACCGCGCAGGCGATTTTTGCGCAGATCGATCAGACCGTCGCGCAGCTGGCCGACCGCGACGGGCAGGCGTTCAAGTCGATGCATCGGTATTTGAGCGCCGGAAGTCTCGCGTTGGCGCGGGTGGTCGAGTTCATGGTGGCGAAGGTGAGAAGCGATCCCAACGCGGTATTCGCCGGCGGCGTGCCGTACCTGAAGCTGGCAGGCATTGTGTTGGGCGGATGGCAGATGGCGCGCGCGCTGCTGGCGGCAACGCAGAAGCGCAGCGAGGACGAAGCGTTTTATGGCGCCAAGATCGCGACGGCGCAGTTCTTCGCCGAGCATATTTTGTCGCAGGCGCCGGGCATCGAAGCATCGATTGTCAGCGGCAATGGGCAGGAAGGATATCTCGCGTTGAGCGAGGATCAGTTCTGATTCGCTGCGCCGCTTGCAGCGCCTATGAAAAATGCCGTCCCGACGAAAGTCGGGACGGCATTTTTGTTGAAACGTGCGCTTCGCTACGCGTGCAAATCCGAATCAAGCACGCGCATAAGAAGGACGGGTGCTCGTGCGCGTTTCGCCCAGATAGCGATGCACCGACAAATCGTCGGACTGGATCGCCGGCTGTTTACCCGATATCAAATCCGCCAGCAACTGACCGGAGCCGCATGACATTGTCCAGCCGAGCGTGCCGTGGCCCGTGTTCAGGAACAGGTTCGACAGCGGCGTACGGCCGACGATCGGCGTGCCGTCCGGCGTCATCGGACGCAAGCCGGTCCAGAACGATGCCTTCTCGGTATCGCCGCCGCCGGGGAACAGGTCGTTCACGCACATTTCCAGCGTTTCGCGACGTGCCTGGCTCAGCGATTTGTCGAAGCCGACGATCTCCGCCATTCCACCGACGCGAATCCGGTCATCGAAACGGGTAATCGCGATCTTGTACGTTTCGTCGAGCACGGTAGAAACTGGCGCGGCGTTTTCGTTGACGATGGGCGCGGTGATCGAATAACCCTTGAGCGGATAAACAGGGATATTGACGAGATTGCCCAGCAATTTCGTGGAGTACGAGCCGAGCGCGACAACGTATGAATCACCGTGAATGGTCTCGCCGCCGCACTGCACGCCGGCGATCCGGCCGCCGCTGACCGCGAGCGCGTCGATGGGCGTGTTGTAGCGGAACTTGACGCCGAGTTGCTCCGCCATGGCGGCGAGGTGCGTGGTGAATTTCTGGCAGTCGCCGGTTTCGTCGTTCGGCAGACGCAAACCGCCGGTCAATTTGTGCGACACAGCGGCAAGCGCCGGTTCCGCACTTTGCAGTTCAGCTGGCGTGAGCAGTTCGAACGGCACGTTCGCGTCGCGCAATACGGCGATGTCCTTTGCCGCGCCATCCAGTTGCTGCTGGGTCCGGAAAACTTGCAGCGTGCCGCCGGTACGGCCTTCGTAATTAATGCCGGTATCCGCGCGCAGTGCCTGCAGGCAGTCGCGGCTATATTCGGCCAGGCGCACCATGCGCCCCTTGTTGACCGAATAACGTGCCTGCGTGCAGTTCTGCAGCATCTGCCACATCCACTTCAATTGAAACGATGTTCCGTCCAGGCGGATCGCGAGCGGCGCGTGTTTCTCGAACATCCACTTGACCGCCTTGAGCGGCACGCCAGGCGCAGCCCACGGCGAAGCGTAGCCGGGCGAGATCTGACCCGCGTTGGCGAAACTCGTTTCAAGCGCCGGTCCCGCTGCACGATCGATCACGGTCACTTCATGGCCCGCGCGCGCCAGATAGTAGGCGCTCGTGACACCGACAACACCGCTTCCCAGAATTACGACTCGCATGTCTTGCTCCGTGCAAAGTGACATTCCGCCGGTCATTCGCTTCGCTTTGACTGAAGCCGTGTGAGTAGCGGGTTACATAGTGGTATCGACTATAGTATTGATACTATGGTAGGTTTTGTTATTGTATTTATTAACTTTTCAGTGGAAAGCAATGAGAATCCAACGAAATTCAGTAAGGGAGCTCGACCGGATCGATCGCCGTATCCTGAAGATCCTTCAGAAGGAGGGTCGTATCGCGATGAAAGACCTGGCGGAGCAGGTCGGGCTCTCGGTGACGCCGTGCATCGAGCGCGTCAAACGCATGGAGCGCGACGAGGTGATCGCGGGCTATTACGCGCGGGTGAATCCGCATCAGTTGGGTGCGTCACTACTGGTATTCGTGGAGATCACCCTCGATCACAAAAGCGGCAACATGTTCGAGCAGTTCCGCCGCGAAGTGCAGCGCATTCCCGAAGTGCTGGAATGCCATCTCGTTTCCGGTGATTTCGACTATCTGATCAAGGCGCGTATTGGCGAAATGGCCGATTACCGCAAGTTGCTCGGCGACATCCTGCTGCAACTGCCCGGCGCGGTGCAGTCGAAAAGTTATGTAGTGATGGAGGAGATCAAGGAGACGCTGACCATCGACGTCGATGCCTGAAATGAGCTTGCGAGCGGAGTAATTTACTGTATATTTATACAGTACTTTCTCTCTTTCGATTGTTGGCCATGCCTTCTCACGACCGCGAATATCCCGTTGCTCCGCCTGCGCCGCTCAAAGGCCGAGGGGCGGTCACGAACCTTCAGGGACGCTACGAGAAGGACGAGCGCGAGCGTATTGACGACGGCTGGACGCATGTTAGCGAGGACGGGGAAACGGAAGGTGCGCCGGCCCTGCGCACACAAGTATTTGAAGAACGCGCGAAGAGCATTCTTACGCGCAATTCGTCGCCGGATATTCCGTTCGAGGTTTCACTGAATCCGTACCGTGGCTGCGAGCACGGCTGTATCTATTGCTTCGCGCGGCCTACGCATAGTTACTTGGGGTTATCGCCGGGACTGGATTTCGAAAGCCGAATCTACGCGAAGCTCAACGCCGGCGAATTGCTCGAGCGGGAGCTGGACAAGCCGTCATATCAGCCGGAGCCTATCGCACTGGGCGTGGTGACGGACGCGTACCAGCCCGTCGAGCGGAATCTGCGCATTACGCGGCGCGTGGTCGAGATCCTGAGTGAGCGAGGGCATCCGTTCGCGGCAATCACGAAGTCGTCGCTGATCGAGCGGGATATCGACCTGCTCGCGCCAATGGCGCAAAAAGGCCAAGTAATGGTTGCCGTCACCATCACCACGCTCGACGCGCAGATTGCCCGCACGCTCGAACCGCGTACCGCCACGCCGTCAAGGAGGCTGCGCACCATCCGGGCGTTGAGCGAGGCGGGGATTCCAGTAGGCGTCAGCGTCGCGCCCATGATTCCGTTCGTCACGGAACCGGATATGGAGCGAGTGCTTGAGGCGTGTGCCGAAGCCGGCGCGACGAGCGCGAGTTATATCGTTTTGCGCTTGCCGTGGGAGGTCGCGCCGTTGTTCAAGGACTGGCTCGCGGCGCATTTTCCGGATCGCGCGGAACGCGTGATGGGGCGCGTGCGTGACATGCGCGGCGGCAAGGACTACGACTCGGATTTCTCGAAGCGGATGAAAGGCGAGGGCTTATGGGCCGACATGCTCAAGCAGCGCTTTCATAACGCGTCGAAGCGGCTGGGTTTGAATCAACGGCAGCGCGGAATTCTGGATATGTCGGAATTTCGGCACGTTGAGAAGGTGGTGAACAAGCGCGCGGTGGGCAAGCGTCCGGTCGAGGACAGTGCGCAGATGAAGCTGTTTTGAAGCGTGGCGAGCGGCAGCGACTCCGGGCAGAGCCGCTACGGCCGCGGCAGCCTTACTGCGACAACTCTTTAGCGGCTTGAACCTGGCCTTCGAAGTAAGTCTGGAAGGTGAGCGCAAGACCTGCCATTAACAGGAAAGCGCCGAACAGCAGCGAAAAGATTACGACAAAGATGACGGTCCAACCCGATTCGCTATGCCGGCCGGTTTGCGCGTTGAACTGGGAGTCCCATTTTTCGTCTGGGCGTAAGCCGTAGACAATCGCCGACAAAAACGCCGCCAGCAGCGAAACTGCGCCGGGTACGACGAGGATCCAGCCGAGTGTCGACGCGCGATCGGTCGCTGCGAGCAGCATGTAACCAACAATGCCAAGCAGGATGCCGACAATGTGCGCCCAGCCGAATTTGTCGCGGAAACCGTACAGATAGAAGCGATGCGCACCGATACTGCCGAAAAAGAAGGCAAGCGCGGCAGTCAGCGTTTTCGAGCGGAAATGCCCGTGCGGCGCCGGGTTTGATGGATGCGTGGCAGTGGACGACGGGTTGTTCATCGGGAAACGAAAAAAGAAGCAATGGAGGCGGATTGGCGCAAGAGGCAACCGGATTGGCGCAAGAGGCAACCCTTTCGCGCCGACGCGGCATTCTACGCCCGCGGCCGTCCGGCGTTCACGCGGAGAATCGGCTCAGTGCACGGTGGTTGAATCACGGTTGCGCATACGTGATCCGGTAGATTGCACCGGCATAGTCGTCGCTCACGAGCAGCGAGCCGTCGGGCATCGGCAGGACATCGGCGGGGCGACCCCACACGTCACCGTTCGGGCGAAGCCAGCCTTGCGCGAACGGTTCCATGCGTGGTTTTGCGCCACTCGCATCCACTACGACCCGCACCACGCGATAACCCACTTTCGTACTGCGGTTCCAGGAGCCGTGTTCCGCGATGAACACGTTGTTCTTATAGTCGGCGGGAAACATCGCGCCTGTATAAAAGCGCATGCCGAGCGAGGCCACGTGCGCGCCGAGCTTGGCCACGGGCGGCGTGAACCCGGAGCACGGATGGCCCGCGCCGTATTGCGGGTCGGCAACGTCGCCACCATGGCAGTAGGGATAACCGAAGTCCATGCCGGCTTTCGGCGCGCGATTGAGTTTGTCATCGGGGACGTCGTCGCCGAGCATGTCGCGGCCGTTATCGGTGAACCAGAGCTCTTTCGTCTGCGGATTCCAGTCGAACCCCACCGTGTTGCGGATGCCGTGCGCGAACACTTCGTAGCCGCTGCCGTCCGGGTTCATCCGGCCGATCAGCGCATAGCGCTTGCGATCCGGCTCGCAGATGTTGCACGGCGCGCCGGTCGGCACATACAGTTTGCCATCCGGGCCAAACGCGATGAATTTCCAGCCGTGGTGCCGATCAGAAGGCAGTCTGTCGGTGACAACGACGGGCTTTGGCGGCGCATCGAGGTGGTTGTCTATGTCATCGAAGCGCAGAATGCGGGAGATGGCAGAGACGTACAGCGCGCCGTCGCGAAACGTCACGCCCGCTGGCTCGTCCAGCCCGGACGCGATCACATGTTTCGCTGCCACGTGCCCGTTTTGCAATTCGAGCGCGTAGACGTGCCCGTCGAGGCTGCCGGCATAAAGCACCCCTTTCGGCGACAAAACCATGGCGCGGGCGCTCTCGACGTCATCGGAGAGAACGGAGATTCTGAAGCCCGGCGGCAGCTTGATCTGGTCGATAGGCAGCGCCGCGCGGGCGCTGGCCGCGATGAACGCGCCGGCCAGTACAATTAGCAGGCTCGCCGCTAGAAATGCCAAATGGACCAAACGCGCCCGCAATCGGCCGAAACCGCATGCTCGCCGCGAGTCACTATAAGAAAAACGAGAAAAACGGTTTTCGCTCAAAGCCATATCTGTCTCCCCAAAATGACACCTCACGCTGCTCGGCGAAAATCTTGAAAAACCCGCAGCACCGCGCCTCAGGGCGGGCGACGACCGGCAGAACGGCACGCCGAAGGTTACGTTTCATCTTGATTAATCGACGCAAGTGTTTGTTAAGGCTTCGTTTTGCCGCTATAATCGCGTGTTTTGGTAGTTCCGAACCCCGGTTTTCAAGGATTTCAGCATGGTTATCATCCGCTTGGCTCGTGGCGGCTCCAAGAAGCGCCCGTTTTACAATATCGTCGCAACCGATTCGCGTAGCCGCCGTGATGGCCGCTTCATCGAACGCGTGGGTTTCTACAACCCCGTCGCGACCAAAGGCGAAGCATTGCGCATCGCTCAAGACCGCCTGACGTACTGGCAAGACAACGGCGCGCAGTTGTCGCCGACCGTTGCACGTCTGGTCAAGCAATCGCAGCAAGCTCAGCCGGCTGCTTAAGTGCAGCTGCTGCAGTCAATCGTTCGGGTACTTGTGATCCGATCGATTTTTGCTGCCGAGGTTCGCGGGAGATTGGCTCATGTCGACGCGTGATTCTGCTTCAAACTCAGGTTTGACAGCCGAACGTGGCGAAAAGCCCGGGCAGGACGAAGCCACGTTTGGCGCGTTTGTCCGTAAGCCGGCAGCGCGTCGCGTGGCTATCGACGCTTCAGATAGCGCAGGATCGATCGAGACCGTCGAAAGTTTGCCCGATGACGCCATTGAAGTGGGTGCGATCGTCGACGCTTACGGACTGAAGGGCTGGGTCAAGATTGCGCCGCACGCGCATGCGGGACATGGCGGCGACGCAATGCTCGCGGCAAAGCGCTGGTGGCTGGTCAAGGGAAACGAGCGCAAGGCGGTTCGGTGCCTGCAGTCGAAAGTGCATAGCGACACAGTTGTCGCGCACTTTGCCGGTTGCGATGACCGCGACACGGCGTACGCATTGCGTGGCCACAGCATCCATGTGTTGCGCAGTGATTTCCCGAAGCTGACTGGCGACGACGAATTCTACTGGGTCGATCTGATCGGCCTGGACGTCGTGAATGACGCGGGCGTGGCTTTAGGCCAGGTCGCGGGCATGATCGACAACGGCGCGCATTCCATCATGCGCGTGGAATTTCCGACTACGGGCAAGGACGGCTCGCCCACAACTGGCGAGCGGTTGATTCCGTTTGTCGGCGTTTATGTCAAGACAGTGGATCAGGCGGCGCGCAGGATTGTCGTCGACTGGGACCCTGACTATTGATCCATCGATCACTGCAAGGAGAGAGCGATGCAGTTTGACGTCGTAACGCTCTTTCCCGAGATGTTTCGCGCGCTGACCGATTGGGGTATTACCAGCCGGGCAGTCAAGCAGGAACGGTTCAATTTGCGCACGTGGAATCCTCGCGATTTCACCACGGACAATTATCGAACCATTGACGATCGCCCGTATGGCGGTGGTCCCGGTATGGTGATGCTGGCGCGACCGCTGGAAGATGCGATTTCGGCCGCGAAAGCGGCGCAGGCGGAGCAGGGCATCAGCGGGTCGCGTGTGGTGATGATGTCGCCGCAAGGGAAAACGCTGCATCATGAGCGCGTGATGCAATTCGCTCAGGAGCCAGGTCTGGTGGTGCTGTGCGGTCGTTATGAAGCCATCGATCAACGTCTGATCGATCGTGTGGTGGATGAAGAAGTGAGTCTCGGCGACTTTGTGTTGTCGGGCGGCGAATTGCCGGCCATGGCGCTCATGGACGCCGTGGTGCGCCAGTTGCCCGGCGTGCTGAACGACTCGCAGTCGGCGGTACAGGATAGTTTTGTCGATGTCCTGCTCGATTGTCCGCATTACACGCGCCCGGAAGAATACGGCGGTGTGCGGGTTCCGGATGTGCTGCTTGGCGGCCATCACAAGGAAATCGAAGCGTGGCGCCGGCGCGAATCACTCAAGAATACGCAGGAAAAGCGGCCTGATCTGATAGAAAAGGCGCGCAGCAATAAAATGTTGAGCCGTGCCGATGAGGCATGGCTTGCAAGTCTCGCCAAGGAACGCTCGAAAGCGCAGTAGGCTCTCGAAGGCGGATACAAGGCGAGACGAAAGGGCGGTGCCAGGCTTGTGAATTCAAGCGGGCGCCAGATGTGAACCCATCCTCTACCGGGGCCACTAATATGGCAAACAACTCCGGCAAGATGGCTCCAGGAGTCAGTAATGAATCTGATTGAACAACTAGAGAAAGAAGAAATCGCGCGCGCACTCGGCGAGAAGTCGATTCCCGAATTCGCCCCGGGCGACACGGTGATCGTCAGCGTCAACGTGGTCGAAGGTACGCGCAAGCGTGTCCAGGCTTACGAAGGCGTCGTGATCTCGAAGCGCAACCGTGGTTTGAACTCGAATTTCATCGTCCGCAAGATTTCGTCGGGCGAAGGCGTCGAGCGTACGTTCCAGACCTACTCGCCGCTGCTGGCGAGCATCGTCGTGAAGCGTCGCGGTGACGTGCGTCGTGCAAAGCTGTACTACCTGCGCGATCGTTCGGGCAAGTCGGCTCGGATCAAGGAAAAGCTCGTGTCGAAAGACCGCGCTGCTTCCAAGGCGTAAGAGGCTGCACCGCGCTGCACCGGAAAAAGCACCCTCACGGGTGCTTTTTTCTTTGGTGTGGTCAAATCATGTCTGGCGTCTTATTTGCGTCTCAAGCACTGCGTTTTTCCAAGAACCATCCAAGAGCTAACGCTAAAACCCCTCGTGTCTGCGACCAAGCTGTCGACTCCCCGTATCCTCGAGCCTCAGATCCTGCCGATCGAATCGACCGGCGCAGATCTGCCGCGACTTCGCGACGAACTCCTGACGCCGTCCGGACTGCGCGCACGGTTCAAGCAGACGCTCGACTGGACGCCGGACGCGCGTGACGACAGGATCAAGGCGCTGGGCGGCGATCCACGCGTGGCATCGGTGCTGATTGCGCTTGTGTTACGCGAGACGGGCTTGACCGTGCTGCTCACGCAACGCGCTGACCATCTTTCGGATCACGCAGGGCAGATCAGCTTTCCGGGCGGGCGCCGCGAGCCGGAAGACCTCGACGCCTCAGCGACTGCACTTCGCGAAGCGCAAGAGGAAGTGGGCCTCGCGGCGAAGCACGTGGAAGTGCTTGGCGAGTTGCCCGAGTATCTGACGGGCACCGGTTTTCGCGTGACGCCGGTTGTTGCGCTGGTGCATCCACCGTTCGAACTCCACGCCGATACCCTCGAAGTCGCCGATATCTTCGAAGTCCCGCTCGCGTTTCTCATGAACCCGGCGAGTCACCAGGTCCGCGTGTTTCGCTGGGAAGGTGGCGAGCGTCGTTTTTTTGCGATGCCTTTTTCACCTGCCGAGAATGTGGCTCCGTATTTCATCTGGGGCGCAACGGCGGGCATGTTACGCAATTTCTATCGCTTCCTCGCGGCTTGACGCTTAACGTGCCGAGGCCCGGCTAGCAGTGCGGGCGATGTGTCCCTCTTGCGCGCACGGTGCTGTGCTATCTTTACAAGAAATTCGTAAAACTCGAATGTCTCGGCGCATCGCATGACTTTTTTCTCCGTATTGCTGGCTCTCATCATCGAGCAGTTGCGCGCGCTCTCGCCGCAGAACCCCATTTCGGCGTTGCTTCAATACCATGCGGAATCCGCAGCTCATGGCTTCGATGCCGGCAAGCAGCGGCATGGCGTGCTCGCCTGGCTCGTGGTCGTGGTGCCATGGACGTTAGCCGTCGGGCTTATCTATTACGTGCTCTATCGCATCAACTTCGCGCTGGCGTTCTTGTGGAACGTCGTGATCGTGTATTTCACGTTGGGCTTTCGGCAGTTCAGCCACTATTTCACCGATATCCACCTCGCCCTGAACAACGACGACGTGCCCCGGGCTCGCGAGATCCTCAACGAGTGGACCGGCATCGATACGCTCGATATGCCCGTGAGCGAGATCGTTCGGCATACCTTGGTTCATGCGGTCGTGGCGTCGCATCGGCATGTATTTGGCGTGTTTTTCTGGTTCCTGATTCCGATCGGACCGGCAGGGGCGGTGTTTTATCGGATCGCGGAGTATCTGGCGAGGTCGTGGGTCCAGCCGACCGACGAACGCACGCCGGCGTTTTCCACGTTCGCTCAGCGGGCGTTCTTTTTCATCGATTGGGTGCCGGCGCGCTTGACTGCGTTGGGCTTCGCGATCGTTGGGAATTTCGAGGACGCTATTTATGCGTGGCGCAATCACGCCCGCCAATGGCCTGATGCCAACGAAGGAGTTTTGCTCGCTGCCGGTAGCGGGGCGCTAGGTGCTCGATTGGCGGGACCGTTAGCGGAGCCGCTGAGCGTCGAGGCATTGGCCGTGGGGGATGCGAGTCCGTTGCCAGTGGGCGATGACTGCACGCCCAGGACGCTGCAATCCGCGGTCGGGCTGGTCTGGCGTGCTGTGATTCTCTGGATGCTGTTGCTGCTCATGCTGAGCATCGCGGTTTGGCTCGCCTAGAGCTTTGCTTCTCCGCCGTGCTTACTCGTCGTTCAACGGATCCCTCGCCGTTCCGCATTGCCAGCAAACCGTGAATTGCGCTTCCAGCGACTCACCGCATTGCTGGCAGCGCCATCCTCGTGCATTTGTCATCGGGCCGGTTCTTGCGCGGTCCAATATTCCCGTCGCCAATACCTCGTCGCGGTCATCCAATATCCAGATCTCAGGCGCGCACTGGTCCGCTGGAATCTCGCCCATCGCACCACTCAAATAGCGGTTGTGCAACTCGCACCCTATCCCTGCTGTCACCAGCACATTCACCCAGTGATGCGCCGTAATCAGATTCGGAGCCCGCGTCAGTTTCTTCATCCCGTCGCAATCTTTTTTAGATGACGTCGCCCATGCTTATCGAATCATGGAGATCATCGAACAATCTGGCTGGCTTCATGCACCAGTTGCGCATACAACTGATGTCGTGCCGGCCTGATCTTTCCTTGCGCCATTGCTTCAAGAATCGCACAACCCGGTTCATGCAGATGCCGGCAGTTATAGAAGCGGCACTTACCCAGGAACGGCCGGAAGTCCGCGAACGAACGCTCTAGCTGCCCCTCCGATAAATGATGCAACCCAAACTCCTGGAAGCCCGGCGAGTCGATCAGCGATCCCCCGCCCGGCAACGGATACAAGCGCGTGAACGTGGTCGTGTGTCGGCCGCTGTTCAACGCCTTCGATATCTCCCGCGTCGCGACTTCGGCATTCGGCACGAGGATGTTCACCAGCGTCGATTTCCCCATCCCCGATTGCCCGAGCAGCAAGGTGGCGCGGTTGGCCAGACGGGCATCGAGTTCTTCATGGACGTGCTCAGGCGCCGCTTTCGCCGATAACTCCACTACCGTGTATCCAAGCTCCCGATACAGCGCCAACCGCTTGCGCGCGACCGCCAGCGGTCCTTCCATATCGATCTTGTTCAACACGATCAATGGCTCGAGGCCATGCGCCTCTGCTGCTATCAACGCGCGTCCGAGCAAGTCCTCGCTAAAGTGCGGCTCCGTACCCAGCACGATCATTAATTGATCGAGATTGGCGGCGAAGAGCTTCGATTTGAACTGGTCGGATCGGTACAGCAGGTTGCGCCGCTCGCCAATCTCGACAATCACCCCCTGATCCGCCGACGACTGCTCGTAATGCACCTGGTCGCCAACAGCAATCTCGCTGCGCTTGCCGCGTGGAAAACATTGGAGCATGGCGCTGCCGTCGGCGGGGGCGACCAGATAATGCCGTCCGTGTGCGGCAATGACCTTTCCTTCGATGCGCGCGTTCGCAGCTTTCTTCGCGTTGCGCGCCCTCATGCGGCGTATTGCATCAAGCGCTCGATGCGCTGCGATGCAGGCGGATGCGACGCGTAGAACGCGGTGTAAAGCGGATCGGGCGTGAGCGTTGATGCGTTGTCCTCGTACAGCTTCACCAGCGCGTTGACGAGGTCGCGCGGATCGGTCTGGCTCGCAGCGAACGCATCGGCTTCGAATTCATGCTTGCGCGAACTCAGGCTGCCCAGTGGCGTCACGAAGAACATGAAGACGGGCAACACCAGCATGAACAGCACGAGCGCGAGGCCATGGTTGTTTCCCAGCAGCGACGGCCGCACGCCAAGCCCTTCGTAGAACCACACGCATTGCGCCAGCCAGCCAAGCAGTGCAAGCATTGCGAGGCTGAGCACGAACGTGACAATCAAACGCTTGATCACATGACGCCGCTTGAAGTGGCCGAGCTCATGCGCGAGCACCGCTTCGATCTCGTTGCCGGAGAGCCGGGCGAGGAGGGTATCGAAGAAAACGATTCGCTTCGCCGCGCCGAAACCGGTGAAATAGGCGTTGCCGTGCGCCGAACGGCGGCTGCCGTCCATGACGAACAAGCCCTTCGCAGCGAAGCCGGTTCGCGACATCAGGTTCTCGATACGCGCCCGCAACGCTTCATCCTTCAGCGGTTCGAACTTGTTGAACAGCGGGGCGATAAAGGTCGGATACAAGATCAAGACGAGCATCTGGAAGGCGACCAGCAGCACCCACGCCCACAGCCACCACAAGGCGCCGGCCTGGTTCATCAGCCACAGCGTCACGAACAGCACCGGCAAGCCGATCGCCGCGCCCAGCACGATGCCTTTCAGCAGATCGAGGAAAAAGAGCTTTTTCGTCATCCGGTTGAAGCCGAATTTCTCTTCGATCACAAAGTGCCGGATGTAGTCGAACGGCAGATCGACCACGCCGGTGATCGCCACCACGATGGCAACCAGCGCCATCTGTCCCACGTAACCTCGGCCTAGCCAGTCGGTAACCGCGAGATCGATCTGCTGGATGGCGCCCAGCAACGTCAGCGCGATCAGCAGCGCTGCGCTGATGACGACCTCGACCATGGTCAGGCGCGTGCGCTCGACGGTGTAATCGGCCGCGCGCTGGTGAGCGGCGAGCGGAATGGTTTGCAGGAACTGCACCGGCACATCCTTGCGATGCGCGGCGACGTGCCGGATCTGACGCGAAGCCAGCCACAGCTTGGTGGCGACCATGCCGACCAGCGCTACGACAAACACGACCGAGAAGGCGAGATTGATATTGGACATCAGCGGGAATCCGATTGAATTATGCGAGAATTATAGGTTCTTGGCCGTCGCCGCGCGCGGTCTGTGTTTGTTATCCAAAACCGCGCCTGGCAAGGCGTCAAACCCCTCTCAGGTTGCCCTAATATGGCCGATCCCGTGCTCGATCCCGCTTCTTCCGCCAGCTCGTCGGACCTTGTTCGCAGCGACATGAACCTCGTGTGGCTCGACATGGAAATGACGGGTCTCGAACCTGATACCGACCGCATTATCGAAATTGCGGTGGTCGTCACGAATTCGACGCTCGACAAGCTTGTGGAAGGCCCGGTACTCGCCATTCATCAGGACGAAACGGCGCTCGGCAAAATGGATGAGTGGAACCGCAACACGCACGGCCGGTCGGGGCTGACGGAACGTGTACGGGCGTCGACGGTGAACGAGGCCGAAGCCACGCGGCAAATCCGCGAATTCCTCGGTCAGTACGTCCCGCCGGGCAAGTCGCCGATGTGCGGCAATTCCATCTGTCAGGACCGGCGTTTCATGGCCCGGTGGATGCCGGAACTGGAAACGTTTTTCCACTATCGCAATCTCGATGTGAGCACGCTAAAGGAATTGTGCCGCCGTTGGCAGCCGGCCATCTACAAGGGTTTTCAGAAGCGCGCAATGCATACCGCGCTCGCCGATATCCACGAATCCATCGACGAACTCAAGTATTACCGCGAGCATTTCCTGATCCCGTCGGCGACCGGCAACGTCGCGCCGGTTTAACGGGCCGGGTTGCGAAAAACCGGTCAGGCTGTTGGCGGCCGGATCGCGTTTTTCGGCCTGAACGCGGCTACCACTTCAGGCCGCGTTTCGATGTACGGCCCACCGATCAGATCGATGCAATAAGGCACGGCGGCAAAAATTCCCGGCACCCTGGGCTTGCCGTCAGCATCGCGTAATCCTTCCAGCGTTTCCCGGATCGATTTCGGCTGACCGGGCAAATTCACGATCAGCGCAGCATGATCTGCCGTCTCGCGAATCACCGCCACTTGCCGCGACAGAATCGCCGTCGGCACGAAGTTCAGGCTGATCTGGCGCATCTGCTCGCCGAAACCGGGCATCGGCTTCGTGGCGACGGCAAGCGTGGCTTCAGGCGTCACGTCGCGACGCGACGGGCCCGTGCCGCCCGTGCTCAGGATCAGGTCACAGCCGGTTTCATCGACGAGTTCGATCAGCGTGGCCGAGATGGTCGCGGCGTCGTCCTGGATCAGCCGGGTTTCCGCGCGCCAGGGCGAACTCAGCGCGCCCGTGAGCCATTCCTGCAGCGAGGGAATACCTTTGTCCTCGTATACGCCCTGTGAGGCCCGGTCGCTGATCGATACCAACCCGATCACCAATTCGTCCGGATGATTACGCTTTGTAGCCATCGTCGTTATCTCGTTCCGGGAATTCGACGCCATCGTCTTCTGCTTCGCCTTCGTTCAGGCTCTCGTCTTGCTCGTCTTCCACGCCCGCCGCGGTCTTGATCCACTGGAATAGCTCGCGGAAATAGCGCGGCGGTTTGGCCTGCTCTCGTTCCTTGCGGGCGTTGCGGATCAGCGTGCGGCCTTCCTGCGGGTCCACACCGGGGTGCTGGCGGATGAAGTCGGTGAGGGCGGCGTCGTCGGCGAGCAGCTTTTCGCGGGTGCGTTCGATCCAGTGCAGCTTGGCCGTTTCAGCCCGGTTTACACCGCGATATGAATCCAGCGCGGTACGCAGCGCTGCCGTTTCCTCGTCGGTCAGCGAGCGCATGACGCGCCCGACATACTGCAGTTGCCGGCGCTTGCCTTCGTGGTCGGTGATCCGGCGGGCGTCGCGTACGGCGTCGTCGAGCTTTTCGGGCATCGGCATGCGTTTGAGCGCGTCTTTCGGCAGCTCGATCAGCGTTACGCCCAGCACTTGGAGCGCGAGCATGTCGCGTTTGAGCTGGGATTTGCTGGGGCGGTCGTAGCCGTGCTCGCTGCCGTCCTGTTCGGAGGCCTCGGCCGGGTTGATGGGTTGCGTGCGGGTTTTACGGTTCATCCCGGTATTGTAGCGGAGGGGCTTTCGTTCGCACTCGGGGTTTTGGGTTTGGGGCGGCTGGCGCGGGGGGCTGGGTCGATGCCGGGTTGCTGCTTTCAGCCTTAAGTGGTCTGCGTGAGTGAGCTGATTTTTTTATCACTATTAGCCACGCACAGTGGCTAATAGTGATAAAGAGAACAGCCAGAATAGACCGGCCACGGACGCACAAACCACCAACTCGGCATCGACCCAGCGCCACGATTGCAAGAACCTCAAACCAAACCCCGAGTGCGAACGAACTTGCTATGATCGTGCGATGTACGAAACGGTCATAAAGCTGCATCCCTGCGCACGGCAGGCGCTAACGCGCTCCGTCAGCACGACCGACAACGTGAACACGCTCGACACGTCGAGCACCCACAGGCAGACATAAAATGGCAGCAGATATGGACGTGAGGCAACGCTTTTTTCCGCACACCCAGGACGAGCTGAAGGAAATCGCGTCCGATATCCTGCGGCACGCGAAGGAGCTCGGTGCGACCGACGCGGCCACCGAGATCTCCGAAGGCGACGGCCTATCGGTGAGCGTGCGGCGCGGTGAAGTCGAGACCATCGAACACAATCGCGACAAGATGGTGGGCGTGACGGTGTTTATCGGCAATAAGCGCGGTAATGCGAGCACCTCGGACTTCACGCGCGCGGCGCTAAAAGATACGGTCGCCGCCGCCTACAACATCGCGCGTTTCACAGCCGAAGACAGCGCTGCCGGCCTGGCCGAAGCGGAGCTGCTGGAAATGGCGCCGCAGGATCTCGATCTCTATCACCCGTGGGACATCGACGCCGAAGAAGCGGCCGATCTCGCCCGCCGCGCGGAAGATGCCGCCTTCGCCGTCGATAAACGCATTCAGAACTCGGAAGGCGCGAGCGTCTCGGCGCAGCACTCGCAGTTCGTGCTGGCCACGTCGCGCGGGTTCATGGGCGGTTATCCGTTCTCGCGCCATTACGTGGCGTGTGCGCCCATCGCGGGTTCGGGGCGCGACATGCAGCGCGACGACTGGTACACATCGAAGCGCAACGCCGCCGATCTCGCCGAGCCGGAAGCGATCGGCCGGTACGCAGCGCATCGCGCGCTGGCACGCATGGGCGCGCGCGGGCTCGATACCCGCAAATGCCGCGTGATGTTCGAAGCGCCGCTGGCGGCCGGCATCCTGGGTGCGTTCGTGCAGGCGGTGAGCGGCGGCGCACTATATAGAAAGACGACGTTTCTCGTCGATAGCCTCGGCAAGCCGGTGTTCGCGCCGCACATCCAGGTGCTGGAGGACCCGCATGTGAAGGGCGGCATGGGCAGCGCGCCATTCGACGAGGAAGGCGTGCGTACGCAACGCCGCAACGTGGTGGAAGACGGCGTGGTGCAAGGCTATTTCCTGTCGACGTATTCGGCTCGCAAGCTCGGTATGAAAACGACGGGCAACGCAGGCGGTTCGCACAACCTGTCGCTGCGCAGTTCGCTGACGAAACCGGGCGATAACTTCGAGGAAATGCTCAAGAAGCTGGGCACGGGGTTGCTGCTGACCGAGCTGATGGGGCAGGGCGTGAACTACGTCACCGGCGACTATTCGCGGGGCGCATCGGGATTCTGGGTAGAGAACGGCAAGATCCAGTATCCGGTTGAAGAGATCACCGTTGCCAGCACCTTGCAGGAGATGTTCCGGCACATCGAGGCCATCGGCGCAGATACGGTCGTGCGCGGCAACAAGGAAATTGGCTCTGTGCTGATCGAGAAGATGACGATCGCGGGCCAGTAAAAGAATCCGCGAAAGAGGAAAAGAAAGCCCGGGACGGTTAGCGCCGTCCCGGGCTTTTTTCCTTACTGGCAAAGCGTGAAGCGTGTTCGACTATGCCGCACGCCGCTCATAGACCACGAACGAATAGTCGAAATCATTCGGCGCCCCCGCGCGATGCGTTTCCCGCGAAACCTCTTTCCAGACGGCTGCATCGGGTGCATCGATGGAGATATCGCCTTCGAAATCGGCATCGATCTCGGTGAGGATCAGCTTTCGCGCCAGCGGCCATCCTTCGCGGAACAACTCAGCGCCGCCGATCAGGAATATTTCGCTCGCGCCGTCGCGCGCGGCGAGTTCCAACGCGTCGGCGAGCCCGGTCACCGTATCGCAGCCATCGAAGCGGCGCTGGGCGTCGCGCGTGAGCACGATGTTGCGCCGTCCCGGCAACACCCGTCCGATGGACTCGTGCGTCTTGCGTCCCATCACGATGGGCGCGCCCATCGTCGTGCGTTTGAAGAACGCGAGGTCCTCGGGCAGGCGCCAGGGCAATTGGTTGTTGCGCCCGATCACGCCGTTGCGCGCGCGGGCGACGATCAGGGTCAGCGTCGTCATGGTGTGGATATCCGGATCCGGCATTAAGATAAATCAAGCCGCAGATTCTACCCGACGCCCGACGCCACCCCTCTTCTTACGCCACGTCTGCTCCGCTCGCCGCCGTCGCGCCCCGCAACCCGTGCGCGACCATCAGCCGATACAGCGTGACCCGCGAAATTCCCAACTCCGCAGCCGCTTCGCTAAGCCTGTGCCGATGCCGCAGCAAAGTCAGCTCGATTGCGCGCTTCTCGGCGGCGTCGCGGGCCGCGGCCAATGTGGTCGACTCGATGCCGGTGCAGTGGCCGAGCCCGAGGTCATCGGCGGTGATGAGCTTGTTCTCCGCCATCACGATCGCGCGCCGCACGCGGTTGATCATCTCGCGCACGTTGCCGGTCCAGGCGTAGCTGTACATCGCCTCTATCGCCGACGGTGCGAAGCCGCGGATCTTGCGCCTGCCGTCGCTCTTGAACTTGTGCAGCACGTGCAGCGCGAGAATCTCGATGTCCTTGCCGCGCGCGCGCAGCGGCGGTTCGTCCACGCGCAGCACGCATAGCCGATGAAACAAATCGGTGCGAAAACGGCCGCTGGCCATGGCTGCATCGAGATCGATGTGGGTCGCGGAAATGATGCGCACGTCGACGGCGACCGGGTCATGTCCACCCAGCCGGTCGATCTTGCGCTCCTGCAGGAAACGCAGCAGATGCACCTGGCTGTCGATCGGAAGATCACCGATTTCATCGAGGAACAGGGTGCCGCCGTCGGCCTCTTCCACCCGGCCGATCTTGCGCTGGTGTGCGCCCGTGAACGCACCGCGCTCGTAGCCGAACAATTCCGACTGAATCAGGTCATTGCCGATCGCGCCGCAATTGATCGCGACGAACGGCCCCTTGCGACGCGGCGAGCGTTCGTGGATGGCCACGGCGGTCAACTCCTTGCCCGTGCCGGATTCTCCGGTGATGAACACGTTCGCGTCGGTGTTCGCGACTTTGCGGATGGTGCGAAAGAGTTGCTGCATGGCTTCGCAGGTGCCGACCATCTGCTCGTCGCCGAATACGGTCGGCGTGTCGGCCAGGTCGATGTCGCCGAGGCTCACCATGCCGTACGCGTGGTCGACGAGATAACCGATGGTCGCATGCGCGACCGGGCCTTTCACGAAGTCGAAGCAGTAATGCCGGATCATGTGGCAGACGACAGGGTCGGCGAGACACGTGTCGTCGGTGAGGGCGATCCAGCCAGCTTGCTGATGGCGCAGCGCGGGTTCCAGCGCGGCCAGTTCGCGCGCTGAGAATCCCACCATATCGACGATACCGGCTACGGGTGTATCGGTTTTCAGCACACTGGCTTGCGTGGCGAGCGTACCCGCCGATACCTTCCAGCCGCGGTCCTTCAGATATGAGACCAGTGTCTGGTTCGGCGCCTGAGCGATATACAGCAGGTTACGAACGGCCGGCGCCGCGTGGAGTGCCGCAGTAATCGGAAGACTGGGAACACCCGAAAGACCGGAAGTGCCGGTGCTTAACTCGGCCATCGAGGCCATCGACGGTATTGCGGGTATTGCGGGCATTGAAGCAAGCGTGTTTTTGCCGGACACGGTTGCGGAGACAGGGGCGGATTCGTGCACGAGCGATCTCCTCTTTTTCTAACGGGCGCGAGACGGTGTCGTGACGGGCACGGCGGTGCGATGCGCTGTCGATCATGTGGCCGTCGAGCGGGACAAGATTTGTCCGAAGTGGACCCCAGGTTTTACGCAGCGACGCACGTTGGCAGCGTGCGCACGGGAAAACGCGTAAAGCCCGCGGGTTCATTCCTCGCGGTATTGCGCGGCTTGCCGGCGGTGACCGGCTTCGCTCCTCGCTGCGCAATACGATTAGTGTCCTACCGTCCGGCGTGTTGTTCAAATCCTGATACGTGCGTGTTGCGTGACTGCATCGAGTGTCCGGCTGTCGCTCCTCAGACGATCTGCCTCGCACTATTTTGCAAATTTCCAGCTACTGCGTTCGCTGCGTACCCACGTTCGCAACATCACCCGGTGTGGCGCGCGTGGCCGTGTCAGGAACGGGCGCAGGCACCGGTGGCGCGATCTCGTCCCAAAGCGTGACGCTGTTCGTATGCGTGGTGCACGGTGACGCTTCCTTGGTCGCCGTGACTTTTTCAAGGGTGGTGTCGGCGTGCATCGTCAGTGGCGCCGACGCAATGGGCTGGATCGACGCAGGCTCGCCCTGTTCCATTACAGGATTAACAATAATGCGCCCGTTCGATGCGGCTTCGCCAGCATCGGAGCCTCCAATAGTTTTTCCCATAACGATGGCTGGCGGTTTTGGCCGGGCCGCAAATGTTTCATATTCGGACACGAGTGGCTGGACGGCGGGTTGGATCAGACGATCCTCGTCCGCGATATTCTGTGCGCAAACGTTAGCGGCTGAGCTGCTCAGTACAAACCACATGGTACTAATGGCGGCAAACTTATGTCTTGTCGCATTATTTTCCCATTCGATGACGCAGCCGGTGCTTTCCATGGCGGTCTCCCTGATTCGTCCTCATTGAGCGAAACATATGCCATCACGCGGATACCGTTGATGTTATTGGGCGAGCGGCAAGCTGGCTGAAAAGCCGAATGAGAAAAAAGACGAAAACGTTTCACAGTTGAAACGAGAGACGGTTAACGGCTATTTTTATCGGAAATTGCGTAAATGCTATTGTCTTGTTTAAACTATTTGCAAACTGCTTATTAAAAAGCTGTGACGCCATTGAAACGTACAGTGGCAGCGCTTCAGGACGGGGAAGGAAGACATTGTTGCGGATATTTGTTTTCGAAGTATTCGCTTTATAGTAGTCTCTCAAAAACAGCATCAGAAACAAAACAGGTTCGCATAGAACCGCGCGACAGCACTCGTCGCTTCCGGGGTTTCACCGTTTGCAGTTTTCCGAATGACCGTTCGCTTGGGGATGCGAGTCTTCGACGTCTGCAGCGTGGTTGAGGGCAATTACCGGCGCGACCTTTTCAACGACCGTTGACGAAAGGATCAGAACAATGGAAGTCGCTCGGCGGCAACTAATCTACGTGACTCGTGACCCGAGCGCGCCTTTGTGTGCTCGGTTTGAGGAGAGGGGCTGGCACATAGAGGTGGTATCGAACGCGAAGGACGCACGTCGCTGGCTTCGCAGTGACCTGGCAACCGGCGGCTTGCTGGATCTGTCGAGCAGTTTTGAAGCACATGAACTTGTAGCGCTCGAAGCGTCGCTCACGCTGACCAATGTCGGCTGGGTGGCTGCAACCGTGACGGGCCAGCTTGAAGACGCAGCTGTGCGTCGGCTGATTCGCGACTACTGCTTCGACTACGTCACCTTGCCCACATCGAATGATCGCGTGGTCGACGCCGTCGGCCATGCCTATGGAATGGTGGCGCTTCACGAGAACGCATCGAACGATGCACGCGACGGCCGCGCCGAAGGCGAGATGGTCGGTTCGTGCGACGCCATGCTTGCGTTGTTCCGCTCTATTCGCAAGGTCGCCATGACCGACGCACCGGTGTTCATCTCGGGCGAGTCCGGTACCGGCAAGGAACTTACCGCAGTCGCCATTCACGAACGCTCGGCACGGCGCGATCAGCCGTTCGTCGCCATCAATTGCGGTGCGATTCCCGCTCACCTGTTGCAATCGGAACTGTTCGGGTATGAGCGCGGTGCGTTTACCGGTGCGAATCAACGCAAGATCGGCCGCGTGGAAGCGGCTAACGGCGGTACGCTGTTCCTCGATGAAATCGGCGACTTGCCGCTCGAAAGCCAGGCAAGCCTGTTGCGGTTCCTGCAGGAGCGCAAGGTCGAGCGGCTCGGCGGGCATGGCTCCACGCCGGTGGACGTGCGCATCATTTCCGCCACGCACGTGGACATGCAGACGGCTATGATCGAAGGGCGGTTTCGTGCCGACCTGTATCACCGGTTGTGCGTGCTGCAAATCGACGAACCGCCGCTGCGGGCGCGTGGTAAGGACATCGAGTTGCTCGCGAAGCACATGCTCGACCGCTTCAAAAAGGACGCGAGCCGGCGTCTGCGCGGTTTTGCGCCCGATGCGATCGCCGCAATTCACAACTATGGCTGGCCGGGCAATGTACGCGAGTTGATCAACCGCGTGCGTCGCGCCATCGTGATGTCGGAAGGGCGGCAGATCAGCGCGCGCGACCTCGAACTCGGCGAGTACGTGGAAGTGGCGCCAGTGTCGCTGGCGCAGGCGCGAGAGGCCGCGGAACGGCAGGCTATCGAACTCGCTTTGCTGCGCCATCGTGGGCGTCTGGGCGACGCCGCGCAGGAACTCGGCATTTCGCGGGTGACGCTGTACCGGTTGCTGAGCGCGCATGGCATGCGGCACATTGAAGTCGATGCACCGACGGAGCACGTGACGCGCGGCTAAGGCCGAACCAGCCGCGTAAGCGCGTGAATAAGCGTGCTTACGCGCCGCATAAGCGGCGTGCATCTACGCAGCCGCGCTGCATGTTGTTCGCTTAATTTCTCCCTACCCGGCGTTCGCCCGAACGGCCGCGGATCGCATGCACGGTCTCCCCTCATAACCACCTTGCACTCCGGCGCTTGGTAAAATCGTGGTTTGGTTTTATCAGGTTGCGCGAAAGACCTCGGCCTTCAGGCCGGAGATGGAGAGCGCGCCAGATGATTGCCTGAGTGGCTTAGGAATACTTATACTGTATGTATGAACAGTGTTCCCGCTAAACCAACCCGAACCCTGCGCTTGCGCCTGAAGGCTGTAAATGCGGCGTCTGGCGCGTGCGTATCCGCCGCTGCGGGCCGGGCCAAATGGCCGGCCAATCTTCTGCCAAAATAGCGATACGCCACTTCTTTACGAACGACCTTTCCCATGATCCAGTATCAAGAACTGCTCAAAGACATTCTCGAACGCGGCGCTCGCAAAATGGACCGGACCGGCACGGGGACGATCAGCACGTTCGGCCGTCAATTGCGATTCGATCTGGCCGCGGGTTTTCCGATCGTGACGACCAAACGCATCCACATGAAGAGCGTGGTGTACGAACTGCTGTGGTTCCTGAACGGCGATACGAACATCAAGTATCTGAACGAGAACGGCGTGACCATCTGGGACGAATGGGCCGATGAAAACGGCAACCTCGGTCCGGTGTACGGGCATCAATGGCGCTTCTGGCCAAAGAGCGACGGTACGGTGGTCGATCAGGTGAGCGCGCTCGTGCATCAGATCAAGACGCGCCCGAATTCACGGCGGCTGATGCTGACCGCATTGAACCTGGCGGATTTCCCCGACGAATCCATGTCGCCGGTCGATAACGCCCGTGCCGGCAAAATGGCGCTTGCGCCGTGCCATTGCCTCGCACAGTTCTATGTGAACGACGGCAAGCTGAGTTGCCTGCTGTATTGCCGCAGCCAGGACGTGTTTCTCGGCACGCCGTTCAACATCGCGAGTTACGCGTTGTTGACGCACATGCTGGCGCAGCAATGCGATCTGGATGTGGGTGAACTTGTCTGGACCGGTGGCGACTGCCACATCTATCTGAACCATCTGGAGCAGGTGGACCTGCAATTGAGCCGCGCGCCTCATCCTTTGCCGGTGCTCAAGCTGGCAAGAAAACCCGAGTCCATCTTCGATTACCAGTACGACGACTTCGTGATCGAAGGGTATCAATACCATCCGGGCATCAAGGCGCCCATCGCGGTTTAAAAGGGCTTTGCATGTCCCGGCTCCGATTGTCCGGAGCCGGGAGATGTACCCTTTAAAACATCAAGGCGTAACGATGTTGAACATCGGGTAGCGGGATCTGCTCCGTTATTTCGGTCGCGGATTCGCGCAAGAAATATTTCCACGACCGTCAGGCATCAGCGAGAACGGCAGCGAAGTGCTGCTCACCGGCCGGCGTGACCCGCAGGACGCGCCGTTTGGACGTTGTCTCAAGCCAGCGATGTTCCGTGCAGGCATCGAGGAACGCCGCGCCCAGCGCACCGCCAAGATGCGGGCGGCGTTCGCTCCAGTCGATGCACGTGCACGCGAAGCGCCGCCGCCGCGCTTTTTGTGCCGCGAGATCGATGCCGAGCCGGGCGAATTCATTCAATCCTTGCGGCGTTGCATCCAGTGCCGTGGGGCCGGGCCGCTGCGATCCGGACGGCGCGCCCGCTGCAACCTCCAGCCATTTTGACTTCAACATCCGGTCGAACAGCCGCACAGCGAGTTCGCCGGCCAGATGGTCGTAGCAGGTCCGGGCGTAACGCATATCGAGCGGTACGGCCGAGGCCCGCCGCGGCGCCTGCCGGTGCGCTTCCGCCGGCTCGCGCAACGGCGCACTGGCCTGCGCCAGATTTGCGAGCGCTTCGATTGCCATCGCGATGTCCGGTGTTGCGATGCGGTAATAGCGATGCCGCCCGCTGATCTCGAGCGCGAGCAAACCGCTTTCGACAAGCCGGGAGAAATGGCCGCTCGCCGCCGATGGCGAGATTCCGGCAATCATCGTCAGTTCGCCGGCGGGCCGGGCGCATCCGTCCATGAGCGACCAGAGCATCGCGGCGCGGCCCGGGTCGGCGAGCAGTGAGCCGATTCGCGACAAACCGGGAAACGGACGGGCGTCGTCGTGGTTGAGCGTCATGAAAGCCTCCTTGAGTAAGCTCCACTTTAGCCGCTTGTTGCACGCGATGTTTCATCGGAGCGTGAAGTATCGATGCAGCGCCGATCCCTTGATGCGAGCGCAGGAAGCCGCGCGCTAGAATGGTGATTCTCCTGAAGGGGCGGTCGTATCAAGGATGCATATGTTGAAAATCATGGTGTTCACGCTGCTTGTGGTGGTGTGCGCGGGCTGCGCGGGCACATCAGGGTCATCGTCGTCTGCCGGCGGGTCGAGCAGCATCACCATGTATGGCGTGATCGACCAGGGCGTGTCCGTGCGCAAGTAAGCCAAGCGAAGCTGCGGGCAGCTTTTTGTGCCTCGTTTTTGTGCCTCGTATAATTCGGCAACTCCAATTGCCGGGTTCGCCCCATTTCGCCATGACCACTTCAGCCGCGCCGAACGCAGCGCCTGCTCTCCCGTCCACCGCCGGCGCCCTCAAGCCCGATCGGTCCGAAACCACCTTTCGCTTTCTCGCCGAGCCGACTTCGGTCAACTTCGGCGGCAAGGTCCACGGCGGGGCGTTGATGAAGTGGATCGACGAAACCGCGTATGCGTGCGCGGCCGTGTGGTCCGGCCGGTACTGCGTGACGGTGAGCGTGGGCAATATCCGGTTTCGGCGGCCGATCATGGTGGGTTATCTGGTGGAATTGCGCGCGCGCGTGGTAGCGACGGGGCGCACGAGCATGCATTTGCATATATCGGTGCATGCGGGGGACCCGAAGAGCGGAGAGCTGCAGCAGACAACGGATTGCCTGATGGTGTTTGTCGCTGTCGATGAACAGGGCAAGCCCGTGCCGGTGCCGTCGTTTGTGCCTGTGACCGACGAGCAGAAACGGCTCGCGAAATACGTGATGGACGTGAAGGACGCGCTTGACGCTATTGTGGAATTGAAACCGGAAGAAGTGGCGGCAGGGACGGTGTAAGGAAGGGACCGCCGGTGCAATGCGCCGGAGGAGCCTGTTGCACCGGTGAGTCGCAAAAATCAGTACGAGTCAGTACGATTTAGCGGTCGCCCGCAGGGCGGCTGACGTTGTTTCTGCCGCGTGCCATAAAAGATCCTCTTGCACTCTGGGGAGGAAGCCCCGGGCCTTCAGAGGCCGGGGAGCCGTCACAAATTCAAATACTGCGAACTGGGTTTCGGCCAGGGTCTGACCTCGCTGATTCTTGCGGCAACGCATCCGCAAGGTAAGCAGCCGCAGCGGTTGAGGACGCACGAATGACATCAACCGCTGCGTTCAATACGCCTGCCTTACTTCTTCCCGACCATCTCTTCGGGCTTCACCCATTCATCGAATTGCGCGTCGGTCACGTAACCGAGCGCGAGCGCGGCTGCTTTGAGCGTCGTGCCTTCCTTGTGCGCCTTCTTAGCAATCTTCGCGGCCTTGTCATAACCGATGTGCGGATTCAGCGCCGTCACGAGCATCAGCGATTCATTCAGCAAACTGTCGATGCGCGACGCGTTCGGCTCGATCCCGACCGCGCAGTTATCGTTGAAACTTTGCGTGCCATCGGCGAGTAGACGAACCGATTGCAGCACGTTGTGCGCGATCATCGGGCGGAACACGTTAAGCTCGAAATTGCCGCTCGCCCCGCCGATATTCACCGCAACGTCATTGCCAAACACCTGGCAGCACAGCATGGTGACGGCTTCGGATTGGGTCGGATTGACCTTGCCCGGCATGATCGAACTGCCCGGTTCGTTCTCGGGAATCGACAACTCTCCCAACCCGCAACGCGGCCCGCTCGCGAGCCAGCGGATGTCGTTGGCGATCTTCATCAAGCTCGCCGCGATGGTTTTCAACGCGCCGTGCGCGAACACGAGCGCGTCAGCGGCGGCCATCACTTCGAACTTGTTCGGCGCGGTTTCGAAGGGCAAGCCGGTGAGCTTGCCGATCACGCCGGCGACCTTCACCGCAAACTCGGGATGCGCATTCAGACCGGTGCCGACCGCCGTGCCGCCCAGTGCCAGCTGATAGAGATGCGGCAAGGTCGACTCGACGTGCCGGATGCCCTGGTCCAGTTGCGCGACATAACCCGAGAACTCTTGTCCGAGCGTGAGCGGCGTCGCGTCCTGCAAATGCGTGCGGCCGATTTTCACGATCGAATCGAACGCCTTTGATTTTTGATGAAGCGTCTCGCGCAAGGTCTTCAAAGAAGGCACGAGATGCTTGACGATCGCGACTGCGGCGGCAATATGCATGGCGGTCGGGAACACGTCGTTCGACGATTGCCCGCGATTCACGTCGTCGTTCGGATGCACCTTGCGCGCTTCGCCGCGCTCGCCGCCCATCAGCTCGCTTGCCCGGTTCGCGATCACCTCGTTGAGGTTCATGTTGGTCTGCGTGCCGGAACCCGTTTGCCACACGGCGAGCGGGAATTCATCGGGATGAATGCCTGCCAGGATCTCGTCGGCGGCGGCGATGATCCCCTGCGCTTTATCGGCATCGAGCACTTTGAGTTCGGTGTTTACTTCAGCCGATGCCCGCTTCACGATCGCGAGCGCATTGATCAGTTCCGGCGACTGCTTCTCGCTTGAAATCTTGAAGTTCTGCAAGGAGCGCTGCGTTTGCGCGCCCCAGAGTTTTGAATTCGGCACGGCGATTTCGCCGAAAGTGTCCTTCTCGAGTCTTACGTCGTCCGTCATGGCTTCATGCTCCTTCGCGTTGCTTCAGGTTCGGGTTTGAATTCGATTTGCCTGCACATTCAGAATCTAAAAACTCAAAGCTGTGAGTCGACGGGCAGCAGCGTGAATAAACCCGTCAGCACGTTGCGATACAGACCCGCTTGCGGATCGAAATTATAGGTATGCACCACGCCCTCGTCCTCGGTGGTCCAGATGAGCGGGGACATCGGCGAGCCGGTGTTCTTCAGGCCCGCAAGCACTGCAGGCGAAGCAAGTTCCACACGGTACGCTTTCGCCGGTGCGACGCCGGCATCGAACAGTTGCGCCGCTTCGTTCGCGATTTGCTTGCTGTAGATCACGAGCGCGAGTTCAGTATTGAGCGATGCCGAGCGCGGGTCCAGATTCATCGATCCAATCACGAGGATACTGCGATCGATCACATAAGCCTTGGCATGCAGGCTTGCGCGCGATTGCGAGCCGAACAGCCCGGCGCGTGCGCGGCCATCGCCCTGGGCCTGCACGGGCTTGAACTCGTATAACTCTACGCCGGCCGTAAGCATCGGTACGCGATACGGCGCATAACCCGCCTGCACCGCGACGGCGTCGGTGGCCGCCAGCGAATTGGTCAGCACTTTCACTTTCACGCCGCGCCCGGTCAATGCGCCAAGCGCCTTCACGCCTGCATCGTGCGGCACGAAATACGGCGAGATGATGAGGACATCGCTGCGCGCCTGGTTCGCCAGTTCGATCAGGCGCTGCATGGGCGGGCTTTTGTAATCCTTGTCGGGATGTTCGATCTTCACCGGCGAATCGGCTTCGAAATCCGTGCGCGCCCAAGTCAGGCCAAGTCCGTCCTGCGCGATTTGCTGGGCAATCGGCGTGGCGTTGAGCGGCTTGGCGTTCAGTGGATCGGCTTGGGTCTTCCAATGCTGGCGCAGATCGGCGCGGGTCTTGTCGAGATCGGCGGGATCGAATTCTTGGCGGTTCAGCGCGTGCAACGGATACGCAATCGAGCTGTTCCAGTAGTCGTCGAAACTTGCCGATATCTCTTGC
The DNA here is from genome assembly GCF_030464885.1 of Caballeronia sp. SEWSISQ10-4 2. GTDB lineage: Bacteria > Pseudomonadota > Gammaproteobacteria > Burkholderiales > Burkholderiaceae > Caballeronia. The sequence continues at coordinate 100,220 of NZ_JALPRJ010000008.1, read as the reverse complement.
GTCACCGGGCCGGCCACGAATGCATCAAGATCGCGGAACTGAAGGGTTGCGCTCGCGCTGAAGTATTCATCGCCGAGATTACGGCCGCCCACGATCGCGATCTGGTTGTCCGCGATCATCGCCTTGTTGTGCATCCGGCGGGTGAAATGATCGACGTTCGTGAACAGGTTGCGTGTGCGTTCGCCGAAACTCCGCGACGCGCTGCCGAACGGATTGAACACGCGGATATCGATGTTGTCATGCGAATTCAGCACGGCCATGATCTGGTCGATGTCCTTGAAGTTCAGGTCGTCGACGAGCATGCGCACCTTCACTCCGCGATCCGCCGCGTAAAGCGCGGCGCCGAGCAGCAGCTTGCCCGTGTTGTCCTCGTTCGCGATGTAGTACTGCATGTCGAGCGTCTTCGTCGCCGCGCGGGCGAGCGCAATGCGCGCCTGCAACGCCTCGGTGCCGGTGGGAAGCAGCCGCACGCCGGACTCGCCGGGATGCGCGGCTTCCTTCGGCGCGAGGGCGGTGCGTAGCGGCGTAGCGGCGGTAGCGGCGGTAGCGGGTAGCGCGTGCGTGGCGGGGCGGTCGAACGCGGTCGCGGGAGGGCGCGCAGCGCAGGCGCTGAGCGCCAGCGCCGTGAGCGCGGCCACAGCGAACGCGAGGCCACGCGAAAGCGGTGGTGTGCGTTGGATGCGCGCTGCAATGATTGACTGGTTTGAAACTTGCGCGGCTTGGGTTATCGATAACTGCCTGCTGCTTTCCGACACGTCCATTCCTCTTGTTTGCCCGAGCGATTTTTCTAACTTGCCAGCGGTTGTTGCGCTCGTTGTTGCTGCGTGCGGCACCGGATCTCGCGGGAGTGCGCCGAGGATCATGCCCGGTCATTTTATGGGAAATCGGGTACGGACACGGCGGACGGGTCGATTGGCGAAAAAGCGGATTGGGCGTGGGTTCTGCAAGGCGTGCATCGGTGCTGGCGTGCTTTGTCGCGGCCAGCGTCGATCTGTCCAACGCGCGATTCGCCATCGCAAGGAAACGTGCACACGAAAAAAAGCCCGCTTCGACGAAGCGGGCCCAATACCCCTGTTACTGGATGAGTCTCAAGGAGACGGCTTAATCATATCTTCACGCCGCTGCGGTTCCAACCAACGATGTCTGCTTATCTTATGCCGTGGCAGGCGCTTCAGGCCGTGTTCCGCGACGCCTGCCCGGATTTCCCTTGCTCAAGCATGCCATGCCTGACCAAACGCCGGCTCATGCGATCGAAGCGAATGGTCATCAACACGGCGACGCTCGCCAGTCCCGCAGCCAGCCCCCACCACAAACCCTTCGTGCCGCCGCCGAAGTGAAACGCCAGCATGTAGCCCGTCGGAAAGCCGATGCCCCAGTAACCGAGGGCTGCCGCGAGCATGGGCACACGCGTGTCCTTGAGCCCGCGCAGCACGCCAGATGCGACCGTCTGCATGCCATCGACGATCTGGAACACGGCCGCCACGCCGAGCAGCGACGCGGCCAGCGCGACAGTCTGCGCGTTCTTCGGGTCGTCGAGACGAAGATACAGCCCGACGATCGCGTGCGGCGCCAGCACCAGTACGCACCCCGACAACGCCATGAACGCCACGCCCAGAGCGATCGCTACGAACCCGGCATGGCGTGCGGCCAGCGGCTGCCCCGCGCCGATCCAGTAGCCGACGCGCACGTTCGCCGCCTGGCCGATGGCCAGCGGCACCATGAACGCCACCGACGCCACGTTCAGCGCGATCTGGTGCGCCGCGAGCGGCGCTTCGCCGAGCGTGCCGATAGTCATGCCGGTGGCGAGAAACAGCGTGGATTCGACACCATATGTGATCGCGACCGGCCAGCCGATCCCGAACAATTCGCCCATCAGCGGCAGGCGCGGCCGCGACGCGACGACAAAATGCCGGTACCGCGGCCGCAAATGCAGGAACGCGATCAGCACGAGCGCCGTCGCCCAGACGGTAATCGTGGTGGCGACCGCCGAGCCGAGAAAACCGAGTTCGGGCAAGCCGTAGGCGCCGTGAATCAGGCCGTAGTTGAGAAACGCGTTCACGAACACACCGCCGATCGATACCCACAGCAGCCGCTTCGCCGCACCGATAGCCGGCAGGAACGCGCGCATCATGCCGATCCCGATCAAGCTGCCCGGCGCGCCCCAACGCAACACCTCGCAATACTCGCCGACGTTTCTGGCCAGCATGGCGGGCTCGTGGAACGCGAGCAGGATCGGCTCCGCGAAGCTCAGCAGCGCAAACGCGGGGATCGCGAGCAGCAGGGCCAGTACCAGCCCGGTCCAGTAGATGTTCGGCACGAGGTGATCGGCATTCGCGCCGCGCGCATGCGAGACCGATACGCTCACCGACGTCAGCACGCCCTGCAGCAGCACCACGACGACAAAAAACAGGTTTGCGCCCAGGCCGCCGGCTGCGAGGGAATCGGGGCCGAGTGAGCCGAGCAGGATGGTATCGGTGACGCCCATCGCCATTTGCGACAGCTGCGAGATGGCGAGCGGCGCGGCGAGCCTAGCGGTATCGACGGCGTGACGGGAAAGGGTGGGCGGCGCGTTTGCGCGATTTGATCTTGTTGGCATGACGGGTTATCTGAATGCTTGCTGCACGGCAAAACAGTGCAAAAACGGCAACGGGCGATGCAGCAAACCGTTACCGGTCCTGCATCGCCCGTTCGTTCCGGCCGCGCTTCAGCCTATTGGACTAAAACACGCCAGCTTGAAAGCTGACTCTGAAAAATTAGCTTGAAACGTCAACCAGCTGAAAGCGGCGAAAGGGAACGAAAGCTATCTAGCTTATTGCCTGATCGCGATTATGTCGATCACGAAGCGGTATTTCGCGTGGTTCCGGTTTCGCCCATGCGGATCATTTCGGCTTTTGAACCTTGATCATCGTGTCGTCGATGAGAACCGTCTGGCCCGCGCGGATCTTGCACGTTTTGCGTAGCTCGATTTTGCCGTCGACCTTCACCTCGCCCTCAGCGACGCGTGCTTTCGCCGAGCCGCCGCTGTCGGCGAGGCCCATCAGCTTGAGCAGGTTGTGCAGTTCGACGTAATCGCCCGTGAGCGTGAATTCGAGTCGCGGCATGTGAGCGGTCTTCGCAAGGTTGGGGGCGGAAAGGGCGCCCATGATAAACCAGCCGGGCACGCCACGTGCGTCTACAGCCAGACGCCCGGATGCCGGCTCGTTCGGCAGTTTGCAATTTGTCAGGAAGTGAAACCGTCGGTAACAATGACAGGTTTTGGCGAACTCGAACGTCCGGAGCCGGGTCAGTAATAGTGATCGGCGCGTTTATGCCTGTTTGTGCCGGTCATTAGAAGTGTAGACGGGTATTTGCGGCGCGCTGTGCTCAGAGCGGTGTTCAGGACACAACACACATCGCTTGGCGCCGCGGTCGTTTGCGATGGATTGCATTCGACCACCCGGAATAAAAACTGCCAGAGAGGAACTGAACATGTCGCAAGCCAAGAAAATGCTGTTGAGTACTGCTTTTGTCGCGATGGGTTTGTCCGCGTCCGCGTTTGCGCAGACCGCACAACCCGCCGCCGATGCCAGCGGCCAGATTTCCGCACAAGCCGCACAAGCCGCACCGGCAGCGCAGGCTGCGCCGGCACCGCAGAATCTCGTCGCACCGGCGTCGACCGATCCGCTGGTCCAGAAGCGCAATGCCAGCGCGCAGGCGAGCGCTGAATACAAGGCGTCGAAGAAGGCCTCGAAGCAGGAGTTGAAGGCGACGACCAAGGAAGCGAAGGCGCAATACAAGGAGCAAGTGCGCAACGCCAAGATCAACAAGAAGGCTGACAACCAGACCGCCAACGACGATCTGAAGGCCGCCGAGCCAATTACGCCGAAGGACACGGGCCTGCAGCACTAAGCCCTACAAACGCGAAGGAAGCGGACTGATTTGCGGTTGACTCCGCTGCGGTGAAACGACGAAGGCCCGGCGCGCGCAAGCGCGCCGGGCCTTCGTCTTTATGGGGCCAAAAGCCTGCTGCATCAGGCGCTTGCATGGTGGAGTTGTATGGATATACAGTGTGCGTCACCCGTTTTTAAAGCCCATGCGACGTGCTTACGCTTAACTCCGTCACCGACGACGCCGACAAGGATCTCGCGCCCCAGCCCGGGCGTGAAGAAATCGCGTCGTACCTGACCAAACTGAATGACGCGCAGCGCGAAGCGGTCGAGTACGGCACGCACGCATCGAACGTTGGTGAGCCTGCCGGCGCGCTGCTCGTGATCGCGGGGGCGGGATCGGGCAAGACCAATACGCTTGCGCACCGCGTTGCGCATTTACTGGTGAAGGGCGCGGACCCGCACAGAATCCTGTTGCTGACATTTTCGCGTCGAGCGGCCAGCGAGATGACCCGCCGCGTCACGCGCATCGCTGTGAACGCGCTCGGCAACCGCAGCGTGATTGCGCAGGGCCTGACGTGGTCGGGCACGTTCCACAGCGTGGGCGCGCGCTTGTTGCGCGATTATGCGGATCTCATGGGTTTATCGCCGTCGTTCACCATCAACGACCGCGAGGATTCCGCCGATCTCATGAACCTCGTGCGGCACGAACTCGGGTTATCGGCGAAAGAGAAGCGCTTTCCGGCCAAGTCCACGTGTTTCGCCATCTACTCGCGCGTGGTCAACACCGGCGTATCGTTAGCCACCGTGCTCGACCAGGCGTTTCCGTGGTGCCGCGAATGGGAGGACGACCTGCGCCGGCTGTTCGCCGCGTACGTCAACGCAAAGCAGCAACAAAGCGTGCTCGACTATGACGACTTGCTGCTCTACTGGTCGCATCTCGCCGCCGAGCCGTCGATCGCCGCGGATTTATCGAGCCGTTTCGACCACGTGCTTGTCGATGAATACCAGGACACGAACAAGTTGCAAGCGTCCATCCTGCTTTCGATGAAACCCGACGGCCGCGGCCTGACGGTAGTCGGCGACGACGCCCAGTCCATCTATTCGTTTCGCGGCGCGACGGTGCGCAATATCCTCGACTTCCCGAACCACTTCAATCCGCCCGCGAAATGCGTGACGCTCGAGCGCAATTACCGTTCGACGCAGCCGATTCTCGCGGCATCGAATGCGGTAATCGGCTTGGCGGCCGAGCGTTATACGAAGAACTTGTGGACCGACAAGGCATCGGCGCAAAGACCGCGCATTGTCTCGGTCGCCGACGAAGCCGATCAAGCGCGCTACATCGTCGAGCAGGTGCTGGAGGCGCGTGAAGGCGGCATGACGCTCAAGCAGCAAGCGGTGCTGTTTCGCGCCGCGCATCATAGCGCCGCGCTCGAAATCGAACTCACGCGGCGCAACATCCCGTTCGTGAAGTTCGGCGGGCTGAAATTCCTCGATTCTGTTCACGTCAAGGACGTGCTGGCGGTATTGCGCTGGGGCGAAAATCCGCGCGATCGTGTGGCCGGGTTTCGCGTCATGCAGTTGCTGCCGGGGGTTGGGCCGGCAATCGCCGGACGTGTGCTCGATCAGGTGGCCGAGCGCAGCGATACGCCCGCCGCGTTAGCTGCCTTTGCCGCGCCGTTGCGCGCGAGCGAAGACTGGCCGGCGCTCGTCGCCATGATGTCGAAGGTGTGCTCGCGCGAAAGCGGCTGGCCCGCTGAATTCGAGATGATCCGGCGCTGGTACGAACCGCATCTAGAGCGCAATCACGAAGACGCGTCGATCCGGCATGGCGACGTGCTGCAGATGGAAAGCATTGCGTCCACGTATCCCACGCGCGAGCGTTTTCTCACCGAACTGACGCTCGATCCACCCGATGCCACCAGCGACGAATCGGGTGTGCCGTTGATCGATGAGGATTATCTGATTCTCTCCACCATCCATTCAGCCAAGGGTCAGGAGTGGAAGAACGTGTTCGTGCTGAATGGCGTGGATGGCTGCATTCCGTCGGATATGGGCACGGGCAGCGACGAGGAAATCGATGAAGAACGGCGGCTTTTGTATGTCGCCATGACGCGTGCAAAAGAGGATTTGCACATTGTCACGCCGCAGCGTTTCTATGTGCACAACCAGACGCACATGGGCGACCGGCATGTCTGGGCGGCGCGCACGCGTTTCATTCCGGCGCATCTGATGCCGCAGTTCGAAGCGTGCGCGTGGCCGCCGGTGCCTGAGCCCAGCGCGCCGACGGCAGCAGGGCTGGCCGCGGCGGCGAAGGCGAAAGTCGATATCGCCGCGCGGCTCAAGAAGATGTGGGAGTGAAGGGCGCCTGGGGTTGCCCGGTGACGGATCGCATCAACGGAATCGCTCAACGCTCCACACGCGACGGCTTCGGCATTTTGCGCTCCGGCATGAAGATGGCGCGCAGCCAGTTGCCGAAGCGGGTGAAACCGTCATACGGCTCTTCAATAAATATCTCCGGCTTGAGCATGCGTAGTTGCTCGAGCACTTGCTGCGCTTCCTGCTTCGCAATCGAGCCGTGAAACATGCCAAGGCGCAACAGGCAGCGCAGTTCACCGAGCTTCTCGCGCGACGTCGATCCCACGCTGTGTTCGGTCGCGATCTTCGTTTCGTACACGCGTTGACGCAGTGAGTCGGCAAGACGCCATGCGGGCGTCTGCATTTTCATCTCAAGTTCCTGGATGTCTGACGCTGCCGCCTTGATCTGGGAGGCGAGCGCATCGATCAGCGCCGGATCGCCGTTGGATTCGGCCACGATAACCGTTGCCCACGCACGCGATGCCTTCACGAGATCGTCCGGTTTCCAGTCCGAGCGCACTGCAAAGCCGAAACCATGTTCCGCGGCCTGACGCATCATCATTTCGACGACGTCCGGAAACTCCTTGTCGAGCGCACGTTTTGCCCACGCGTACTGACCGTTTTGCAGCATCCGCTGGACGGCTTGTTCGGTGAGCGGCGTGGGGTTGTCGAGAAGTTTTGCGCGCAGAAAATCCTCGAACGACGGCGTGACGAATTGCGGGTCGAACTTGAGCGATAGACGAAGGAACGTATCGAAGTCGCGGCGCAGCGCCGCTATCGTTTCGTCTTTGAATGAAAGGGTGATCTGACCCATGATGTTTCCCGGTTCCCGATCCCGCGTACCAGTTTGAGCTGGCGCGGGAAGACAGTCGGCATCGCCACGAAGGCGACGGCCGTTCGTCTGTATATCGGCGTGGGGAGGAGAAACTTTAGGCCAGGTTTCTACTTCACGGGAATCGTCGTACCCGCGGGCATCGGCACGGCTGTCACGCTATTTTTTGCGCTGCCGGTCGTAATTCTGTCGCTATACGTCAGATAAACCAGCGTATTGCGCTTGGCATCGACAATACGCACCACGTGCAACGTCTTGAAGATAAACGACATCCGTTCCGAGAACACATCGGATTTTTGCTTGAGCGGCGCGTCGATCTTGATGGGCGCGACCTGGCGGCAAGCTATCGATGCCTCCGACGGATCTTCGGCAATCCCGAGCGTCCCTTTAACACCGCCAGTGCGCGCACGCGAGACATAACATGTGACGCCCGTGACCCCGGGGTCGTCGTACGCTTCGACCGATACGCGATCCGAACCGGTAAAGCGGAAATTCGTGTTGACGCTCCCGATTTCCTCGGCGTGGAGACCGGGAACGGCAAGCAGCAGCGTCGAAAGCGACGCGAAGATGAGGAGGGCGCGTTTCATCGGAATCCTTTGGGGAATGAGGAATTAAAAAAGGCGTCGTATTGTAACGACGCCTTCGTTTAGTTCAGGTGAAACCGCGTTCCGCAAGCCTCCGGATCCGGTGAACGATCAATGAAAGATCAGGTACAAAATCACCAGCACGATCACCGGCACGCCGAGCAGCCAACCAAGTAGATAGGGCATTTGTCGTCTCCATTCGATATCTGATTCGATGAATCCAGTATCGATGAGAGCCCAATGCGCCGATAGCCGCGCCCGTCCTATTCGAATGTAGGCGGACTCCTATCGGACGCTCATGGCGTACTGCGTGACTTGCCGGTAGCGCTCGTTCGGCCGCAAGACGACTGCTTCGGCGCTATCCATGTTGATCTGGTTCGGGAATCCACCTGCCTCAAGACAGAGCGCGCCGTGTTTCGCGTAGGTCACGCCTTGCTTGCCCGGCTCGCCTTCCAGGTGGTTGCTGGTATAGAACACGAGCCCTCGTTCAGTCGTAGCGACGGTCAGTTCGCGGCCGCTGGGCGGGTGATAAACGCTCGCCGCGCGCCGTATTTCCGGCAGTTCGGTGACCGGACCCACCGTGCGCAACACATAACAATGATCGATGCCGCCATTCGCCAGCGTGACCTGCTCGTTGTCGCGAGTCTCGATACGCGGTCCGATAGCCGCCGGCTTGCGGAAATCGAACGGGGTATTGGCGACGTCTTCGAGCGTGGTCGGGATCGTGGTTTTATCGATGGCGAAAAACTGGTCCGCCGCGATGTCGATCTCGTGATCGCCGATGCCCGATGGCACGCCCGACAAGTTGAAATATGCGTGATTCGTGAGATTGAGCGGCGTCGGCGCGTCGGTGAAGGCGTCATACGCAATCGTCAATTCGCCCGCGGCGCTGAACGTGTAGGTGACCTGCACGGTGAGCGCGCCGGGGAAACCGCTATCGCCGGCGGGCGATTCGAGCCTGAGCACGAGCGCGTCTTCCGTGTGCCGCGCTTGCCAGAGCTTGAAACTGAAGCCGTGCGAACCGCCGTGCAGCGAGTTCGGCGGCTGATTGGCTTCGAGCGGGTACGCCACGCCATCGAGCGAAAAGCGCGCGCCCGCGATGCGGTTCGCCCAGCGCCCGACGATCGAGCCCATGTAGGCCGTGCCGGTAGCGTACGCGGCGGGGGTGTCGTGACCGAGGAGGATATCGGCGAGGCGGCCATCGCGATCCGGCGCGAACCACGAGACGAGCGCCGCGCCCAGATTCGTCACCGATACCCGCAAGCCGTTGTCATGGCTGAGCGTATGAAGTTCAACGGGCGTGCCGTCTGGAAGGGCGCCCCAATGGGCGCTGGAAATGTTCACTGCGTAGTCTCCGGGTTCTGGTTTTTCGTGGCATGGCGGCTGCTGGCTTCCGGCAAAGGCCACCGCTCGCGATACAGCGTGCGCACATAGTCCAGATGAGCGCCTGCGGCATCACGGGCACGTTGCGGATCGCGGGCGATGATGGCGTCGAAGATGGCCTGGTGTTGCGCCAGCAGATTCGCCTCCACGCCGTCGTCGTAGTCGACCAGCCGATGCGACGTCAGCATGGATTCACGCACGAGTTCGTGCAGACCGTGCATCACGTGGGCGAGCGCAAGATTATGCGTGGCATCGGCGATAGCAAGATGAAACGCCGCATCGTGCTCCGCAATGCGCGTGCGTTTTGGCGCGATGGCCGCCGTTTTCAGCGTCTGAAATGCTTCAGCGATGCGCGTCAGGTCGGCATCGGTAGCGCGTTCGGCGGCATAGGCCGTGGCCAGCGATTCCAGCCCGTGGCGCAGTTCGAGCACATCGGCGCTGGCGGTCGGATGCTGGCTCAGCAACGCGGCGAGCGGCGCGGACACGAGCGGCGCGGTTACATCGGACACTTCGAAACCGCCGCGCGCCGCCGCCCGGATAAATCCATCCGATTCCAGCCGGATCAACGCTTCACGCAGCGACGGCCGCGACACGTTGAGCTGCTCCGCGAGGTCGCGCTCGGCGGGCAGGCGCTGGCCGGGCAGCAACGCGCCGCTCGTGATCAGCGCCCGGATCTGGTCGGACACGACATCGGCGATGCGCACGCGGGCGTAGGAGTGGACGGGCTGAAAAGGCATGAGTGCGCTGAAAGGTGGGTAAAAGCGGCCGGATATTTCTCCTAGTTTGACATGAAAGATCACAAACTTTAAAGTCTTGGTCAGACCAAGCTGACCAAGAATGGCGAAATCCTTCGTTTTTCAGGCTCCCCACATTCTTTTATCCGATGAAAGTCGCCCTGTTCGTTCCCTGTTTTATCGATGCGTTTTATCCCGAAGTCGGCATCGCGACACTTGAACTGCTCGAACGTCTGGGCGTGGAAGTCGATTACCCGCAGGAGCAGACTTGCTGCGGCCAGCCGATGGCAAACAGCGGCGCGCAAAAGGAAGCGGCCGGCGCCGAGCGTGTGTTCGCGCGCAATTTCGCCGATTACGACTATGTAGTCGGGCCGTCGGCGAGTTGCATCCATCATGTGCGCGAGCATTTAACCGCCATCGAGCAAACGGCGTCCGTGCGCAAAGTCCGGGCGAGCGCGTACGAACTCGTCGAATTTCTCCACGATGTACTGAAAGTGCGCGAATTCCCGTGGGCCGAATTTCCGCATAGGGTCGGATTGCACAATAGCTGCAGCGCGATCCGGCACTTGCGTGAGGTGTCGGCATCGGAGATTGGCGGGGCGTCGTTTTCCAAACCGCGTGCGTTGCTCGAAGGCGTTAAAGGCATTGAATTCGTCACGCCCACGCGGCCCGACGAATGCTGCGGTTTCGGCGGCACGTTTTCGGTGACGGAAGAGGCGGTGTCGGTGAGGATGGGTCAGGACAAAGTCCGCGATCATCTGGGCGCGGGCGCGCAATATATCGTCTCCGGCGATATGTCGTGCCTCATGCATCAGCAAGGCTGTGCCGAACGCCTGAAACTCGATGCACGCTTCATCCACATCGCCCAGGTTCTGAACGGAGCGCGCGCATGAGCGACGTCGTGAAGGGGAAAAGCAAACGGCTCGATCACGCGAAGGCGGCGAGTGCGTTTATCGCGAAGACGGATCACGTCGCTTTCCACGACAAACGCTTGTGGGATCTGCGCAGCAAACGCGACGCTCAGGCGCACGGCATGCCCGAATGGGAGACGCTGCGTGAGCTGGCATCGGGGATCAAGGAACACACGCTCTCGCATCTCGCCGATTACCTCGATCAGTTCATCACGCGAGCCGAGTCGCACGGCGTGGTGGTGCATTACGCGTCCACGGCCGAGGAACACAACGAGATCGTCTACAAGCTGATGTCCGAGCGCGGCTTGACTACGCTCGTCAAAAGCAAATCCATGCTCACCGATGAATGCAAGATGCGCGAGTACATCGAGCCGCGCGGCATCACGGTGATGGAAACCGATCTGGGTGAGCGCATCCAGCAACTGGATAACCAGGACCCGAGTCACATGGTCGTGCCGGCCGTGCACAAACTTCGCGCGGATGTTGCCGAGTTGTTCGGCCGTACGATCGGCACCGATCCGAAAAATAGCGACATTCACTATCTCGCCGAAAGCCAGCGCATGAATACGCGGCCGTATTTTGTGCGCGAGAAAACCGCGGGCATGACGGGCTGCAATTTCGCGGTGGCGGAGACGGGCACGGTCGTGGTGTGCACGAATGAGGGCAACGCGGATCTGTCGGCGAATGTGCCGTCGTTGCACATTGCATCGATCGGGATTGAAAAGTTGATTCCCAGGATCTCCGATCTTGGCGTGTTTATACGCATGCTCTCGCGCAGCGCGCTTGGTTCACCGATCACGCAATACACCTCGCATTTTCGCGCGCCCCGGCCGGGCTCCGAGATGCACTACATCCTCGTCGATCACGGCCGTTCCGAGCGCCTCGCGATGGAGGACTTCTGGTACTCGCTGAAGTGCATCCGCTGCGGCGCGTGCATGAATACGTGCCCGGTGTATCGGCGAAGCGGCGGCTTGTCGTACGGCTTCACGTATTCGGGGCCGATCGGCGCAATCATCAATCCTACGTACGATATGAAACGCTTCAGCAGCCTGCCGTTTGCATCGACGCTCAACGGTAGTTGCACGAACGTCTGCCCCACGAAGGTCAACATTCACGAGCAGATTTATAAGTGGCGCGAGGTGATTGCGGCGAATCACGAAGTGCCGTTCGTGAAGCAGGAAGTGCTGAAGATGGCGGGGCGCTTGCTTGCAAGTCCGACCTTGTATCGCGGCACGGTTGCATCGCTGGGTGGTGCGTTGAAGCGGTTGCCGAACTTCGTGCTCTACAACCCGCTGAACATCTGGGGCCGTCAGCGTGATCTGCCTGAAACGCCTGCCGAGACTTTCCACGAGTGGTACAAGAAAAATCGCAAGGCGGCCAACAAATGACGACGACGCGTGATGCTTTTATCGCCAAAATTCGCGTGGCGCAACCGGCAGGAAGGCCCCGTCCCGAGGTGCCGCTCTTTGACACCCCGCCGGGCGATCGTCTCGAGCGTTTTCGCACCGCCCTGGCGGCGATGGGCGGAACGGTGGTCGAAGGTGAGTCGCTCGAGTCGGTGCGTGCGCTGCTCATCGAGCGCTTCGGCGCTGACGCGATAGTCGCGTCGGCAGTGCCGGGTATCGAGGGCAATCGTGCGCTTACGGCGGATATGCCGCCGGCACTGCTTCAAGACGTCGATGCAGGCGTCGTGCGTGCACGTTTCGGCGTGGCGGAAACCGGCTCGGTGTGGTTCAGCGAGGACGAATACATCGTCAACTCGATCGGCTATCTGGTGCAGCATCTCGTCGTGCTGCTCGATCCGGCGCAGATTGTGGATGGGCTGCAGGATGTGTATCGGCGCGATGACTTCAACGCCGCGCGATATGCGGTGCTGGTGACGGGGCCATCGGCGACGGCGGATATCGAGGGCGTGCTGATTCGTGGCGCGCAGGGCGTAAGGTCGCTGACGGTGGTGCTGCTCGCGGGTTGAGTGCCGCCACGCGCGGCGAGATCGTCAGGCGCAAAAAAGCCGTTCCAACTTACACCGGAACGGCTTTTAACTTCGCTTGGTGGTTACTGCGCTCCGAGCTTCTTGATCAGCACATCGAGTTGCGCCATTTCATCTTCGGTCAGATCCGTCAGTGGCGCGCGCACCGGACCGGCGCTGCGGCCGATCAGCTTCGCCCCCGCCTTCACGATACTCACCGCATAACCCGCCTTACGGTTACGAATTGCCAGATACGGCATGAAGAACTCATCGAGCAGACGGCCCGTGGTTGCGTGGTCCTGCGATGCCACCGCACGATAAAACTCCATCGCGGTCTTCGGAATAAAGTTGAATACCGCCGATGAATACACCGGCACGCCCAGCGCCTTATACGCTTCGGCATAAACCTCAGCCGTCGGCAAACCGCCAAGGTACGAGAACCGGTCGCCCAGCCGGCGACGGATCGTCACCATGTTTTCAATCTCGCCCACACCGTCCTTGAAGCCGATCAGGTTCGCGCAGGAGTCGGCGAGCCGCTCGAGCATGTCGGCATTGAGCTTGGAATTGGCGCGGTTATACACGATCACGCCGATATTGTTCACCGCCTTGCACACCTGTTCGACGTGCGCCGCAATCCCTTCCTGGCTGGCTTCGGTCAGGTAATGCGGCATCAGCAGAATGCCGTTCGCGCCAAGCCGTTCGGCCTCCTGCGCATAAGCAATCGCAACTCGCGTCGCACCGCCCGCACCGGCGAGAATCGGCACCTTGCCCTTGCAGGTTTCCGTCGCCGTGCGGATGACGTTCGAATATTCGCTATGCGTCAACGAGAAGAACTCGCCCGTGCCGCCAGCCGCGAACAATGCGGTCGCGCCATAGGGCGCGAGCCACTCCAGACGTTCGGCGTAGGTATCGGCGCGGAAGTCGCCCTGCTCGTCGAAGTCGGTCAGCGGAAAGGACAGCAGCCCTTCGGAAACGATTTGCTTGAGTTCTTGAGGTGTCGTCATGTTCGGTCGTGAATTGGTTTTTGAATGAGCCGTTGCATCAGTCGTTGAATCAGTCGTTGAGGAAATCAGCGCACGAGGCACGGGCGCTTGTTGTCGAAGGTCCAGTTCGGAATCAGGTACTGCATCGCGACGGCGTCGTCGCGCGCACCGAGTCCGTGTTGCTGGTACAGCGCGTGGGCTTTCTCGAGTTCGTCCATATCGATATCCACGCCCAGTCCCGGCCGCGCCGGCACCTTTACCTTGCCTCCCACAATCTGCAGCGGCTCGCGCGTCAGACGCTGGCCGTCCTGCCAGATCCAGTGGGTATCGATAGCGGTAATCTTGCCGGGCGCCGCCGCCGCGACGTGCGTGAACATGGCGAGCGAAATATCGAAGTGATTGTTCGAGTGCGAACCCCACGTCAGGCCCCACTCGTTGCACATCTGCGCCACGCGCACCGAGCCCTGCATGGTCCAGAAATGCGGATCGGCGAGGGGAATATCCACCGATTGCAACTGGATCGCGTGGCCCATCTGACGCCAGTCGGTCGCGATCATGTTGGTCGCGGTCGGCAAGCCCGTCGCGCGACGGAATTCAGCCATGACTTCCCGGCCGGAATAACCGTTTTCAGCGCCGCACGGGTCTTCGGCGTAGGCGAGTACGTGGTGCTGGTCGCGACACAGGCGCACGGCTTCGGAGAGCGACCACGCGCCGTTCGGGTCGAGCGTCACGCGGGCTTTGGGGAAACGTTCGGCTAGTGCGGTGACCGCTTCGATTTCTGCGTCACCCGAGAGCACGCCGCCTTTGAGTTTGAAGTCGTTAAAGCCGTAGCGCGCGTGCGCTGCTTCCGCCAAGCGCACGACGGCTTCGGGCGTCATCGCTTCTTCGTGGCGCAGGCGGGTCCAGTCGTCGGTTGCGTCCGTGCCGCAAGAATAGGACAGGTCGGTTTTGTTTTTATCGCCGATATAAAACAGGTAGCCCAGCATTTCCACTTCATCACGCTGCTGGCCCTCACCGAGCAGCGCCGCGACCGGCACGCCCAGATGCTGGCCGAGCAGATCGAGCAACGCAGCTTCGAGCGCGGTCACGGCGTGGATGGTCGTGCGCAGGTCGAAAGTCTGCGTGCCGCGCCCGCCTGCATCGCGATCGGCGAATTGCTTGCGCGTGGTGTTGAGCACAGCGTGCAAGTTGCCGATCGACTGGCCGACGACAAGTGGACGCGCATCGTCGATGGTCTTGCGGATGCTCTCGCCGCCTGGCACTTCGCCTACGCCGGTGTGACCCGCGCTGTCACGCAGGATCACGATGTTGCGCGTGAAGAATGGCCCGTGCGCACCACTCAGGTTCAGCAACATGCTGTCGCGGCCGGCAACCGGGATCACGCGCAGTTCGGTAACGATGGGCGTGGCGTTTGAAGCGCTTGAGTTCGTGGACATGGACGTGGTCAGTGTGAGTTGATTGGGTCGGTGCGCGTGCTGTGAGGCGGTCTTGCTTACCCGGCGCGGGATGGGCTCGGCTCGGCGCCGTGCTCGGGTCGACCGGTCAGCCGGTCTTTCGCGAAGAACGCGACGACGGCCGCTATCACCGACGCGATCCCCAGCCCATAAAGACCGCCCGAGATCGAACCCGTGTGCTGCTGTAGATAACCGAACGCCGCAGGCGCAAAAAAGCCGCCCAGGTTGCCGACGGAGTTGATCAGCGCGATCACGCCGGCCGCGACGCGTACATCGAGATATCCCTGCGGCAGCGGCCAGAATAGCGAGGCCGCTGCTTTAAAGCCGATCGCCGAAAAACAGATAGCGACGAACGAAAAGACCGGATTAGCCGAGGTCGATGCAAACAGTCCGCAGGCCGCAATGATCAGCGCGAGCGCGAGCCATGCTTGCTGGAAGCGCCATTTCGCCGACAACACCGCGAAGCAGTACATCGCGAACATGGCGATCAGCCACGGCACGGCGTTATAGAGGCCGACCTGGAAATCGCTCAGGCCGCCCATCTTTCGGATGATCGTCGGCAACCAGAACGTGGCGGCGTAGATGGTCAGCTGGATCGCGAAATACAGCAGGCAAAACAGCACGATCTGCGGGTCTTTCAGCAGTTTGGTGATCGGCAGATGCGCGTTGCCGGCGGCTTCGCGCTCGGCTTGTTCGGTGGCAATGGCGGCGCCAAGCGCTTGTTGTTCCTGTGCCGTGAGCCATTTGGCATCGCGGGGATGCGACTTGAGCATGAACCAGCTCACGCCGCACAGCGCGATCGAAAACAGGCCTTCGATCAAGAACATCCATTGCCAGCCATGCAGGCCGAAGCCGCGTATCGAGAGCAGGGCGCCCGACACCGGACCCGACAGCACCGACGCCATTGCCGATCCGCCCAGGAAGATCGCGACCGCCTTGCCGCGCTCCTTTTGCGGCAGCCATTGCGTGAAGTAATACACCACGCCCGGGAAAAATCCGGCTTCAGCCACACCCAGCAGGAACCGCATGACGTAGAACGACGTGTCGTTCCAGGTGAACGCCATCGCGCCCGCGACCAGGCCCCAGGTGAACATGATCCGTGTGAGCCACGCCCGCGCGCCGAAGCGCGCCATCAGCACGTTCGACGGCACTTCGAACAGCGCGTAACCGACGAAGAACAAGCCGCTTCCCAGCCCATAAGCCGCCGCGCCGATACCCAGATCCGTCTGCATATGCGTATTGACGAAGCCGATGTTCACCCGGTCGATGTAGTTCGCGATGAACATGATCAGGAACAGCGGCAGCACGTGGCGCTTCACTTTCGACGCGGCTGATGCGAGCGCGTCAGGCGTCGATGGGGCGAAATCGGGTGTCAAAAGTCCTCTCCGAATGGCGGCCCGGTCGGTCCCCGCGCTGTCGATGCGACGGCTGGCGACCACCGTCGCTTGGTGGAATAACTGCAAGCAAGTACACAGCTTCTGGTGTGTGATATGTTGTCTGATGACATTCTACGATCGGTTCGAGGATCGCCAGAATGGGTGTTAACCCCGAATAACGTTAGAGATCGTAATGGATACATCCACAACTGGTCATGTTTTGCACAAAAAAATAATACTTATGAAAGTACGATGTCAGACAATAAAAATCAAAATCAGGGAAAGATGGGAGGAACTGGGGCTTGCCAATGTGGCCGCGGATGCCCGGTGCACGATGTCCGGGCATTTGGCGTCCCCGCGGGGGCACGCCAGCGCGGCTAGTGGACAAGCGAGCGGCTGCCACGGAACGGCCGCGAAGGCGAGGGCGCTTTCAGCCGTTCGCTTCGCTCGACTGATTCGCGCGGCGCAAGCGTTCCCGGCTATTCGATAAATGCATGCGCATGGCGGCGCGTGCACTTTCGGCGTCGTGTCGCGTGATCGCTTCGAGAATGCTTTCGTGTTCCTGGTTGACGAGCGAGACATACGCTTTCGGGTCGGCCTTTGCGATGCCCGCCGAATCGATGCGGTTGCGCGGAATCAGCGCTGTGCCCATCTGGGTCAGGATATCGACGAAATAGCGGTTTCCGGTCGCCCGTGCGAGCGCGATGTGGAACTGGAGATCGGCCGCGACGCTGTCGCTGCCGTTGCGGCTGGTCGCTTCGATCGCGTCGAGCGCTGCCCGCATGCGCACGAGGTCTTCGGGCTGCGCGCGTTGCGCGGCGAGCCCGGCGCATTCCGTCTCGAGACTGATGCGCAGTTCGAGCACCGACAACACGTCGCGCAGCGTGGTGGCGGGCACCATGTCGATACCCAGTTTTTCGCGGCGCGGCTCCAGCACGAAGCTGCCAATGCCATGACGTGTTTCGATGACCTCGTTGGCCTGCAGCCGCGAGATGCCTTCGCGTACGACGGTGCGGCTCACGCCAAGCGTCAGCATGAGCTTCGCTTCGGTCGGCAACTTGTCGCCCGGCTTCAGCGCGGCGGATTCGATCTGTTCGATCACGTAGTCGAACACGCTCTCCGCGAGATTACGGGCGCGTCGGGGTGTCACGACGGATGTGAGGGATTCGCCCATCAGAAACGCTCCTTGGGTCAGCCGTTTGGCGATGTCATGGAGTCGAGATTATACCGTTGTCTGACGACTATCAATTTTAAAGATTCGCCGGATGCTCGCGGACGGCGGATATGTTTGCGAAGGGGAGGTGAAGAGGCTGCTGCGTTGACCTGCGAAACCATATTCAATTGTCCTGATTGATCGATGGCTACGGTGCAGTCAGGCGCATCTGCGATCGCAGACTCCTGGTTCCAGATTCTGCGTTCAATCGCGGCCCACAATGCAAAAAGCCCAATCTTTCGATTGGGCTTTTCGAGCTGAAATCTTTTTGGCTCCTCGACCTGGGCTCGAACCAGGGACCTACGGATTAACAGTCCGGCGCTCTACCAACTGAGCTATCGAGGAACATCTGCAGCAGAGAAATGAAATTATATGGAGGGGAATCTAGCCTGTCAACACCCTGCGGTCATCCCGATTCAAAAAGTCACAAACGGGCGAGCGCTTGCAAAGGATGCGACGACGCGCGCTTCATCCAGCTCAGCGCGCCAGCAGTTCAAGCTTGTCTTTAACGTCTTTGAACTCGTCGGCCTCAGGCAGCGGCGCCTTCGTCTTGGTGATGCTCGGCCAGCCGCGCGAGAGTTCGGCGTTCAATTCGATGAAGTGCTGTTGATCGCCGGGTACATCTTCTTCGGCATAGATTGCGTTGACCGGGCATTCGGCCACGCAAACGGCGCAATCGATGCACTCGTCGGGATCGATCGAGAGGAAATTGGGACCTTCGCGGAAGCAATCCACCGGGCACACGTCCACGCAATCGGTATAGCGGCACTTGATGCAGCTTTCGGTGACAACGTGAGTCATTCAGGCTCCTGCATGCGGAATTCGTGGGGCGGCGGCGAGGGCGGCGACATGGACCTCAGGTTCTACCAGAGAACCAGGAGCCTCTATCCGGGGCTGAACAGCCCGGCTGTGCACAATCTGCGCGCCAAAACCGATATTGTAGCGTACCGGTATATTCGAGCGCGACCCTCATCCAGAAGGCCTTATATCCTTTAGTGATTTGTTTATGGGCTGTTGCGCGACCCCTGTGCGGCTTGCAACGCACGGGTGGGAGCGGCGCTGCGGGCGGACACTTCGGGTAACATGCGCTGGAGGCCGCCGGGGGCGAAGTGTCCAGTGCGTCGGGGCGTGCCGGGTCCGTTTTCGGTTTTACCCGTGGTATCGCCCGCGGTTCTACGCCGCGGTTCTGCCCGCTTTCCTAGCCGTTCGTCTGGAACCATGATTATCCATTCGCTGCTCGATACTGATCTCTACAAGTTCACAATGATGCAGGTCGTGCTGCATCACTTCCCGGCGGCACACGCAGAATACAAATTCCGGTGCCGCACGCCGGAGGTCGATCTCGTGCCGTACATAGATGAAATACGCGACGAAATACGCCAGCTCTGCCACCTGCGATTCAAGGAAGACGAGCTTGAATATCTTCGCCGGATGCGCTTCATCAAGAGTGATTTCATTGACTTCCTCGCGCTCTTTCATCTCAACGAGAAGTCCATCACGATCAAGCCGTCGGCGAAGCAGAACGGTGAGATCGACATTGATGTTGTCGGGCCCTGGCTGCATACCATCCTGTTCGAAATCCCGGTCCTCGCGATCGTCAACGAGGTCTATTTCCGTAACACGCAGCGCGACCCGACCTTCGATACCGGCCGCGACCGCCTGCGCGACAAGATCCAGTTGCTCGGCGGCCGTCCTGAAGTCTCCGATTGCAAGATCGCCGATTACGGCACCCGCCGGCGTTTCTCCAAGCAGTGGCACGAGGAGGTCATCCTCAAGCTGAAGGAAGGCCTGGGCGATCAGTTCACGGGCACGAGCAACGTCTACTACGCGATGAAGCACGGGTTGCGTCCGCTCGGCACCATGGCGCACGAATACCTCCAGGCCTGCCAGGCGCTCGGTCCGCGCCTGCGCGATTCACAGATCTTCGGCTTCGAGATGTGGGCGAAGGAGTATCGCGGCGACCTGGGTATTGCGCTCTCTGACGTCTACGGCATGAAGGCGTTCCTGAACGACTTCGACATGTACTTCTGCAAGCTCTTCGACGGTGCCCGTCACGACTCGGGCGACCCGTTCGACTGGGGCGAGCGCCTGATCCGTCATTACGAGCAGAACCGCTGTGATCCGCGCACCAAGGTGCTCGTGTTCTCCGACGCACTCGATATCCCGAAGGTCCTGCGTCTCTACGAACGTTTTCGCGGCCGCTGCCAGCTCGCTTTCGGCGTGGGCACCAACCTCACCAACGACCTTGGCTATCAACCGCTGCAGATCGTGATGAAGATGGTTCGCTGCAACGGTCAGCCCGTGGCCAAACTCTCCGATTCCCCCGGCAAGAACATGTGCGAGGACCAGGCTTATCTTGCCTATCTTCGCCAGGTGTTCGACATCGCCAAGCCCGTGGAAGAACAATAACCCAGGCAGGGTTTTTTTCAGGGGCGATGCTGCTCCGCGTTAGCCGTTCGGTCTAGGGTATTGGAGCGGGAGCGCTCGTTATAATCAAGTCCTTGATCGACGCGCAGGCCAACGAGGACAGCATCATGCATACATCGGCACCACGCCGAAACTCAACAGGTCAACGCTTACGGCTGCTCGCTTCGGCTACGGCGGCAACCGGCTGTGATCGCGCATGAACATGTCCATGACGATCCGACGGTTATGGCAAGCTCCGTTGCTTGCCGCGTTACCTTTGAGCGCGTCTGGGGCAACGCTCGATGGCGCCACGCTCTCTCCTCTATGGGCGCTTCCGTTCGCCGGCATTCTGTTGTCCATCGCGATTATTCCGCTGATCGCGCCGCACGCCTGGCACAGTCATTTCGGCAAGATATCGGCGGGCTGGGCGCTTGTGTTCCTCGTGCCTTTTGCGCTGGGCTTTGGTACGCCGGCCGCGTTCGCGACCTTCGTGCACGCCATGCTGGAAGAGTACGTGCCGTTCATCATCTTGCTCACGGCGTTGTTCACCGTCGCGGGCGGCATCTGCCTGCATGGCGACCTGCATGGGTCTCCACGCCTGAATACGGGACTGCTCGCGCTCGGTACGGTGCTCGCCAGCATCATGGGAACGACGGGGGCGGCAATGCTGTTGATTCGCCCGCTGCTGCGCGCCAACGAACATTGCAAGCACGTCGTGCACAGGGTCGTGTTTTTCATTTTTCTCGTGGCCAATGCCGGCGGCGCGCTTTCGCCGCTCGGGGACCCGCCGCTGTTCCTCGGCTTCCTGAACGGCGTGAGTTTCTTCTGGACCACCGTGCACCTCGCCGTGCCCACGCTCTTCATCTGCGTCGTTCTGCTGGCGCTTTTCTACGCGCTCGATCGCTATTACTACGCGAAGGAGGAAGAGGTGGTGCAGCGGGGTGAGGTGAAAACGCCGTTGAGCGTCGAGGGCAAGATCAATTTCGTTTTGCTCGCCGCGGTTATCGCGCTGGTGCTGATGAGCGGCTTGTGGAAACCGGGCATCGAGTTCGATGTATTCGGTACGCACGTCGCGTTGCAGAACGTCGTGCGCGATGTGTTGCTCGTCGTGGTGACGCTTTTGTCGCTGCTGCTGACACCGAAAAGCGCGCGCGCCGGGAATGCATTCAACTGGGCGCCCATCGAGGAAGTCGCGAAGTTATTCGCCGCTATCTTCATCACCATCGCGCCGGTGATCGTGATCCTGCGTGCAGGCGCGGACGGTGCGTTCGCCGGCATCGTGCATCTGGTGACCGATTCAAGCGGCAAGCCGATCGACATTGCGTATTTCTGGGCGACCGGCTTGTTGTCGTCGTTCCTCGACAATGCGCCGACCTATCTCGTGTTCTTCAACCTCGCGGGCGGTGATGCCCCGACGCTGATGACGGCCGGCGCCTCCACGCTCGCGGCCATCTCGGCTGGCGCCGTGTTCATGGGCGCGAACAGCTATATCGGCAATGCGCCCAACTTCATGGTCAAGGCGATTGCTGAATCGCGCGGCGTCGTGATGCCGGGATTCTTTGCCTATCTCGGCTGGTCGACGGTCGTCTTGTTGCCCTTGTTCCTGATTACTGGATGGTTGTTCTTTTAGGAGAATTCGATGAAGAAAGTGCTGGTTGCCCGCCCCATTTTCCCGGACGTGATCGAACGCCTCCGGCAATATTTTGAAGTCGATGCCAACCCGGGTGCTCCGCTGTCCGCCGACGAATTCGCGCGCCGCATGGCCGATCGCGACGGCGCGTTGCTAGCGGGCGATCCCGTCACGGCGAAGGTCCTGGAAGGCGCGCCGAATCTGAAGGTGGTGTCGAACATGGCTGTCGGCTACAACAACTTCGACATGCAGGCGTTGAACGCGCACGGTGTGCTGGGCACCAACACGCCGGACGTGTTGAATGAGAGCACGGCGGACTTCGGCTGGGCGCTGATGATGGCGGCGGCGCGGCGAATCGCGGAATCGGAACACTTCCTGCGCGCGGGCAAGTGGGGCACGTGGTCCTACGACGCGTTTCTCGGCTCGGATGTATTCGGCTCAACTCTTGGCGTGCTCGGCATGGGCCGCATTGGCCAGGCGCTCGCCCGGCGCGCGCGCGGCTTCAACATGCGCGTGATCTATCACAATCGTTCGCGTGTCGCGCCGGAGATCGAGGCGGAACTGAACGCCGAGTATGTATCGAAGGCGGATTTGTTGAGGCGCGCCGACCATGTCGTGCTCGTGCTGCCGTACACCGCCGAGAATCACCACACCATCGGCGCGGCCGAACTGGCGAGCATGAAGCCTACGGCTACGCTGACCAATATCGCGCGCGGCGGCATTGTCGACGACGCCGCGCTGATCCAGGCCTTGCGCAACAAGACCATCGCGGCGGCGGGCCTCGACGTGTTCGAAGGCGAGCCGAATTTCAATCGCGATTTCCTCACGGTGTCCAACGTGGTGTTGACGCCGCATATTGCGAGTGCGACCGAATCCACGCGCCGTGCCATGGCCAATCTCGCCGCCGACAACCTGATCGCCGCGCTGGGCGAAGGCCCGCGCGCCGGTAATCCGCCGAACCCGATCAATCCGGAAGTCCTGAAGAAATGACCATGTTGTTGCTGTTGAGCGCGGGTGTCGCCGTCCTCGCGATCGCGCTGGTGATCGCGTTGATCCTGCTGTTGCGGCCAAAGCGTGAAACAGATATCGAGGAACAGTTCGAGGCGTTGACCGATCGGATCATCGACATGGGCGAAGCTCACGCGCGTGCCCAGGAGCGGCTCGAACGCAATGTGCGGAGCGAAATAACAGAGACGTCCCGCGCCTCGCGTACAGAAGCGGGTACCGCGTTCGCTGAATTCCAGCGGACGCTCGCGACGCAACTCACGAGCATGGCGAGCCTCCAGAACACGCAGCTCGAAGGGTTCTCCCGGCAACTGGTGACGTTGACGGAAACCAACGTGCAGCAAGGCCAGCACGCACGCGACGAACAAAGTCAGGCGCTCAGGCGCTTCGGCGAAACGCTCACGCTGCAGCTTGCGCAGATGTCGGAATCGAATGACCGGCGTTTGAGCGAAGTGCGCGCGACGCTTGAAGCGCGGCTGAAGGACATCGAGGCGAATAACGCGGCGAAGCTCGAAGAAATGCGCCGCACCGTCGACGAAAAACTGCACGCGACGCTCGAGCAGCGGCTGGGTGAATCGTTCAAGCTGGTGTCGGACCGGCTGGAGCAGGTGCATCGCGGATTGGGGGAAATGCAGACGCTGGCAGCGGGTGTCGGCGACTTGAAGAAGGTGCTGACCAACGTCAAGACGCGCGGGACCTGGGGCGAAGTGCAACTCGAATCGCTGCTTGAACAGGTGCTGACGCCGGACCAGTATGCGAAGAACGTCGCAACCATTCCGCAGAGCAACGACCGTGTGGAGTTCGCGATCAAGCTCCCCGGCCGTCATGATGCGCCCGGCCAAAGTGGCGCGAATGCGGTTGCGAGGCCGGTGTGGCTGCCTATCGATGCCAAGTTTCCACGCGAGGATTACGAGCGTCTGATCGACGCGCAGGATCGCGCCGATCCGGCAGCAGTAGAGGAGGCGTCACGCGCGCTCGAAGGCCGCATTCGTGCGGAGGCGAAGACGATCGCGCAGAAGTACGTCGCGCCGCCGCATACCACGGACTTCGCGTTACTGTTCCTGCCGACCGAAGGTTTGTACGCGGAAATCCTGCGCCGTCCGGGGCTGACGGATTTTCTGCAGCGGGAATACCGCGTGAGTGTGACGGGTCCGACTACGCTGACGGCTTTGCTCAACAGCCTGCAAATGGGCTTCAGGACGCTTGCAATCGAGCAGCGTTCCAGCGAAGTCTGGCAAGTGCTGGGCGCGGTGAAAACGGAGTTCAGGAAGTTCGGAGAAGTACTGTCGAAGACGCGCTCGCAGCTTGAGGCGGTGACGCGTTCTATCGAGTCGGCGGAGACGCGTACGCGGCAGATGAGCAAGAAACTGCGCGACGTGGAAGCGTTGCCCGGCGAGCAGGCAGCCAACCTGCTCGGAGATGAACGCGAAGAACGTGAAGATCGCGAAGAACCTGAAGCCTAATCTGCAGCGGGTGAAGAAGCCAGCGTAGCCAGCGCGTCGCCGGTGATGCGCACGATGCGCCAGTCGGGCAAGACAGTCGCGCCCATCTTCTCGTAGAAGCCGATGGCGTTCTGATTCCAGTCGAGCACGGTCCATTCGAAGCGGCCGCACTGGCGCTCAACCGCGAGCGCCGCGAGCGCACGCAGCATCTTCGTGCCGAGCCCGCTGCCGCGAATGGCCGGCTTCACGTACAGGTCTTCAAGATACAGTCCGCGCTTGCCGAGGAAGGTCGAGTAGTTCTGGAAGAACAGGGCGTAGCCCACGACTTGTCCCTTCTCTTCGGCGACCATTGCTTCGGCACAGGGCCGCGCGCCGAACAGCGCGTCATGCACGCCGGCTTCAGTCGCAATGAACATGTGCATCAGCTTTTCAAACTCGGCCAACTCGACCATGAGCGCGAAGATCGCGCCGACATCGGCCGGGGTAGCGGTGCGAATCGAGGCGCTCATCAGGCTTCTTCCGGCGCGTCGGACAAAACGATCTCGATGCCGCCGAACCGCGACGCCACCCAGTTGTACGCGTGGCACGCAATCCACAGCAAGATGAAGCCGAGGATGGCATTGAGCAGCAGCGCGCTTGTCACGGTGCTCAGCTCGACCGAGCCGTATCGGAAGAACGCGACCAGCACGCCAAGTAGCACGATCGGTACGCTGAAGGTCAGGTACACGAGAATCAGCGCTTTGGCCGTTTGTCCCGGCGCGATGAACGAAATCTGTTTTTTCATGAAGGAAAAGCCCCGTCAGTCATAGTGCAATGCGTTCGAACCATCGGCGTTGGCCGCTTAAGTGATTACGGCGTTGCAGCTCAGGTTCTTGAAGCAGGTTGTCGAAGAGCCTTTTGAAACTAGATCAGGCCGTCGAATGGCAGGATATCCACGCTGTCTCCCGCATCGATATTCCCTGCATCGTGCTTCAGGACAATGAAGCAATTGGCTTCGCTCATTGAACTCAGCACGCCCGAGCCTTGCGGCCCGGTTGTCACCACATGCCAATGCCCGGTGACATCGCGGCGTGCGATACCGCGCTGAAACTCCGTGCGCCCGGCGCGCTTGTTGATCGGCTGCGAACTCGTGGCCGATATCAACGGCAGCGAATGCGGCGTCGCGCCCGACATGGCAAGCAGCGCCTCGCGCACGATGAAATAAAAGGTTGCCATCACGGCAACGGGATTTCCGGGCAAACCAAAGAACAATGCCGATTCGCCTTCGCCCGGACGCTTGCCCGACCACAAGCGGCCGAACGCGAGCGGACGGCCGGGGCGCATTGCGATCTTCCAGAACGCCACGTCGCCGAGCGCGTTCATCAGGTCTCGCGTGAAGTCGGCGTCGCCTACCGATACGCCGCCTGAACTGATCACTACGTCGGCGTCCTGCGTAGCTTGCCGCAATGCGCGTTCAAGCGATGCGCGGTCGTCGCGGACAATGCCGAGATCCACGGGCTCCACGTTCATCCGGCGCAGCATTGCGAAGAGGGTATAGCGGTTGCTGTCGTAGATGCAACCCGGCGCGAGCGCTTCGCCGACTGAGCGTAATTCGTCGCCGGTTGAAAAAAACGCGACACGCAAGCGCCGTTGTACAGCGACTTCGCCAATCCCGAGCGATGCCAGCAAGCCCAGATCCGACGCCCGCACAATGCGACCCTTGTGCAACGCCGGCTGGCCTTGCGCGAGGTCTTCTCCCGCGAGCCGCCGATTCGCACCGCGCTCGATACCCGATGCGGCGAACGTGACGGCGTCGCCTGCGCGCTGCACGAGTTCTTGCGGCACGACGGTGTCGCACCCGGGTGGAATGAGCGCGCCGGTCATGATACGTACACATTGCGTGGCGAGCGGACGGCCTTCGAATGGTTGTCCGGCGAGCGCGGTACCGGCGACTGTCAGCCGAAGCGATTCATTACCGCCAGAAACATCCAGCAACGCTGCGCCGTCGAACGCATAACCATCCATTGCGGAGTTGTCGTGGGAAGGGACGTTGATTGGCGAGACAACGTGTTCGGCCAGCACACGATCGAGCGCGTCGAACAGACGTATGCGTTCCACCTCGACGCGACCACGCGGCAACGCCCACTGACGCACGATTTCCTGCGCGGCGCCGACGGGCAGCGCGTTCGGATCGTACTCGGCGACGCAGCTCGAAAAGTGCTTGGTTGTGTTCATCGATGGGTGGAAACGGAGCGGAGTCGCGAAACAAAGCCCGCGGGCGGACGGGTGAAAAAGGCAGACATGTCGCGGATGCCGGCACAGCCGTCGCAAGACGCAGCGCCCTGGCCAAGCCGAAGGCTCGAAGCAAACCGAAGCACGAGACGAAGAAACGAACCGATGCTCAGCGGCGCTCGAGATCAGCTAGCTGATGCAAATCGTTGACATTGTAAAACGCACGCTCGTCGGCGAAGGTCACTTCTACCGCCTTGTGGCGCGCGTACCACGCGCGAACCTTACGCTCGCCTACACGGATGAACGCGTCGAGATCATCGGCCAGCGACGCGCGCAGCAACGCGAAAACCGGATGCAGATGACGTTCGCCGGCGGCATCGATTACCGCTGCCATCGCGATATCCGCTTGCCCGGCGCTCAAGCCTTCAGATAGCCGTTCGGCCAGATGAGGATCGATGAAAGGTGCATCGCAGGGCGCAAACAGCACGAATTCGGTCTGCGCTGCATGCAACGCAGCGCATATCCCGGCAAGCGGGCCGGGAAAATCCGGAAACGTATCGGTAATGACCTTTGCCCGGAAGGGCATGCCAAGCTGCGCGTAGATTTCCAGGCTGCGATTTGCGCTGATCAGCATCGCGTCGCATTGGGGCTTGAGCCGTCGCAGCGCATGGAGCGCGAGCGGTTCGAGGTTGAGCGGCTGCAGGCCTTTATCGATGCCACCCATTCTCGATCCGCGTCCGCCTGCCAACACCACGCCGGTGATGTCGTGTTTCGAGATAGACCTGCCAGGCGCATCGGCCACGTCAGCCGCCGATATATGACATTTCAACGCGCGGGGCGTCCGGGTCGGCAGCGAGCAACGCGTTGCTGCCGCGAAGTTGCGAGTAGCGGTCGGTGCGCGCTTCCCAGATCCTGGCGATAGCCGTGGCGACGGTGGCATCGCTTACACCGCTGCGGATCAGCGCACGCAAGTCGTGTCCGGACGTGGCAAACAGGCACAAATACAGTTTGCCTTCGGTCGAGAGGCGCGCGCGCGTGCAGGAGCTGCAGAACGCGCGCGTGACGCTTGAAATGACGCCGATCTCGCCGCCGCCGTCCTCATAACCCCAGCGTTGCGCGGTTTCGGCGTCGTTGTGAGCTTCGAGCGGCCGCAGCGGAAAATGCTCGGCGATGCGCGCGACCACTTCCGCCGACGGCAACACTTCGCTCATGTTCCAGCCGTTCGATGCCCCTACGTCCATATATTCGATGAAGCGCAGCACAGTACCGCTGCCTTTGAAATGACGCGCCATCGGCACGATTTCGGCGTCGTTCGTGCCGCGCTTGACAACCATGTTGACTTTCAACGGTGCGAGACCGGCGGCGTGCGCGGCCTCGATCCCTTCGAGCACATCGGCGACGGCGAAATCGGCGTCGTTCATGCGGCGAAACAATGCATCGTCGAGTGCGTCGAGACTCACCGTCACCCGCGACAATCCCGCGTCTTTCAGCGAGCGCGCCTTGCGGGCGAGGACAGAGCCGTTAGTGGTGAGCGTGATATCGAGCGGCCGGCCTTCCGGCGTGCGCAGCAGCGCCAGCCGTTCGATCAGGAATTCGATGTTCTTGCGCAGCAGCGGTTCGCCGCCCGTAAGCCGGATTTTTTCCACGCCGTGCGCGACGAACAAGCTTGCCAGCCGCTCGATTTCCTCGAACGACAGCAGGGCGCTGTGCGGCAGGAATTCGTAGTTTTTATCGAAAACTTCGCGCGGCATGCAGTAGACGCAGCGGAAATTGCAACGATCGGTCACCGATATGCGCAGATCGCGCAAGTTGCGTGACAGCCTGTCAGTGAGCAATCCAGTCGGCGTCGCGGCGGCGCCGGAGAAATCCGGAATCGCGCTGACGTTGGTGACGGGAATGATGCGTCGGGACATGATCGTTTTATTTCTCGCGAGCGGCGGCGGTAAAGCGGTCGCTATGGACTTCGAACAACTCATTTTAGCGGAAGGGCGGTTTTAGGGCGGTTTGCCGTCTTCTTTTCACGGGCATTTTGTGTCGGCCCAATGAAAAAAAGCGCCACGGACCGAAGTCACATGGCGCTTTTTCAAACGTCAGACGTGTTAGTGCGCGTCTTTACCCGTTTCTACTTGCTGCATCGGCGCGGCGTCGAGCGGCGGCAGGCGCTTGCGTTCGCGCACGACGCGCTTCGGCGCTTCCACCTGGGCCGCGGCTTCGCGTGCTGCGCGGAGCTTGTCGGCGTCGGTGTTCACCCAGACGAGGCCTGCCGTATCCAGCATCGGCTTGAGCACTTCCTCCTTCAGGGCGACCGGAGCCGGAGCAGCTTGAGCAACCGGAGCGGGCGCTACGGCCGCTACGGGAGCCACGGTTTCCACCGGCTCGAACGTCTTTACCGGCTCGGATTCGACCGGTGCGGTCGTGTCTGCGACAACCGGCGCAGACGATGCGATGGACGAAACCGTCTCCGATGCCGGCGTCGCAGCAACAGGCGCTGTTTCCACCGGTTCAGCAACCTGAGCTTCCGGCGCTGCGTGAGCCACGACGGTTGCGACGACGGGCGCGGGTTCCGCTGCCTTCGGGGTATCGGCGAAAGGACTTTCGGCCTTTTCCTCCGCTACCTTCGGCGTCGGTCCGAACGGGTTTTCGATCGGCCGTGGTGACGCCGGCTTTTCGAAGACGATCGGCGCCGGCGCTTCGGCAACTGCTGCGCTGGTTTCGTGGACTGCATGAACTTCATGCGCCCCATGCTGCACGACAAAACCTTCCGCTTCGGCGCGTTTCGCTTCCACCGGCACAGCTTCCACCGGCGCAGCCGTCTCAACCGGCGCAACCGGCGCAACTTGTGCAACTTGTGCAACACGAACCGGCTCAGGCAACTCGGTCACGCTGATCGCGGCGGCCGAAACCGGCTCGACCGTGGCCACGTGCGCCGGTGCTTGCTCGGGTGCGTGAGCAGCCGGTTCCGTCTCGACGGGTTTAGCAGCAGGAGCGAAATCGCGGCCTTCATCGGCATCCGTATCGAACACGCCGGGCTGAGCGCGTTCGGCGTCGGCGTCGGCGTTGCCTTCGCTTTCCGCAACATCGGCGGCTTGATTGGCCGTCACGCCTTCTTCCTCGCGATCACGGCGTCCACCACGACGACCACGACGGCGACGACGACGCTCTTCACCTTCACGTGCTGCGCTGGCCTGATCGGCCTGCAACGTTTCGGCAGTGCCGTTTTGCTGCGATTCCTGATCCGATTGCGCGTTTTCCACCAACTCCGACACGACCGTTTCGCCTTGTGTCAACGCTTCGACGGCGGCTTCCGGCTGTGGCTTGCGGCGTTCGCCTCGTTCGGCGCGATCCCCACGCTCGCGACGTTCGCCGCGATCGGCAGCTTCAGCACGTTCCGGTGCGCGTTCACGGGTCTCGCGCGGTTCACGCGGTTCCCTTGGCTCACGCACTTCACGCTGCTCGCGGGGTTCGCGGCCTTCACGAGCCTCACGCGGTTCGCGACCTTCGCGTGCTTCACGCGGCTCACGGCCTTCACGGCCACCACGCGGTTCGCGCGGCTCGCGTGCTTCCTTCGGTTCCC
This sequence comes from Caballeronia sp. SEWSISQ10-4 2, assembly GCF_030464885.1. Classification (GTDB taxonomy): domain Bacteria; phylum Pseudomonadota; class Gammaproteobacteria; order Burkholderiales; family Burkholderiaceae; genus Caballeronia. The sequence goes on along the minus strand of NZ_JALPRJ010000008.1, from coordinate 70,289 downwards.
GTTCTTCACGACGCGGGTTTTGACGGCCACCCGCCGTACCCGGCGCGCTCGCTGTGGTAGATCCCGCAGCCGCTGCGCTATCGCGCGAAGCAGCACCACCACGACGATTGCGGTTCCGCTCACCACCCTGACCCGAACGCTCCGGACGTTCGCCACGCGCCGGGCGAGCCGGCGTGGGCGCTGCGACCGGTGCGGGCGCCGGCTTGACTTCTGGCTGGACGCCGAACAGATTCTTCAACCAGCCGATAAACCCGCCCGCGCCAGCTGACGCAGCCACCACCGGCGCAGGCGCTGCGACCGGAGTCGCGACCCTCACCGGTGCGCTAGGCGCAGGCGATGCCGGCGTGATGCCCTTGACCATCGCTTCCTGCTTGGGCTTGATTTCTTCGGTGCGCTTGCTGTAACCCGTTTCGGATTCCAGCTCGTGCGCCGCTTCTTCGGCCATCTTCCACGAAGCGCGCGGTTCGTCCAGACGGGTATCGTCGTGACGCAGGCGTTCCAGCTTGTAATGCGGCGTTTCGAGATGCTTGTTCGGGATCAACACGACGTTGACCTTGAAGCGCGACTCGATCTTGTTGATTTCCGAACGCTTTTCGTTCAGCAGGAAGGCGGTGACTTCCACCGGCACCTGGCAATGAATTGCCGCGGTGTTCTCCTTCATTGCTTCTTCCTGAATGATCCGCAGCACTTGCAGCGCGGACGATTCGGTATCGCGAATGTGACCCGTGCCGTTACAGCGCGGGCACGTCACGTGGCTGCCTTCGGACAGCGCCGGGCGCAGCCGCTGACGCGACAGTTCCATCAAACCGAAGCGCGAAATCTTGCCCATTTGTACGCGAGCGCGGTCGTGCTTGAGCGCGTCTTTGAGACGCTGCTCGACTTCGCGCTGGCTCTTGGCCGACTCCATATCGATAAAGTCGATCACGATCAAGCCGCCCAGATCGCGCAGGCGCAACTGGCGCGCGACTTCATCGGCGGCTTCGAGGTTCGTGCGGGTCGCCGTTTCTTCGATATCCGCGCCCTTGGTCGAGCGCGCCGAGTTCACGTCGATTGCCACCAGCGCTTCCGTGTGGTCGATCACGATCGCGCCGCCCGAGGGCAACGGCACCGTGCGCGAATACGCGGTTTCAATCTGGTGTTCGATCTGGAAACGGGAGAAGAGGGGAACGTCGTCGTGATAGCGCTTAACTTTGCTCAAGTTATCCGGCATCACGATGTCCATGAAGGCGCTGGCCTGGTCATGGATCTCGGTGGTATCGATGAGAATTTCGCCGATATCCGGCTGGAAATAATCGCGGATCGCGCGGATCACCAAGCTGGATTCGAGATAAATCAGCATCGGCTTGCCGGCCACACCGCTTTGCGACGCCGCTTCCACCGCGCGCCACAATTGCATCAGGTAATTCAAATCCCACTGCAGTTCTTCAGCCGAGCGGCCAATCCCTGCCGTGCGCGCGATGATGCTCATGCCTTCCGGCAAATCGAGCTGCGCCATCGTTTCGCGCAATTCCTGACGCTCGTCGCCTTCAATCCGGCGCGACACACCACCGCCACGCGGGTTGTTCGGCATCAGGACGAGGTAACGCCCGGCCAGAGAAATAAACGTGGTGAGGGCTGCGCCCTTGTTGCCGCGCTCTTCCTTTTCGACCTGAACGATCAGTTCCTGACCTTCGCGCAGCGCGTCCTGGATGCGCGCGGAGCGCATGTCGACGCCGTCCTTGAAATACTGGCGGGCGACTTCCTTGAATGGCAGAAAACCGTGGCGGTCTTCGCCGTAGTTCACAAAACAGGCTTCGAGCGACGGCTCGATGCGGGTCACAACTCCCTTGTAGATATTGCCTTTGCGCTGTTCGCGCCCGGCGGTTTCGATGTCGATGTCGATGAGTTTTTGCCCATCGACGATAGCGACGCGCAATTCTTCTTGCTGCGTCGCGTTAAACAGCATGCGTTTCATTGGACGGCTCCAGAGCGGCTCTACCGGCCCCCATCGAGCGAATTCCCGCGGTTGTCAGTCGCGTGAAGCAGGAGGGCGGGCGCGCCGCGCTTTGTTGTTTGTTGTCACAAAGCACGCTGGGCGCAGGAGATCTGGCTCGGAGAATTGCCTGAATCGGGTTTTGCCACCGGCGTGCGACGAAGTACGTCGCGACGGGTAGAAAGCCCTGGGCACATGCGAACAGGTTTGACACGCCGTGAATCGACGGCTGGCGGCTTAAGCGGCACAGCGCTGCGGCTCGACGTCCTTCAAAAGAACCGAGGAGCCAGAAGCGCAGCCAGCAGCAGCCGAATGCCTCCTGACGCAGCCTCGGACAAACGGACGGTTTCAGCGCGGGTAGCGCACAAGCAAAACCGCCCTGTCTCTCTCAAAGCTGCAGCAGACTGCCGTTGTGGTTTCCCAGGTGCTCAAAGCGCCTGATAACCGCGTTGGGTGTCTCGCCTTATTACAGCGTCCGCCACGCTTCGCCCGTTTCAGCGCAGCTTGCAGCGGACCCTTGTTTTCTTCGCAACGGCCAAGCGGCGATGCTCCGTTCACCCTAACCTGATACCCGCCCAATATCTTCTCGATATCTGCCTGATACCCGGGGTCGAATCCGGAGAAGCCGAATAAAAATTCGGCCCTCATCGTCTCTCGCCGATAAAATTCTTGATCGCCAAAAATCCGTTACCGTGTCGACGATCGACTCGACCGAACGCGCCTGTGGGCACCGTCCCTGCCGTGCGATATCGTCGTGCGTGCAACTCGTTACTCCGTTTTCCGGGTGAGCAACTGGCCCTGGGCGCAAGTAAAATAACGGTTTACTGCTTGCACCTGTACAGTCTGACAACATCCGGCCAGCTTAGTGGCTTTTTCCAGACTGTCCGCAAATTATATTCAGAATGAATGAGTTAGGCAAAACATCCCATAAAAAGGTCGCGAGCGAACAGGTCTCAATGATCGAGATCGACGAGAATGCGGCGGGTCAGCGCATCGACAATTTTTTACTTCGCGTCTGTAAAGGCGTACCGAAAAGTCACATTTACCGGATTTTGCGCAGCGGGGAAGTGCGCGTGAACAAGGGCCGTATCGATGCAGCGTATCGGCTGGAAATGGGCGATCTCGTCCGTGTTCCGCCTATTCGTACTGCACAGTTGGACGAAACGCCGGTTTCATCGAATGCGCCCGCGGCTGAATTCCCCATACTATTTGAAGACGATCATCTGATCGTTATCGATAAACCTGCCGGCGTCGCCGTTCATGGTGGCAGCGGTGTGGCGTTCGGTGTTATCGAACAATTGCGCAACGCGCGTCCGCAGGCTAAATTCCTCGAATTGGTGCATCGGCTGGATCGCGAGACGTCCGGCGTCCTGATGCTCGCGAAAAAACGCTCCGCGCTGATCAATGTGCATGAGCAGATGCGCGATAACCGTATCGATAAACGCTATCAGGCGGTCGGTCACGGCGACTGGCTGGCGGGTTGGGGGCGTCGGCGGATCGTGAAGGAACCGCTGCACAAGTATCTGACGCCCGAAGGCGAGCGCCGCGTGCGCGTGCAGGACGACGGCCTCGCGTCGCATACCGTGTTCAACCTGATCGAGCGCTTTAGCGACTACGCCTGGGTCGAGGCGGAGCTGAAAACTGGCCGCACGCATCAGATTCGCGTGCATATGGCGCATATCGGCCTGCCGATCGCCGGGGACACTAAATACGGCGACTTCGCGCTAAACAAGAATCTGGCGCGCACCGACGCCAATCCGTCGCTCAAACGGATGTTTCTGCACGCTTTCCGGCTGAAACTCGTGCATCCGGCCACCGGCGAGACGCTTCAGGTCGAAGCGCCGCTGCCCGCCGAATGCCGGCGCTTCGTCGAACAACTCAAACAAAATTCCAGAGAGACCCAATAAATGGCCCGTCAGCAATTCGATCTGATTGTCTTCGACTGGGACGGCACCTTGATGGATTCCACGGCGCACATTACGCGCAGCATTCAGGCGGCGTGCCGCGACCTGAGCCTGCCCGTTCCCGCCGACGAAGCGGCAAGTTATGTGATCGGCCTGGGGCTGCGCGATGCTTTACAGATTGCCGCGCCCACGCTCGATCCCGTCGATTACCCGAAGCTTGCCGAGCGGTATCGATTCCATTATCTGATCAAGGGCGAGCAAACTGAGCTCTTCGATGGCGTGCGTCCCATGCTGCAAAATCTCCGTGACGAGGGTTATCTGCTCGCGGTCGCAACGGGCAAAAGCCGCGTGGGCCTGAACCGTGCGCTGGACCAGTCGCGCCTGACGAGCCTCTTCGATGGCACCCGCTGCGCCGACGAAACCTTCTCGAAGCCGCATCCGGCCATGCTGCACGAACTCACGCGCGAACTTGGGCAGGACGTGAGCCGCACGGTCATGATCGGCGATACGACGCACGATCTGCAGATGGCCAAGAATGCGGGCGCGGCGTCTATTGGCGTGACCTATGGCGCGCATCCGGCGAAGTCGCTGCATGCGCTGGAGCCGCTGTTCGTGGCCGAAAACGTGACCTCGCTCGGCGATTGGCTGCGGGAGCATGCATGACAGGAATGCCGCTTGAGCCGGTGCGGATTTGCGCATCGGAGGAACTGGTCGATGGCGGCGACGGCGTTCGCCATCAAGCCGTCGACAAAGGCGGCGAAGCCACCGTGTTTTTCGTCCGCTACGACGGCAAGCCTTTCGGCTACCTGAACCGCTGCGCACACGTGCCCATGGAGCTGGACTGGTCCGAAGGCAAGTTCTTCGAGAGCTCCGGCTTATACTTGATGTGCGCAACCCACGGCGCGATTTACGAGCCGGATACGGGAAAATGCGTCGGCGGGCCGTGTCGCGGCGCGCGTTTGCGGCGAGTGGCGGCGGAAGATCGCGATACGCCCGAAGGCCGCGCCGTCTTCTGGCTTCCCGACGACGATCTACGTCCGGCTTGACGCGCTTTAGCGGTCAGAACAAATCCGCTTTTCATTCTTAATCAGTCAACCAGGCGACGCATGTCCGATCAAAATCCCACCAATTCCGCGGATAAGGCGCGCCCCGCGCCCACCGGCGATAACTGGGAGCGCGCCGCGCTCGAGCGCATCGCGCTGGCGGCAATCACCGAACAACGTTCCGCGCGCCGCTGGCGTATCTTTTTCCGCTTCGTGTTCCTCGCCATCCTGGCGATAGCGGCCTGGAGCGCGTTCGATTTCACCAGCGACAAAGTTGCGAAAACCGCACGCCATACGGCGCTTGTGCAACTGGAAGGCGAGATTGCCGCCAATAGCGACGCCAGCGCGGACAACGTGAACGCAGCGCTCGACAGCGCTTTTGAAGACGACGGCACGGCTGCAGTGATCCTTCGCTGCAATAGCCCGGGCGGCAGTCCGGTGCAGGCCGGCATCATCAATCGCGAGATCACGCGCTTGCGGGCGAAATATCCGTCGAAACCGCTGTACGTGGTCGTCAACGACATGTGCGCGTCAGGCGGTTATTACGCCGCCGCAGCCGCAGACAAGATTTACGTCGATAAAGCGAGCATCGTCGGATCGATTGGCGTGCTGATGGACGGTTTCGGCTTTACGGGCTTGATGGAGAAGCTCGGTGTTGAGCGCCGGCTGCACACGTCGGGCGCAAATAAAGGCGCGTTCGACCCGTTCTCGCCCGAAACGCCGATCATGGACGCCCATGCGCAGGAAATGCTCGACCAGATTCACCAGCAATTCATCGATGCCGTCAAACAAGGCCGCGGCAAGCGGCTGAAAGAGACGCCCGAGGTGTTCTCCGGCATGTTCTGGACGGGGCAGAAGAGCGTGGAGCTGGGTCTCGCCGATGGTTTTGGCGACGCCGATTACGTCGCGCGCGAGATCGTCAAGCAGCCGGATATCGTCGATTACACGCAAAAGGAGAGCATTGGCGAGCGTGTGGCGCGCAAGTTTGGCGCAGCGGTCGGTAATGCATCGATGCACGCGTTAGTGATGGGCGGGAAGATGCAGTTGAAGTGAGTGCCGCAGCATTCTTCTGCTGAAAAACCGCTCGCCTTGAGTTTTCAGGCGAGCGGTTTTTTTTGCGTGTACGGGCTGGCTGAGAGCCTCAGGCCCCTAACAGTAGAAAAATCGCTGGCCGCTTATGCAACTCCGGTGCTGCCTTCTTTTTCCAGTCAGCCACCGTTCGCGTGACGATCGTCTCGGCCGGCAACGTCAGATCAACCGCGACGCACACCAGCGTCGACGGCGCGCAAGTCGCAAGCAGCGTATCGAGCAACGCGCGATTCCTGTACGGCGTCTCGATAAAAATCTGCGTCTGATTCGCCTTGCGCGACAAGACTTCCAGTTCGCGCAGGCGTTTGCCCCGTTCGGCGGCATCGACGGGAAGATAGCCGTTGAACGCAAAGCTCTGACCGTTCATGCCCGATGCCATCAACGCCAGCAGAATCGAACTGGGGCCGACGAACGGCACGACTTTCACGCCGCGCTCGTGCGCGCGCCGAACGAGCAGGGCGCCCGGATCGGCGACCGCCGGACAGCCGGCTTCGGAGACGAGGCCGGCGTCGGTGCCGGCCAGTATCGGTGCGAGCAGTTTTTCGACTTCGCCTGGCGGCGTGTTGACGTTGAGTTCGCGGATCTCGATTTCCTGAATCGGCCGCTCGGTTCCTACCTTCTTCAGGAAAGCGCGCGTGGTTTTCGCGTTTTCGCCGATGTAGTACTGCAGCGCCGCGGCACGGGCGCGCACGGGTTCGGGCAGGACGTCGGCGAGCGCGGCGCTATCGCCGTCGCCAAGCGTATTCGGGATCAGATACAGGACGCCGTTCATACTGCCTCCACCAACGGAAAGCCGGCCGCGCGCAACATCCGCGACAACGCGATCAGCGGCAAGCCGACCAGCGCAGTGGGATCGTCGGAGTGGATTGCATCGACGAGCGTGATGCCCAAGCCCTCCGATTTCGCGCTGCCCGCCACGTCGTAAGGCGTTTCGGCGAGCAAATAGGCTTGGATTTCCGCATCCGACAGGTCGCGAAACTGCACGCGCGTGACGATATCGGCGGACTGAATATGATCCGTGCGGCTATCGAACAGACAGAGCGCGCTGTGGAATTCGACGCTTTTACCGCGCATCGACTGAAGCTGGGCGCGGGCGTTGTCGTGCGTGCCGGGCTTGCCGATCTGGCGGCCGTCGCAGGTCGCGACCTGGTCCGACCCGATTACCAGCGCGCCAGGCGCACGTGCCGCAGCCGCACGCGCCTTGGCGATCGACAGCCGCACGGCCGTGGCTTCCGGCGCTTCGCCGTCGAGCGGCGTTTCGTCGATATCGGGCGAAATCACATCGAAGGGAAAACGCAACCGCTCGAGCAATTCCCGCCGGTAACGCGAACTCGATGCAAGGATGAGGCGCGGCTTATTTGAGGCGTCGGGCATGAAAAGGATGGGCTATGAACAAAAGGATTAAAGACTGAAACCGGACTGAAGCGGCGGCGCCGCAAACCGGAGCATAAGTGTTTGACTCGAAAAGACAAAGCCGCTATGATTTTGGGCTTTTCATCGGTATGCGAAGATCTTTTTCCGCATAGTCCGATGGCAGCGGTGGCTGGAAGTGTACCGAGATGTACCTCCGGAAGAGGGCCAGATGGGATTTGATCCAGGCGGTCCCACCGGAAATCGGGATAAACCACACCAGCCGGACGGGTCCGGTGCGGTGCATACTGCAGCTTCACCCCGGTCGTCCTCCGTGGACTTGCTATCCAGCGGTCACGGCAACGACCACTGCAGGAGCGCACATGACACAGAATCCTGGCAAACCTGCATGTCCCGCCGACTTGCGCGCACTCGACCTGTTCGAATTCGCCCAAAGCCGTCGGCAGGCAGCAGGCGGTGTACGCGTCTCGCAATTGCCGCGCATGTTGAACGAAGTGCCGGCAGATGCTCCTGACCGCGATACGGTATTTTCATGGCAGGCCGAAGGTTCCATGCAGCCCGAGCTGCAGGACGACGGCACTGAAGCGCCGCAGCCTTATTTGCGGCTCGCGGTTCACGGATCGGTCTGGGTCGAGTGTCAGCGCTGTGTTTCGCCGTATTCGCAGCACCTGGATGTCGATGCAACGTACCGCATTGTCACCACGGAAGAAGAAGCAGACGAGTTTCCGCTAGACAACGATGAAGTCGAGGTGATCGTTGGCTCACGCCAGTTCGATCTCGTCGACTTGATCGAAGATGAATTGTTGTTGTCCTTGCCGCTCGTGCCGAAGCACGATGTATGTCCTGAAGTGCACGAGAGCCTGGTAACGGGTCTCGACGGCGCCGAGGGCGAGCTGGACGATGGTGGTCTGAATGGCGATGCAGGCACGCAGCAGGATGGCGGCACAGGCAGACCCAATCCGTTCGCCGCGCTCGGTAAGCTCAAGCAAGGCGGTTCCGACGACAACACGCATTAAGTGCGTGCATTAAGTGCGTGAATTAACAACACGCATTAAAGAGTATTGATGTCCGGCGTCACGCCGGGTGTCTGATCATCAGGCGGCGCGCTGCGCCCGGAGAGACTCGCTGGCCATCAGGTCAGGGTCGCCGGTGCATCGAGCTGTGTTAGAATTCGCAAAATTTTTCTGGAGTCATCATGGCAGTTCAGCAAAACAAGAAATCGCCGTCCAAGCGCGGCATGCATCGTTCGCACGATTTCCTCACCGCAGCGCCGCTGGCCGTTGAGCCGAGCACGGGTGAAGTGCATCTGCGTCACCACGTGAGCCCGAACGGGTACTATCGTGGCAAGAAAGTCATCAAGACGAAGAACGACTAAGCGTACGACGCTTGTTGCGTCTAGCGTCACCGTCTTGACCCATGGTCTGACTCATCGTCGGAATCACGGTCTGAGCCACGGTTGTTCGCGCTTGACATGTTCCCGGTACGACAAGAAGGCGGCATTTCACTGCCGCTTTTTTGTGCCTGAAATTCGTCGCACTCCATGACCGTAAAGATCACTATCGACTGCATGGGAGGCGACCACGGCCCCGCCGTGACCGTTCCCGCCGCGGTCAGTTTCGTGCGTTCGCATCCCGATGCGCATTTGCTGCTCGTCGGCATCGAACCGGCCATCCGCGCGCAGCTCAAGAAGTGCAAAGCCACCGGCGAAACCCGGCTGACGGTTGTCCCTGCCACTGAAGTGGTCGAAATGGACGATCCGGTAGAGGTTGCGCTGCGCCGGAAAAAAGATTCGTCGATGCGGGTGGCGCTCAATCTCGTCAAAGACGGCCAGGCCCAGACCTGCATCTCGGCGGGCAACACCGGTGCATTGATGGCCGTGTCCCGCTACGTGCTCAAGACATTGCCGGGCATCGAACGGCCGGCTATCGCGTTCGCCATGCCAAGCCAGAAGGGCTTCACCACCGTGCTCGACCTGGGCGCGAACGTGGACTGCGAGCCGCAGCACTTGCTGCAATTCGCCGAAATGGGCCACGCGCTTGTCGCCGCTATCGGGGACAAGGAGCGGCCGACCATCGGTCTGCTCAACATCGGCGAAGAAGTCATCAAGGGCAACGACATCATCAAACGCGCCGGCGAACTGCTGCGCGCGAGCACGCTCAATTTCTACGGCAACGTGGAAGGCAACGACATCTATAAAGGCACGACCGACGTGGTCGTGTGCGACGGTTTTGTCGGCAACGTGGCGCTGAAAACCTCGGAAGGCCTCGCGCAGATGCTGAGCGACATGATCCGCGAAGAATTCAGCCGGTCGCTCGCGACCAAGCTGATGGCGCTCGTCGCGATGCCCGTTCTCAAACGCTTCAAACGGCGGGTCGACCCGGCCCAGTACAACGGCGCCGCGCTGCTCGGCTTGCGGGGGCTGGTCATCAAGAGCCACGGATCGGCCGAAGCCTACGGGTTTGAGTGGGCTATCAAACGCGGGTATGATGCGGTCAAAAATGGTGTGCTTGAACGCCTCGTGCGCGCCATGGAAGAAAACGCTGCTCCCGTGCAACAAGCGGCGCTCGGTGCTTCCGCTGACACTGCTGGCACCGTGGTCCCGAACCCGGCCGACCCCGTCGCCCCAGGCGATAATACGGTCGTTGCCCGCCCGCTCGTGCAGCCGGGCGAACCGGGTGCCGCGCTATCCTCGAAGGCATAATGGCTCAATCGAATCTCTACTCCCGCGTGATCGGAACGGGCAGTTACCTGCCGCCGGATCGTGTCACGAACCAGGATCTGGCCGAGCGTCTGGCAAAACAAGGTGTAGAAACGAGCGATGAGTGGATCGTCGCCCGCACCGGTATCCACGCACGTCATTTCGCCGCTCCTGATCAGACGACCAGCGAACTCGCGCTGCAGGCGTCGCGTCATGCAATCGAGGCAGCGGGTATCGATCCGCAGTCGATCGATCTGATCATTGTCGCCACCTCCACGCCCGATTTTGTTTTCCCCAGCACGGCTTGCCTACTGCAGAACAAGCTTGGCATCAAGAACAGCGGCGCGGCATTCGATATCCAGGCTGTCTGCTCGGGCTTCGCTTATGCCGTTGCAATGGCCGACAGCCTGATCCGCGGCGGCGCAAATCGCACGGCGCTGGTGGTTGGCGCTGAAACCTTCTCGCGCATTCTCGATTTCAACGACCGCACCACTTGCGTGCTGTTCGGCGACGGCGCGGGCGCTGTGATCCTGCAAGCCTCCGACGAACCCGGCGTACTCTCAAGCGCGCTTCACGCCGACGGCAGCCACGCGAACATCCTGTGCACGCCGGGCAATGTGAACAAGGGCGTGATTGAAGGCAGCGCGTTCCTGCACATGGACGGCCAGGCCGTGTTCAAGCTGGCGGTGAAGGTGCTCGAGAAAGTGGCCGTCGAGGCGCTTGAAAAGGCGCAGCTGAGCGCGAGCGACATCGACTGGCTGATTCCGCATCAGGCCAATATCCGCATCATGGAAAGCACCGCGCGCAAGTTGCACGTGCCGCTGGAGCGCATGGTCGTGACCGTTGGCGAGCACGGCAATACGTCGGCGGCATCGATTCCGCTCGCATTCGACGTCGCCGTGCGCGACGGCCGCATCAAGCGCGGCCAGCATGTGCTGATCGAAGGGGTTGGCGGCGGCTTCACGTGGGGCGCATCGGTCATCCGCTACTAAACCGATACGAGCTCCACGTCATTACGCCACACATCAGTCATTCGACAATCCAATTCGAGCAAGGACGTCATGAAATTTGCGTTCGTTTTTCCGGGACAAGGTTCCCAGTCGGTCGGCATGCTCAACGCATTTGCGGACCACGCCGTGGTGCGCGAAACCGTGCAGCAGGCATCCGATGCACTCGGCCAGGATCTGGGCAAATTGATCGCCGAAGGCCCGGTTGAAGAGCTGGGTCTTACCACCAACACGCAGCCCGTCATGCTTGCGGCCGCGTACGCGATTTATCGTGTGTGGGAAAAGGAAACCGGGTTGAAGCCGGCGATCCTCGCGGGTCATAGCCTCGGTGAATACACCGCGTTGGTTGCTGCTGGGGCGCTCGCGTTTTCGGCAGCCGTGCCGCTCGTGCGGTTTCGTGCGCAAGCCATGCAGAGCGCCGTGCCCGTGGGCGAGGGTGGGATGGCGGCAATTCTTGGTCTCGACGACGACGCCGTGCGCGCCGTCTGCGCCGAAGCATCGGTGGCAGGGATTGTGGAAGCGGTGAACTTCAACGCGCCGTCCCAAGTGGTGATCGCGGGTTCCAAAGCAGGCGTAGAAAAAGCCTGCGAAATCGCCAAGGCCAAGGGCGCGAAACGCGCGTTGCCGCTGCCGGTGTCGGCCCCGTTCCATTCGTCGCTGCTCAAGCCGGCGTCGGACCAGTTGCGTGAGTATCTGGCAAGTGTCGATATCGGCGTGCCGAAGATTCCACTGATCAATAACATTGATGTAGCAAGCGTCGCCGAACCGGCCGCCATCAAGGACGCGCTCGTGCGTCAGGCTGCAGGTCCCGTGCGCTGGGTCGAAACCGTACAAAAGATGGCGCACGAACACGTCACGCACGTGATCGAATGCGGTCCGGGCAAGGTGCTCAACGGGCTGACGAAGCGCATCGACGGCACGCTGATCGGCGCGTCGATCTTCGATCCGGCTTCGCTTGAAGAAACCCGCAAACTGCTCGTCGGCTGAACTCGTTAGCCAGATACGTCAAAGACATAAGCCAAGGACAAGGAACGGACCAAGATGATTCTGGACAAGCACATTGTGGTCGTGACGGGCGCGTCGCGCGGTATCGGCCGGTCGATTGCGGTCGAACTCGCCCGTCAGGGCGCGACCGTGATCGGCACGGCAACCAGCGAAAGCGGTGCCGAGGGCATTACCGCGGCGCTGAAAGAGGTCGGCGGACAGGGGCGCGGCGCGGTGCTCAACGTGACTGACGCGGCCGCGAGCGAAGCGTTTATCGACGGCGTGGTCAAGGAATTCGGCGGGCTCAACGTGCTGGTGAACAACGCCGGGATCACGAAAGATCAGTTGGCCATGCGCATGAAGGACGACGAATTCGACGCTGTCATCGATACAAACCTGCGCGCCGTTTTCCGCCTCTCGCGCGCGGTGCTGCGCCCGATGATGAAGGCGCGCGGCGGACGGATCATCAATATCACCTCGGTGGTGGCGTCGTCGGGCAATCCCGGCCAAGCCAACTACGCGGCCGCGAAGGCCGGCGTGGCGGGCATGACGCGGGCGCTGGCCCGTGAAATCGGCAGCCGCGGGATTACGGTGAACTGCATTGCGCCGGGTTTTATCGATACCGACATGACCAAGGTGCTACCCGAAGCGCAGCGCGCGGCGCTCACAGCACAGATACCACTCGGCCGACTGGGCAGCCCTGAAGATATCGCTCATGCTGTGGCTTTCCTTGCTTCCCCGCTCGCTGGCTACATAACGGGTACGACGCTTCATGTGAACGGCGGCATGTACATGTGACAGGCATTTGGTTAATATCCGCGCCTTGGCGGGTGCGCAAAATGTTAATTTAAGCAGGGTGCGCGAGACGCGGAATGCGCTGTCAGAAGTGGTAATCAGGAAAGAGCGTGACGGGCATCAAAGGCATGTCACGCGCGAAAGAAAGGTGAATCCGTGCGTGGGTATTTACAGGTACAAACCTGATAAAATGCGCGCACTTGTGTTTTTGAACTACATTTCCCTCGGAGGGCTGCATGGACAATATCGAACAGCGCGTGAAGAAGATCGTCGCCGAACAACTGGGCGTCGCCGAAGCCGAAATCAAGAACGAAGCTTCGTTCGTCAACGATCTGGGCGCTGACTCGCTCGACACCGTCGAACTCGTGATGGCTCTCGAAGACGAATTCGGCATGGAAATTCCTGACGAAGAAGCCGAGAAGATCACGACGGTTCAGCAGGCGATCGACTACGCTCGCGCCAACGTCAAGGCTTAAAGCCCGCGCGCCAAGCTGCATCTACAGTATTCGGGGTTGACGCTCTGTCGCGATTCGAACCGATTTAACAGCCACAGGGCTCACAGGGCAATTTCCTGTGGATCTTGTGGCTTTTGCTTTTTGTCATTTATGGATAAGGGGTTACCGTGAGCCGTCGTCGTGTTGTTGTTACAGGCCTTGGGCTGATTTCGCCTGTCGGCAATACCGTTGCCGACGGCTGGGCCAATCTGGTCGCCGGCAAGTCGGGTATCGCCGAGATCACGAAGTTCGATGCCACGAACTTCTCCACGCGCTTTGCCGGTGAAGTCAAAGGCTTCAATGTCGAAGACTACATGCCGGCCAAGGAAGCGCGCCACATGGATACCTTTATCCATTACGGCATCGCAGCGGGCGTGCAGGCCATGCGGGACAGCGGGCTGGAAATCACCGAGGAAAACTCCGAGCGCGTAGGGGTGGTGGTCGGCTCGGGAATCGGCGGCTTGCCGATGATTGAAGTCACGCAAACCGAATTGCTGAATCGCGGTCCGCGCCGGATTTCGCCGTTCTTCGTGCCGGCGTCGATCATCAACATGATCTCTGGCCATCTCTCCATCCGCTTTGGTTTGAAAGGACCGAATCTCGCCATCGTGACCGCGTGTACGACGGGGCTGCATTGCATCGGCGAAGGCTCGCGGCTGATCGAATACGGCGACGCCGACGTGATGATCTGCGGCGGATCTGAGGCGACCGTGTCGCCATTGGGTGTCGGCGGCTTCGCGGCTGCGCGCGCGTTGTCGCAACGCAACGACGACCCGGCGACCGCCAGCCGTCCGTGGGACAAGGATCGCGACGGTTTTGTGCTGGGCGAAGGGGCGGGCGTGATGGTGCTCGAAGAGTACGAACACGCGAAGGCGCGCGGCGCGAAGATCTACGCCGAAGTCAGCGGCTACGGCATGAGCGGCGACGCGTATCACATGACCGCACCGCCGGAAGATGGCGATGGCGCGCGTCGCAGCATGCGCAACGCGTTGAAAAACGCTCAGATCAATGCGGACGAAGTGCACTACCTGAACGCGCACGGCACGTCCACGCCGCTTGGCGATCTGGCCGAAACCATCGGTATCAAGAATACCTTCGGCGACCACGCGAAGAAGATCGTAGTGAACTCGACCAAGTCGATGACGGGCCATTTGCTCGGCGGCGCCGGCGGGCTGGAGTCGGTCTTCACGGTGCTGGCGTTGCATCACCAGATCTCCCCGCCCACCATCAACATCTTCAACCAGGACCCGCAGTGCGACCTGGACTACTGCGCGAATGAAGCGCGGGAGATGAAGATCGACGTGGCGCTGAAGAACTCGTTCGGTTTCGGCGGCACGAACGGCACGCTCGTTTTCAAGCGGCATTGAGCGGCGCGCGCTTTGAGTTCGTGCAGGATTGGCGAGTGACGAGTGCGCAAAACTCCCAGCGGGAGGCCTCGGCGGAAGTATTCGCCGAGTTCCCGCGCCGGCAAAAAATCCGTCCCTCGCGATTGTTGTGGGGCGCGATGGCTGCGTTCGTGGCCATCGCGGCCGGATCGGTATTTCAGTGTGTATCGGCGTATGGCGGATTTTTTGACGCCGGCGTCGCGGCGTCGCGGCGTCGCGGCGTTGGCGGCGATGGTCGCGCTGGCCGCTGCGGCCTGGAATGGCGAGCGGCGCCGGCCCGTCGCGTTTGAGATCGGGCAGGACGGTTTGACCACGTGGGATCGCGCGGGTCATGCGCAATACCGGCGTATTTCGGGTTGCGCCCAGTGGAGCGACCGCTTGCCCTCATCCTGGTGCCGGCAGAGGGCCGTTCTGCATCGTTTCTCGTGCCTGCCGACGCTCTCTTCGACACCTCCGCGTTCCGCGAACTGGCCGTGCGCGCCCGGCGTTGCGCCCAGGAACATCTGTAACGCTTGTAACCGCCAATCAGCATCCGGCGCGTCCCAGCGGCGTAACGCTACAATAGCCCTCCGCGTAGCACTCCCAAAGTTAATGGATTTCCCAGGTGAGCGAAAAAGAAATCGATCAGGTACTGGTCGAACGCGTGCAAAAGGGCGATAAAGCAGCGTTCGAGCTACTGGTCGCCAAATATCAGCGCAAAATCATCCGGCTTATCTCGCGTCTCGTGCGGGATCCGGCCGAGGTCGAGGACGTCGCGCAAGACGCCTTCATCAAGGCTTATCGTGCGTTGCCGCAGTTTCGCGGAGAATCGGCGTTTTATACTTGGCTTTACCGGATTGCGGTGAACACCGCGAAGAATTACCTTGCCACTCAGAGCCGGCGTGCTCCAACTTCTACCGAAGCTGATGCAGAAGAAGCGGAAACTTTCTCCGACGCAGACCAACTAAGGGATATCAACACGCCTGAGTCGATGTTGATGAGCAAGCAGATCGCACAGACGGTCAATGCTGCAATGGCGGTTTTACCGGAAGAGTTGCGCACCGCCATTACTCTTCGTGAGATTGAAGGTCTGAGCTACGAGGAAATTGCCGAAATGATGGGTTGCCCGATCGGAACCGTCAGATCAAGAATTTTTCGTGCTCGCGAAGCCATTGCGGCAAAATTGCGTCCATTGCTGGACACTCCCGAAGGCAAGCGCTGGTAACAGCGAAGGTGCGCGGGGCAGGGACGCGGTATCTGGGTCAGGTAGTGTCACTACGGGGTGCAGTCAAGATGGGGAGCATCATGGGGTCGGTTTCGGTGCAATCGCAAGCTAGCTCGCGAGGCGAGCGTCTGTCCGCTTTTGTCGACGGTGAATCCTTCGACGGTTCGGGCGACATCAGTCAGTTTCTTTCCGGGTTTACGCAGAAGGAACGCGCGGCGTGGTCGGATTACCACTTGATCGGCGACGCGCTGCGTTCCGACGATCTCGCGGCCAGTCCGGCAGCCAGCAGCGCGTTCATGAACGCGTTCTCGGCGCGCTTCGAGGCAGAAGCTCACGTATTCGCCCCTGCGGCCATTCCGGCGGTCGCCGCCGAGCGGGTCCGTTCGCGGATGTTCCGCCGCCGCGTGGTGCCGGCCTTCGCGGTCGCGGCTGCCGCAGCCACGCTGACGTGGATCGTCGTGCCGCAGTTGCAGGGCGTGGACGGCCGTAACGGCGTGCAAGTGGCTAGCTTGTCGTCGGATCACGTGCAGCGCGTAGCCATGGCTTCAATGCCTGCCGCCAGCACGCGCTCGCCGGTTGTCGAGGCGAACATCATTCGCGACGCAAGCCTCGACCAGTATCTCGAAGCGCATCAGCAATTCTCCCAACAGCCCGTCATGCCGGGCTCGATGCCTTTGATCCGCACGGCGGCTACCAGCCAAGGCCAATAACTGATGCAACGTGTGCGGTTGAACAAAACGACTCATTGGGGGCGGTTGCCGGCGTTGATGTTCTGTGCAGCCGTGTTGTTATCCGCAGCATCCAGTTCTTTTGCGCAAGGCGACGATCCCGCCGCCGTGCGCAAGTCCGCTGCGGACCTGCTTAACCGGATTCACGACGCCGCACAGCAGCAGAATTACGAAGGCACCTTCGTCTACCAGCGTGGGACGACGGTGCAATCGTCGCGGATCACCCATTCGGCGGCGCGCAGCGACGGTGAGTTCGAGTCGCTGGAAAGCCTGGATGGCAAGCCTCGCAAGATGCTTCGCCACGACGACGACATGTATACGTTCGTGCCCGAACGTCATCTGCTGGTCGTCGAAAAACGTCAGAACAAGGATGCGTTCCCGTCGCTGCTCACGACCAGCAGCGACCAGGTTCTGACGGTCTACGAGCCGAAAATGCTGGGTGCGGACCGCGTAGCCGGGATCGACAGCCAGGTGATCGAGCTTGATCCGAAAGATGCCTGGCGCTTTGCCTACAAGCTCTGGGCCGACTCGAAAACCGGTCTCCTGCTGCGCGCTCAGACGCTTGGGCCCGACGGTCAGGTGCTCGAGCAGCTTTCATTTTCGCAAGTTCGGATTGGCGGGTCCGTCGACCGGGCTGCTATCGCGAACGGGATCAAGAACATAGCCGGGTGGACGGTCGTGCGGCCGCCGGTTCAGCCGGTAAATATGGAAGCGCAAGGCTGGAAAATTGCGCCTGCCGTTCCGGGTTTCCGCGAGATTCGCGAGTTGCGCCGGCCGATGGCATCGAGTGAGGAAGGGCAGCCTCCCATTCCCGTCGATCAGGCTGTTTTCTCCGACGGTCTTGCCGCAATCTCCATTTTCGTCGAGCCAGTGGAAAAAAATTCGCGCAAGGAAGGCGCGGGCGATAGCGGCGCGACGCACGTGCTGGTCAAGCGCCGGGGCGATTTCTGGATCACCTTGCTGGGCGAAGTGCCCCAAGCCACGTTGCAGCAATTTGCTTCTGCCATAGAATACAAGCCTTCCAAGTAATTCCTCGGCCCACCACGATATGAGCAACCTCTCGCTGCGCACCTTTTTCGCGGCCGCGGCGCTTGCCGCATGCCTGCCGCTCGCGACCTCCGCGGCCACAGCAACAGCAACGGCGCCCGCACTGGCGCCGGCCGTTACACCGGTCGCGGCGCCGGGAGTGAATTTGCCTGACTTCACGACGCTCGTCGATAAAGTGGGTCCGTCGGTCGTCAATATTCGTACGACAACGCGCGTGAGCAGCAGCAGCGATCTGCGCGGCTTGCCGCCCGGCATGGACGACGGCGATATGTCGGAGTTTTTCCGTCGTTTCTTCGGTATTCCCATGCCCGGCACGCCCGGTTCGCCGCGCGGCGGCGGTGGAGGCGGCGGGAGTGGTGGTAACGGCGGTAACGGCGGCGACCAGGGCGGCGACAGCGGCAGCGGCCGGGGTAATCGCAGCGCGCCGCAGGACAGCCCGGACAATCAGGACAATTCGGAGCAGAGCAGCGGCGTGGGCTCGGGTTTCATCATGTCGGCGGATGGCTACGTGATGACCAACGCGCACGTGGTCGACGACGCCGACACCATCTACGTCACGCTCACCGACAAACGCGAATTCAAGGCGAAGCTGGTTGGCGTTGACGAGCGCACGGACGTCGCGGTCGTGAAGATCCAGGCGACGAGCCTGCCGGCCATTACCATCGGCGATTCGAACAAGGTACGTGTTGGCGAATGGGTGCTGGCGATCGGTTCGCCGTTCGGACTCGACAACACGGTGACGGCCGGTATCGTCAGCGCGAAGGGGCGTGACACGGGCGACTATCTGCCGTTTATCCAGACCGACGTTGCGGTGAATCCGGGTAATTCGGGTGGTCCGCTGATCAACATGGCCGGCGAAGTGATCGGCATCAACTCGCAGATCTACAGCCGCACGGGCGGCTTCATGGGCATTTCGTTCGCGATTCCCATTGATGAAGCCATGCGCGTCGCCGATCAACTGAAGACGACGGGCAAGGTAACGCGCGGCCGGATCGCGGTGGCGATCGGCGAGGTCACGAAGGAAGTGGCGGATTCGCTTGGGCTTCCGAAGGCGCAGGGTGCGCTGGTGAGCAGCGTTGAAGCGGGCGGGCCGGCCGACAAGGCCGGTATTCAGCCGGGCGACATCATCCTGAAGTACAACGGTCATGATGTGTCCACGGCGACGGATTTGCCGCGCATGGTCGGCGACACGAAGCCGGGCACGAAGGCGACGATCACCGTGTGGCGCAAGGGCGACTCGCGCGATCTGCCGATCACCATCGCGGAAATGCAGCCGGACAAGGTCGCGAAGGCCGAGGCCAAGAAGACACCGCCGCCGAAGGAGCGCGCGAGCAATACGCTCGGGATTGCGGTGAGCGACATTCCGGCTGACCAGAAGAAAGCGCTGAAACTCACCAACGGCGTAATGGTGGACGCGGTGGAGGGTCCGGCGGCGCGTGCCGGTTTCCAGAAGGGCGACATCATCCTGCGAATCGGCGATACGGACATCACGAGCGCGAAGCAATTCGACGCGGTCGCGCAAAACGTCGATCCGAGCAAGATGGTCGCGGTGCTTGTGCGTCGTGGCGACAACACGCAGTTCGTGCCGTTGCGCCCGCGTGCGCCCGTGCAGAAATAATGGCAATGAACGTGCTCAAGCTGTACGGGCGCGCGTGGTGCCACTTGTGTGAAGACTTGCGCGCCGGGCTTGAGCCGATTGCGGCTGAGTTCGGCGTGGCGATCGAGTGGATCGATATCGATACGGATCCGGCACTCGAAGCGTTATACGACGAACTCGTGCCCGTTCTGGTGCTGGATGGCGTGGAGTTATGCCATTACCGGCTTGACGAAACGCGTGTACGTAACGAGCTCCTGGCACGCGCTTAAGTCCCTGAACAATCGGACCTTTCCCGTAAAATCCGCCGTCAGCCCGCCTTTTCGGCTAAAATAGACGAGTTTTTCACCCCATTTTCAAGGCGTGCTCCGCGTTTGTCTGGGCGCGCCTTTTTGCTTGATCGGCACTGAATGAATCATATTCGTAACTTCTCGATCATTGCGCACATCGACCACGGCAAGTCGACGCTCGCCGATCGCATCATCCAACTGTGTGGCGGCCTGTCCGATCGCGAGATGGACGCGCAGGTGCTCGACTCCATGGATCTCGAGCGTGAACGCGGCATCACCATCAAGGCGCAAACCGCGGCGCTCAGCTATAAAGCGCTCGATGGCCAGGTCTACAACCTGAATCTCATCGATACCCCCGGTCACGTCGACTTTTCGTACGAAGTCAGCCGCTCGTTGTCCGCCTGCGAAGGCGCGTTGCTCGTGGTTGACGCCAGCCAGGGCGTGGAAGCGCAGACGGTTGCCAATTGCTACATGGCGATCGAACTGGGCGTGGAAGTCGTGCCGGTGCTGAACAAGATCGACTTGCCCGCGGCCGACCCCGAGAACGCAATTTCGGAAATCGAAGACGTGATCGGTATCGATGCAACCGATGCCACGCGTTGCAGCGCCAAGACGGGCCTCGGCGTGACCGACGTGCTCGAGGCGCTGATCGCAAAAGTGCCGCCGCCAAAGGGCGATCCGGACGCACCGCTGCAGGCGCTGATCATCGACTCGTGGTTCGATAATTACGTCGGCGTGGTCATGCTCGTGCGCATCAAGAATGGCACGCTGCGCCCGAAAGACAAGATCAAGATGATGGCGTCCGGCGCGATTTATCCGGTCGAAAGTCTCGGCGTGTTCGCGCCGAAAGCCACGAATCTCGCGTCGCTGTCGGCGGGGCAGGTGGGCTTCATCATCGCGGGCATCAAGGAATTGCAGGCGGCCAAAGTCGGCGATACGGTCACCACCGTCGCGCGTCCGGCCGAAGCGCCGTTGCCAGGTTTCAAGGAAGTGAAGCCGCAAGTGTTCGCGGGCTTGTATCCGATCGAAGCGAACCAGTACGACGCGCTGCGCGAATCGCTGGAAAAGCTGAAGCTGAATGACTCCTCGCTGCAGTACGAGCCGGAAGTGTCGCAAGCGCTCGGTTTCGGTTTCCGATGCGGCTTTCTCGGTCTCCTGCATATGGAGATCGTCCAGGAACGGCTCGAGCGCGAGTTCGACATGGACCTCATCACCACGGCTCCAACCGTGGTGTACGAAGTCGTGAAGCGCGATGGCACGCTGATCCAGGTCGAGAACCCGGCCAAGATGCCGGAGCCTTCGTATATTGAAGAAGTGCGCGAACCGATCGTGACTGTGAACCTGTACATGCCCCAGGAGTATGTCGGCGCGGTGATCACGCTCTGTACGAACAAGCGCGGCCAGCAGGTCAACATGTTGTATCACGGCCGTCAGGTCCAGCTTACGTACGAAATCCCGATGGCGGAAATCGTGCTGGACTTCTTCGACCGGCTGAAGTCCACGTCGCGCGGTTATGCCTCCATGGACTACGAGTTCAAGGAGTATCGGGCGTCGGATGTGGTGAAGGTCGACATGCTGATCAATGGCGACAAGGTCGACGCGTTGTCAGTGATCGTGCACCGGTCGCAGAGTCAGCATCGCGGGCGCGAAGTGGCGTCCAAGATGCGCGAACTGATTCCGCGGCAGATGTATGACGTGGCAATCCAGGCGACTATCGGCGCGAACATTATCGCGCGCGAGAACATTAAAGCATTGCGTAAGAACGTTCTGGCAAAGTGCTACGGCGGCGATATCTCGCGAAAGAAAAAGCTTCTGGAAAAGCAGAAGGCCGGCAAGAAGCGCATGAAGCAAGTCGGTTCGGTCGAGATTCCGCAAGAAGCTTTCCTCGCGATTCTTCGCGTCGAAGATTAATAAAACAACCGGAAACGATTGATGAATTTTGCGTTGATTCTTTTGGTGCTCGTCGTCGTGACGGGGATTGCGTGGGCATTCGATAAACTGGTGTTCGAGCCGCAACGACGGCGCGCAGCAGATGTAGCGGTAGCAGAATTCGATCAGCAGCAGGCCCGCCTCGAACCCCGTTTCGCCGATGAAAACGCACCGCAAACGCGCGCTCGTCTACGCGATGAAAAGCTCCGCCAGCCATGGTATCTGGAATATTCGGCGAGCTTTTTCCCGGTGATTCTAGTGGTCTTCGTGGTGCGCTCGTTCGTGGTCGAACCGTTCAAGATTCCGTCGGGATCGATGGTGCCGACCCTGCTGGTGGGCGACTTTATTCTCGTTAATAAATTCGAATACGGTTTGCGTTTGCCGATCAGCAACACCAAGCTGACCAGCGGCACGCCGCTCAAGCGCGGTGACGTAGTGGTGTTCCGTTATCCGAAAGACGAATCGGTGGATTACATCAAGCGCGTGATCGGCCTTCCCGGTGACACGGTCGCGTATCAGGACAAGAAGCTCACCATCAATGGCAAGCCGGTTCCTGAAACCTCGCTTCCCGATTTCTTCGACGACGAACGCATTGGTTATGCAAAGCAATTCGAAGAAGATCTCGATGGCCGCAAGAACGCGATCCTGAATAATGCGCAAGTGCCGCCGTTCGTGATTGGCGCCGACGACTTTCCTTATCGCAACAACTGCAACTACAACGCTCAAGGCGTCATTTGCAAAGTACCGCCGGGCAACTATTTCATGATGGGCGACAATCGCGACAACAGCGCGGACAGTCGTTATTGGGGTTTTGTGCCTGACGCGAATATCGTCGGCCGTGCGTTCTTCATCTGGATGAACTTCAGCAGTTTGAAACGCATTGGGTCGTTCCATTGAAGCGTGCTTTCGAGCAATACCCTGAGCAGTAATTTCGTTCGACAACTACGCCGCGTCATCGCGGCGTAGTTGTTATTGCAAGTCACCTTAGAGCCGCCTAGAAACAGCACGAAGAATCGCGGCTAACCGTGTGCTTGCCGTACCATTTTCCTTGCGGTTTTCCGGCCTTTCAGCCGGATTCGCCCCTCCCGGCGCCCGCGTTATACTCTGCCCATGCCCTCAACCCCGTTGGAAAGCCGGCTCCAGTACGAATTTCGCAATGCGGAATTGCTGCGCCAGGCGATGACCCACCGCAGTCACAGTGCCACGCACAATGAACGACTCGAATTTCTCGGGGATTCCGTTCTAAATTGCGTGGTGGCTGCGCTTTTGTTCCAACGATTCGCAAAACTCGACGAAGGCGATCTTTCTCGCGTACGGGCAAATCTCGTCAAGCAGCAGTCGCTTTATGAGATTGCACAGGCGCTGAACGTCTCCGAGGCGTTGCGGCTGGGCGAGGGCGAATTGCGCAGCGGCGGTTTCCGGCGCCCGTCCATCTTGGCCGACACGCTTGAGGCCATCTTCGGCGCAGTGTTCCTTGACGGTGGTTTCGACGCCGCGCATCAGGTCATTAAACGGCTCTATACGCCGATCCTCGACCACATCGATCCACGCACCATCGGTAAAGACGCGAAGACACTGCTGCAGGAATATTTGCAGGGCCACAAGATCGCGTTGCCGACTTATACGGTCGTCGCCACGCACGGCGCAGCGCACAACCAGCAGTTCGAAGTGGAATGCACGGTGCCGAAGCTCGAGGTGAAAGTGTCGGGTTCCGGTGCGAGCCGGCGCGCGGCTGAACAGGCCGCGGCGAAGAAGGCGCTCGATGAACTTGCATCGGCCGCGCCCGCGATGACGGCGAAGCCGAAGCGCAAGGGCGCGCGTGCAGCCAAGCTCGCGGAACAGGAAGTCGTGCCGGGCGTGACGGGCGTGCAGGCGGCGCTCGATCTGCGCACCCCGGACCGGCGCGAGCGTTCACGTGCCAGTAACACCAGCAATAGCGGCAACAGCAATACGCATAACGATCCCGAGCGTCCGGCCACCGCGCCATTCGCCGTGATTCGTGCGTCGCACGTGGAACCGTCGGCGGGTACATTCGCCGGAGCGGAGAAAACGGAGCGGGCCACGATTCATCGGACGGAGAAGTCGGAGAAGTCGGACAGGGCCGCGCCTGAAGTTCAGGCTGGGAAAGGCGAAACGGCCGACAAACAACCCGCCGTGCACGTCGAGCAAGCAGTGGATAACGCTGTGCATAACCCGGTGGAAAAAGGCGCTGCGAAGACGGATAGCGCAGGCGAGAAGGTCGCTCCTAAACATGCCGACAAGCCGGCCGGGAAGAGCGCCGAGGTGTCCGTCCTCGACAAGACCGCATCGCCGGTGCGACAGCGTGAAGACGTACCCGCCGCGCACGCCGCTTCGATCCCGAAGAGCGAAGCAAACGCAGAAGCGCACGCAGAAGTGCACGCAGAAACGCATGCAGAAACGCATGCAGAAACGCATGCAGAAGAAAGCGCCGTACGCGCCGCCGATGCCGGCCATTGATGCGGCCACCGAACCCGCACGCGACCGAACAAGCACACTCCCGACGCCACGCGTCGCAACGAATTCAACGAAGCCGCAGCACACATTTATGAACGCACCCACTTCCCCTGGTTTCCGCTGCGGTATGGTCGCGATCGTCGGTCGGCCGAACGTCGGCAAATCGACTTTGATGAACGCGCTGGTCGGCCAGAAAGTCAGCATTACGTCGCGCAAGGCGCAAACCACGCGTCACCGAATCACCGGCATTCATACGCTGGACGACGCGCAGTACATCTTCGTCGATACCCCAGGCTTCCAGACCAAGCACAGCGGCGCGCTGAACCGTTCGCTGAATCGCGCGGTGACGTCCACGCTGACGTCCGTCGACGCCATTCTGTTCGTGATCGAAGCGGGCCGTTTCGGTCCCGACGACCAGAAAGTGCTCGACCTGATTCCGAACGACACGCCGTGTCTGTTGATCGCGAACAAGCTCGATCACGTCAGCGATAAAGATTCGCTGTTCCCGTTTATGCAGAAAATGAGCGCGCTGCACGACTTCAAGGAAATCGTGCCGATGACGGCGAAGCATCCCGACGACATCGCGCGCCTGATGACGGTCGTGAAGCCGTATTTGCCGGAAGGCTCGCCCATCTACGGCGAAGACGATCTCACCGATCGCAGCGAGCGTTTTCTCGCCGCCGAAATCCTGCGCGAGAAAGTGTTCCGCTGGACCGGCGACGAACTGCCGTACACGAGCACGGTGCTCATCGATAAATGGGAAACGGAAGGGCGCTTGCGCCGCATTTTCGCGACGATCCTGGTCGAACGCGATACCCACAAGGCGATGATCATCGGCCAGAAAGGGGCGAAGCTCAAGCAGATCAGCACCGAAGCGCGGCTCGATATGGAAAAGCTTTTCGACGGCCCCGTGTATCTCGAGACCTTCATCAAGGTGAAGAGCGGTTGGGCGGACAACGAAGCGGGACTGCGCGCCTATGGGTACGAATGACGCGTGGATGACCCAGTCTTCCGACGCAGACTCCGAACCGCTCGCCGACAATAGTTTCAGCACCGACGAGCCTTCAGCGCCTGCGCCTAAAAGGCGCCGGACGGCGTCTGCGTCTGCAAAATCCGCCGCGCCTAAAGAACCCAAAGCCCCCAAACCACCGCGCGCCGCGCCGCGCTCGGATTTTCGTATCGCGGAGCAGCCTTCATTCGTGCTGCACAGCTATCCGTATCGCGAGACCAGTCTCGTGCTCGATGTGTTTTCACGCGATCACGGCCGCGTCGCGCTGGTCGCCAAAGGCGCCAAGCGCCCGCATTCCGCGCTGCGCGGCGTGCTGCAAACCTTCCAGCCGCTGGGGTTGTCGTGGACGGGGAAGGGAGAAGTCCGCACCTTGACGCAGGCCGAATGGGTCGGCGGCATGCTGCCCCTCGCCGGCGACGCGTTGCTCTGCGGCTTCTACGTCAACGAATTGCTCGTCAAGTTTTGCGCCCGTGAAGACGCGCATCCCGCTCTGTTCAATCATTACGTGCTGACCTTATCGCGCCTTGCGCACGGCGAACCGGCGTTGCACGTGTTGCGTTCATTCGAGCGCGTGCTGCTGCGTGAAACCGGCTACGCGATGGCATTAGATAAAACCATTACGCGCCAGCCAGTTCTCGCCGATAAAAGATACGTCTTCGATCCCGAACGCGGTGTGCGCGAAGCATCGGACGAACTGCCCTCGCAATGGCCGGTGATTGCCGGCCAAACGCTGCTGGACATGGAACTCGATGACTACAGCCGCCCGCAGACGGCCGCACAGAGCAAGACGCTGATGCGCTTTCTGCTGAACGTGTATCTTGGCGGCACACCGCTCGCCACCCGTCAAATCCTGATCGACCTCCAAAATCTATGAGCTTCTTTCTCTCGTCGCCCGCGAATGTGATCGATCTGGGCGTGAATATCGATCATGTCGCCACGCTGCGTAACGCGCGCGGCACGAAATACCCCGACCCGATCCGCGCTGCGCTGCAAGCCGAAGAAGCGGGCGCTGACGCGATCACGCTGCATTTGCGCGAAGATCGCCGCCATATTGTGGATGCCGACGTGCACGCGCTGCGTCCGTTGTTGAAAACGCGGATGAACCTCGAATGCGCGGTGACGCAGGAAATGCTCGACATCGCGTGCGGTGTTCGTCCGCACGATGTCTGCCTCGTGCCGGAAAAGCGCCAGGAGTTGACGACTGAAGGCGGACTCGATGTCGCGGGCCAGTTCCAGGCCGTCAAAGCCGCGTGCGAGCAATTGCGTCAGGCGGGCGCGCGGGTGTCGCTGTTCATCGACGCCGATGAAACGCAGATCCGCGCGGCGCACGAAGCCGGCGCGCCGGTGATCGAATTGCATACGGGCTGCTACGCCGAAGCCCACGATGAAACCACCCAGCAGAAGGAATTCGAACGCGTCGCGCGAAGCGTCGATTTCGGCAATTCGCTGGGCTTGAAAGTGAACGCCGGACACGGTCTGCATTACACCAACGTCCAGCCGATCGCGGCGCTGGAAGGTATCGTGGAATTGAATATCGGCCATGCGATCGTCGCGCACGCGATCTTCGCCGGCTGGGACAACGCCGTGCGCGAGATGAAGGCGATCATGGTGGCGTCGCGCCTTGCCGCTACGTCTCGATAATCAGGGCCAACCATGGCGATCTATGGAATCGGTACGGATATCGTTCAGGTAAGCCGCGTTGCGGCGGTCATGGAGCGCACGAAAGGGCGTTTCGCCGAGAAGGTGCTCGGGGCGGACGAACTGCGTATCTATCACGCGCGCAACGCTCGCTCCCAAGTCCGCGGCCTCGCGTTCCTCGCGACGCGTTTCTCGGCGAAAGAAGCATTTTCGAAAGCGATCGGACTCGGCATGCACTGGCCGATGACCTGGCGCGCGCTGCAAACGCTCAACGAGCCGAGCGGCAAGCCGAAGATTGTGGCATCGGGCGAACTCGCCGACTGGATGGCGGTGCGCGGCATTACCGCCCAGGTCACGATCACCGATGAACGCGATTACGCGGTGTCGTTTGTGATCGCGGAAACCGGCACACAGCCAGAAGCTAAAACAGCAACAAAAACCCCCTGACTTTTTCTCTGCCAATTTGAACTCGCTAAAACGCACTCCCGGACCGGTCATGCTCGACGTGGCCGGCACGACCCTCTCCGATGCCGACATTCGCCGTATCGATCATCCGAATACCGGCGGCATCATCCTCTTCGCAAGGCATTTCCAGGATCGTGCGCAACTTGTTGCACTGACCGATGCGATTCGCGAGGTTCGCGAAGACATCCTGATTGCCGTCGATCACGAAGGCGGCCGCGTGCAGCGTTTTCGCACCGATGGCTTCACCGTCCTGCCCGCGCCGGGCAAGCTTGGCGCACTGTGGGACCGTGACGTCTTGCTCGCGACGAAAACCGCGACCGCGTTTGGTTACGTGCTCGCGGCCGAACTCAGGGCATGTGGCATCGACATGAGCTTCACGCCCGTGCTCGATCTCGATTACGGGCACTCGAAAGTCATCGGCGATCGCGCGTTGCACAGCGATCCGCGCGTAGTGACGATGCTCGCCAAAAACCTGAACCACGGTCTCGCGCTCGCCGGCATGGCGAATTGCGGCAAGCATTTTCCGGGGCACGGGTTTGCATCGGCGGATTCGCATGTGGCCATGCCCGTGGACGATCGCTCGCTAGAAGAAATCCTCGCCGCCGATGCGAAACCGTACGACTGGCTGGGGATGTCGCTGGCATCGGTGATCCCGGCGCATGTGATCTACCCGCAAGTCGATGAAAAACCCGCCGGTTTTTCGCGCGTCTGGCTGCAGGAGATCCTGCGCGGCAAGCTCGGTTTCAACGGCGCGATTTTCAGCGATGACCTTTCAATGGAAGCCGCCCGCGCTGGCGGCACGCTGACCGAAGCGGCTACGGCTGCGCTCACGGCGGGCTGCGACATGGTGCTGATCTGCAACCAGCCGGACGAAGCGGGGAAGGTGCTGGATCGACTCACGTTCACGCAGACGAAGGCATCGCAGACGCGCTTGCGGCGGATGCGGCCACGAGGCCGCGCGTGGCATTGGGGCAAGCTGATGGCGCAGGTGGAATATCAGCAGGCGCTGGCGCTGATGAAAAGCGCGCTGGGCTGAAATTGCTTCGCTCAAGTCTGCACAGGTCGTAAAAAAAAGCCGCTGGTTCGCGAGAACGAGCGGCTTGTTTCAATCAACGTCGATTCACCAAGTCGCGCGGGATGCACCGGCCTTCAGGCCGGTGAGGCAGAGCGCTCAAGCGTATTGACTGAGTACTGTACAAATATACAGTGGTATGCTATTGATGTGTCATGGCCGAAATTCGCACGAATACGTTACGCATCGTGCCTTCCCGTGAGGAAGCGACGACCTTGCGCGTGCTGGGCGAACGAGTTTCCCGGCTGTACAACGCGGGCAATTACCTGTGCCGGCAAGCCTTCATTGCAGCAAAGCCGATTCCGAGCTATGCGACGCTGTGCAAGCGGCTGCCCGTGGAGTATGAAGCGGACTACCGCGCACTCCCCTCAGATATCGCACAGGAAGTCATCCAGAAACTGGCGGAAGCCTGGAAGTCTTTCCGGGCGCTACGCCTGGCGCATGCGCCCGGCACGCTCAAGCAAAAGCCCGGGCTGCCTCGGTATCGCAAGAACCGGGACGGCACCCGGCCGTTCAATTACATCCCCATTCAGGGCGAGGAGGAAGTCAATCCAGCTTCATGCGCTGAAGCTTGTTATACAACGTCTTCGGGCTGATCCCGAGCAGCGTCGCCGCGCGATGCCGCGTGCCGCCCACGGCCTCAAGCGTCGCGCGAATCAGCATGTCCTCAACATCGGCGAGCGCCGTGCCCACCGTCACCTGCACGCTGCTACCGTTCAGCCCGCGTCCGCCTGCGCCACCTTGTTCATCGGCGCGCAGCGTTTCGATTACATCGCCGGAAGCGTGATACGCGCGGCGCACCCGCTCGCGCAGTTCGCGCACATTGCCGGGCCATTCGGCTGCGAGGCATTCGCGAATGAAATCCGGGCTCACGCGCTTCGGCGCACCACTCGTGATACCGCTCACGTAATTCTCGCGATTCAGTTCGTAGACGAAATGCTCGGCGAGCAAGGCGATGTCGTCGCCACGATCGCGCAAGGGCGGCAACGCTATCGACGACGCATTCAGGCGCAGGAACAGGTCTTCGCGCAATTTGCCATCGGCGACAGCCTCTTTCACCGGCAGCCGCGTAGCCGCGAGCAGGCGGAAGTCCGTCACGATCTTGTTGCTGCCACCTACGCGCATGAAGGTTTGCGAATCGAGCGCACGCAGCAGCGCTTCTTGCTGCGTGAGCGGCAATGCATCGATCTGGTCGAGGAACAGCGTCCCGCCGCCAGCCTGTTCGAGCAAGCCAGGCTCGCGGTTTTCCGCGCCGGCAAATGCACCGCGCTCGTGGCCGAACATCAGGCTTTCCATCGAGCGATTGCTGGTTTCGTTGGCCGCGGCGCAATCGAAGGAAACGAACGGGCCTTTGCGGCGCCGGCTCATCTCATGCAGCGTGCGGGCCGCGACTTTCTTGCCCGTGCCGCTTTCGCCGCAGATGAGCACGGCGGCTTCTGTTGGCGCGGTATGTTCGATCAGATCGTAGACATGCTGGATCGCCCCGCTACGGCCTAACAAACCGCCGAAATGCCCGAGATCGCGCAGCGTGCTGCGTAGCGCCCGCACTTCCTCCGTCAGCTCGTAGGGGCGCGGAATGCGGGCGAGCAAGCTGCGCAGGCGCGGGATGTTGACCGGCTTCAGCAGGTAATCCCAGATCCCTTGCCGCAAGCCTTCGATAGCGCTCTCCACTGTCGCATTACCCGTCATCACAATCACGGGCAGCGCGCCGCCGGGCGGTTGCGCCGGCAGGTTGTGGAGCAGGTCGAGACCGCTGCCGTCGGGCAGGTTCAGGTCGACCAGCACGACGTCCGGAATGAAGCGCGTGAGAGCAGAGCGCGCTTCGGCGAGCGTCGTCGCGGTATCGACGGAAAAACCGTCGGCCGCGAGGATGGCGGACAAGCCGGAAAGGCTGTTGGGATCGTCTTCGACAATCAAAGCGTGTGGCATGGTGGACACAACGTATTAAATGGTCTGAAATGCGTTCCGTGCCGCTCGCCTGTAACGGCGAGGTTCGGCGGCGGACGCCTCGATGCCGGGCCGCGTCGGCACGGGCTGCTGGCGGGCTGACGTCATGGTGTCAGTTCATCCTCCAGTTGCAAGCCCTCGCCCGACGCTGCGGGGTCTTCGTCCTGCACTTCCTGATGTGCTGTTTTCTGCCTTGGCACGCAGTGCGCCCGATGCAGACGCTCAGCGGGCTATTGCATTGTTAATCCTTGTTATTTTGGCTTCACCTGCAGCTCATTCTTGACCGACTGCACGCCCTCTACGCCACGCGTGACCGACACCGCCTTTTGAATCTGTTCCGGCGAATTCACGAAGCCCGACAACAGCACTTCACTCCGATACGTCGTCACACTCACCGCGAGCGACTTCAGGCCCGGATCTCCCAGCAACGCTGCCTTCACCTTGGC
This sequence comes from Caballeronia sp. SEWSISQ10-4 2, assembly GCF_030464885.1. Taxonomy (GTDB): domain Bacteria; phylum Pseudomonadota; class Gammaproteobacteria; order Burkholderiales; family Burkholderiaceae; genus Caballeronia. The sequence goes on along the minus strand of NZ_JALPRJ010000008.1, from coordinate 39,703 downwards.
GGTCAATGCGGAGTCGGCCGTGTATTCGCCGGCCGATTCATGCGTAGGCGTCGATGAACATCCGGCAGTGATCGCGATCGCCGGTACAGCACAGGCAACAGCAAGGATGAGGCGGCAGAGAGCGGTTTTCGTAGTGGGCATAGTGGTCTGTTGTTGTTGGAAAATTCCACGCCGTCACAGCGCAGTCACAACTAGCACAGCAGGTTTCATGCCATTGACCTGTTCAAGGCAAATCAAGGTCCTAGGACCGAACATCGCATTCCGTGCAAACGATTGCCCGAAAATTTCGAGATACGAACCGGTAAAGTTTGCCTGAATTGGCAAGAATGTTCAGCAAAAAGAAAAAGCGCCCCGAAGGGCGCTTTTTCTCAATGCGTTGATACGTGAATTCACGCGGGCCGGCCTGACTGCCGGCCGAGCGGCACTTTACGCGCGGCTGCGGTACTCGTTGGTCCGCGTATCGATTTCGATCTTGTCGCCGATGCCGCAGAACAGCGGCACTTGCAGTTCGAAACCCGTGGCCAGCTTGGCGGTCTTCAGGACCTTGCCCGACGACGTGTCGCCCTTCACAGCCGGTTCCGTGTAGATGATCTCGCGGACCAGCGCGGTCGGCAGTTCCACGGAGATGGCTTTCTCGTTGTAGAACACCACTTCGCACGGCATGCCGTCTTCGAGGTAGTGCAATGCGTCGCCCATCATGTCGGCTTCGACTTCGAACTGGTTGTAGTCGGAGTCCATGAACACATACATGGGGTCGGCGAAGTACGAGTACGTCACTTCCTTGCGCTCGAGCTGAACGACGTCGAATTTGTCGTCCGCCTTGTACACCGATTCCATGTTGCCGCTGGAAAGCAGGTTACGGAACTTCATCTTCACGACCGCGGAATTGCGGCCGGATTTGTTGTACTCGGCCTTCTGCACGACCATGGCATCGCTGCCGATCATCACGACGTTGCCGACGCGGAGTTCTTGTGCGGTCTTCATATTAAAAAACTGTCCTGTACGAAAATGTGAGCCTGATCGCTGCAGTTTCGACGGCCGGCTCGTGGCCAGGGATCCTGTTAATCCCCAGCCCGGGCGCCTTGGCCCTTGTGGCCGCTTCACTGGCTATTCTGACTATTCCCAGCGTGCTTATTCCACTGTGGCGCTGTGGAATTCGTCCGGAACTTAATTGTTCTGAACTGTAAGCAGTTGGATAACCGCTTATTTTAACTGAGTTTTCGCGAATTCCGCCAGATTTCCGGCCAGATCGCCGATGCTTGCCAGTTCCGCCGCCCAATCGGCGGCACGCTGTTCCAGCAGAGCGCGGTTTCGCCAGAAATCGTCCCAATCCGGGGCGCCCGCGCCGTTCCACGCATGCCAGAAGCGTTCGAGCGACGCCCGCGCTTCATCCGGCAAGCTGCTCGCGTAGTGCGCGAGCGCGGCGTCGAGTTTCGGCAGATGAGCGTCGTCGCCTTGCGGATAGATTTGCCAGACAAACGGCTTCTGCGCCCATTGCGCCCGCACGAACGAATCCTCGCCACGCACGAAATTCAGATCGGCGGCCCAGAGCAGGGAATCGAAGAGCGGCTGCTCGACAAAACCGAGCGAGTAAGCCTTCAGCGACCCGCTTTGTGCCTTTGCTCCGGCAACGAAGTCCGGCAGGCCGAAAAACCTCGCCAGCGCTCCGGAGATGCGGCCCTCCGGCACGAGCAGCGCGACCGGCGTGTCCCAATCGCGCCATTGTTCGAGCAGTGAATCGATGGCCGGGTTTTCGTACGCGAACATGGAAATCACGGTCGTGCCGGGCGGCGGCGCCGCGATGCCGACACGCGCGCGCCACCAGGCATCGCGCCGGAACGCCTCGCGCTCGGCGTCAAGCGCGCGCTCTTTCAGCACGCCGCCGGTTCCGGGACCCAGGCCAGGAAAGAAGAACGTCTTGTCGAGCGCATAGCGCGGATGCGGTGACGGCCTCAGATGAAAATCCGCGACCCAGTCCTCCGCGCTCAGATATTCGAGATTCAGCCACACGGGCTTCTGCTCGCGGCGCGCCATCGCGCTCACGTACACCGCCGGTAATTCGCAGCCGAACGCCTCGATCACCACATCGGCTATCTGCAGTGTGTCGCCGGCGTGCGACGGCGCGTGCCAGTGCTCGATCGCGACGCCCGCGGCGCTTTGCCGGTCGAGCGCCGGATCGACGGCGGGGCAGAGCGCATGAAAGGCCTTGAGGTCATCGACGAACAGGCGCACTTGCCAGCCGTGCTCGGCCGCGAGTTGGCGCGCGAGCCGCCAGCAGACGCCGATATCGCCGAAGTTATCGATGACCTCGCAGAAAATGTCGCAGGCGATGTTGCCGGCTGGAGCGTCGAAATCGACGCTGGCGTTGCCGGAAGCAGCCGGCGATTGTTCCGATGAAGACGGCATGGGCAATAGGGCGGCGACGAACCGCTAATGAATGGTGGACTACGGTTTGAACTAAACTGGCGTTTTTAAGGATAACGATTCGCGCGGTGCACTGCGTTACGGTTGCGTTACGGGCTTGCATGTTGACGACGCATCACTCGTCCGCCATCCGGTGCATTTCCGGCGTGCCTGCAAACTAATAAAACTTTGTTGAACTTAAGCCGCGCGCTCCCCGCAATCATCCCTGCATGACAGACTCCGACGTTTTCGACCCCAAAAAAAGCCTGGCTCAGTTGCCACACTTGCCGGGCGTGTACCGGTATTACGACGAGCATGGCAACGTGCTGTACGTCGGTAAAGCGCGCGACCTCAGAAAACGCGTGTCGAGCTATTTTACGAAGACGCTGCTTTCGCCGCGCATCGCGATGATGGTCACGCGCATTCGCAAAATCGAAACGACAGTCACGCGGTCCGAAGCCGAAGCGCTGCTGCTCGAGAATAATCTGATCAAGGCGCTCGCGCCGCGCTACAACATCCTCTTTCGCGACGACAAGTCTTATCCGTATCTGAAGCTCACCGGCCACAAGTTTCCGCGCATGGCGTATTACCGTGGCAGCGTCGACAAGAAGAACCAGTACTTCGGCCCGTTCCCGAGCGCGTGGGCCGTGCGCGAAAGCATCCAGATCCTGCAACGCGTATTCCAGTTGCGCACCTGCGAAGATTCCGTCTTCACCAACCGCACGCGGCCTTGCCTGCTGCATCAGATCGGACGCTGTACCGCTCCGTGTGTGGGCTTGATCAACGAAGAGGATTACGCACGCGATGTATCGAACGCATCGCGTTTCCTGCTCGGACGGCAGGGCGAAGTGATGAAGGAACTCGAGCAGAAGATGCACGCGTTCGCCGCCGATCTCAAGTTCGAACAGGCCGCGGCCGTGCGCAATCAAATGAGCTCGCTGTCCACGGTGCTGCATCAGCAGGCGATCGAAGTGGGCGGCGATAACGACGTCGATATCCTCGCGGTCGTCGCGCTCGGTGGCAAGGTCTGCGTGAATCTTGCGATGGTGCGCGGCGGCCGGCATCTCGGCGATAAAGCCTATTTCCCGACGCACGTGGAAGCGGCGCTCGCGATAGAAGATGCGATGCCGGAGGAACTCGCCGACGATGAATTCGTGGAAGGCGTGGCGAATATTGTTATCGAGCAAGTGGAGGCAAGCGCCGATGACATAAGCCTGCCACCTGGCACGCTTGCTTCGCTCGAACAGGATTTCGAGGCCCACGCGACGACTGGCGAGATGCAGGACGAGATCGCCGAGACCGGCGCACTGCCGCCGCTCGACGCGACTGAATCCGAGCGTCAGGGCGCGCTCGAAGCCGAGGTGCTCGAAGCGTTTATCGCGCAGCATTACATCGGCAATCGGGTGCCGCCGGTGTTGGTCGTGAGCCACGCGCCGACGAACCGCGAGCTCGTCGATCTGCTGATCGAGCAGGCGGGGCACAAGGTCGCGGTGCTGCGCCAGCCGCAGGGGCAAAAGCGCGCGTGGCTCTCGATGGCCGAATCCAACGCGAAGCTCGCGCTCGCGCGCCTGTTGTCCGAACAGGGATCGCAACAAGCCCGCACGCGTTCTCTCGCTGATACGTTGCGCCTCGAAATGGACGACCTCGCGCAGTTGCGGATCGAATGTTTCGACATCAGCCACACGATGGGCGAAGCGACGCAGGCGTCGTGCGTGGTGTATCACCATCACAAGATGCAGTCGGCCGAATACCGGCGCTACAACATCACCGGCATCACACCCGGCGACGACTACGCCGCGATGCGCCAGGTCCTCACGCGCCGCTACGAGAAGATGCTGGCCCAGGCCGCCGCGCGAGCCGCCGATGAACCGGTTGAGTCTCAAACCGAGTCTCAAACCGGGTTGCAGTCGCAAGAGCAAGTGGAACCACAAACCGCCACCGAAGCCGATGTTGCTGAACCCGTGCCATCGGGCGGCCGGTTGCCGAATATCGTGTTGATCGATGGCGGCAAGGGCCAGGTCGAAATCGCACGGCAAGTGTTCGCCGAGCTGGGCCTCGATCACGGCATGCTGGTCGGCGTGGCGAAGGGGGAAGGGCGCAAGGTCGGGCTCGAAACCCTGATTTTCGCCGATGACCGCACACCGCTCGAACTCGGCAAAGAGAGCGCGGCGTTGATGCTCGTCGCGCAGATTCGCGACGAAGCGCACCGCTTTGCGATCACCGGCATGCGCGCAAAACGGGCGAAGACGCGGCAGACATCGCGGCTCGAGGAGCTGGAGGGGATTGGCGCGAAACGGCGTCAGAAGCTGCTATCGCGTTTCGGCGGTTTGCGCGGCGTGCAGGCGGCGAGCGTGGAAGATCTTGCGAGCGTCGAAGGTATTTCGCAAGCGCTCGCCGAGCAGATCTACCGGCAGTTGCATTGAGCGCAACGTCCGGCCGTCCGGCCCGTCGGCTTGTGACATATAGGTCGACGCGGCACAATGGCACCTCTCTATAAGAGTCACGCCCATGCCGTTTAATTTTCCGATTTTCCTGACGTGGCTGCGAATTGTGCTGATTCCGCTCGTTGTGGGCGTCTTTTATCTACCGGACGTGATGATGAGCCCGGACCATCGCAACCTGCTTGCAATGGTCATCTTCGTGCTGGCCGCGCTGACCGACTGGTTCGACGGTTACCTCGCACGCAAGCTCAATCAGACATCGGCGTTCGGCGCGTTTCTCGACCCCGTCGCGGACAAGCTCATGGTGACCGCCGCGCTGCTCGTGCTGGTGCAACTGATGCGGCTGAACGCAGTGATTGCGCTGGTTATCGTGGGGCGTGAAATCACTATTTCGGCATTGCGCGAATGGATGGCGCAGATCGGGGCATCGAAGAGCGTGGCCGTGAACTCGCTCGGCAAGTTCAAGACGGTTTGCCAGATGGTCGCCATCCCCATGTTGCTGTTCTACGGGCCGCTGAAGATTGCCGGTACGCCGCTGGTTATCGATACCCGCGTGTGGGGGCTCTGGCTGATCTACGTCGCCGCGTTCCTCACGGTCTGGTCCATGCTCTATTACATGAAGCTCGCCTGGCCGCAGATTCGCGAGCGGGGCGGCATGCTTTGATCGACGGATGAAGGCGGTAAAAAGTGATGGGGCATATACAAAGCCCTTGACACTAAAGTTGGCCTTCTCCATAATCTCGTTTCTGTCGGATGCGCGCAAAACACCGCAGCGTTTGATGAAGTACAAAAGCAGTAAATTGGCAGAAGAAGTCGGCAAGATGCGGGAGTAGCTCAGCTGGTAGAGCGCAACCTTGCCAAGGTTGAGGTCGCGAGTTCGAGCCTCGTCTCCCGCTCCAAGATCAAGAGGTCGTCGGCAATGGTAAGCCGGTGGCTGGCAGCACAGTGTAAGACCATGCGGGAGTAGCTCAGCTGGTAGAGCGCAACCTTGCCAAGGTTGAGGTCGCGAGTTCGAGCCTCGTCTCCCGCTCCAACAAAAAAGGGGAAGCCAAGCTTCCCTTTTTGTTTGGTGGCCCGGCTCAATGTGTTGATGTGGGTCAGTTTTGCCAGACACGGAATGTTTGACGTAGTCCCCGCTTCTGGCGCGATAGCAAAGCGGTTATGCAGCGGCCTGCAAAGCCGTTTAGGCCGGTTCGACTCCGGCTCGCGCCTCCAGAGATTCAAAGAAAAAGCCCTGACTTGTCAGGGCTTTTTCTTTGTCTGCACCATTTCCATATATGGAAATATGCCGCCTAAAGTGGCAAAAAGCCTTCTCTAACCACGCCAAAAAAACGCCAAACCGCTCGCATATCGGCTCATTGGCCGTTTGCGTGAGTTTCGCTCGGTCGGGGAGATGTCCACAAAAAGATTGCGTCCATCTGGGGCGTGGGAATACGTCATCCGGCGCAAAGGCATTCTGCCAAAGCCACTTTCCTTGACGTTCGATACAGAGGAAGAGGGCGACATCTACGTCAGGCGCCTGGAGCAGATGCTCGACGCCGGCATCCTACCCGAGGATCTCGTCGCGCGACGTAGCGACCTAGTCTCGATCGACGATGCGATCCGCTCATACATGACAAAGGTTTCGCTGCCGCCCTCGGATGCATCGTTGCTCAACGCGCTGATCGATCGCTGGAACGGCCAGGTGCTCACGGGTGTCGACTACCAGTGGGCGGAGACGTGGGTGAAGAGCATGAAGCGGAAAGACGTTATCGCGCCGTCTACAATTCGTCACTACGTGGGGGCGCTCGCTCGGTGCTTCGATTGGGTCGTGCAATCCGGCACACTGTCGCTCGCTACAAATCCGCTGCGCCTTCTACCGAAGCGCTATGCACATACACGGACGAAGACTCGGCCGCTGTTCGTGCACACGTTCCCAATCTTGCCGACACAACATGGACTTCGTTGTGCCTGTCCGTTTAGCACCTGTCTTTCCCCCGGTAGCGCTCACGGCGACGTACTCCCAACTGGCAGGGGAGCATCCGGCTACCCACCTTTTGGTTAGAGCCTTTCAGCAGCTTTGGCTCATCAACTGTCACGGGGGTTGTACAACAGTTCACTTACGTTGTGCATGCGGAACTTGCCTCGCCCCTACACCGCACGGTTGCTGATCGACCACACCAACCCGGTAGGGCATGGCGCGTGTACTAAGTTTTTGGGGAAAGCGATCCGATATCTTCGCCCAGCCGTCAATCATCGCGAAAGTCCGAATATCGAGCTTCTGCGCGACTGCCCAAATGGTATGTTCAACCTTGGTTCTAATACTGGTACCAGTGACCACTATATCCGGGCGAAACCGAGCAATAACGCTTCTGAGCGCAACCATTGCAGTTGCATCTTGCAGAGACTGAGATACACACGTTTGGAATTGATCAAGTCCATTGTCGGCCTTTGTCAGGGTGAGCCCATAGCACGTGTGTTTACGGTGAGAAATGTATTTCCCTGTGACCACATAGGGCGCGACATACGAGACCCCAATGACTTGATTCATCACGTTCGCAAAGGCCAGTAATCCGAATGGAACAAGTAGAACTGCACCTATCAAACCTAGTATCCACGATTCGGTGCGTCCGATCGTGCGTTCCGATCTACCCCGCAGCCTATACGAACTACTTATCAGGGCTCTTTGGAGCCTCCACGCGATGAGAAGCCCTGCGGGAATCGCAACAGGTGTAACACTACGCCAATAGTCGCTGCTTACTCGTACCGCTGGGCCATCGAACGACGAGCCCCAAGCTAGAACGGTGCCTATGACAAAGCATACTGAGAATACTGCGTAGGAGCTTCGGTCAGTCGATTCGACCACACGGTGGCGTTCGGTTTCATCGCGCACTTCCAATTAGAAGCGGCGCTTGCGGCGCCGCCATCGTTAATCCATGTCGGCGGGCATGTCTTTCCCCTTGCGCTTGCATCAAGCTTTTTCTTCAGATTTTGTAGGGCACGCGCACGCCGGGTTCATCCGCAGGAAAGTCCTTCGTGTTACGCGAAACCAGCAACAGCGAATTCACCTGGGCTGACGCCCATACAATCGCATTGGGCAGGCGAATCCGCTTTTGCTTGCGAATTTCAACCGCACGATTCGCAATGGCAGTGTCCAGTGCGATCACGTCGAATGATCCAAGCCATGCCCGAATGACCGCCTCGTCCTCTGCCGTTGTGCCGACGAGTACTTCCATCCAGGTAATCGTGCTGATCGCTTTGTACTCGTACCGTGCAAGTTCCTTTTTTGCTGCGCTGACGCCACCGAGATAGTCGATCAGAATGTTGGTGTCGAAGAGAGCCTTTACCATTCCGAGCGCAGTTCCTGCTGGTACTCAAGGCCATCGACTTTTTTGCGCTTCCACAGCCCAAAAACGTCGGCTCCAAGCATCGGCTTGTGCTGCGAGATATACGCCTCGATCGCATCACGGATGACCGCAGCGCGAGGGCGCTGCTCGGCCTCCACCAACACGGCCAACTCTTCAACCTGCGAGTCAGGCAGATCAATCAGGATTCGACTCATTACCGCCTCCATTACATGATATACATATCGTATATCACTGATCATCGCTCTGCAAGAAAAATTGCGATTCACCACGGTTTATCGGCCGCTACCGCCCAGCGCTTTAGGCGTTGCGGGACTCTGGCCCCACGTGAGGCCAATCATGGAAAAACGCGACTCGCTGAAGGACGTTCTGCTCCGCGCTGCCAAGCGCTCGGAGCAGTCCGGCGTGCTCACGGAAAAACGCGACGCACTCGGGGATGTTTTCCTCCGTGCTGCAAAACGCGAGCAGCAGGAGCAGTCGCACGAGCTCGTCCGAAGCGGTGCTCGCACGCAGGACTGGGAATACATCATCCGGCGCAAAGGCATTTTGCCAAAGCCACTTTCCTTGACCTTCGGCACAGAGGAAGAGGGCGACGTCTACGTCAAGCGCCGGGAACAGATGCTCGATGCCGGAATCCTACCCGAGGATCTAGTTGCGCGGCGTAGCGATCTCGTCTCAGTCGACGACGCGATTCGCTCCTACATGGCAAAAGTCTCGCTGCCATCGTCGGATGCGTCGCTGCTGAACGCATTGGTCGATCGATGGAATGGGCAGGCGCTCACAGATGTCGACTATCAGTAGGCGGAGAACTGGGTCAAGAGCATGAAGCGGAAAGACGTTATGGCCCGGTCCACCATTCGCCACTACGCAGGCGCGCTTGCTCGATGTTCCGACTGGGTCGTCCGATCCGGCACGCGCGAGTCAAGAAACAGACTTGCGTGCGGCAAAACTAACCTCGCTAGACACTAGCGAAGTTTTCGTTGGATATCCTAAAAAAGCTGACATGCGCTTTTAGAGCTTTTGCCTGATCCACTAACGAACCGGCAGCGGCCGCCGCTTGTTCGACGAGTGAGGCATTTTGCTGCGTCACCTCGTCCATCTGCGACACCGCCCGGTTGACTTGTTCGATCCCCGTAGCTTGCTCCGCGGAGGCCGAGGCAATTTCAGTCATTAGCGCGGCGACGCCATCGATTGCGCCTGTCACCTGCGCCATCGCCTCGCCAGCCTGAAGGGCCTCGGTCGCTCCCGACGTCACCGACGAACTGGTCGCGACTATCATTTCCTTGATTTCCTTTGCTGCCGAGGCACTCCGCTGTGCGAGCGTTCGTACTTCAGTTGCGACAACTGCGAAACCTCGTCCTTGCTCGCCAGCACGCGCAGCTTCAACCGCCGCGTTCAGGGCAAGAATATTGGCGCGCTTTCGCAGGACCTTCGCGAGCCCCTCCCAGCTGCTGGTCTGCTAGTGAGCCTAAGGAAAGCGACGCGATCGAACGCATGGCCATAGGATCTTCCTCGCGGTCGGCAACACGCCGACCAGATCCATGCGTGAGCAGGAAAGGTCGCGCCCGGACGTGGCGAACACGGTCGATGCAGCGGCTGATTTTTCTGGTCAAAATCCTTTTCTGGTGGGCGACGCCGCCGTTTCGCGCCTTCGCCGAAAAACGGGCGCGATCTGAATGTAATTGCGTCAGCGAGGGTAACCAGAATAACCTTGATAACCAGGATCACCGCTGCTAGACTATTCTAGTGACGGACGCGCCCTGAGGAGATCGAGCATGGAACCGTTTGACGCATCCTATCCGCTCGCCGAATTCAAAAAATTGCTGGGACAGTTCAAACTGCCCGGATTCGAGGTGCCGGCTGTAATCGAAGCGCGCCGCAAGGACGTCGAGGCCTTGATCGCCGCCAATCAGAGGGCCATGAAGGGCATGCAGGCGCTCGCGCAGAAGCAGGCCGAGATGCTGCGCTTAACGCTCACTGAACTCCAGGACCTCGCGAAAAAGCAGGCGGCGGCGGGCGACATCCCGTCGGCGCAGACGGCCGAACTCGTCCAGCAGACGCTGCACCAGGCGATCGCGGATATGCAGCAATTGACGCAAACCGCGTCTAGCACGCAGGCCGATTCGTATGCGGTGATCGCGAATCGGATCGGATCTTTGAGTTCTTCTTTGAGTTCCCTTCTTGAGACGGCGCGCGCTGTGAAGGACCCAGAACAGGCTGCAATCGATTTTCGGGACGAGTTGCTCAAGCTAAAGTGGCGCGACGGAAAACGTGTCGCTGCGCTCCTCGGCATGGCTATCGATGTAGCCAATCCGAACCAGTGCGCTTACAGGCTGCGAAAAAATGGCGTGCTGTTCGGTGTATGGAGCGGGAAAGACCGATGTTACCTGTACCCGGATTTCCAGTTCAATAACGGCACTCTTCGGCCACAGGTAGAAGAACTCCTGAAGGTTCTTCCTGGGGGCGAGGACGACAAAGGTGGATGGCGCAGTGCATTCTGGCTCTATTCTCCTCATGCGTTGCTGAATGGAGAAACTCCAGCCGACGTATTCGCAACCGATCCCCGGCGGGTGATCGACGTAGCCACGCAGGAATTCCGGGAACATCAGGATGCCGGCTGGTGACAGTGACGTTTTAGACAAGGTCGAAGTCTTCGAGGCGGGTCTCGGCACCTATTGGCACGTGTATAACAAGCGTTACTCACCAGTCGCATCCAACCCGGCGTCGGAGGCAAGGCTCGCCTGGCGGGACGGCTCCCACGGAATGTTCTATACCGGCGCCACGCGATCGGCCGCGCTGTGGGAGACCGTCCTTCGGAATGCATCAGTTCGGCGCGACGATGTCTATACCGACCGCGTACACCTCAAGAACATGGTGCTCGTGCGACTCGAACTCGTAGCCATCGCGGACATTCTCGACTTGCGCCCTCCCTACCGGCGCGCGATCGTCACCGCACCTTCCGAACTTGACGAGCAGTGGGACCAGATGCTGAAGGACCCGGTCCACAAGAATACCCACGATTTCACGACACGGGCCATGGCACAACTGGCGGCAGCCGGTCACAAGGATGGCGCTGCATTGAGGTGGTACTCCCGCATGACGGGCAGTCACACGGCAACACTCTTTTTTGAACCGCCAATGAAGCCGGACTGGTGGACCTATAAGACCGAGGAACTCTTCCACCTCGACTCTCCCGAAGGTGAAGAGCAGATCCGGCAGGCCCTTGCCGAACAGGGGTTGCGCTGGCTTGCCGCGCCTGTCTCTGCGGACTTCGTGCCGGTTGATGGCGCGGAGGGGACCGACACCTGACGGCGCCAGGAGGTCGCAGCGGAATTTGCGCGCGGCAGCCATCCTGGGCCGCATAGGCCGCCCGATATCGCGACGGGACGGCGGGTAGACAGATAGCATTCAGGCCATCGTCATCCATGGCGATCGGAACGACGACGAAATCACTATCGGCCGAGCCCGTCTAACATATGACCCGGACGCGACTAGTTCAACCCTAGTTTGGGCTTTTCTTTCGGTGCAAGTGGCCGCGTGCTAAGTAAAAGCATGCGGAAAATGCCCCGAGGGGAGCCGTTTGGGGCCGCCTGACGGCAGGCCGATAACGCAAGCAGAGGTTAAAGAAGACACTGCTGGAGCAATGAGCGCCTGCTTTCCGTGCGTGGTAGGCCATGAGCGGCCGATCGTCCGCTCGAACTCCCTCAGACTTTTCCTCGGACGAGCGGTTTTAGTCCCACTAGAAGTCGTCGAGTTCAGCGGCCAAACCTTGGCTGGCAGCAGACATTGCGGGCTCATCGTCATCGCTTGGCGTAAGTCAACCGGCCGCACCGGTTACTCAACAACCTCGGAGCGGTGTCCATATTGGACTGGAAATAGACCGCTTTTGACCTTTGACGGCGCCTAGACTGTTAGGAGCTCACGGAGGTGCCATCATGGACATCAAACTCTTCAGCGATGTGATCGACGCTCTCGCGAAAGCAGGCGACATCTTAAAAGCGGTCGTCGGTTACCCCAAAGGACAGCGCGATAAAATTCAGGAGACGCTGAATGAGACTTATCGGCTCCTGGACACCACTCTCAGCATGGTCATCATTCGACTGGGCGACATCCGACTGAAGGACGAAGACGAGCTTTTGAAAGAGGCCGCGTGCTTGGGCAATTACGAGGCGTGGATGAACGCCGAACGGGAGTTCCGCTTGTGCGCCAGCCTGCGCAAAGCAATACGGGAGATGGAAACTGTCATAGGTGATTTCTCCGGCAGAGTGAGTACCAAGGATTGGGAATCCCTGCTCGGCCAGATGCGCGCCATCCTCAAAAGCGAATACGAAGTCGCACAATTCATCGCCGAGCAATTCAGTACGCTCGCGAATGATGCCAGTCGTGCTGAACGCACAGGAGATGCCAAGGCTATCGACGACGCGCTGCGCGAATTTCGCGAGTCGCTGATTGCCGAGCGGGAGACACTTATCAAGCAAGAACTCAAACTTCGAGAGGCAATATAGCGATCAGGCTGGCGGCCCGGGAAACCTGCCCGCTTTTGATGCCACACTCTGACTCATCCTTCCTCGCACGCCATCTGGCTGACTTGGGTCGACAAGACTCATTCAATCTATCCGAAGCGATCGTTCGTGGCGGTTCACGCTTGCGACCGCAAACGGCTGATGACCGATAATTCACGGTCGAAGCGTTTAAAGAAACGAGGCACGCACGACAGAGGCACGCACGACAATGCGTTGCCCCCGCGACGCTTACAGATAAGCGTCCAGCGCATTGGCCGCCACGAAGATGCCGATCGTCTGCTTCACATGCGAGCGGATGTCGCCGCGGACATCATCAAGATTTTCACCCATCAAGGCTCTCATGAGCATCGGCGAGATGATCGCATCGAGGAGCTGAGTCGCGAGCGTGCGCGAATGCCGCTTGGCTTGCGCGCGCGCTTGGGGCTCGAGGGTGCGCCCGGAGTGTTCGGCGATCATCGTCGCCACCGCTTCTATTGCGCGCGACCTGCCGGCGTCGCTCGTCAGTTTCGCCAGCAATGGAAACCGCGGCGCATCCGCGACCACCATTCTGATCAGTCCAATCACCTCGTCGCTGAGCAATCGCGTGGCGAGCGTCTGTGTCACCGATACCAGCCGTTGCGCAAGCGCCGCTGATTGCGGCGCTTCAAACACGAGACGCAGGCTGCGTTCGCAGTTTCGTTTGACCACTTCTGAAAATAGCGCTTCCTTGCCGCTGTACCTGCTGTAGAGCGTCGCCTTGCCGGCGCCCGCCGCCTCGGCGATGCGTTCGAGCGACGCCCCGCCAAAGCCGTCTTGAAGGAACATGGCCGTGGCGGCATCGAGAATCCGCTCTTCGACGTCTCCCGCCATCGCGTTCGACGGCCGGCCTTTCTTGCGTGAAAACATCGACCTGATCGGGCAGGACGCCGTCTCTGCATCAATACTTTTCGGGGTACGTCTCACAACTGCTCCTTGCACGAAATCTCGAGGTCGGATTATCGCAGGCTTTCTTAATAGAACGATACCGTTCCGTTCTATTGTAGAATGCATCTCGATATTATTTTGGAGAGTGCAATGGCCGGAAGTGAAAGCGAAAACAGCACGCCCGCCGGCGAAAACAAAGCCGATGGCGACCGCGCCGAAGCGGGCAAAGGGCCGGAACAGGAAACGTCCGAGCCAATGGACCCGCGGCGCAAGCGCCTGAACGCGATCATCGGCGGTGCGGTGCTGCTGGTCTGCGTGGCTGCAGGCGTTGCGTACTGGCTGCATAGCCGGCACTACGAAAGCACTGACGACGCATTCATCGATAGCAATCAAAGCCAGATCGCGTCGCAGGTGAACGGGCGTGTTGTCGAACTGCTGGTCGCCGATAACCAGCACGTCGAGAAAAACCAGCCGCTGCTGCGGATCGACCGGCGCGACTTTGAAGTAAAGCTCGAACAAGCCGAAGCGCAGGAGGCGAATGCGGTTGCGCAAGTCGCGCAGGCGCGCGCCGACCTGCTTTACCAGACGGCGAACCTCGCGCAGCAGACGGCGCAGGTGCGGGTGGCGCAAGCAGACCTGACGCAGGCTCAGCAGGATCTGGCCCGGTTCGCGGGTACAGATCCTGCCGCGATCACGCGCCAACAGCTGGAACAAAGCCAGGCGACGACCAAGAGCGCGCTTGCCAAGCTCGATAGCGCGAAACAGGCGGTCCAGGCCGGCGAAGCCCAGGTTGCATCGCAGAGCACAAAGATCGACGCCGCGCAGGCGTCAGTGCGCCAGACCCATGCCGATGTCGACAATGCGAAGCTGCAACTGAGCTACACGGAAGTGCTCGCCCCGCAAGCGGGAAAGGTGACGCGCCGCACGGTGAACCTCGGCAACTACGTCACGCCCGGGCAGGCGCTGGTCGCGGTCGTTCCCGACGAGATGTGGGTCACCGCGAACTTTAAGGAAACGCAGCTCGTTCACATGAACGTGGGACAACCGGTCGATGTCACCGTCGACGCCTATCCGGACAAGCTCCTTCATGCACACATAGAGAGTCTGCAGCGCGGGACCGGGTCGGTCTTCAGCAGCCTGCCAGCAGAAAACGCGACAGGTAACTACGTGAAGGTCGTGCAGCGCCTGCCCGTGAAGATCGTCTTTGACGGCGACGACTGGCGCCACCTGCCGCTCGCGCCCGGCCTCTCGGTCAGCCCGCGCGTGACGGTGCGATAACCATGGCCGCTACTCACGCAGCCCACGCGCCATTGCCCCGGTCGGCGGCGGGGCCGTTCAACCCGTGGCTGATCGCGGTCATCGTGTCGATCGCGACGTTCATGGAAGTGCTCGACACCACCATCGCGAACGTAGCGCTCCGGCATATTGCCGGCGGCCTTGGCGCGAGCCTCGACCAGAGCACCTACATCACGACCAGCTATCTCGTGAGCAACGCGATCGTCCTGCCGATCAGCGGATGGCTCGCGAACGTGATTGGCCGCAAGCAGTTCTACATGATCTGCGTGTTGCTGTTCACGGTCAGTTCGGTGGCATGCGGGTTCGCGACCTCGCTGCCGATGATGATCGTCTTTCGCGTGTTTCAGGGCCTGGGCGGCGGCGGCCTGGCTCCTGTTGAGCAAAGCATCTTCGCCGATACGTTCACGCCCGAAAAACGCGCGATGGCGTTCGCGCTGTACGGCTTCACGGTCGTCACGGCGCCCGCCATTGGACCGATGCTGGGGGGCTGGATCACCGAGAACTATTCGTGGCACTGGGTGTTTCTGATCAACCTGCCCGTCGGCATAGTGTCGCTGGTGCTGACGTGGATGTTCGTGAGCGACAGCAAGCTGGTGCAGCAGGAACGGCGCGCCCTGCTCGATAAAGGGCTGCGGATCGACTACCTGGGCTTTTTTCTCGTAGCGGCGGGCTTCGGTAGCCTGCAGATCGTGCTCGACAAGTTCGAGCGCGAGGACGGGTTTTCATCGAATTTCATCTGCATGTTCACGGCGATCGCGGGCGTGGCGCTCGTGGCGCTGGTCATTCGTGAACTGACCACCGCGCAGCCGATTGTGAACCTGCGGCTCTTCAAGTCGCGCGCTTTCGCCATCAGCTGCAGCGTGATGTTTGCGTTCGGCTTCATCATCAACAGCACGACGCAGATGCTGCCGCAATTCACGCAAGAACTGCTGGGCTATGACGCAACCAACGCCGGCCTGACGCTCGGCCTGGGCGGCCTCGTCACGCTGTTCATCATGCCGATAGCGGGCGTTGTGACCGGGCGCCTGTTCCAGCCCAAGTGGCTCGTCATGATGTCGCTCGCCGGCACCGGATTCGCGTTGCTTCATACCGCGGGACTCGACTTGAACATCGGCTTCTGGGATGTATCGTTGTCGCGGCTCTATCAGGTGATCTGGCTGCCGTTCCTCTTCATTCCGCTTTCGACCGTGCAGTTCATCGGCATCCCGCCGAAAGAGAACAACAATGCGTCGGCTCTGATCAACATGATGCGTAATCTCGGTGGCAGTTTCGGCGTGTCGCTGGTGACGACACAGCTCGCGTGGCGGGAACAGTTTCACCATGCGAGGCTCGCCGAGCACATCACGCCGTACAACGGCTTTGTCAGCTCGCTTGGATCGATCGCCGGGAGGGTCGGGCAGCAGGCGTCGGTCATGAGTTACCTCGACGTCTTCATCATGCTGGGCGTGATCTCGCTTGTGCTGTGTCCCATTTGTTTCTTGTTGCCGAAGCTGCCGAAGGGGGCACAGGTCAATGCGCATTGATTATCGATGGATTCCGTTTGTAGCCTTCTTGTCCGCCTGCACGATGGGCCCCGACTTCCAGCGCCCCGCATTGCAGACGCCGGCGCAATGGCCCGAGGCGCCGGCCACTACCGACGCCGTTCGTTCGGTCGCGGTGCCTGAACCCGTTGATCCGCTATGGTGGAACAGCTTCGGGGATCCGCTTCTGACAGAGCTGGTCACGCGCGCCATCGACAGCAATCTCGATCTCAAGGTCGCGGCGGCGCGGCTGGCCGAGTCGCGGGCGCAGTTCGGGCAAGCGAGAGCTGATGAGCTCCCTACGTTGAACGGCAACGCGTCCTACACGCGTGAGCTTCAGAGCGCCGATGGCGTCATCGGCCTGCTCGGGGGCAGCGGGTCACCGTCGGCAACCGATACGAACGGGTTGGGCGGACGACAGGGCGGCATACCGACGCAAAGCGCGACATCAACCGCATTGCCGCCGTTCAACCTGTATCAATATGGTTTCGATGCATCGTGGGAACTCGATCTCTGGGGCCGCGTGAGGCGCACGGCAGAAAACGCGAGCGCCACAGTCGATGCTCAAAACGAAGCGCGGCACGACGCGATCGTGTCGACGGCTGCGGAAGTCGCCCGCGACTATCTCAATCTGCGTGGAACGCAGCAAAAGCTGCGCATCACGCGGGAAAACCTCGCGTTTGCCGAGCGCACCGTGCAGTTGACGAACGAGCGCGCCAAGCATGGACTCGCTACCGATCTCGATGTTGCCAATGCGCAAAGCCAGGCCGAGTCGAACGCCGCGGATATTCCGCAGGAAGAGCAGCAGGAGGCGAAGCTGATCAATGCCATTGGGGTGTTGCTTGGTGAGTATCCGCGAATGCTCGCGGAGAAGCTGAAGGAAACGCCGGACGTGCCCGTGGTACCGCCACGCGTGCCGATCGGGCTGTCATCGGAGCTCGCGAGGCGCAGGCCGGATATCCGCGAAGCGGAAGCGCAGCTTCATGCAGCGACGGCGAACATCGGCGCGGCGAAGGCGGATTTTTTCCCCAAGATCACGCTGTCGGGAAGCGTCGCCATTCAGGCGACGCAATTCACGAATCTCGGTAGCTGGGGTGCGCGCAGCTATAGCGCGGGGCCGAGCCTTTCGATTCCCATTTTCGAGGGTGGGCGCCTGCGCTCCACACTCGCCTTGAGGGAGGCGCAGCAGCAGGAGGCGGCGATCACGTACCGCAAGACGGTGCTCTCGGCGTTCCAGGAGGTCGATGACGCGCTGACAGGCTTTGCTGCCGAACAGCGTCGCCGAGACCGGTTGGATGCAAGCGTGCAAGCGTCAAAACGCGCGTTGGACATCGCAAACAAGCGCTATGTCCGGGGTCTGTCGAATTACCTCGATGTATTGACGGCGCAAAAAACCTTGCTGACAAGCGAGCAACAATGGGTCGACAGCACGGCGACGGTATCGACGAACCTCGTCGCGCTGTATAAGGCGCTCGGCGGCGGGTGGGATACGCAGGCCGGGCAGTACGCCAGTCGCGGCGTAGTGTCCACGGCCGGACGAGAATGAAGCTGGACGATTGATGTTTTCGAAGTTGTCCAGCCGATCCGCCAGCAGCGCCCGAAAAAGGCACCGCCGTGAGGAGACAAACGAGCGGGATAAAGCTCTGAGCTGGCCGGTGCAAGACGATATCCGAGGGATTGATCGACGGTCCAAAGGTGTCGGCCTCGCGCCAAAGCATCTCCATCGCCGCCCGGCAGCTGTTCGACCTTCAGCCGCTCGGCCTGCCTGCCGATCCTCAGCATCGCGACCCTACTGGTAGGCGCTCGGTATGTTGATCATCGTCGCACGAATCTATTCGCCGTCGAACTAGCGTAAAGCGAAATGGTGATCGTTAGTGATCGGCCAGGAACGGACGATGGCCGCAAGGGCTTAAATCGTCAACAATTGGGCGCGACGTCAGGTCCGCATAGCGGTGAGAACGTAGCCGACAAGAATCGCCCCCTCACAGCGGCGCTAGAATTCGGTTTTCCATCCGGTCGAATCTATAGATGACGCACTTATACGATGACACTAGAGCGCTGGCGAGATCTCTTGCCGACGCCGGTTTCGGGCGGCACGCAGAGCAGCTCCTAGCTGCGCTGTCCGAAGGATCGACCGGAACGGAGATTTTTATGATCTTGCGTTCACGCCTCTCCGACGTCATCGACGATGGAGCCGTACCCACCAAGCACAAAGTTGAAGCTGTGGGACTGCGTGACATTGTGGTCCATGCGTTGAAATAATCCGTCCGGGCATCCGTATCTCGCGCTTTCGACGTGCGACCGGCCGCTTTCGGAAACAGCGTTCGGCAGTTCAGGGTCGACCTGAGACGATCAAAGTTACTTTGACGCACTTTCCCGGCGCAGCGATAGTTCAGGGGGTGGAATGAGATCCGCCTGCCTTGCTATAGCAATTCTGTAGCAGATTTGACGGAAACCGAGTCAAGGGCCCTCTCTCACTGCTATAGCGTGTTCGAGCAGCCTAGCGAGCTCGTCGCTCGTACCCGCTTCGATCTGGATGTCGCCAACATTTAGTGTCAGCCTGCGCCCGGATCGACCTTTGAACCATCCCGCTATGGCCACACCTAGTGTGACGCCGATGATTTGCGTGCCCGTCACGACGAATTCACCGACGAGCCCCCCAATGGTAGTGCCGCTGTCCATGGTGAATACAACTGGGGTAACCAGTACACCGTTGGAGAGTAGATGATCATAAAATTTCTTCAACCCTGCCTGACACTCGGCACGGAACACGGTGCCGTCGCTCGTTGACGGCATCAACTTAATGCGGAGCGGGCTAGCATCAAATAACGTCATTCTTTGGCATCTTCGTGTAGTTCAATCCGGGAAGCTTAGTTCTACGGACTGAGCGCATGCAATCCTGCCGTGCGGGAGATCTTTTCGCAGAAGTTGCGAGCATTCGATCCGGGTTTTCTTTCATCCTTGCCACTGAAAAGGCACCACCAGAACCGTCCCGAGGGGTTAGCTCCGTTAGCGCACTCATCGACTCCGCAATACGAGAAGGCTCCTGACCTTCTGTAACCCCTCGGTGGGACGACCGACGAACAGAAGGGAACTCGCAACGCCAACTGCGGATCTTGCGACTAAATCTGCGTCGTGCAGCTCACCCGCGAATCCATGATAGTCCTTTCCGCCGCGAGCCGATTGGGGTCATTTACTAGGCCGAGCCTGACTCTATTGCCTTGATCATGCAAGATTGACGGCGACGGGGCGCGGAAATTGCGTTTTGCGGAGGCTTCTATGCGTTTTCAGCACCGTACGTTCAACATCGAGTGTTCGGCGATGGACAGCAACATCGGATTTATAGGGCAGGCAATTATCTGGCGCGGGCCACCCGACGCCGAACCGGAAGGAGCCTTTAGATCTGGCGGTCTTTCATCCTTTCCGACCCATGCCAAAGCGATCGGATTCGCAAGATTTTGGGCCGAAATTTGGTGCGATGAAACCCACGACATAGGTGGGAGTCGGGACAGCTTCCCGTACGACCGCCATATGCTGCCGATCGCAGAGCCAACTTCCCTGGCACGAAAGCGCCGTCCGCCTGCAGGCGCGCTCAAGACGCGGTCATAAACATGCAGTCGCTTGCGTTGAGGCTTATCCGACGCCTGCCGGCAGGCGCCGCACCGTGTTCACAGCCATAGCGACCACGGCAGACATCCAACAACTCTCAGCGACCTGAGACGATCAAAGTTGCTTTGACCGGTTGCTCCGAGGTGGCGATAGTTCAGGGGGTGGAATGACAAGCAAAAAACCTTGTCAGATAAGACATCTACTTGCTGCTATAGCAAATCTGTAGCACGCAAAAATCCCCAGTAAAGCATCAACGGACTACTACTTAGTCCCCACGTTTCGTGCGCCCGTTCGACGGCAATCGGCCGAGGCTGTGTCAAAACGTGTGGCGCTAAGACTTGGCTAGAAAGTCGGCTTGTCAGAACGCTCTATACGGGCTTCGTGACCCTCGGGGAAGGGTAAAAAGACCCCCTAAAACCTAGTGTTTTTGAGTTCTCACACAGCCTCGGCCAGTTTCAGCCATTCAACATTACTACCTAGATGATTTTCAATCCGTTCGAGTAGAAGGGTCCTCGGCACAAACTCTCGGGTTGTCTGGCGAAGTACATTACGAAGCGTTTTTCAGAGCATGTGATGAACGAAAAGCGCTACTGGACCAGTCGTGGGGTCGTTGTCCGGAGCGCACGCCATTCGACCACCTTCTGTCGGACCATCCGGCGGGGGCACTGAAAATCGCTTTTGCGGCGGCGAAGCGGGCCGGGGCGACGCTCGACCGGTGTCAGACGTTCTGGAGACAGGAATGGGGATGCTTGTCGCTGTCCACCCGGGAGCTGTAAATGCTGGTCCGGGGGTCGTGGGCATGCTCAATATCAGGAATCAAATTAGCAGGTAATCAAGCTTCTGTTTAGCTAAACATAATAAAAATTGGTGAAACTACCTGTTGTCAGCGCATCTCTATTAAGGGACCCTCTATCGGCGTGTCGTTGACGCTATGCGTTGGGGCGCTCCTTGCGGTGGTGACCTGGATTCGAAGTCCCGGGCGTCGACAGGAAATTTCCCTTCCAGTCTAGGCACCGACAACGTGGAACAGGTGAACTCGCCGGCCTACTGGTCGGATATGATATTAAATTTCTAGTACATAAAGTAGTACTAATTAAATAATCGACAGTAGTTTTGGAGGAGCACATTATGTCAACGATTGCGCTTAAATCTATGATGAGAAGCCCGGTGCGAGCAATCAAGTACGTGGGAGCCGGAGCGATTCTCGTCTTGCTTGCTGCGTGCGGTGGCTCATCTTCGGATTCGTCCCCTGCCAATACAGCCGGCACAGCCGCTCAACGATCGAATGTGCCTGGCGTGAGCGTTGCGCAGTACGCGAACTCATTCGTGACGCGGCAAGGCTCGCAATTGTTGGTCGCAGGACAGCATTTCCGGTTTGCGGGCGCGAACGTTGAGTATCTGGGGTTGAAGAACTATGGGCCCGCATCGTCGACGTCGATACCTGTTGGGAGCTATAGCTATCCGACGCAATACGAGGTCGACGATGCGCTCGCGACCGCGCATGAAATGGGCGCAACCGTGATCCGTGCGCAGACACTCGGCGATACGGTTGGATGTCCGCTGTGTATTGAACCGGCTCAAGGCGTGTTCAACGATGCCGCGTTCGCGCACATGGATATGGTGGTTGCCGAGGCGCGTAAGTATGGAATAAAGCTGATCGGCGAGTTCGATGGCGACGCGGGCGGGACTGGATTAGGTGAGTCCTACAATTGGTATTGCACGTGGCGCAACATATCCAGTTCCAGTTGCGCGGCGGCATTTCTAACCGATCCGAATTTGATAGGTGATTACAAGCAACATATGCGGGCGATACTGACCCACGTCAATCCGCTGACAGGGCTTGCATATAAGGATGATCCAACCTTCCTCGGATGGGTGGATGGCAATAATCTCAATCTCGACCTTAGTGCCATAACTTTCACACCCTCCGGTGTGGTCGTCCCTCCCGCGGTATCCGACGCACAAATGACGGCGTGGTTGAACAACGTATCGACTTATTTCAAATCCATCAACAACAAGCAGCTGTTTATCGACATCAGCCAGAACGGAGCAGCCACTCCGGCATCGCTTGTACTCAGTGCGTCCAATGTCGATATTTTTGCTAACGAATGGTATCCGCACTGGACGCCTTCAGCGGCGAACGCGAAGGTTACTGGCGATACACCTCAGGTTCATACGATAGCTGCGCAAGTTGTTGCCGCCGGCAAGGCTTACGCCATGATTGAATACGGATGGGACCAGACCGATTACCAGACCACTGCGGCCCTGCAGACATTTTTGGATGGCATCGCTTCCGATTCCAATATTGCGGGCGACAATTTCTGGGCATTGATATCGCATGCAAGCGGACACGGCTGGTTGCCGATCCCGGCCAATGAAGGATGCCAACCCAATTGCGAATCGACCGAAGACGGCAACTGGTGGGCACTGTATTACACGGGCATCACCACGCTTTCCAACACCGCCGCAGACATGGCTCAGCGAGCACAAATGCTGCGCCAACACGGTTACACACTGAATGGATTTAGCGCTGCGCCTTCGCACGAACTCGTGGGAGCGCCGGTGATTACATCCACCGACGGCGGACATGTCGAATTTGAAGGTGCAGCAGGTTCCCCCACTTACTCGGTGCAGATGCTGCAGGCGAACGGTAGCTGGACGACGCCGTGCCAGAACTGCACGACCGATGCAGGAGGCGGCTGGGTCGATACGACCGGACAGTCGACGCCGTGCTATCGCGTCGTCGGCGTGAATCTGGATGGCGTTCCGGGCACCCCGTCTGCGCCTGCGGGCAGCGGATGTTCGACGCTCACCGCACATCGCGAGCAGCAGCCGACGAGCGGTACATGATGTTTGCGCGGCACCAGGCGTCGACCGCCAAGAGCGTATGAACCAACAGCGCTACCTTGTCACCGGGTATCGAAGGTAGCGCTGTGAATTGCGCTCTGCAAGGGACTGTACCGAGATAGATCCGACACCTCTATCCAGAAGACACTGACCGTGATCCAAGGATGTCGGCCAATCGTTCTGAGCCGGGTTGGGATTTTTGAGCAACTGAGATGTCTAGGGAGACTGGCTCGGGTTCCGGCACGAAATTAACAGATTAGATAGGGTCACCACCTACCATACTGAACGGCCGCTTTCCGCAAAATCGAGTGTCCCTTCAGGGTCGACTTCACAAGTTCGACATCGGACCGGGTCGGGCCATTTTGAGACGTTCGACACAGCCGCCTTGATCGTTGAGAATCGACGGACGAACGCCAGATAACGACCATCATCGACATGAATAATCCTGGTTCACCATTCTTGCCCGCGTCGGACATTGACACCAGCGAGTTCCAGGCCGGTAGATGCGGTCCCGTGCAATGGTAGTGCTTTTGAAACCGACTGCTCGATCAATCGTATTTCGTCAAACTGGGTTACTAGTTCAAAACATAAGAGAAACGCGAAGGTATAACAAGGCCCGGGAAATCTGTGAATCCATCCCAGGATCGGCACTGCAAAACGCGTTCTGACGGAGTCCCGTGACATCACATATGTGAGGACAATTCCGATCGCAGCCCCCCCGAGCACGTCGGTCGGATAGTGCAAGCCGAGATAAACGCGCGGCATGCATATGAAGATCGTGGTGTACAAAAGCGCGAGCACGCCCACGCGGCGCCAGACGAGAAAAATTCCTGTCGCGACCGCCATCCACAGCATCGCGTGGTCGCTCGGAAAGGAACTCCAGGTTCGCAGCACCGCCTCGGGCGCACCGGCTGATGGAAAGTGCAGGTGCAGTTCGGGGTTATAGATTGGTCGCCCCCGGAATGGTAAGTAATGGGCGAGAAGCCTGCCGATTGCGAGTGACAGAAGGCCGCTCGCAATCGTTGCGATGACCATTTCACGCTCCCATTCACCACGCTGACTGGGTTTGAACCATATCCACCACAAAACGGGTATGAGCACCAAGCCCTTCGATGTATATAGGTCCGCGATTACCCTTATCGCGTGGTTAAGCAAGTCGGAGCCAAAAGCGAAGTGCGTCAGAAAAGTTTGAATTGCTGTATCGAAACTGTCCATTTCGCATCTCCTCTTAGATCTATCGCTATAAAAATGGCTGTTAGCGAAAGCTGACGCTGGCGCGCGCTTTTTCTGAACCGCGGGTGCGCCAAGTATGTCACCCCGGACGTAAGCACGAGACGTATACAAAATAACGGGTCCAGTTCACTTGTCAGGGCTTTTTCTTTGTCCGCGGCTTGTTCAATCCCATGTTACAAGGGCTGTGGCCTGGCGCTGTCTGAACGGCATAATTGCTAATTTGCGATCCGGCTAGCGGGCTATATTCGCACACCATCCCGCACTAAAAACCTCTACCCGATCCAACCATGCCCGAGCTATTTTCCGAATTCGACTGGCGCTGGAAATCCTTCGACGCCCTGAGCGCACTCGACGTCTACGCCATGCTCGCCGCGCGCAGCGAAGTGTTCGTGGTGGAGCAGAAATGCGTGTACGGCGATGTCGACGGACAGGACCCCGATGCGTGGCATTTGCTCGTCTATCGCCATTCAGCCGATGCACGGCCTGCACTCGCTGGTTATCTGCGAGTCCTGCTGCCGAACCCGGCTGACGGCGAAGAAGGTTCCGATATCCGCATCGGTCGCGTGCTGACAACGGCCGGTTTCCGCGGGATCGGATTGGGCCAGGTGATGCTCGAACGCACGCTGGGTTTCATCCATGAACAATGGCCCGGCCAGCCGATACGTCTGCACGCTCAAGCACGATTGCAGCGTTTCTACGCCGGCTTCCGTTTCGAGCCAATTTCCGATGTCCACGTGGAAGACGACATTCCGCACATCTGGATGCGCCGCACGTAAAAGTGCAGCGCTATACCGTTTCTAGATGACTTCAGGAAGCAGGCAATTCGATCACGCGGCGCACGTCGTGTGTAATCGTATCGATGGAATCGCTTTCGGTGGCGAGCAGGCGCGCGTGGCCGTGGCCATCGAAGATATAGACCGCGGAACTGTGCGTGACGTCGTACGCGCCGGATGGATCGCGTTTCTCCATCTGGTAAGCCACGCGATACCGCTTCGCAATGCCTTCAATCGCCCCATCCGTGCCAGTCAGGCCGACGGCGTGCTGTGCGTCGAACGCACGCACGTAGTCATGCAGCACGGCCGGCGTGTCGCGGGCGGGATCGACGGTAATGAACGCAATGCGCGTGTTTTTTGCGTCGGGCCCGAGTTGCTGCAAAACTTGCATCAGCCGCGCCATGGTCTCCGGGCACACATCCGGGCAATGCGTGTAGCCGAAATAAACCAGCGTCGTCCGGCCCGCGAACGACTGGCCGGTGACGGGTTTGCCGGTATCGTCGGTGAGATTGAAGTCCAGGTCGGGCAGATGGCCGCTGACATCGGTCAGCTTCCAGGGCGTGGTGTCAGGGTGTGAGCACGCGGCAAGGCCGGCGCTCAGGAGCCACGCGGTGAGCAGTGCGGCAAAGCAGCCCTTGCGTTGAAAACTGAACCAGGAAGACATTTTGCAACTCGGATGAGGGTAGGGTGCATCAAGGCGGATGGGTGATCGATCAAACAGCGCGTCCACGAAGCCATCCGGGTGCCGACTCTATCTCAGAATAGAAGCTTACGCCGGGCGTACACGGGCGCTGGCACGTGGCCGAGGCGTTATGCCACAGGGCCACCAGACAAGGCTGAAAGGCGATAGAGGCGGGTTCGAAAGCTGCGTGGTGCGTAGCATCGGACGCACTCTTTGCGTGTAAGCCCTCAACGCCGCTTTACCAGACGGGGTTACAAAGCGCGGTAACATGCGCACACTTTTCCGGTCTTTCTCCGGCTGAAAGGCAGATATAGATGCAAAACCTCCCAGATAATTTTCCGCTTGCCACGACCGCTTTTTTCTTCGATTTCGACGGCACGCTCGTCGAACTTGCGCCCACGCCCGACGGCGTGGTCGTGCAACCGATCGTGCCGGCCATCCTGAGCGCGTTGCGTCGCGCGACCAATGGCGCGGTGGCGATCGTGTCGGGACGCGGAATTGACAGCATCGATTCGTTCCTGTCGATGCCCGATCTGCCCGTGGCCGGTTTGCACGGCGCGGAGCGGCGCGATTCGAACGCGGATGTCCAGCGTGTGGGTTTCAACGACGAGCGCCTGCTGCGCATGGAACATGTGCTCGAAGGCGTGATGAAGGCTAATCCCGGCATGCTCCTCGAGATCAAGGGCGCGGCGCTCGCGCTGCATTACCGCAATGCGCCGGAACGCGGCGCGGCGGCGCGCGAGGCGACCGAAAAACTCGTCGCTCAATACGCCGCCGCCTACGTGCTGCAGCCCGGCAAGATGGTCTACGAGATCAAGCCGAAGGACGTCGATAAAGGCCGCGCGGTGCTCGCTTTCCTCGATGAACCTCCATTCGCGGGCCGCAGGCCGGTGTTTATCGGCGACGATTTGACAGATGAAAAGGGCTTCGCGGTTGCGAACGAGCGCAACGGGGTCTCGATCAAGGTTGGCGCCGGCGATACGCTCGCGCATGCGCGCGTCGAATCGGTGGGCGAGTTGCTCAACTGGCTGCAGCGTATTGCAGGAATTGAAGGTTTTACAGGGACACATTCGTGAGTCGGCTGATCATTGTTTCGAACCGGGTTGCGCCGATTTCCGAAGGCGGCCCAGCGGCGGGCGGCCTGGCCGTGGGCGTCTACGACGCGCTCAAGGAAACCGGCGGCATGTGGTTCGGCTGGAGCGGCGACGTGGTGGCGGAGCCGCCGGAGAGCATCACGCTGGAGGAGCGCGGCCGCGTGACGTTCGCGACCATCGGCCTGGCGCAACGCGATTACGACCAGTATTACCGCGGGTTTTCCAACGCCACGTTGTGGCCTGCGTTCCACTATCGGCCGGATCTGATCCAGTTCGACCGTGACGAATTCGACGGTTATTGCCGCGTGAACCGCTGGCTCGCGAAGCAACTCGCGCCGCTGCTGAAAGCCGATGACGTCATCTGGGTCCACGACTATCACCTGATCCCGTTTGCTCAGGCATTGCGCGATGAAGGCGTGACGAACCGCATTGGCTTTTTCCTGCACATTCCGTTTCCGGCAGCGCAGGTTCTGCTGAGCGTGCCGCGTCATCGCGTGCTGGCCGAAGCGCTGTGCTCCTTCGATCTGCTCGGTTTCCAGACCGCGCCCGATCTGCGCGCGTTTTGTGATTACATCGAGACGGAGGCGAATGGCTCGGTCGTGCGTACCGCGGGCAAGCCGAATGTGGTGAACGCTTTCGGCAAGACGCTGCGGGCGGGAGCTTATCCGATCGGCGTTTATCCGGACGAGATCGCGTCTCTCGCCAAAGACGGTGAAAGCGGGCGCGAAGTGCAAACGGTCAAGACGACGCTGCGTGATCGCAAGCTGATCATGAGCGTCGACCGGCTGGATTATTCGAAGGGTCTGGTCGAGCGCTTCCGCGCGTTCGAAAAGCTGCTGGAGCACCAGCCGGCGCAGCGCAACAACGTCTCGTTCGTGCAGATCGCGCCGCCTACACGCGCCGATATGGACACGTATCGCGACATCCGGCTGCAGCTCGAAGCGGAATCCGGGCGCATCAACGGGCGGTATGCGGAACTCGACTGGACGCCGATCCGCTATATCCATCGGCAATACGAGCGGCCGGTGCTCGCCGCGCTGTTCCACGCGTCGCATGTGGGGTTTGTCACGCCGTTGCGCGACGGCATGAATCTGGTGGCGAAGGAATACGTCGCGGCGCAAGATCCCGACGATCCCGGCGTGCTGGTTTTATCGCAATTCGCCGGCGCGGCGCAGGAACTGAACGGTGCGCTGATCGTGAATCCGCTCGATATCGCCGGCATGGCGGACGCGCTCGCCGCGGCGCTCGCGATGCCGCTGAACGAGCGTCAGGCCCGGCACGCGGAGATGTTCGCGCAACTTCGCGAAAACAACGTGTCCGTCTGGCGCGACAACTTCATGCGCGATCTGCAGGCGTAAAAAAGCCGCTTAGGTCTGACTTAAGTCTGACGAACCTGAAGCGGCTTTCCAGCTTGAAGCGAGCAGCGATGAAGCAACGTTACGTTGATTCAGCCTTCGCGGCGACTTGTTGCGAGGGCATGGTCGTGGGCGGCAACTTGCCGTGTTGCTTCGACAGCAGCTCGCGATACAACCCCGGCCGGTTGCGCAACTGATCCGGCGAACCGTCGTCGATCACCTTGCCTGCGCTCATCACGATAATCCGGTCGAAGCCCTGCAGCGTCGACAACCGGTGCGCAATCGCGATCACCGTGCGGCCGACCATCAGCCGGTCGAGCGCTTGCTGGATGGCTTCTTCCGACGCGCTGTCCAGCGCCGACGTGGCTTCGTCGAGCAGCAGGATCGGCGCGTTCTTCAGAATTGCGCGCGCGATGGCAATTCGCTGGCGCTGCCCGCCCGACAACTTCACGCCGCGATCGCCGACGATGGTATCGAACCCTTCCGGCATCGCTTCGATGAAGTCCGTGCACCGCGCCTCGCGGGCGGCGGCGATCACTTCTTCGCGCGATGCGTCCGGCCGGCCGTACGCAATGTTCTCGTAGACAGTCCGGTGGAACAGCGAAATGTCCTGCGGCACGAGCGCAATCGACATCCGCAGACTGTCTTGCGTGATCAGCGAGATATCTTGTCCATCGACCTTGATCGCGCCGCCCTGCGGCTCGTAGAAGCGCTGCAGCAGCGCGAGCACGGTGGATTTCCCCGCGCCCGACTTGCCAATCAGCCCGACACGCTGACCCGGTTCGATATGCAGGTTGAATTTATCGAGGATCGGCCGGCGGCGCGGATACGCGAACGTGACTTCTTCGAAGTCCACGCGACCGCCTTGCGGCACGAGCTCGGTCGCGTCCGAGCGATCCGGCATGCCGTGCGGTTCGAGCAGGGTCTGCACGGCTTCCGCCAGTCGCGCGACGTGCTGCGTCACATCCACGAGCGCGACGGCGAGATCGCGCGTGCCGTGGAGAATCGTGAAACCCAGCGAGCTGACCAGCACGATATCGCCGGAAGTCGCCTGTCCCTTCGACCACAGCCACAACGCCCAGCCGAGCAGCCCAGCCGACAGGATCGCGGTCACGACTGCGTGGAACAGCCGCAGTTTCTCGAGATACAGCAAGCTCTGCTGACGCGCGACCATTTCGGCCTTGACCGTCGAGCCGAAGCGCTTTTGCTCGCGAAACGTCATACCGAATGCACGCACGAGCGCCATGTTGCCGATCACGTCGACCAGTTCGCCGTCGACCGAAGCCGCCTTCGATGCAAACGTATGGTGCCGCGCCGAGCCGCGGCCGGCGAGCCGGTACAGCACGAACGCGAGGATGGCGGAGGCGAGCATCAGGCCCGCGGCCATCAGCGGATTGACGGCCACGATCATCACGATCGCACCGATCACCGCGATGCACGGCGGCAACACGTTCCACGCCATGGTGTTCTCGGAGGTATAGATCGCATTCGATGTCGCCGTGATCCGGCTCGCGAGCATGCCAGGCTGTTTCTCGGAGAAGTAGGTGGGCGAATGGCCGCTGAGATACGAAAACAGGTCGCGCCGCAAATCGCCCGTTACCGCGACGAACGTGTGCGCGCCGACCCAGCCGCCGACTCGCCACAGCATGTTGTCGGCAGCGATCAGGCCGACCAGGATCATGAAGGCGGACCAGAGCGGGCCGGGGTGGCCGCGGCCTTGGCCGAGCACGTCAATCAGATGCTTGATGGCGTACTGCGAGGCGAGCGCGCAACCGACGGCAGCCAGCACGCTGGCCAGCACGATGGAGTGAGCGACCGGATGACGGCGGATGTAACGAAACAGGAACGCAAGCGGGCGATGCGCATAGCTCGCTAGCTTCGCGTTGTGCACGTTACGCTGAGAGACAGTGAGTTGTTCCAATGGTCGTTTTCGGTCAAGTAGAGCGGTTGAGCGCGATGCTTCGCCGTGGCCGCATGCGCGGCTGGCCCGGGCGAGGCGATGGCGTGCAGCACCGATTGTTGAATTGTAGCGAGTGTAGCGAGCCAAATCGCCTCGCAAAATGCTTTCCGTGGTGCAGATCCATCAGGCGGGGCTCAAATTCCGCAAAAGTGCGTCGTCTGAAGGGGCCAGCCAGCGCCCTCTGGAGACGCGTCGTGCACCTTGTTCGATCCGCACGCGGTTCACCCGGTGCTGTTCGCGGTACCTCGACGTGAGCAGGGAATTACGCCCTATGCGGGGTGAGAGCACGTCGCGGTCCCGCTGCCGATAAAGCGGCGTTGGCGGCGATTCCGGATGCCGGACGGGACACTGCGGCGCAGCCGGATCCAGATGGAATCGCAGCGTTTTCGTCCTTGCAGCACGGCTGCGACCCGTTCGCTCAATGTAGAACAGCCTTGATAAACAAGGGCTTGCAAAGTGTATCGACGATGTAACAAGATAAATAAGTTGAAATGTAAGCTTGGAAGTCTTGTAAAAACCGCGATACTTCACGCGGGTTTCCCCTTAGGCTTTTTGACAGGTTCTTGTAGGTTCCGGTCAACGGGTCGGTAGGTTGTGCGTTTATGGCTGGGTGCGCTGCATTTACGAGATGGAATCGATCTTGCTCTGCCTGATCACGCTCTGAAACAGACGCCCGACACCTGCAGCACTAGCAAAACCCGCAACACCCAAGCAAACAGCGAAGCATCGCGATTTTTTTCTCGTGCTATCGGCCATTACGCTGGAGACACCAGCACCGTGCCGAACCCGGGTAGGGCGATTCGCTTGATTAACGACCGATGCCAAGCGCATCAATTTTGCCTGACATATTTAGGAGTTTCCGACATGCGAATCGCTCAAATCGCGCCTCTTCACGAAGCCGTTCCCCCGAAGTTCTACGGCGGCACGGAGCGCGTGGTGTCCTATCTGACCGAAGCGCTGGTTGAGGCCGGTCACGACGTCACGTTGTTCGCGAGCGGTGATTCGCAAACGTCGGCGAAGCTCGAAGCCTTCTGGCCGCAAGCGTTGCGCCTCGACCCGACCATCCGCGACACGATGGCGCCCCACATGCTGTTGCTGGAAGAAGTGCGCCGCCGCGCCGATGAATTCGACGTGCTGCACTTTCACATCGACTATTACCCGTTCTCGCTGTTCTCGCGCCAGCCGGTGCCGTTCCTGACGACCATGCACGGCCGTCTCGACCTGCCGGAACTGCAGCCGATCTTCAGCACCTTCAACGAAGCGCCGGTCGTGTCGATCTCCGACAACCAGCGCCAGCCGTTGCCGCAAGCCAACTGGCTCGCGACCGTTTATCACGGCCTGCCGGAAAACCTGCTCAAGCCGATCCCGAATGTCGAACCGGGTTACCTCGCGTTCCTCGGCCGGATTTCGCCGGAAAAGCGCGTCGACCGGGCGATCCGTATTGCCGGCGCAGCGGGCATGAAGATCAAGATCGCGGCGAAGATCGACAACGCCGACCGCGCTTATTACGAAGAGCAGATCAAGCCGTTGTTCGCGCTGCCGCACGTTGAGTACATCGGCGAGATCAACGAGCAGCAAAAGACCGAATTCCTCGGCAACGCCCACGCGCTGCTGTTCCCGATCGACTGGCCGGAGCCGTTTGGCCTGGTGATGATCGAAGCCATGGCTTGCGGTACGCCTGTGATCGCGTTCAATCGCGGATCGGTGCCGGAAGTGATCGAAAACGGCGTGTCGGGTTTTGTCGTGGAAGACGAACTGAGCGCGATCGCCGCGGTGAAGCGCCTCGACACGCTGCCGCGCGCCAAGGTGCGCCAGGCGTTCGAAACGCGCTTTTCGTCGAAGGTCATGGCCGCGCGTTATGTCCAGACGTATGAAGAACTGCTGCGCGCCAAGCGCCGCACCGTCCTTCGCGAAGTCAACGCCGGCTGATCTTGATGGTCGACGACGCTCGCGAGAGCGTCGCCCGAAGTCGAGCTTGCTGAACTAGCAGAACAACGCCCCGTGCGCCGTCAGGCGCACGGGGCGTTGTTGTTTTGACACACTGCGGGGCCAAGCTTGCGACGTTATCGTCGGGTTGAGCATGCGATGCCAATGCCGTTTTCGACATTCTCCCTATAATGTGCGGGCCTCGTGAGATGCAGTGCAGCATCGGAGCGAATGTATGGATGGGTGTGGAAGTCTCTTGAAAATCGCATCGCGCGACGGGAGGAACTTACCGCGCGAACAAGGACAGTCGTGAACAGGAGCGAAGTTTTGGCGAGAGCGAAGCAGAGTAGCGCGAGCCCGGCACCGGGTGCGGGCACCGTATTCGCGCTGCGGGCGATCGGACTCGTGCTGGCCGCGCGCTGGATGTTCTCGATGTCGCAAATGGGCTACCTCTCTTCAATCCGGGCGATGACTTCATCGCCGTGGGCCTGCGTTACGCTCGTACTCTTGTTCCTGCTGCTGTTTCTCCCCGGCGCCCGCGCCCGCGCGGAACGGCCGCTGCATCCGTTGCCGCAATGGCTGCGGCAAGCCTTGCGGCTGCTTGCGCTGCTGAGTTTCGTGTTCGCGGTGTGGTCGGTCGGGTTCTTCACCTGGACCGCCGGCTGGAAAAACGCCATGCACGCGCTCGCCGAAACCAATGGCTGGCTGCTCGTCGCGCCCGCGCTGTATGGCGTGGTGCTGTGGATCTGCCGGCCGCGTGCGTTGTGGCGCACGAATATCGCGGCGCGCCGGTTTGCTATCGGCCGCTATGCCATTTCCATCGATCCCACCACGCGTACCGCCGTCGTCTGGGCCGAAAGCCGCAAGCTCGGTCAGTACGATGCGCGGGAGTTATCGGTGAAATGGCCTGATGCGGTGCGGGAATCCACCGGGTCCGACGGCTCGGATGGTTTGCAAAGCGCCGCCGCTGTCGTGCCGAAAAAGCGCGGGTTGTCCGTGTTCGGGTTAGGCGCGCGCGCCAAGATGGAACTGCTGTGGGATTCTCCCGCTGCCGCCGGACATAATCGCAAAATCGTGTTTCGGGCCGCACTGGCGAGCGAAGGCGACCGCAAGACCGCGCGGGCGCTCGACGCGTCGTTGCGTCAGAGTTAAAACACCGGCGCTTGAGGTGAGGCGTCGCCTTGTCGCGGCTGGTTTCGAGGCGGCGTAATCGCCGGTATCCGTTGCTCGGACGTCGAATTGGCACGGGTGACGTGTCGATAGAACCCAAGGTTGTCAGTCGCGCCCGATTCGGGCGACTCAGTTGGTATCGTCGAACTTTCTTTGCACAAAGGAGGGCGCATGCTTGCTCGATGGTGTCTCGCGGCCATTCATTTGCTGGCGTTCGGATTTGCGTTTGCATCGGTATTCGGCCGGGCGCGGGCGCTGCGCCAACTCGATCCGGCGAGTTCCCTGAGCGCCAATGCCGCGCGCCTCAAACACGTTTTTCGCACCGATGCCATGTGGGGACTCGCCGCGCTGGTCCTGCTCGTGACCGGGGTGATGCGCGCGTTTGGCGGGTTCGAAAAGGGCGGTGCTTATTATCTGCACGAACCGCTGTTTCACTTGAAGATGACGGCGCTTGTCGTGATCCTGCTGATCGAAATCGCCCCGATGATGGCCCTGATCCGATGGCGCGCCGCGCTCGGACGCGGCGGAGCGATCGATCTTGGAAAAGCGCGGAAATATGCAGTGATGAGCGACGCGGAGGCAGGCTTGATCATCGTGATGGTGATCGCCGCGACGGGAATGGCGCGGGGGATCTGGGCGGGGTAGGTCGCGTATTTGCAGTTTTGGCTTGACCGGTCTTTCGACCACCAAGAGGCGTACGCCATGACACAACGCATTCTTTTGATGAGCAGTTCGCGCAAGGACCGACTCGGGTATCTTGAACATGCCGACGAGCAGATTCACGCGCTGCTGAAACATGAGCCGCGCAAGGTGCTGTTCGTGCCGTTCGCGGCCGTCACGCTTAGCTT
This sequence comes from Caballeronia sp. SEWSISQ10-4 2, assembly GCF_030464885.1. Taxonomy (GTDB): domain Bacteria; phylum Pseudomonadota; class Gammaproteobacteria; order Burkholderiales; family Burkholderiaceae; genus Caballeronia. Next base: position 5,776 of record NZ_JALPRJ010000008.1, on the reverse strand, counting down.
CGATAGCTACGAAGACCTCGTCAAGCCGGTATTCGATCGCCTCGGTTATCCGCTCGAATCGATTCATCGCAGCGACAACCCGCTTGCGGCAATAGAGCAGGCCGACGCCATAGCAATCGGAGGCGGCAACACGTTCGCGCTGCTCAAGCGACTGTACGACGCCGGTATTGTCGATGCGATTCGCGCCCGGGTGATAGCGGGTACGCCTTACCTTGGGTGGAGTGCTGGTAGCAATGTAGCGTGCCCGACGATCCGTACCACTAATGACATGCCCGTCGTCCAGCCGCCGACGCTGCGCGCGCTCGGACTGGTTCCGTTCCAGGTGAATCCGCATTTCATCGGCGGTAAGCCGGTCGGCCATAACGGCGAAAGCCGCGAGGAGCGGCTTGCGGAGTTTCTCGCGATCAACGCACCGGAACAGGTCTTCGCGTTGCCCGAGGGGTCGGCTTTGTATTCGGACGGTACGCACGGCACGGTGCTCGGCGAGCGTCATGCCTTGCACTTTCTCGGCGATGGGCGCGCGGAGACCTTGCGTGAAAACGAGACCTTCGCGCTCTCCCGCATTACAGGTCCAGCCGATATGAGTGGTTGGCCCGCGTTCGCGTGCTGAGCGCTTAAGTTCCGCCTGCCACGTGATCATCCTTGAGGCATTCGCCGCGCGAAGGCGGCGCCCGCACGTTTTCAAAGACGCCCTGCATCACGACGTCTAATCGCTGGCGGCCGGCATGGCTTGCTGCGTGCACAAAAGAAAATGGCCCTCAAGCAATTCGTCACCGCTCATGTCGGTGTTCGGATAGGTCTGCGCTAGCCGGGCTTTCACTTCCTGCAGGAGCGCCGACTGCCGGTTCCACGTGTAGGCCTGAAAGCGGTAGTAGAGCTCGTCCGGCAGCAGAAAGTACACGTCGACATCACGGGGCGGCCGGCATAGCCGTGTCCTTGCTCCACGAGCCGACGTAAAAGCTGTTGTCGGTGTTTGAGGAGGTGCCGTAATACGCGCGGTTAAGGCAGCTCACCACGTTGGCTCGTTTGTTGATACCGTCCAGCCACTGCATCTGCGTCAGAGCGAGGTTGCGATGAAACTGCTCAAAGCGTTGCCGCACCGCGATCCAGTTGATCGGCCGGTAGGCCGGGAGCGTACCGAGCACATTTAATGACGCAATGGACGTGCCTAGGCCAAAATTCTGGGGATACGGAGGCGTCAGTACCGAGTCCAGGGAGAGCAGCCCGTTCAGGGTTCCGGCGGCCGGACGGCTTCCGTCCAGGGCACGCAGCAGCTGGTCGATGTTGGTGTCGTACACCATGGGACTCCTTCGAGGGGTCTGAACATTGAGCATACGTCAGCTTTAATGCGTTTTCCCGGATCGGTACCGCAGGCCACCGGGCGTGCCTTAGATCAGATCCGCTGCGTCACGTATTCGCTGGGCAGTGGCAGGTAGACCACCCTGCTCGAGCGCCCGGGCGAAATTCTCCGGGGTGGCCTCCGGATTCTTCCAGCGCGCGCATGCGCTTGAAGGCAGCCATGGCAACAAGCGGGTCCAGATCCCACTGGTTGAGAATGAACCGGTCGGGATCGACTACCACGATACCGTACGCATTGACGATTTCGGGCGGAAAGTCACGAAGGTTCGCGGTCACGATGCAGTCAGCGTGTCCGGCAACGGCGGCCGCGAGAACATGCCGGTCGTCCGGGTCCGGAAGTTCGTAACCCGAAACGAGGGGCGCCCAGGCAACCTCCGGGACCTCCCAGTCCGGCACCGCTTCGCGCATGCAGTCCCGTCGAAACTCGGGCTTGTCTTTCAGCTCTGGTCGTCGCTCTTCGAGCGCAGCGATCCATTCCTGCTCAATCTTTGTCGACCATTTCGCAGCAAAGAGTCCGGCGGTAGCCAGACTCATCAACGAATCGGTCATCGCGATCGGATAGAGGACGCACGCGTCCAGCAGGGCTGTGTAACGTTGCGTTGCCAGCCATCTCAGTAGTCCAATCCCAATTCACGAGCATTGTCAGCCATGCGCTCAAGGGCGCCAGCCTGTTTCTCGCGCATCTTGTTTGCGTACGTCACCAGGTCGTCAAAGGCGATCCGTCGGTGGGTACCCACCAGGCGATGCTTCAATCGGCCCTCTTCGATTTCCTTGACGACGAACGGCCGCGACACGTTAAGAAAATGGGCTGCCTCTACCGTGGTGAATTCCCGGTTTGCCGGCATGACAGTGATCGATCGACCTTCGCTCATTGCACCGAGCAGCTGGCCAATGAGTTTTAGCGCTGCGGGGGGGACTTCAACCTGCGGCTGTTCACCCTCGTCAGTCGTGAGGGTGATCGACGCAGCCCGGGAATGATCTAGGGCCTCCATGATGCAGCGCTGTGCGACGCGAGCCATCTCGAGCTCACGTGCATTCAGCGGAGGCGGGGTTACCTCGCGGATTCGGTCGAGGGTTCGCATGTCTTTTCCTTTGTCTCACACAGATTTGTGCCCAGCTCACCAGCTACGCTTGCTTCCGCGCAGGCGGAAGCAAGCGTAGCTGGCAAACGAATTAAGTGCAATAAGTGCAATAAGTGCAATAAGTGCAATAAGTGCAATAAGTGCAATAAGTGCAAGACTAATGTATCGCAAAACCAGACAAATGGCTCGACAAGGGCCGCCCAGTCTTCTCAGGCTGCTAGGCGCCAGTTTTGAACAGAAAACCGGCAGCCCAGTGCCGGGAAGAAATTCGCACCCGATCATAAGCCCATATTTCTATGTGTGATAATGGCCTTTATCACATATATCAGGAACCGCCATGCCGACCCCGGACACCCTGCGTTTGACCCTGGTGCGCGCGCCCGACGATGAGGCGTCCTTCAGTCCGGGATACCAGGCCGAGCTGCGGCAGTTCTATAGCCTCGCCCGTGCCGAGGGTGGCAAGATTGGTGCGGTCACCTTCACGACTGACCACGCGGATGGGGGTGATGGCTTCGTTGGGGAGTTCATGGTCCCGTTCACCCCGGTCGCCGGGTCCACGCTCACCGCGGCGACCGGCGCCTGGCTGCAGGGTCGAGCCGGGCGCACATTGCGCCTGACAATGGGCGACGTTGAAGTTGAGGCGACCAGTGCGGGCGAACTGTACGGGCTTCTAAACCTGACGATGGCAGTCACAGAACGGCATGAAAAGCCCGCGACCGATCATGTCTGAGGCCGCGCTTGCGGTTCGCTCATCCTCTCCACTGCCCACCTTGGTGATCAATGCCGGCGAGTGGGCTGGCATCCGGTTTCTTGAGTTCTTCGCGTCGAGCATTCGCAATCCGAACACACGGCGCGCGTATGCGCACGCGGTGGGCGAGTTTCTGACCTGGTGTGCGCAGGCCGGCGTGATCTCGATCACGGCCGTGCAGCCACTCCACGTCGCCACGTGGGTCGAACTGCAGACGCAGACGATGTCGGCGCCGACAGTCAAGCAGCGCCTGGCCGCCATTCGTCACCTTTTTGACTGGCTGGTGACCGGCCAGGTCTTGCCACACAACCCAGCCGCCTCGGTGCGAGGCCCAAGTCATAGCGCGCGCCAAGGCAAGACGCCGGTGCTCGATGCACTCGAAGCGCGGCAACTGCTCGACAGTATCAATGTCGCGACGCCGATCGGGTTGCGGGATCGGGCGTTGATTGGCTTGATGGTGTTTTCGTTTGCGCGAATCGGCGCGGCCGTCACGATGCGGGTGGAAGACGTGTACGTGCAAAACCGGCGGCTATGGGTACGCCTGCGCGAAAAAGGCGGCAAGCGTCATGAAATGCCGTGTCACCACACGCTTGACGCGTATCTGCACGCGTACCTCGACGGCACCGCGATTGGCGGCAATCCTAAAGGGCCACTGTTTCGCACGATCCAGCGTGGCACCGGGCAGTTGAGTGACTCGCCGCTGCCGCAGGCCAACGCCTATGCGATGGTGCGACGTCGAGCGATCGCCGCTGGCATAGCCACGAAGATCTGCAACCATACGTTTCGCGCGACCGGCATCACCGCCTATCTGAAAAACGGCGGCACGCTTGAGAATGCCGCGGCAATGGCGAACCACGCGTCGACGCGCACGACGCAGCTTTATGATCGGCGCCGAGATGACATTAGCCTCGACGAGGTCGAGCGGATCCGTGTGTAGCGGATGCGACTACTCGTGAGTTGCTGGCGCATCCTGGTCACAACGCTTTCTTGTCACGTGAGGTGGCATCGGTGGTTCGTGGCTGGTTGCCACGTGCATTGAGAGGCTCGACTGGACGGCGTTTGCCTGAAAAAACTCCCGCATGGAGCGGGAGGAGTGTGGCTGAGAGACAGCGCCGCTGCAAAGGACGACGCATCTTATTAAGTTTCTTGTTCGCCGCATAGCCTTGGGGCTGTAACACAGAATTTCGCAGATCCCTGATCCGGCGTGCTGACGTAGGGCCAAGCCGCCCGCGTCATGCGGTCACGCTGCCCCGCATTCCGCAATACTGGACAAGTGACAAACGCGAGCCTCGTCGCCGCTCGCGGGAGCGTTACACTGTACGTTTATACAGTGGTCGCCTTGTCATGTATCTTCAAGTCGTCGCCATGCGTTTTCACGGCAAAGCGCTCGAACAGTCTCAAATTCGTTCGGCCGAATCCGTTCGCGCGGAGGCGATCGTCGCTCACGAAAACTCGGACGCACTAGGGCGATATTCAGATGTCGCGAGAGCGAGCGCCGCCGGCGACGGGCGGGAGCAACTCTTGCCCGCGCTCTACGACTGCAGGCTTTCCCACATGGGGCACGGCGGCTTTGTTCTTTCTGGTTTGGAGTTGATTGGTTCTATCGCGTTCGCTCAAAACTGGTGGTGTCGCCCAGCCATCCGGTAGATATCGGAGTGACAACAGGCTGCGGAACGTTCCATCATGCGATGACGATTCTAAAGGAGAGGTCGCACTATGTGCTATTCGGCGCAGATCGTGGCGGACTACCGCAAGTACGTGAAGATGTTCGGTCCTGACATGGATATTAGGGAGTTCGCCCGGCTGTACTGGGAGCGCGTCGAGGGTAGCGGCGCGAAGGTTCCCAAGGGCATGGATGCGCCCTTCGTCAATCCGGAAACGGATGAGGAGCGTCGCATCAAGGAGCTGATTGAGCGGTATGACGCAGCTCAGATGACGAATCTCGAACAGGAACTGTTCAAACAGCGCACCCGGCTCGCTGATGCGGAACGCATCCTCCAGACCAAAACCACAAAGGCGGCCTTCGAGAGCAAACGGATCGCTACGGGCAAAATCGACGGCACGCTGCGCCGCCTCGATGACCTACGGCGAACCGAACTAGCGGACCGTGACTCGCGGATATTTCCTGGTCAATACGCGCCCGTCATGGTCATGGAGAACGGTCGGCGCGTAATCAAGCCTATGCGCTATCAATGTCGGCCGGCAGGTAAGCCCGCGATCTACGACGTGAAATACCCCGGAACCTACAACGCGCGGCGGGACAACTTGGAGGGCTTCTGGAAGGGGCTTTTCGGTTATACGCATGGCCTGATGCTGGTAACAGCGTTCTACGAAAACGTCAGTCGATTCCGACTCGAAAACCGCGTGCCGCTTGAGGGGGAGAAAGATGAAAACGTGGTGTTGGAGTTCAGGCCCAACCCGGCCCAGGAGATGCTGATTGCGTGCCTGTGGTCGCACTGGCAGGGGAAAGGCGAGCCTGACCTACTGTCGTTCGCGGCCGTTACGGATGACCCGCCGGAGGAAATAGCGCTTGCCGGCCACGACCGCTGCTTCTGAATACTACTAACTGTTAGGTCATCGTAAGTCG